>NZ_QJSK01000037.1:0-8433 GCF_003426095.1 Paraliobacillus sp. X-1268
CTGGCTTTAATTTATTTTGGCGTTGAACAAAGCCTATTTCACGCGCCCATTGACGCACCTCAGAGACTGATAACACTTGATGAATGCCTTGAATAAATGGCTCCATTTCTTTCTTGAAATACATCGACATCCCCTCCAAATAACTATTTCTTATCCGTTAGGGTATCGTATTTTTCTAGTTCTTTAAACCGTAGTGCTTAGCTTGACGGCTATGGGGCACGTCTTCAGCTAACTTCATAAAGCAAAAAACGCTTTATGAAGTGGATCTTCAGACCGTGCTGTTCCCGCAGGAGTCGCAGTGGATTTTCATCGCTAGTTGCGTAATGTTTATTGTTGAAACTGATAGTGATTTATTAACGATAACAGACCTTTTCAGATATTATTCCATATAGCTTAACACTGTAATAAGCTTAATATGAATATAGAAGTCAATAGATAGCGTAGTTTATGTTACTTTTAAGTTCAATTCAGTGAAGGAAGCAAATGGATGACACTCCTGTGGGAACAGCAAATGTTTTAGGGTGGGATGAGTAATCGCAATCCCACAAGTTGAAGATCCACTCGGAAAGCGACTTTTGCTTATCCAAGTTAGCTGAGACTGTGCCCACGGAAAGCGAATCCATTTACTGATGTAACGGGTAAGAGTCTTCTCTTACCGCGGAGTTTCTCTCAAGTGCGTCAGATCAAACGGACAGATTACCAAAGAAGCGTGAAGTCAATTTCTATTTTGAATTGTTCGACTTTCTTGTTATACCAAAACTTAAGTGCCTGTTTTATAGTGCGAAAGTTGACTGATTAAAAACAAAAAATCGTCTGATCCTCTTTCATTGAAAAAGGATCAGACGATTTTGTTTAAAGCGTTTGACTCCAATCTTGAACGCTGCTTCCTTCTAAATATCTTTCTACATCTAGTGCAGCCATGCAGCCAGTTCCAGCTGCAGTAATGGCTTGACGATACTTTTTATCCTGCACATCGCCACAAGCATAGACTCCAGGGATATTTGTTTCAGTTGTTCCAGGCACAACTTGAATATAGCCTGTTTCATCCGTATCGATTTTTCCGTCTAAAAAGTCTGTGTTCGGATTATGCCCAATTGCTATAAATATACCGTCTGTTTTAACCGTTTCTTCTTCACCAGTATTGCTATCTTTAACAACTAAAGCCGATACTTTATTGCCTTCACTAATAACTTCTACTGGTGTTTTATTTAAATTCCAACTTATTTTCTCGTTTTCACTTGCTCGATTTTGCATTATTTTAGATGCACGCAATTCATCTCTACGGTGGACTATTTCAACTTCATCAGCAAATTTACTTAAAAAATTCGCTTCTTCCATAGCAGAATCTCCACCACCAATAATAACAACTTTTTTACCTCTAAAGAAAAAGCCATCACAAGTTGCACATGTGCTTACACCACGTCCCACATTTTCTTTCTCACCAGGAATATTTAACATTTTAGCTGTTGCACCTGTTGAAATAATTAATGCTTCTGTCTCTATGTCTTCTGCTCCATTCATTTTCAACTTATAAGGCTTCTCTGAGAAATCTACACCCGTTACCCAACCATTTCGAAATACAGCACCAAACTTTGCAGCTTGTTTCTTCATATTCTCAATTAATTCAGGACCCATTACACCATCAATGAAACCAGGAAAGTTCTCTACTTCAGTGGTTAAACTTAACTGTCCGCCCGGCTCTGTACCTTCAATAATAATTGGATTCATGTTCGCTCTTGCTAAATAGATAGCGGCAGTTAAGCCAGCTGGGCCTGTTCCTAGTATTACTACTTTTTCCATTCTTCTTCACCTCTTTAGGTTTTCATTTCATTAATTTAACACAAAATCTTTTACATTCTGATAACCGCTTGTTTCCTCACGAATCCAAGGAACAATTTCACTATTTCGCGTTAACGTCTTTTGTACTTTTGCAATCCATCGGTATTCAGCATTCGCTCTGCCAACTAAGATAGGGTTAGTAGTTTCTGTTTGCGTTAAACTTTAATTAATAACCCACCAGTTCGGTATAATATTTGCTCTAATTAAATCATTCTGTAACCGTTCTACCTCTAATACTGGTGGTGCCTCTGCTAGCGTTAAATTCACTACAGCAGTTTGTTTTGGATCACGAAGTTTTGGCAGTAACCTTTCGACACTTTCTGGAATTACCCCAGTAGATCTACTTATCTCTTTATGGTATTCCTGTGCAGCGTCTAATATAATAAAGTATGCCCAGTTGGAGCTGTATCAATTACAATAAGGTCATATGTTTCTACTATTGTATGATCTGCTAAAAGATTTGTAAACTGATCAAAGGTGGCTATTCCTCTGGTACATGCACCGGATCGGTAAACCCACTTCGCCTTTTTCTTGCAAGATACAGTTAACCAACTACTGGCTTTATTTTTACTTCCCTGTTTCAGCAAAAAGTTTAATACGGTCGCCAATTTGATCTCTAACAAGTTGGAAAACTTGCCATTTTTCTTCATCTGTACCTGTTGCTTTTGCTGGATCATCAAAACCCCAATGTTCTCGAATAACATGAGGCGGTGTCATCGGACACTTATCCGCTGCATCACCACATAATGTAATAGCCATCGTTGCGTTATTTAAATACGTAGCATCAATAATCTCTGACTGTTGATTTGTAATATCAATTTCGACTTCCTTCATTGCTTTAACTGCATTTGGATTAAGTCCATGTGCTTCAATTCCAGCACTCTTCACTTCCCACTCTTCTCCAAGATAGTGTTTTGCCCAACCTTCAGCCATTTGACTCCGACAAGAATTACCTGTACATAAGAAATATATTGTTTTTTTAGACATAATAATCAATCCCCTTTTAAAATAGTAGTAGTGTTAGATATAAACCAATTAAGGTAATAAACAGTATTGGCACAGTAAGAATAATTCCTGTTTTAAAATACGTGCCCCAAGATATTTTCACGCCTTTTTGTGCTAATACGTGTAACCATAAAAGTGTAGCTAGTGAACCAATTGGTGTAATCTTTGGACCTAAATCAGAACCAATAACGTTTGCATAGATTAGCGCTTCTCTGAGGACACCAGAAGTATCTGTTTCTGCAATTGCCAAAGCATCTATCAATACTGTCGGCATGTTATTCATAACAGATGACAGGATCGCGGCAATAAAACCCATAGCTATAGTTGCTACAAACAAACCTTCTTCTGCACTTGCTTGAATAAGCTGGGCTAACACATCTGTTAAACCTGCGTTCCGTAATCCGTATACGACAACATACATACCTATTGAGAAAAACACAACAGCCCATGGAGCTCCTTTTACAACTGCCATCGTATCTACTGCCTTACTATTTCTAGCCATAAATAAGAAGAAGATTGCAATAATCCCAGCTATTATTGAAACGGGAACCGCTATAAATTCACTAATAAAATAACCAACCAATAGAACCGCTAGTACATACCAAGACAAACGAAACATCTTGTAATCTTTAATTGCTTCAACTGGTTCTTTTAAATCAGCCAAATCATATGTACGCGGAATACTCTTTCTAAAGTAAATTAATAACACTACAATTGTCGTTACTAATGAAAAAATATTTGGAATAATCATTCGCGAAGCATATTCAACAAAACCAATGTTGAAAAAATCTGCAGAAACGATATTAACGAGATTACTTACAATCAATGGTAATGAAGTTGTGTCAGCAATAAATCCACTTGCCATAATAAAAGGAAATACCATTTTTTCACTGAATTTAAGATTACGAACCATCGCTAATACAATCGGAGTCAAAATGAGTGCTGCACCATCATTCGCAAAAAAGGCAGCTACTATTGCACCTAAAATACTGACATAAATGAACATTCTAATTCCACTACCACCAGCAGCACGCGCCATGTGGAGTGATGCCCATTCAAAGAAACCAATTTCATCTAATATCAATGAGATAAGTATAATTGCTACAAAAGCTAGTGTTGCATTCCAAACAATCTCTGTTACTTCTATAACATCACTAAACCCTACCACACCAACAAGTAATGCAATAACTGCTCCGCCACAAGCAGACCAACCAATTGATAAACCCTTTGGTTGCCATATAACAAAGACGAGCGTTACAATAAAAATTAATATAGCTAAAATAACTGATAATGACACTGTATCATCCCCCTAACAACACGTAATTCTTGTTCCATTTTTTTCTAAATCAATCAGTTTTTCATCTTGACTTGGAAGTTGTTTTAGAATTTGTTCAACAAAAGGATAAAATATATTTTCTTTATTAATAGAATAAAAAATCCATTGTCCGCGTCGTTCTTCTTTTACGACCCCCACATCACGCAGTTTACGAAGATGTTGACTGATTGCTGGTTGGCTCGCTTGAAAAATTTCAACAAATTCACATACACAACAGTCATTATTTTCTAGCAGTTTTATCATGGTTAAACGGGTTTTATCTCCCAGTAACTTCATAATCATTGCTGCTTTATCCATCTCTATTGCTGTTTGTAGCATTATAAAACACCTCCATATCCATCTGCATATTATCATATAATGATTTGCTTATATGTTCAACCTCATAATTGTAAAGATTCATTTACAATTCCTTTAAAATTAAATTTTGATATGACAAATGTACCTTGTTTTCCCCTAAAAAAAGTTCATAATAAGCAATAGATTATATGTAGAAGGAGATCATTTTCATGGCATTAACACACAAATTTTCAAAAGGTGAAGAAATTGCAAATGCAATAACACATGGCATTGGGGTGCTTTTAAGCATTGCTGCTCTTGTCGTATTGATTGTTTTTTCTTCATTAGAAGGAAATGCTTGGCATATTATTAGCTTTACGTTATTTGGCGTAACAATGGTCCTGCTCTATACCTCTTCAACATTGCTCCACAGTTTCCCTGAAGGAAAAGCAAAAGATGTTTTTGAGATATTAGATCATTCTTCCATTTATTTTTTTATTGCCGGTAGCTACACACCATTTCTTTTTGTTGTCGTACAAGGTGCTCAAGGTTGGACACTATTTGGAATTGTCTGGGGTCTTGCCATTGGTGGAACGATATTCAAAATTTATTTCGTGAAAAAATTCTTATTTATCTCAACCATGCTTTATGTTGTGATGGGTTGGATGATTATTTTTACATGGGGACCGTTAACGGAAAAACTAGATCCTAATGGCATCATTTTGCTCGTAATAGGTGGCTTATTGTACACATTGGGTGCTATTTTTTACGTTTGGAGAGGATTTAAATTCCATCATGCACTATGGCATGTGTTTGTTCTAGCAGGAACAGTTATGATATTCTTTTGCGTTCTTTGGTATGTACTGCCAGTTAATTAAAAAGTCTCATTAGCTAATAACTTTCATTTAAAAAGAGATAATCGCACACCGAATAGGTAATGCGATTATCTCTTTTTTAAACTATTCAACTTTCTATACCAAGAATTGTTTGCCAATTCAATCTCCAAAAGTTGCGTAATCTATTATCTTTTGTTTACTAACATTCCCTTTTGTAGAACCTTTTCTACTAATTCTATATCTAGTTCGCGACTAATCGACTTTAGCATACGTTCTTCAGCAGTTGTGATAATAGAAAGTACGTTACCTTCTCCTGAAGCACCTAAACGTCCAGTACGACCGGCTCGATGAATATATTGTTTTGAATCGGCAGGTACGTCCATTTGGATAACGTGTGAAAGATCTTTAATATCAAGCCCACGAGCAGCAACATCTGTTGCCAACAATAATTCTAACTCGTTTTTACCGAACTCTCGAATTGCCTTTTCACGTTCTTGTTTCTTGAGATCACCATGCAGTTCACCAATACGCATTCCTTTATAGTTCAACTTCTCGGCCATAACGGACAAATTGCCAATGTCTCTAAAGAATACTAATGCTTGAATTTCTTCATTCCGCACTATTTTTCGTAGCACATCAATTTTATCTCTTGCTTCACACACAAGATAACTGTATGTAACATCTGGTGTTCCTGCATCCTCTCTATTTACCCGAATCGTTTCCGGATCGACCATGAATGATTGTGCCTCAAGAGCCAAAGCTTCTGGTAATGTTGCTGAGAACAATAACATTTGTCTTTCGTTCGGTGTGCTCTTGATAATTGTAAACAGATTTTCTTTATGTTCAGGGACAAGTAATTGATCTGCTTCATCTAGAATAATCGTTTTAACTTGATGCACTTTTAATTTCTTTTGTTTAATCAATTCAAGTACCCTACCAGGGGTGCCGACGATAAGCTGAGGTTTTTTCTTTAACTTTTCGATCTGTCGTTTAATATTCGCACCACCAATTAGTGAAATACCTGAAATATCACTATCTTTTGTCCAATTTTGAACTTCGTGATAAATTTGCATAACTAATTCATGAGAAGATGCTAGGATAATAACTTGAACTTGCTTTTGTTGTATGTCAATTTCTTGTAAGATTGGAAGTAAGTAAGCTAGCGTTTTTCCACTACCAGTAGGTGATTCGACAATTACATCTTTTCCTTCAATTATTAGTGGGACAGCTTTCTCTTGTACTTGAGTTGGCGCATCAAATCCTGCATTCTCCCAAGCCTTTTCCAAAAAATCTTTCATCGTATTGTTAAACATAATAAAAAATGCTCCTTTTAGTCAGTATTTAATTTGTACGGTTACTGCAGTATAGCATGTTTCCCGTAATAATTGGAAACAAAGGTGAAGTCAATTCCTTTTCTAGACAAATATGCTAAAATAGAAGAAAATCAGCCAAAAGAGGGGAAGTAATAAGCATGTCTTTTAAAATAGAAGAAGCTACCATTAAAGAGCTCCAAAATGAACTCGAATACGGAAACATAACATCTAAACAACTTGTTCAACTGTATCTAGATAAGATTAATGAACATAATCTAAATGGACCTAAACTAAATGCTGTTCGCCAGACAAATCCTGACGCGTTAGCAATTGCTGAACAACTTGATAAAGAACGTAGCAAGGAAACGAACGGTTTACTTTATGGTATTCCCATTATCATTAAAAATAATATCAATACTAGAGATCAAATGGCTACAACAGCTGGTAGTTTAGCACTTCAACATAACTATCCAGAAGAAGATGCGTTTATAGTTAAGAAATTACGTGAAGCTGGAGCAATCATACTAGCAACTGCTAATTTAACCGAGTTTGCTAACTTTATGGCTTACGAAATGCCAAACGGGTATAGTTCTCTTGGTGGACAAGTACTTAACCCATATAATCCTGGTGTGTTTGATGTAGGTGGGTCAAGTGCAGGAACTGGCTCAGCTATTGCAGCTAATTTTGCAACTGCAGGAATTGGAACAGAAACTTCAGGCTCCATTCTTAGTCCGGCAAGTAGCAATTCGCTCGTTGGTATAAAACCGACTATTGGTTTAGTTAGTCGCACTGGTATTATCCCTATATCACATAGTCAAGATACAGCAGGTCCAATGACACGAACTGTTGAGGATGCGGCAATCATGTTAACTGTTATGGCTGGTCAAGATGAATCTGATTCTTCGACAAAAAATTTCCCGGGAAATGATACGGATTATACATCTTCATTATTAGAAGATGGATTAAAAGGAAGTAGAATTGGGATAGATAGAAGTACGTTCGCGGAACTTTCAGAAGAAGAAGTAACTGTGATCGAGGAAGCTATCGCTACTATAAAACAACAAGGCGCGACCATTATTGATCCAATTAAAATACATACGCCTGAACTAGATATGGTAGTAATGAAACATGAATTTAAGCATGACCTTAACAAATACTTAAAAACTGTATCAGAAGATGTTTCTGTCAAAAATTTAAAAGACATCATCGCATTTAATCAACAAAATAACGAGCTAGCTTTAAAATACAATCAAGAGCTTTTGGAAGATTCAGAGGCAATGAGTGATGATCCAACCGATCCTGCTTATTTAGAAAGTCGCGCGATGGATTTGAAGTACTCTCGTGAGTTAGGGATCGATGCGGTTATGGAAAAACATAACCTAGATGCAATTCTTTCACCAAACAACTGGGGAGCTTCCTTACCGGCTAAAGCTGGCTACCCATCCATTACAATCCCAGCTGGATATACAGATGAAGGAAAACCAGTTGGTATAACATTTAGCGCTAAAGCTTTTAGTGAACAAATATTAATCAAACTAGGTTACTCCTACGAACAAGCGACAAAACATCGAATAGAGCCTAGATTTCAATAAAGTATTAAGTGAAAAATCAGTGGGAAATTAAAATAAGACAATCAAATAACCGAAATTTAATCTTACCTTTTAGTAAACACCGAATTTCTTAAAATGTAAGATAGCTAAAGAGGCTGGGACATAACTAGCCAAAATAACGAAAAAGATTCCGATCATCTTAGGAAGATGGTCGGAATCTTTTTTTGTTGGATTATTTTCAGGATTTGGTGCACCATGCGCATGCTTAGCCGTGTACT
>NZ_QJSK01000038.1:0-8352 GCF_003426095.1 Paraliobacillus sp. X-1268
ATTTTTGAAGGCTAATTTGCGTTTCACTCGTATGTCAGTAAGAGGCAAGAAGAAAGTGGAAAATGAATTAGGATTTGCATTCATGGCGGTGAACTTGAGAAAGTACACGGCTAAGCATGCGCATGGTCCAACAAATCCTGAAAATAATCCAACAAAAAAAGATTCCGACCATCTTCCTAAGATGATCGGAATCTTTTTCGTTATTTTGGCTAGTTATGTCCCAGCCTCTTTTTATTAATCTCTACTATATAAATCGCGTGTATAAACTTTATTAGCTACATCTTTCAATTCTTCTGTTAAACGATTTGCAACAATCACATCACAAAGGCTTTTGAATTCATCAAAGTCTTTCATTACTTTAGAATTGTAAAACTCTTCTTCTTCCATTACTGGTTCGTATACAACAACTTCAATTCCTTTAGCTTTAATTCGCTTCATAACACCTTGTACCGCTGATTGTCTAAAGTTATCTGAGTCTGTCTTCATTGTTAAACGATATATACCAACAACTTTAGGATTCTTTGCAACAATGCTATTAGCAACATGATCTTTCCTTGTTCTATTAGCATCAACTATCGCTGCCATAATATTATTTGGTACATCTTCATAGTTAGCTAAAAGTTGTTTTGTATCCTTCGGTAGACAATATCCACCATAACCAAATGAAGGGTTATTATAGTGTGTACCAATGCGTGGATCAAGTCCCACACCTTCAATAATCTGCTTCGTATCTAAACCTCTCACTTCTCCATATGTATCTAATTCATTAAAGAATGCAACACGCATGGCAAGGTATGTATTCGCAAACAATTTAATTGCTTCTGCTTCCGTTGAGTTAGTTAAAAGCACATCAATATTTTCTTTCAAAGCACCTTGTTCAAGCAAATTAGCAAACGTCTTAGCTTTTTCTGATTGCTCACCAACAACAATGCGTGAAGGATATAAATTATCGTAAAGCGCCTTACCTTCTCGCAAGAATTCAGGAGAAAAGATAATATTTTCTGTTTTAAATTTCGCTCTCGTTTCTAATGTATAACCAACTGGTACAGTTGATTTAATTATCATCGTTGCATTAGGATTGATGGATAAAACTGTAGATATAACTTTTTCCACCGTACTTGTATCAAAGTAATTCTTCTCTGCATCATAATTAGTCGGCGTTGAAATAACAACAAAATCCGCGTTTTTATATGCCTCTGTTGTATCTGTTGTCGCAGTTAGATTTAACTCTTTTGTTTCCAAATATGTCTGAATTTCCTCATCAACAATTGGAGACTTTTTATTGTTAATTAAATCCACTTTCTCTTGAATAATATCTAACGCAACTACTTCATTGTTTTGTGCTAATAGGATCGCATTGGACAAACCAACGTATCCTGTTCCAGCTACTACTATTTTCATTTTATTCTTTCCTTTCTCAATAACTACTTTTATTGTTTATTCCCTATAATCATTTATGCAAGTGAATATTTTCTAGCATATAATTTAACTTTTCTGCATCATAATATATAATAGCATACTCTCAAATATAATTGCAGTATACAGGCTAAGAATTCGACACTTTTTTATGATATTATAAATTATCGAATAAATATTTAGAATTAAAAATATTTATTAAAACGATAAAAATATACAACATTTTTAAATAATCTGATTTACCTTATTGTCATTTCATAGTAGAATGAAAGATAGTTTATAAATTAAAACTTGAGGGGATATATAATGTCAAAAAACGACACAAATATACGTAGTGAAAAACGTAAAAATAATAAAAAATCCAGAAAACGTAAAAGGTTATTGTTTATCCTAGTTCCATTAGCTCTTTTATTAATTGGATCTACTGTTTATGCAGTAAACTTAGTTAATAAAGCAGAAACAACAGCTGCTAACTCATATGAAAGTGATGGAAGAGAAAAATCCGAGTTACGTGAAGAAGCTGTTGATCCGGCTGAAGACCATGTATCTATCCTATTTATTGGTGTTGATGATAGTGAACATCGTGAAGAAAGCAATAGCGGTGCTTCTCGCTCAGACGCATTAATTTTGGCAACCTTAAACAAGGATGATAACAGTGTGAAATTACTAAGTATTCCAAGAGATTCCTATGTATATATTCCTGAAGTTGGATATGAAGACAAAATAACACATGCTCACGCTTTTGGTGGAGCAACTGCAACAATTGAAACAGTAGAATATCTTCTTGACGTACCAGTTGATTATTACGTTCGTTTAAACTTTAACGCCTTTGTAGACGTGGTTGATGAATTAGGTGGTATTACTTTTGATGTACCATATGAGTTCTCTGAATCCAACTCAGATGATGAAAAGGATGCTATCCATCTTCTAGCTGGCGAACAAGAACTTGATGGTGAGGAAGCATTAGCAGTAGCAAGAACAAGAAAGTTAGATAGTGATCTTGAACGTGGAAAGAGACAACAGGAAGTTATAAAAGCCATTGCAGCGAAAGCGACGTCATTAAGCTCTGTGTTTAAATATGATAATGTTATCGAAGCAGTTGGTGATAATATGTCGACTAGCTTAACTTTTGATCAAATGAAAAGTTTCGTTTCTTATGGTACTTCCGGTGATTTAGATATTGAGTCACTAAATTTAACTGGTAACGATCTTTGGACAGATGCTTATTATTTTCAGCTAGATGAAGAAGTTCTTGAGGAAAACAAACAAATATTAAAAGAACATTTGGGAATAGATACTTCAAGTACTACTACTGAATAAGCAACATAAATATAAAAAATACTGCGTTATCAAAAAGACGACTTTCCTTAGGAAAGTCGTCTTTTTGATTTTAACTGGATAGTTTGTCTATGATTCTATGATATATTTTTTATTTGCCAATACTAGATTTATATGATTTATTCCATCTCTTTTGAAGTTTCTTTATCTCATCTTCTTTATAAAAATGTTTAACCAGCTTGGAATTATACATTTCTTCTTTATATGTCTCTGGAATATGGATTGTACTTTTGAATTTTTTGTAAAGATCTGTGTACTCTTTGTCTGAAGATGTGTTTGCGTTTTTCAATTCGAAATTTTTAAAATCCATAAATTCTTTAAAAGCATCTTTGACAGTATCTTGAATATCTTCTAACTTTAGTAATAATATTTCTACTTTATCATATTGATATATTTTATATCCTTTATCTTTCGGGAAATCTTCTTCAAGTAAATCAATATGAAAGATAGATTTTATTTCATTGTCAAACCAATTTAACGGAACTTGGTGAAATCCTTTTTTATGATATTCCTCATAAAAGAATGCGTTGTGCAAATCACTTATAGGTTTTTCGTCTTTAATATAACTTTCATATGTGTCTGGTACTAATCTGTCTATCACTTGAAAGAAATGAGATATATTTCGTGAAATTGGATCTCTAACTAACGTGATAACTTTTAATTTTTGGTCTTTATTTGATTCATCAAGAGACTTGTGCATCATTTCTGCTAACGAAATTCCTTCTTCATAATATACTGAAGCTCTCATTTTATTTTTTAAATGGTGTACATGCCAAATTGGAATATTGCTCTCCAAATATTTCCCTAAAGATTTTTTAATAGTTGATGAACCAACCTTGCCCATTTGAAAAACCATAAGCGGTAACACTTGATTTTCCTTTATATCTTCAATAATTGTATCCACACTTGTTAAATGATCATATACTTTCCTTTTTGTCATTACATTCATCCTTTTCAGCTTAAACTAATTTGATTTATCTATCTTCGCTAAAAACCAGCCATTTTTAAGAACTTCACGATTGTAATAAAATCTTTCTTTATCTTCTTGTCTCGTTACACTTCCACCTGCTGCCTCTACTATAGCTTGTCCTGCTCCAGTATCCCATTCCATAGTTGGTGCATAGCGTGGATAGTAATCTGCTTTACCTTCGGCTACTAAGCAAAATTTTAAGGAGCTTCCCGCTGAAACTACCTCTACTTTAGAAGCCTTTTCTTTTAATTCATTGATAAATGCCTGTGTATCATCAGACATATGAGATCTACTAGCCACCACTCTTATGCTCGTATTATCAGTATCAGCTTCTGGAAGTGAGATGCTGTTTTCAATTAACTCTGTTTCATTTGAGATAGTTAACTTAGATGCTTTCTCTATTTTAAAAGCTCCCAAACCTTCTTTACCATAATAGAAGATGTCTAATACTGGCGCATAGATCACTCCTAATACAGGATAATTCCCTTCTATTAGAGCAATATTAACGGTAAACTCATCATTCTTTTTCACAAATTCTTTTGTACCATCTAATGGATCTACTAGCCAGAACTGTTTCCAATCTTTTCGTTCTTGATAAGATATATCTCTTCCCTCTTCACTCAAAATCGGAATCTTGGGAAAGCTTTTTTGTAATCCGTCCATAATTACATGATGAGAACGTTCATCTGCAATGGTTAGTGGTGAGTCATCTACTTTTTTAACTACTTCAAAATCCTGTTGATATACTTCTAAAATTTCTCTCCCTGCTGACAAGGAAATTTCCAACAATCGCAATAGATCATCATTATTCATAAGATAGATATCCTTTCCTATTAAGATAATCAATTATTTTTTTTACTGATTCATCTACTGACTGTTTATCTGTCTCGATAATCACTTCAGGATTAAGTGGCTCTTCATAAGGATCATCTATTCCTGTAAATCCTTTAATTTCACCTGCTCGAGCTTTCTTATAAAGTCCTTTTGGATCTCGTTCTTCACAGGATTCTAAACTGCATTTCACATATATTTCCACGAATTCTTCGCTTGCTAGTAAACTTCTAACATGATCACGATCTTCTCGATAAGGTGATATGAAGGCACTTAAAGTAAGTAACCCAGCATCTACCATTAACTTTGATACTTCACCGATTCGACGAATATTCTCTTTACGATCTTGAGCACTAAATCCTAAATTATTATTTAACCCGTGTCGGATGTTATCTCCATCTAGTCGATAGGTATGAACACCATGCTCAAATAATTTTTTTTCTAAATCGACAGATACAGTTGATTTGCCAGAACCAGATAAACCAGTAAACCAAAGTACTGCACTTTTTTGTTTTTTTAAAGATTGTCTGTCCTCTTTCGTTACTATTGAATCATGCCAGACAATATTGGTTGCTTCTACCATTATTTTCCTCCTAAAACCAAACATTATTTATAATAAATACACTAATAAACATGACAATAATACTTAAGGGTGTTCCTACTTTGACATAGTCCAAGTACTTATATCCCCCTGGTCCATAAACAATAAGATTTGTTTGGTAACCAATTGGGGTAATAAAGCTTGCAGATGCTGCAATAGCGATAAGTACTGCAAAACCCATTGGGTCTACTTGCAAATTTTCAGCCATTTCTAATCCAATTGGGAGCATCAAGACTGCAGCAGCACTGTTAGTTATTAATTCAGTAAAGAGATTGGTTAACATATAAATGAACAGTAAAGTTATTATGAGCCCAAAAGGCTGCCCTAATCTTAGAATTCCTTCTGCTATCAACTGTGCTAGACCTGTTTTGGTGATAGCAGTTCCTATTGAAAATGAACTAGCTATCAATAATAGTACTGGAAATTGAATGTATTTTTGTGCCTCTACAGCTGATATTACTTTCGTTATCATTAGTATAAGCACTACAATAGCCATTGCTTTAAACATTGTTAATAGGCCAAAACCAACACTGATTATTAATAAGATAAATAAACCAAGTGAAAACCATCCCTTTACTGTATTCTCTTTAAGCGATTCAGGTGTTTTTAATGATGAGACAACATAAAAATCATCAGATTGTTGATATTTCTCTACAAAATCAGAACCAGCTAACAATAATAACGTATCACCAGGTTTTAAGACTATATCTCCCACTTTACTTTTTATACGTTCTGTATTCCTGTGTACTGCGATTACACCAGCATCATAACGTAAGCGAAATTGAGATTTTTTAATTGACTTATATACTAGAGATGACTGATGAGATACAACTGCTTCTACTAGCTGATTCGTCCCATTTCGTAAATCATCTAATTCTACACTTGTTCCTGTTTCTAAAGTTAAACCGTTTATTTTTTGAAGATCAGCTATAGTTGCAATTAAACCAGTAAATATAAGCCGATCATCAGCTTTAATAATTGTTGAGGAGCGAACGGGTGATAGTCGGTCTTTCCCCCTAATTATTTCAATTAAATATAAACCCTTCAGGTCTCTTAATCCTGCAATTTGAACACTTTTATTTACATATCGAAAAGTTGATTGAACTTTCATTTCAGCAATATATTCCCTTGAATCTTCTTTCACTTGCTGGCTAAATCCCTTTTGTTCTGGTAAAAGCTTAAATCCGAAAGTAAACAAATAGATTAAACCAGCTATTGTAATAGGAATACCCACTATAGATAACTGAAATAAAGAAAAACCCTCAAATCCATAATCCAAAAGCAAACCATGTACAACTAAATTGGTCGAAGTTCCCATTAATGTAATCGTTCCACCTAGAATAGTTACATAAGACAAGGGTATTAAAACTTTTGATGGTGCAATATTTCTCTCTTCACACCACTTTTTTAGAATTGGGGTAAAAGTTACCACAATTGGTGTGTTATTTAAAAAGGAAGAAAAGAAAGCAATTGGAATAAAAAAACGTAATAGCGCTCCCTTAACACTATTTGAATTAATTAACCATTTACCCATTATTTGATTAATTATTCCACTTTTTTGAACTGCACCAGCCACAATAAATAACAACGCTATCGTTAACATTCCCTGGTTTGAAAATCCTTTTAATGCTTCTTCAGTATTTAATATTCCTGTTACTAGAAAGGTAATTAAGACTGAAAAAACAATCATATCAGGACGAGCAATTTCAAATAGCAATGCTACTAGCATTGCAAAAACCATAATAAGTACAAATATCATTTCTATTGTCATAGGATATCGTCCCTTATATAAGTTTTATTAAATTCCTTGAATTAGAATATCTGCGACTTCAGGACGAGAAAATTCTTTTGGAGGTCGCTCACCATTACGTAACATTTCACGTACTTTAGTTCCACTTAAATGAACATGGTTTTCTTTATCGTGTGGACATGTTTTCGACGTTGCCATATTTTCGCAAACTTCGCAATAAAATGCATGTTCAAATTTAAAAATTGTCATATCTAATTCATCTTCATACTTCGCAATTAATTCCTGAGCATCATATGTGCCATAATAGTCGCCGACACCAGCATGATCACGACCTACTATAAAGTGAGTGCATCCGTAATTCTTGCGTACAATAGCATGCAAAATTGCTTCCCTTGGTCCAGCGTATCTCATCGCAGCAGGATAAATTACTAAGCGCACACGATCTTTTACATAATAGTGCTTTAAAATTGCTTGATAACTTTTCATACGTACGTCGGCAGGTATATCATCTGATTTTGTTTCTCCCACCAATGGATTCAACAATAAACCATCTACAGATTCTAAGGCTGTTTTTTGAATATATTCATGCGCACGGTGAACTGGATTACGGGTTTGAAATCCAACAATTGTTTTCCAACCTAAATCTTTAAACATCTGTCGTGTTTCTACTGGATCCATATGATAGTCTTTAAACTCGTTATGATTCGGACGATTTATTAATGTGATTGGACCTGCTAGATTCACATCTCCACGCTCATATAGTTTTTTTACACCAGCATGAGCTAAATCGGTAGTTCCGTATACTTTTTGTGCTTCTAAATGTTTATTACTTTCATATTTTTCTTCTAATTGTATTGTTCCATAGATAACATCATCTTCACCTTTAAGGGCAATTTCTTCTCCTACCTCAAGACTTTCTGCCTCTTCTAAGGTAACTGCCAACGTTATTGGCACACTCCAAACTGTTCCATCTACAAGTCTCAATTCATTTATTACACTTTCATAATCTGCTTTTCCTATGAAACCGCTTAGTGGACTAAAGCCTCCTATTGCTATAAGTTCTAAATCTGAAATTGTCCAAGATGATATTGTTATTGCCTTGAGCTTATTCGCCTTAACTAATATTGTATCTCTTTCACTTTTAGTAACCTCACGATTAACTAACGTTAACGTATCTCCATGTGGCTTAATTGTCATATAATATACCTCCAAATTTTTTCTCAAAAGAACATTAGTTTTAATTCTAACAAACTTAGACTAATTTCGCATTTAAACACTACATTTTAAATTATTATCTATTAACCTTAAATTAATATTAAAAAAGAGGCTGGGACATAACTAGCCAAAAATAACGAAAAAGGTTCCAATCATCATAGAAAGATGGTCGGAACCTTTTTTTGTTAGATTATATTCAGGCGTTGTTGTACCATTCGCATGTTTAGCGGT
>NZ_QJSK01000039.1:0-7959 GCF_003426095.1 Paraliobacillus sp. X-1268
GAACTTGAGGAAGTACACCGCTAAACATGCGAATGGTACAACAACGCCTGAATATAATCTAACAAAAAAAGGTTCCGACCATCTTTCTATGATGATTGGAACCTTTTTTCGTTATTTTTGGCTAGTTTTGTCCCAGCCTCTTTATTTCTATTCCTCTACTGCATCATTTGGATAATGCTTCATGAAGTATAACAATGACTGTAACTCAACTGCTAAATCAATGTGATGGACTCGGACATCTTCTGAAACATTTATACGTGCAGGTGTAAAATTTAAAATACCTGTAATTCCGGAATCAGTTAATCGATCCGTTATTTGTTGTGCCTCTGCACCTGGTACAGTTAAAATAACCGCCTCAACGTTACCAAGTTTCTTTTCCAAATCATCTATATGATGAATCGGTACACCTCCAATTTCTTGGCCTACTTTACCATCATCTGCATCAAATGCCATTTCTATTTTTGTGTTGTTATTTTTCGTGAAATTATAATGCAAAAAGGCAGTTCCTAAATTACCTACACCAATTAATGCTACATTGCTCGTCTCATCTTGATCTAATGTTTTTCTAAAGAAGCCTAATAAATATTCGACATTATAGCCATAACCTTTTTTACCTAATGCTCCAAAATACGAGAAATCTCGTCTAATCGTTGCAGAGTCAACTTTTACTGCTTCACTCAGTTCTTTTGAAGAGACACGCGATTTTCCTTGTATATGTAAATTATTTAAAAAGCGATAATATAATGGTAATCTTTTAGCTGTTGCTTGTGGTATTTTACTTTGCATATTTCAATCCCCTTTATAACAATTTGTACAAACCCCTAATAAACCTTGACCTAAAGCCATACATTTTTAAAATCCAACGTATTTGTCGTGAACTAATTCACTTACTTCTTCTAGTATAAAGCAATTCACCAATTAATACACGTCCATTTGCTTGCTAGTGTGATAAAAAGTGCGATACACTAGAAAAGATGAGGTGAACAAAAAGATGATTTTAATGCAAGTAAACAATTTAGTGAAGAGATATGGTGCTGAATTAATTCTATCAAATATAAAATTAGAAATACAAACCAACGATCGGATTGCTATTGTTGGTAGAAATGGGGCAGGTAAATCAACCTTACTAAAAGTAATGGCTGGTCTCCTCTCTTACGATGAAGGTGAAATCCATAAACCAAAAGATGTCTCCTTAGGTTATTTAGCACAAAACACTGGGCTAGAGACCAATGAAACCATTTGGGCTGAAATGCTTCATGTTTTCGAGGATTTAATAAAAAAGGAAACTGCACTTCGTAAAATGGAATTACAAATGGGCGATCCTGCAATTATTCAAGATGAAAAAAGATATCAACAACTACTTGCACAATATGATATACAGCAACAAGCCTTTAAAATGGAGGGCGGTTATCACTACGAAGCCGATATAAAGTCTGTATTAAATGGCTTGCATTTTCAAGACTACGACCTAGAAACGCCAATTAATACACTTAGTGGTGGTCAGAAAACACGTTTAGCGTTAGGAAAACTACTTCTATCAAAGCCCTCTATTTTAATATTAGATGAACCAACAAACCATTTAGATATTGAAACATTAACATGGCTTGAAGGTTATTTAAATAATTATGATGGTGCGGTTGTAATTGTTTCACACGATCGTTATTTCTTAGATAAGACAACGAAAACGGTATATGAGATTTCCCGTAATCAGTCGAAAAAGTATCATGGTAATTATACTAAGTATTTAGAACAAAAGGCTGTAGATTATGAGTTAGAAATGAAGCAATTCGAGAAACAGCAAACCGAGATAAAAAAACTTGAAGATTTTGTTCAAAAGAATCTTGTTCGCGCATCTACAACTAAAAGAGCACAAAGTAGACGAAAACAACTAGAAAAGATGGATAGATTAGATCAACCCAGTGGTGATGAATCTTCAGCCACCTTCTCCTTCAATATAAATCGTAGAAGTGGTAATGATGTTTTAAAAATTAATAACCTTGCTTTTCGTTATAACAAGGATGAAGAGACTATCTTTTCTGACCTTACATTCCAAACAAATAGAGGTGACCGCATCGCTTTAGTTGGACCTAATGGTGTAGGGAAGACCACTTTATTAAAAACGATTATAGATGAACTAGAGCCTTCTAGTGGGTCTATCGATATTGGCAGCAATGTACAAATCGGTTATTATGATCAGGAACAAGCAAATCTCAGTTCCATTAAATCTGTTTTAATGGAACTTTGGGACGATTATCCAACAGTAAATGAAAAAGATATACGGACAGTGCTTGGTAACTTTTTATTCTCTGGTGACGATGTTTTAAAAAGTGTTAACTCCCTAAGTGGTGGTGAAAAGGCTAGACTAGCTCTTGCTAAACTCATGATGCAAAAGGCAAATCTATTAGTACTCGATGAGCCAACAAATCATTTAGATTTAGACAGTAAAGAGATATTAGAGGCTGCATTACTAGAGTTTCCAGGAACACTGATTTTCGTTTCACATGATCGTTATTTCATTAATGAAATTGCTTCTCAAGTTATCGAAATGCAACCAGACGGGGCTACTATTTTCTTAGGTGATTATGATTATTACTTAGAAAAGAAACAAGAAGCGTTTGAATTAAAAAAATTAGAAGAGCAGACTTCTAATCAAGTCACAAAAACCAAAGACGTGAAGACTAACTTTCATACTGATAAAGAAAAGAAGCAAACACAACGTAAGAAAGAGAGACGAATTACAGAAATAGAAAATAAAATAGAAGTACTCGAACAGGAAATAGCTGAAAATGAAGATTTATTATGCCAGCCAGAAATTTTTCAAGATCATGAAAAAGCTTTAGAATTAACAGAAAAAAATGACCAGAATAATAAACAAATGGAAGATTTAATGGAGGAATGGGAATTGCTTCAGGAAGAAGTGAAAGGCTAACAAAAGAGTTAGCCTTTTTTATTGTCCACAGGGTTATATACATAAAAAGTACTTATAATATAATGTATTTACAAGTTATCCACTTTATCAACAGTTTTTTAACTACTTACCCACAGAAATTGTGCACAACTATAGTATATGTTATTAGTGGGTTTGTAAAAATGTATCCACATTTCGAATAACTTTCTGTGGATAACATAGTTTTTCATTTAAAAAAGAAGCGAAAGGAATTATTTATCCTTTCGCTTCTTAGCGTCGACCATAGAGCTCAATATCTAACCCAGGGTTAGCATTTAAAAACCAATCTGAACGATGACCTAAGGTGTAAGCAATCGATCCTGCAGCGCCTATCATTGCAGCATTATCGGTACACAACCATAACGGTGGTATGAGTAACGCTACTGGTTCCTGTTCAAACTTATCTGTTAAGGACTTTCGTAAGGTTTGATTCGCAGCTACACCACCTGCTACAATAACTTGCTTTACCTGGTATTTCTTTGCTGCTTGATAAGCCTTTTCTGTTAAAACCTCTACCACACTAGCTTGGAAACTTGCTGCTATATCTTCTTTCTTTAAAAATTCTCCACGTTGCGTCGCATTATGAATCGTATTGATTACGGAGGATTTCAAGCCACTAAAACTAAAGTCATAAGAGCCTTCTTCAAGCCAAGCACGTGGAAAATCGATCACTTCTTTACCTATTTGTGCTAGTTTATCAATTTGTGGTCCACCAGGATAGGGTAAATCCAATGTTCTGGCAACTTTATCATAAGCTTCACCAGCTGCATCATCTCGCGTTTCACCAATGACTTCAAATTTTCCATGTTCTCGCATTAAAATTAACTCTGTATGTCCACCAGAAACAACTAATGCAAGGAGTGGAAAAGTGAATTCTTCCAATAACCGATTTGCATAAATATGACCCGCAATATGATGTACACCAATTAGTGGTTTATTATGAGCAAATGCTAAGGCTTTTGCTGCATTTACCCCAACTAACAAAGCACCAACTAGACCTGGGCCTTCTGTAACAGCAATTGCATCAACATCATCTACAGTCATTTTAGCTTGTTCAAATGTTTCCTCTAATACAATTGTAATTTGTTCAACATGATGTCGTGATGCAATTTCAGGGACAACACCACCAAAACGCTTATGACTTTCAATTTGTGATGCTACTACGTTAGCTACTACTTCTGTTCCATTTTTAATAACCGCAGCAGCAGTTTCATCGCAACTCGTTTCTATTGCTAATATGTATTCATCTTTTTTTGTATGCATTATAAGTCCACCCACATCACTATTGCATCTTCATTATTATCAGTATAATAATTTTTCCTTATACCGGCCGGTTTTAAACCAAACTTCCGATATAACCTCTGTGCAATTATATTTGATACACGTACTTCCAAAGAAAGTCTTCTTACCCCACTTGCAATAACTTGATTAATAATATATTGGAATAAACCTACACCATAATTTTGACCACGATAATCTGGCAAGATAGCTATATTTGTTATTTGTGCCTCATCAATTACGATCCATACACCACAAAAACCAATGATCTTATCGTTTTTTTCTACAACATAATAATGTGCGTATGAATTTTCCGTCAACTCTTTTTCATATATATCTATTGTCCACGGTAAGGTAAATGATTTTTTTTCAATCATTGCTACTTCTTCTATATCTTTATATGTCATTTCTCTAAAAAGGATATCATCCATTATGTTCTTTCCTTTGTGCTTCTAACCATTTCGCTTCAGCCTCTACTAACCGTAAATAATTTGGAATTAACTCATGTACATTAGTAGGTTGACGATCTCTTCCTGCTATTGCTAATAGTGATGGTCTTGCAATATGAAATGATTCTAATGGAATAATGGCCAACTCGCCAAGTGTCTCCATTATTAATTCCCTATACATCTCTATGTCTGGACTTAAAAAAATGATCTTTTCATTTTTTTGTTTTAATTGCTTTAACCAATCTTCAAATAAAATATTTTGTTCCTCTTCTACTGATTCCAATACACCAATATCATTAGGTTGGTACAATCCAGTATAGACTAATCCACGTCTCGCATCAAAAAACGGACAAATAAGTTGTTGAAAACTTGCTGCCTGTAGTGCTAGTGTCTCTAAACTAGAAATTCCTATTACAGGAATATTTAAAGACCATGCCATCGTTTTAGCAGTTGATAATCCTATTCTTACACCAGTATACGACCCCGGACCTTTCGCAACAACAATTCTTGATAAGTCTCTGGGCGCTAACATTGCATCACTCATAAGTTGCTGAATAGCAGGCATTAATCGAACAGAATGCTGATTCTTACTGTTAGAAATATATTCAACTTTCAATTTATCTTGTTCGTATATGGCAATTCCCATCGTCTCACTTGATGTATCTATTGCTAGTATATTCATCGTAATAACTCCTCACATAACCTTTGAAAATCAGCGCTTTTTGGATAAAATGTAATCTTTCGTTTTAGATCGTCTATCACTTCTAAAGATATATCTAACCGCGCTTCAGGTAAAAACGGTTGAATGAATTGTGGCCATTCTACTATCGATATACCATTTCCATTAAAGTATTCGTCAAATCCAATGTCTTCTTCACTATCTTCTAGACGATAAACATCCATATGATAAAGTGTTAATTCACCGACATACTCTTTTACAATTGTATAGGTGGGGCTATTTATTGTTCGCCTAACACCTAATCCAGCACCTATTCCCTTAGTAAAAGTCGTTTTACCAGCACCTAAATCACCTTTTAATGTGACTACATCACCTGGTCTTAACAAGATTGCTAACTTTTCAGCCAAACGCGTTGTTTCCTCAGATGTATGTGTTATAATCTCAAATTTTTTCGTCATAAACTCTATCTCCTATGTGTATAGCCGTCTTTATTTAATAACTTCTTCGCTCCACCTTCATGGATAAAAGCCAGCTTATTAGTAGACTCTTCATCTGATACAAAGCCAATCTTTGTAATTTTCGTATTTGTTTTCTTAGCTGCCTCTTGGACTCTATTCCAATCTTTTTGGGGAACTGATCCTATCAACTCAAAATCCTCTCCGCCAAACAATTGAAAGTTTCGTTGTTGTTCACTTGTAAATTGCGTTAAATTCTCATGCTTTGGTAGTTTTAACAAATCAAGATGAATGGTAAGATTTGACGCGACAGCAAGCTCATTTGCTTCACTAGCAATTCCATCACTTATATCATTTAATGCTACACGATCTAATTCTCCTAAAGCTTCTGCAAATGCCACTCGTGGTGTAGGTAAACGATGTCGATCAATTAAATACTTATGATTCTTTAAGTTATCCAATTCTTTTGTAGTTAATAAATATAGTCCTGCAGCGGCATCTCCTAATGTTCCCGTTACGAATAGTATATCATTTTCTTTCATGTCACTTCGATACCGTGCTTTTCCTTTGTCGACAATACCTATAATTGTAACAGAAACTACTAACTCGGAACCAGCTACAGTATCACCACCAATTAAATCCATACGATAATTTGATGCAATAGCCTTCATTCCTTGATAAATTTCTTGTAACTCCTGATCAGACCAATCCTCTGGTATTACTATTGAGATCATATAATAAGTCGGCGTAGCACCCATTGCTGCCATATCACTGATATTTGTAGCCAAGACGCGGTATCCAACATGATACGGATCCATTGTTTCTCTTGAGAAATGAATATTCTCAACGAATGTATCAACAGCTGTGACTACATCTTGATAATTCTGGCGAAAAACAGCTGCATCATCACCAATTCCTTTAACTATGCTTGATTGTTTATACGTACTCTGTTTAATTGAATCAATAAATTTAAACTCATCCATGAACGACCCTCATTTTTTATTATTACTATCTATATCATAGCAAAAAAACAAACAATTAAAAATCATGACGCATATATTTAGGCTATTTCAAGAAGATATATCTATAAACTTCGACGTAAACATTACAGGCTTAACACGCTTTGGAAATACATTAGTTGGTACAGTTTATTGTTGGAGGTGCTATAACAGATAGATCAACGTTGTTATGAGCACAATAAAACTTTATGAGCCAACAGATTGCGTATTGCGTATTACTTTTAAATTATATCCAACTGAAGAAGCAAATGGATGATACTCATGGAAAATTAAAAGCGATTTTCTTCTTGCAATGTATAGCTTTGAAGCATTACTTGTTCTGTGGGAACAGCACGAGTCGAAGATCCACTTGGTAATTTGTTTTTCTTTACCAATGAAAACTTTAAGCTTTGCGCACAGAAAAGGGAGTCAATTTGCTGACATAGTGGATAAAAAAATTTCGCTGCGTCGAAATATAGATCGAGTCATACATTTTAAAAGTAATATATTTTATTAATCGTCCTTCAATGAAAAATTAGTATTCAGAAAAAGTATAATTTTGGTAGATAAATAATTTTATTCAAAAAAGCCTTAGGAGTATATTCCTAAGGCTTCAATTATATGTATTATTAATTTAAAATAAAAATGGCGGTCCGGACGGGACTCGAACCCGCGACCTCCTGCGTGACAGGCAGGCATTCTAACCAACTGAACTACCGGACCAATAATTTGGTTGCGGGGGCAAGATTTGAACTTGCGACCTTCGGGTTATGAGCCCGACGAGCTACCAGACTGCTCCACCCCGCGATAATGTAGATTATATAACCTACTATATTAAAAAAATTCTGGCTTAGCGACGTCCTACTCTCGCAGGGGCAAAGCCCCAACTACCATGAGCGCTGAAGAGCTTAACTGCTGTGTTCGGCATGGGAACAGGTGTGACCTCTTCGCTATTGTCACTAAACCATTTTGAAGATAGTGTACCTTCAAAACTAGATAAGAATTACAACAAGACACCATATAGTATTATAGTTAAGTCCTCGATCTATTAGTATTCGTCAGCTACACGTGTCACCACGCTTCCACCTCGAACCTATCAACCTCATCGTCTCTGAGGGATCTTACTCTAAAAAGATGAGAAGTCTCATCTTGA
>NZ_QJSK01000003.1:0-328369 GCF_003426095.1 Paraliobacillus sp. X-1268
AGTCTGGGCCGTGTCTCAGTCCCAGTGTGGCCGATCACCCTCTCAGGTCGGCTACGCATCGTCGCCTTGGTAGGCCATTACCCTACCAACTAGCTAATGCGCCGCGGGCCCATCTGTAAGTGACAGCCAGGGGTGAAAGTAAACTTTCACCCTAGCCGCCTTTCAACTTCCCTTTAGGTAAAGAAAAGTGTTATCCGGTATTAGCCCCGGTTTCCCGGAGTTATCCCAGTCTTACAGGCAGGTTGCCCACGTGTTACTCACCCGTCCGCCGCTCAATCCATAAGTTTCACCCCGAAGGGATTCACTTATTTCATGCGCTCGACTTGCATGTATTAGGCACGCCGCCAGCGTTCGTCCTGAGCCAAGATCAAACTCTCCATAAAATGCGAGCTTGCTGCTCAAATACTTAACTAGCTTGTTGTTTCTACTTACTTAACATACTGTGTGTTTCGTTCAGTTTTCAAAGATCAATTTGTTTCGCCGTTTATTTGCGACAGCTTTTGTATTATATAACTTCTAAGTTAATTAGTCAATAACTTTCTTAACGAAATTCTTTTTGTAAAAGTTTAACCGCTTAAAGCGACCTAATTAATATAGCATGCTTGCTGATGTAATGTCAATAACTAATTTTCGAATCACTCAAAGCGACGCATATTAATATATCATGTATTTATAACATACGTCAATACACTTCTTGCTTTTCTTTTTATAACCAAATACTGATACAAAAGACTACTTATATATTCAGTCTTCCCTGACCCTATAATTACGATGAAAGACCTTTTCACCTTTTGTTTGTACGAGTTCAACAGATAAAAGCCCTAATTTTAATAAGTAATCAATCATCGTACTTAAATCTAAAGCATAAGCACGAATAGCTGGATGGGTCTTCAAATCACCAAAACTCCACGCCTCTTTAGAGGTATGCATAATCTTAAATAGATGTGCAGCAGATATTTTAGCACGTGACCTCAATGAAAAATCAATTGCAATTATCATTAACTCAACTCGTTTAGTAACATTCTCATGACTATTAATTAACTCTTCATATAGCTTATATATTTGCGGATCAATTCGCTTAATCTGATTCCATACAACCACTTCTGGATGATAACCTTTCTCTATAATTGAAAGCCTACCGAGGCTATGTAACGAACTCAAAACTTTACTATACGCATCAAGATCGTTCTCAGAACTAAGTAAATCTTTCGCTTCAATGTAATTACGCGTAAGTTTCGCAAATTCGATAGTTAATTTCAGCTGTCTTTTTTCAATAGGAAAATTGTCTAACTCTGCTTTTAAATTCGAGATGTACTCATTTCGATCAAATAATATTTTTCCAGTTACGATCCATTCTACTGCTCGTCGATATGAACTTGTATCTATCCAACGATGTAATTGGTCTTCTTCAACAATATGCATTGCTGCTGTTTGCTCTTCAAACTGATAATGTTTAACATACCAAGATTGATCTGCTTGGGAGACAATTACTAATAATATCACATCAAAATTATCAGTTACTGGACTCACCCGTTTTTTCTTCTCTACCATTAATATACCCAATGTGTGCGGTTGGCTTGCTCTTTCTTGGTAAATTGGACGTAATAAATCTTCCATTGCTCCACCCTCCAAACAATTACTTCTTATTTATATAAATACTATTTCGACAAAAAAGACTAAAATCCTTTTTAAAATTATAAATTGCGTTTTTATTCTATAGACAATAAAAAATACCCCTTCTAACCTTATAAGGCATTTGAAAGGGTACATAACTTAGTGTTTTGTTTTACAAGATGAACATATTCCGTAAATCTCCATCCGATGATGACTTACATCAAAACCTGTTACTTGTTCAGCTAGAGACTCAACCTCATCCAAACTAGGATAGTGAAAGTCAACTATTTTCCCACAAGAGTCACAGATAATATGGTAATGCTTCGTTGTATTATAATCAAAACGACTGGAAGAATCGCCATAGGTTAATTCTCTAACGATACCTATTTCTCTAAAAACACGTAAATTATTATATACGGTGGCTACACTCATATTAGGAAATTTCCCTTCCAACGCCTTATAAATATCATCAGCGGTTGGATGGATCTCTGCACTTATTAAAAACTCTAGCACCGCATGACGTTGTGGTGTAATTCGCACGCCAGATTCCTTCAATCGATCAACAGCTTCTTGAATTCTAACCTCAGTCACCGTCATGCACCTCACTTTCAATAGAGATTAATTGTATGAATATTTCCTTCTACTACAATTATTATCTTATAATTCTTATAATTAGTGTAACCGCTAAAGAAACATTCTGTCAATATAAGTATGGTAATTGACTTGAAAATCTTTATTTTTGTATCTTTAAAATAGTTTCTTCATATGAACTGAATTTATTTACATAACGCGCTCCCACAAATAAATAATCTGATAACCTATTTAGATATGTGAGAACAGTTGGTGAGGTTTCCCCGTTTAAGCTAACTACTATACGTTCTGCACGTCTAACAATTGTTCTTGCATTATGCAAAGCTGCAGCAGTTGGATGTCCAGAGGGAAGAATGAATTGTTTAAGTGGCTCTAATTGGTTATCCCACTCATCAATTTTTGCCTCTAGATCTTTTATATGCTTTTCACTTATCTGCCATGCCACATTTTTTCCTTTTGGTGTTGCAAGTTCTGAACCAACATGGAACAACAAGTTTTGCACTATTTCAACACTCTCTTGAAATTCTTTACGTTCTTTAATTGACCATTTTAAATTATCATTTAGATGACTTAAAGCAAATCCAACCATTGCATTTGCTTCATCACATGTCCCGTAAGCCTCCACTCGAATGTCATTTTTAGCAACTCGTTCTCCGTATATAAGTGAAGTTGTACCATCATCACCTGATCGTGTATAGATTCGCAGTTTTAATACCCCCGATCTAGATCAATTAAATTTACCACTAGGCTTTGATCCTTTAAATAAGCTTTTAAGTTTTCCTCAAATATAGTAATAGATCTTGGGATATAATCTGGTGACTTTCCGGATACATGTGGAGTCATCGTTACTTTAGGATGATCCCATAGTGGATGTGTGTTCGGTAAAGGTTCTTGTTCATATACATCCAAAACTGCATGCGCAATTTGTTTTTGATCAAGTGCCATAATTAATGTTTCACTTTGTACTGCATTACCCCGACCCATATTTAGAAAAATCGCACTATCTTTCATTGATTTAAAATGGGCTTGTCTATAAAAGTAATACGTTTCCTCTGTACTTGGTAAGATTGATATGACAAAGTCTGCCTCTTTTAAAGCTTCATGAATATTATTTGTTTGAAACATTTCATCTATATATGGCTTATCTGTTCCACTATTTGATACCCCTATAGTTCTCATCCGGAATGCTTTAGCAAGTCTAGCCAACTCTTCACCAATTGCACCCGCGCCTACAATTGTCATTGTCTTAGATGAAATTTCTTGTATACCCACACCTCGATACCAATGGTGTGCAAATTGATTACGCCTAAATGTATCCGCTTGTCGATAAACATGTAATAACATGGAAATAGCGTATTCTGCCATTGGTATTTGATGAATACCCCGAGCATTTGTTACTTGAATACCCTTTTCTTTAATAACTTCTAACGGCATCTCATCCATCCCAGCTGAAATAACCATAATCCATTTTAATTGTTCCGCTTTTTCTATATGTGCTGCAGTTAGATCTTCTCCATAAGTCAATAAGATATCTGTTTTTGATAAAGCGGTCTCTGCTTGATCAATAGACTCAACAAATTCAAATTCAACAGATGGATAATTTTTAATTAATTGTTCTCTGATTTCTTTTGTTAACTTTGTAGTAGATAAAGCGTACATCTTAAAACCTCCTAAGATTCGTCTCATATTACCTATGATATCGCTTTTTTCCTCTATTGAAAATAAAAACGTTTAAGAATATACAAAAGTCCAAGAATATATTCTTGGACTTTTGTTTGAGATGGAAAGAGAAGGTTATTTGCTTTCTATTTACTTTATGCTGCGTGACTGATCTTGTATAGCAACATCACCTAGTTGACTAGAAGTAATTTAGTTTTTCAAAAGTTAACGGTTCACGTATTAGTTTAAATTTTCACGAATAAAGGCTAACGCTTCATTTGTATGTCCTTCTACTTGCACTTCACGAAATTCTTTTTGTACGACACCATTTTTATCAATGATAAAAGTCGAGCGTTCATTTCCAAAATACTCACGATCTGGTTTCTTCTTCAATTTCCACACACCAAAACTCTCTGCAAGCTTATGTTCATCGTCAACCAGTAGCGTGAACGGAAGCTCATGTTTTTCCTTAAACGCTTGATGACTTTCTTCTGAATCTGGACTAACACCCAGAATAACAGCATTTAAATCGGCAAAGCTTTCTTGATTATCTCTAAAAGAACATGCTTCTGACGTACAACCAGGTGTACTATCTTTTGGATAAAAATATAAAACAATATTTTTTCCAGCGTAATCTGTTAATTTCACCTTGTTTCCTTCACTTGTCTTTAGAACAAGATCAGGTACCTTTTCGCCAATTTTCATCGCCATATGTTCCGCCTCCTAATAACTATTTATCTTAGCGTAACCAAAATGAACCCAACTTACAAATTATTAAGCTTTTTTTGCTTTGCTTGTTTTTTGTTCGTACGTTCAAAATTCGCTTGTTGCCATACTTTTAGAAAAAAGGCTGCTGGAAGAATATAGCCAACCATAGCCTCTACCAAGGCAAGTAGTCTCGCCCAACCAATTGGAGTAATATCTCCATATCCAACCGTCATTAGTGTAACGCCACTAAAATAGAGGGAGTGCGCTAACGATTCAAGTATATCCACATTTTCCAATTTTCCGTGTTCCAATAACAAGGCGCCTTGAAAGGATAACAAAAAATAAATCATTCCAAAGCTAACCAATACTGTTAAGTAGACAGCTATTAAAGCATAAAAAATTTCATAAGAAAAATAACTACGTTTATATGTTTTTTCGAAGACAAAGGAGTATAAACTCGCTCCCATCAATATTAAAATAATAGTAATAGAAACAACCGCAAGCAAACTAATCCCCCCCCACCTAACTTGTCTTACTATTAGTTTACGAAACAAGAATAATCTAATGCCAAAAACAGCTAACTTTTAATAAAACTACAACGTTTTTAACTTCTTCAACAAGTGCTATAATAAGGCATATTACATTAATGGAGGGAAATACATGCAGTTCTCTAAATCAGAAGCATTACATAACGAAGCACAAAAACATATTCTCGGAGGCGTTAACTCACCATCTCGTGCCTATAAAGGGGTAGGTGGTGGAACGCCAGTTTATATGAAAAAAGGGGATGGCGCATACTTTTGGGATGTTGATGGAAACAAATATATTGATTACCTTGCTGCATACGGTCCTATCATCACTGGCCATGCACATCCACATATAACCGAGGCAATTACAAATGCGGCACAAGATGGTGTGCTATTTGGTACACCTACAGCTTTAGAAAACCAATTTGCCCAAATGTTACAGGAGGCAATCCCATCATTAGACAAGGTGCGTTTTGTGAATTCCGGAACCGAGGCAGTGATGACCACAATAAGAGTCGCTCGTGCATATACCAATAGAGAAAAAATCATCAAGTTTGCCGGTTGCTATCACGGACATTCTGATATTGTCTTGGTTCAAGCAGGATCTGGACCCTCCACATTAGGAAATCCTGATTCAGCCGGTGTGACAAAAGCGACCGCACAAGAAGTAATTACTGTTCCATTTAATGATATACAAGCATATAAAGATGCTCTAGAACTTTGGGGTGATCAAATTGCTGCTGTTTTAGTTGAACCTATTGTTGGTAATTTCGGTATTGTAGAACCAAAGCCCGGTTTCTTGCAACAAATAAATGATCTTACGCACGATGCAGGTGCATTAGTTATTTATGATGAAGTTATTACTGCTTTTCGTTTTACTTACGGAAGTGCACAACAACTTGTTGGTGTCGAACCTGATATGACGGCGCTAGGGAAAATTATTGGTGGAGGTTTGCCAATCGGTGCTTATGGTGGTAAACAAGAAATCATGGAACAAGTTGCACCACTTGGTCCAGCATATCAAGCTGGTACAATGGCTGGAAATCCAGCTTCCATGTCAGCTGGCATCGCATGTTTGGAAATATTAAAGCAACCTGGTACATATGAAAAACTTGATATGCTTGGGGGGAAATTAGAATCAGGCATCTTAGAACTAGCTGAAAAACATGGTATTACACTAACAATAAATCGATTAAAAGGTGCGTTAACTGTCTATTTCACAAATGAAAAGATAGAAAATTTTGCACAAGCTAACGCTACGGATGGAGAAATGTTCGGTAAGTTCTTTCATTTAATGTTACGTCAAGGCATTAACTTAGCTCCATCAAAATTCGAGGCATGGTTTTTAACTATTGCTCACACAGAAGAGGATATCGACCATACATTAGTGGCTGTTGATTCAACATTTAATACATTAGCAGGAAATTAAATAATTATGCAAAATTGTGAATAATTATTTAATTTTAAATTGATTCCACCCTAGTAATATGGTATGATTATTCTGAAAATTTATTTATTTTCAATTCATGCTTTTTATTGTCAATTTTGTATGACTTCCCTTCAAAGCATGAACACTTAGCCTCATGCATGTTAACTCATGCTGGGGTTCTTTTTTATACAAAAAACTACTATATTAATAATGTTCCATCTAAAGATAAATAGTTTGTTATAATTACTATAAGTAATACATGTTTCTCATATAACAGCATAGTTATAGGTTAACTAGGTAAACTAAAAGGATGTAGATTATGAAACTAGGAGCACGCATGTTAAAAACGGGACTAGCTATTGCAATAGCACTTTATGCTGCATCATTACTCGGGTTTCCTTCCGGGGTATTCGCAGGTATTGCCGCATTATTTGCTATTCAACCCTCAATCTATCAATCATTTCAAACGATTATTGAGCAGTTACAAGCAAACATTATTGGTGTAATTCTTGCAACAATAATGGTTTACGCTTTCGGAAATGATCCATTTGTTGTCGGTTTTACTGCATTAATTGTAATTGGTGCCTGTCGCTACTTTAAAATGGGGGAAAGTACTGTTTCTATCGCATTGATTGCGGTTATCGCAGTCATGGAGACAACTGATATGGAAGTATATCAATTTGCCTTAATGCGTTTCTCATCATTGATGTTAGGTATCTTTTCAGCATTTTTAGTGAATTTGTTTTTCCTCCCTCCAAAATACGAAACAAATTTATTTTTTCAAGTTGATCGAATCACTACTGATATATTGCAGTGGTTACGAATTACAACTAGACATTTATCAGATAACCCATCACTTAAAGGGGAGATTGGACGAATTCAAGAAGATATCCGTCGCATGGATCATACCTATTTATTATTTTCCGAAGAACGTACTTATTTAAAGAAGAATCGTTTTTCTAAAGCAAGGAAGATTATTGTATTTCGACAATTAATTGCAACTACACGGAAAAGCTTTGACGTATTAAAAGCATTTCATCATTTAGATGAAAGTATTAAATCCATACCATCTAATTTCCAAACAGCTTTAGTCAAAGAATTAGATATCGTCATTCATTCACATGAAAGATTATTACTGAGCTTTATGGGACGTATTAAACAGAAGAACAGAGAATCATTACAAGATATTTCAGAACCAGATATTCCGCATTTAGTTGAAACACTGATTGAACTTTATCAAGATACCGAGGAAGATCGCTTATTATTTTTACCATTAGCATCACAATTAATGGAGTATCATTATCACTTAACACATTTACAAACACTCTTACACAGTTATCAAAAGTATCATCAAGATGAAAAGTTGGAGTTTTTAACGAAGTCTTCCTATAGTAAATAAAGAAAGCAGACTTACCGTATTATTGAGTAAGTCTGCTTTTCTTTACTTTAAAGATCCGGTATTATCATCGTTTAGTTGTTGTACTTGGTACAAATTATAATAACCAGTTTGTTTTTTCATTAATTGTTCATGTGTTCCTTGTTCTGTAACTTGACCATTTTCTATTAAGACGATACGGTCTGCATGTGTAATCGTTGTTAATCGATGTGCCACAATAAACGTTGTACGATCCGATGCTAATTTCTCTAACGCTTCTTGAATAAGGTGTTCACTCTCTAAATCGAGCGCTGAAGTTGCTTCATCTAAAATTAGGATAGGTGGGTTTTTCAAGAATATACGTGCAATTGCTATACGTTGTTTCTGGCCACCAGATAATTTTACACCACGTTCTCCAACCAATGTTTCATAACCATTAGTTAAATTCGAAATAAATCCATGTGCATTTGCTTCTTTTGCGGCTTTGATTACTTGTTCATCTGTTGCATCTGGCTTTCCCATTCGAATGTTCATTGCAATTGATTCACTAAATAGAATATTATCTTGTAATACCATACCTATATTATCTCTTAGTGATCTTGCTTGAACATCTCTTATATCGACCCCATCAATTTTAATCGCACCTTTTGTAACATCATAAAAACGTGGAATTAAACTGATAATGGTTGATTTTCCACCACCACTCATACCAACTAGAGCAATAGTTTCTCCTTGTTTGACATCGAGTGAAATGTCTTTCAGAACTAACTCTTCTTCTTCTTCATATTGAAAAGTAACATGTTCAAAATTAATATCACCTCTAATATCAGTGATATCTTTTGCATGTGGTTTATCTTTCACATCATATTTCTCATCAATAAGTTCATATACACGATCGATAGAAGCAATTGATTGCACGAGAACCGTAGATGAACTTATTAAACGACGAAGTGGACTATACACACGATCCATATAACCAACAAAAGCAGCAATTGTACCAACAGTTAAACCACTCGTTATTGCAAAGTAACCTGCGAAACCAATAACGAGTAATGGTGCGAGGTCTGTAATGGTATTCATCACTGCAAATGTCTTCGCATTCCATGTCGTATGATCAATAGCTTTAACTAAAAAGTTCTTATTCCGATAACCGAATTGTTCTTTTTCATAATCTTCTAAGGCAAAACTTCTTGTAACAGGTATACCTTGCACTCTTTCATGTAGATGTCCTTGCACTTCTGCCAGTGCCTGTGAACGATCTTTTGTTAAGTTTCTCAATCTGCCATAAAAGAATCGCACAGCCAAACCATATAAAGGAAATAATGCAATGGATATTACAGTAAGCCACACATCCATCGTCAACATAATAACAATTGCAATTATAATTGTGACTAGGTCAAGCCAAATATTCATTAAACCGGTTAATACAAAATTTTTCGTTTGTTCAACATCATGAATAACACGAGAAATAATTTCACCAGTTTTGTTTTGGGAATAAAATTTTAAACTGAGCTTTTGGATATGATCAAATAAATTTTCACGAATATCAAATAAAATATTATTTCCTGTCCATTGCGCTAAATATTGTCTGTAATATTCTATAGGTGGACGTAACACAGCAAAAATTATAAAAGCACCACCAACAACTACAAGTAACTCATTTATTTTTTCTGTTTGGGTTAATTGCTCAGCTCCAATAATATCATCAATTACATATTTAACTATTAATGGCATTAATAGTGGTATGCCAAATTTAAAAACTCCTATAATTACGGTCAATATGATCCGCCATTTATATGGCTTAACGAACTCCATATAGCGTTTAATACTTCCCAAATCTTTCACCTCTTTGCTATCTTACTTTTATAACGGACATACAAAAACCCTGTCTTATAAGACAAGGGTATCTGTAAACACGATTATATAAACATTCTATTTACCATTTAAACTATACTAGTCTTTCATGAACGATAAGTCAAAAACAATTCATACCATTGTTCAATAGCTTCATGTGAAAATGGACCCTTTCTTTGTCTTATCCAATACAATAGAAAGTCTACATTACTTTTTAATATCCTATCTAATACACCAGGATAATTCATTTGTTGATAATGCAACTCATATTCATCTTCATCTAATAATGTATAGGTCATATCTGGAAATACTTTCACATCTAAATCGTAGTCAATATATTTTACCGCGTTGTCTTCAAATACATATGGAGAACTTATATTGCAATAATAATGAATACCATCATTACGTAGCATAGCAATAATATTAAACCAATACTTCGTATAAAAAAAGCATATTGCAGGCTCACGTGTAACCCACGAACGCCCATCGCTTTCTGTAACAAGTGTTTTGTCATTTGCTCCTATTATCATCGTACTAGTTGATTTTAGTATACTGGTTTGTTTCCATATGCGATGGAGCTGACCATTATGTTTATAACTATGTATTTGCATGGATGTACCTGGTTCTAGGCCAGCCATTGTATCTTCCTTTCTAGCTTTTCTTTTATTTTTATGTATCGTTATATGTATTATAACTTTTCTGTTACGTAAAAGAAAATAAAAAATCTGTCGTTTATTAATTACGCTATTTTCTCATCAAAAATAAGTGTTACTCGTTGGCCTTTTTTAAGTTAAAATATATCTGCTAGTTCTAACCCCTCAAAGTATTCTTTCAATACATTTACCAAATGTGTGTATTCACTCCAGTTACAGACGATCGCTTCCACGGACACGGCTTCAGCTAAATAAATTAAAAGGACGCTCACATTTAACAGTGAGCGCCCTTTTGTCTTGCTTCAATCGTTAGGTAATGTTATTTCTTTTGTTGAGACTTTTGATTTTGTTTTTTTACTTGTTGTGCATCAGTTTCAGAAGCAAATTCTGTTCCGTATTGACCTTGACCTTGTTTCGCTTGTTGATTTTGTTGCTTAACTTTTTGAACATTTGTTCCAGTAACAGTTTCGTTTGGCTGTTGATTGTTTTGTTTTTTAGCCATCTCATATCACCTCCGCAACTTTTAATTTAACCAATTTCAACTTTGTTATCCAAACAAATTTGAAAAATATAAAATTCATTGCAGAAGGTTGTTTTTACTTTCCATCAATAAGTTGCTCTATTAATTTTTGATGTGGTACAGGAATGGGATACTGTTCTATTTTATTTATATTTACAAATCGTGCATCTTTTAATTCAGCTTTATTTTCATTTACATGTAGATGTATAACATCTATTTCCCAAATCACATGGGAAAATACGTGTTTAATTGGTTTTAGTACTTCATCCAATGTTACAGACACGCCATATTTTTGTTCTAACCACGTCATGATATGCTCTTCATCAACCTCTTCTTTTAACACCATCGGAAATTGCCACATACTTGCTAATAAACCAGCTTCTGGCCGTTGCTCAATTATATATTCGCCATCTTCATTACTTATTGCAAACGTATAGTATGCTAATTTTTTTTGTTTTTTTGCCTTTGACTTGATAGGTAATTGCGTTTCCACTCCGTCACGAAACGCTTTACAATGAGGTTGAACAGGACAAAGCATACAAGATGGTGATTTAGGTGTACAAACTAAAGCACCTAATTCCATTAAACCTTGGTTAAAACTTGATGGATTATCTTGTGAAATAATCTCTACAACAATATTCTCAAAAATACGGCGACTTTTGGGTTTGGCAATGTCTTCTTCAATTCGTAGGATACGAGATAATACACGCATTACATTGCCGTCGACTGCAGGTTCTGGTATATCGTAAGCAATACTTAAAATTGCTCCTTTTGTATATGGACCTATTCCTTTTAAATCAGCAAGTTGTTTCGGGTTACTTGGAACTTTTCCATTATAAGTAGTTGCAACTTCCCGAACTGCTTGTTGTAAGTTCCGCGCCCTTGAGTAATATCCTAATCCTTCCCATGCTTTTAACACCTCTTGTTCTTGTGCTTCTGCTAAATATGAGATGGTGGGGAATTTATCCATAAAGTTCAAGAAATATGGGATAACCGTATCTACTTTTGTTTGCTGTAGCATAATCTCAGATACCCAAATCCTATAAGGGTCTTGATTCTCTCGCCATGGAAGCATTCTTTGTTCGTTTTGAAACCAATTAATTAAATCATTTTGAAACGCATTTATGTTAATTTCTTTTAATAATTCATCTAAATCGATATCTTTCACTTCTACTCATCCTTCATGTTACAATATTAATATAAGTTCACATAACGTCCCACAAAGTGAAACTTCAATCTCGGTTGCACTGGAATAAATCGTTAACTATCACATAAAAATTATGAAATTGGCTTAAAATATATAAATATAACGACGATTCGGAATAACACACCAAAGGAGGGTGCCAAAGATGGATACTGGAACCCACATTACTATGGGGATTGCGCTCGGAGGACTTGCAACGCTTGATCCCGCTGTCCAACAAGACCCAATGCTCTTTCAAGCAATCATGATCGGAACAATAGTAGGCTCCCATGCACCTGATTTTGATACGGTACTTAAATTAAGAAATAATGCTGTTTACTTACGGCATCACCGTGGCATCACACATTCCATTCCCGCCATGTTAGGATGGGGAATTTTAATTTCAGGTATTATATATGCATTTACACCATCAGTCGATTTCTTACACTTATGGTTATGGACATTTTTAGCAGTATTTCTACACGTGTTTGTTGATATATTTAATGCTTATGGTACACAGGCTTATAGACCATTCACAGATAGGTGGGTCGCCTATGGATTCATCAATACTTTCGATCCAATTATTTTCGGATTACATATTATAGGTATTTCTGCATGGTTATTCGGGGCAAATCCTGGTATCACATGGGTAATCATATACTTTGTTGTAATCTTATACTATATCAAACGTTACTTGCATAAAAAAGCATTGATTAAGAAAATTCATCGCTTTTATGGAAATGTAGAGAAAGTTGCTACTTCTCCAACGATTAAACAAAATATTTGGCGCTTAGCAATTACCACAGAAGATAGCTTTTATGTAGCTCGGGCTATTTCTGGTAATATTCAAATTGTTGATAAGTTTCAACGTATACCATTACCAAATAATAAGCTAATTGCTGCCGCAAAACAAGATAAAAACATTTCAGCATTTTTATCATTTTCTCCCGTTTATCGCTGGGAAATTAATGCATATGACGATTACACAGAGGTTCGCTTTGTCGATCTTCGTTACCGTTCAAAAGGGCATTACCCATTTGTAGCTGTTGTTCAAATGGACGATAATTTAAAAATTATCAGTTCGTATACGGGTTGGGTGTTTTCAGAGAAAAAATTACAAGATAAATTATGGACAGAAGATGGCCCAACACTATCTTAAAAAAGAAAAGCAAAGGCTTTTCTTTTTTTCTACATATTTTTAACCGTCACATCCCATACTAATAACGCACAGAAAATTGTGTACCTATTCAAAAATGGGAGGTTGTTTAATAATGCGTAATAAACAAAAAGACTTTCCTAATATCACGAATAAAAATCTCCATCCAAAAGCAAAAGCAGAAAACCATTCGCTAAGACCAAATGGAACAATTAATACACAGCCACAAGAACGTATGCGTCAATCTGAGGGGGATTATCATGAGTAATCATAGTAGAAATGACAAAAATCCATTTCAATCTCCACGTGCAAACCCGAAGCATGCCTCCCATCAAGTAAATGGAGAGACTCGAAAAAGTCAGGCTGAAATTATCACTGCAGTACAAATGAAGAAACGCACCTAATAAGTAAAGTAGCATCTAGTCAATGACTAGATGCTACTTTTTTGTCAATCATCAAGAAACATGTGTATAATTTAAATAAGAGAACAGAGGAGGGATTTCCAATGCTTAAATTATTTGCATCTGATTTAGATGGGACCTTATTACAAGAAAACAATCATATCTTAGCAGAAGATAAAAGGGCATTAAACGAATTAGCAGAACATCAAGTAGAACTTGCCATTGCAACAGGACGTGCAGATAATGAGATAAAAGAAATATATAAGCTAGTAAAACAAATAGGACACCGCATTAGCCAGAACGGAAGTTTTGTTTATAATAAACAAAATGAAATCATACATACTAGTGTATTCCCAAATGAAGTAAGTAAAATACTATATGAACTCATCGAAGAAGAACAAGTAGACTACTTAGTATCCACAGCTGATGATATCTTCATTAAAGAATTAACACCCTTTATGAAGAAATTTGAACATCTTTTCTTTATTCCATTAAAAATAGAGAATAATTTTTCTTTTGAGATTGGTCAAAGTATCCTTCCATCCAAATTTATGATCGTAGGCGAAACAGAAAAGATTGTTTTCGTACAAACCGCAATACATAAACGTTTAGATGTAGCTATTGATAGTTACTTATCCGATAAGCGCTGTGTTGATGTTGTGCCAAAAGGTATTAATAAAGGTATGGGCTTAACTAAATTAATCAAGACATTAGCTATTCAACCAGAGAAAATAGCTGTTATCGGAGACTCTTTTAACGATATCTCTATGTTACAAATGACACCACATAGTTACGCCATTTCTTCTGCCCATCCAGATGTCAAAAAACATGCGTCGAAAGTTGTTGACTATGTCCATGAAGCAATATCTGATTTAAAACGGCAAGAACTATATTAAGACAACCAAAAAGGAATCCAATATTCGGATTCCTTATTCCTCTGCTTGTTCAATATAACTTTCAATGAATTTTTCTATTTCATTCAGTGAGAAACCTTTTTGATAAAGCGCACCTTTCACTTTTTGTTTTAATTCTCTTTTCTCTAATTTACTTGCATGTCTTCGTAATAATTTTTCACCTTGAAATACTACTGCATCCCACTCCTGTTCCTGATCTTTCTCTTGTGTGGCTTGATTGAAAGCTTCTTGGATAATTGCTTGCGGAAATCCTTTTTGCATTAAGTTCTGTTTCAGTTTATTTTGTTGTTGAAAAAAGGATTGCTTTGCGCTCTTTCTAGCACTTTTCTCAATGAATTTTATTACTTTTTCTAATTGTGCTTCTGCAGGATAATGAACAAGTGCAGCTTCCGCCTTATCTACAGCCACTCGTTTTTCAAGTAACTCTTTTTTTATTATTAAAGGACCTTTACTCGTCGTTAAGACTTTCGTTCGAACATATGCTTCAGCAAATACAGCGTCATCTAACCATTTTTCATTGCTTAAACGTTTAATAATAATTGAAATATGTTCTTCATCTATTTCTTTCTTTTTTAAATACTGTTCCATTTCATTAACAGATCTCATTCGGTAGCTTAAAAAGTTCAATCCAAGGGAATACCCTTTATGTATAGTATCCTTTGCTAATAGGGAATCAATTGTTGTATCCTCTAATTCCATACCTTTTTGGAGCCGTTCAGCAATAAGTGTATCTTCTTGGACACTAAATCCATAGACTTCATTTTTATCTTTTTCTAAGAAGATATTATACCGATTTTTATTCTTTTTTTGTACGGTAATACGCGAAATTTTTTGCAAGTTGTCTCACCTCATTTATTATTTTAACACGAATATAAAAACAAATTGGAGGATTATTATGAAAATAGCTATTGCAGGCGGAACAGGATTTGTAGGAAAGCACGTAACAGATTTACTTGTCTCGAAAGGACACCAAGTATATATTTTAACACGTTCACCCGAAAAATATCTGGGAACAGAGAATATCCGATATGTCGGATGGTTAAGCGAAAGATATACTCCAGAGCAATCACTAACAGATTGTAACGCAATCATTAACCTTGCTGGTGAATCTTTATTTGGTTATTGGACTTCAGATAAAAAAGAGCGAATTGTATCAAGTAGGGTTAAAGCAACAGATAGTGTGATTAAATTAATTGATGGGATGGAGAAAAAGCCCGAAGTTCTTATTAATGCTTCTGCAGTTGGTTTTTATGGCACATCAACTACGGAAATGTTCTCTGAAGAAACAACAAAGAGTGGAGATGACTTTCTAGCTGAAGTAACTCAAAAATGGGAATCTGTGGCTTATCAAGCTACAGAAAGAGATGTCCGTGTTGTATGCGCGCGACTGGGGATTGTTCTTGGTAAGAAAGGTACACTTGAATTGATGGCATTACCTTATAAGTTCTTTGTTGGGGGTAAAATAGGATCAGGAGAACAATGGATTTCCTGGATACATGTTAAAGACGTTGCTGCATTATTTCTTCATGCTATTGAAGATAATTCGATTAATGGCCCATTAAATGCATCGGCTCCTCACCCTATTCAGCAAAAAGTGTTTAGTAAGCAATTAGCAAACAAACTTCATCGTCCAGATTGGATACCTATTCCAGCTTTCTTTTTACGTACGCTTTTAGGTGAAATGAGCATGTTAGTTGTCGATGGGCAAGCAGTCTTTCCAAAGAAAGCACAAGCACACCATTATTCATTTGAATATCCAGAAATTGAGCAAGCACTAGACGAAATTTATCACCAAATTAACTAAACAAAAACTTTACAAAAAAAAGATTTTATTTTGATTAAAAATAAGCTAAACTAATCTCATAATAATATATTAGGAAGGCAATTGGTGCGCCACCAGTGATCTAAGCACTGGTTCTAGTGGGTTCGATTCCCACCCAAGCTCGAGGGTGATGCACAAGAAATGGCTTCCTAATTCTTAGAGCAATCACCTTCCATGAATGGAGGGTTTTTTGTGTTAAAAATGAGAGAAATGCAAGATGTTCCACAGCTTTTTGACTTAGTAAAGGACCCAGCTGTCTTTCCTTATGTAAGAGAGAAAGCTGAAACACTCGATCAATATTACTTTTTAACAAAGCAGTCGATTGAAGCAGAACAAAATGGTGAAATCATATCACGAACAATTTTAAGTGATAACCATCAGCCAATAGGTATCATAAGTCTTTTTGATATACAAGCTAATGCTGGTTTTCTATCAACGTGGATTGGTGCGAAATATTTCGGGAAAGGATACAATCAACTTGCAAAAACATCCTTCTTTCAAGAATTATTTTTCACTACTTCAATTGATAAAGTATTTATGAAAATACGGCAGACAAATATCCGTTCACAAAAAGCGAACACAAAGTTACCTTATGTGGAAAGTGCTATGGCGTTGTACCCTCACATTTATACGGCTATAAATATGGACAGAACGAAAGAAGATAGTTATGACCTGTTTTTCATTACTAAAGACAGCTACTTTAGACACACTACATCTAGTCAAGAAATAATAAGTTAACACAATAACCCTTGAGGAATAGTTTATCTCTCAAGGGTTACTTTAGATATAAGTTTAAAAGTGCTCTTGATTGTTTTAGCTTCAGCATTATTCCGATTCAACGTTGCTTGTGTGTTTTACAATATACTGACAACTCTTCTCACCTTTAGCGATACACGTAACTCTTTTAATTTGGTCTGTTCCTAATACTTGCTTAAATAACTCTAGTTCACATTCACAAGGTTTATCGTAACGAGCTGCTATTGCAGCAATCGGGCAATTGTACTGCGAGAAACTTATTTCATCTTCACCAGCTTCAGTATATTCTGCCATATAGCCACTTTCGTTTTGCACATTAACTAACGCACTTACTCTTTCTTCTAGGGAATCGTCATCAAAAATTTGGCGAATGTATTTTTTACGCATTCGTTTTTCCCGATTTTCAAATAGCGTATCAATCGCATCTGTTCCCATACTTTCCTGTATATCTTGTAGAAGTTCAACAGCAATTGCATCATAGTTTGTTGGAAATATCTTATTTCCTTCTTCAGTTAATTTATAAAAAATTACAGGTCTTCCCATTGGTTGTCGAACCGTGCGCGAGGTAATCAAATACTCGCCCTCTAACTTAACCAAATGCTTTCTCACTGCCATTTCGGTAATATCTAAAAACTGTTTTAAGCCACTCACTGATAATTCTCGCTGCTTCTTAAGAAGTTCTAATATTGCTTGCCGAGTGGACATTTCTTTTACCATCTACACCACCTACCCTTATTTATATTTTACTTAAATAAGTTTGTGAAGTAAATAACAAACTTTGTTTTTTTAATTAAAAGTTGACAAAGTTGTGAATAAACGTTACTTTTATCACGCAGTTTATCATAGATACTGTTATACACTTTCACAAATTAGGTAATACACTATAGAATGAAAGCAATAAAAGAGGTGATTCTGATCGGAATCGTGATTGTAGAAATATGTGAGAGTAATTTGCTTCAAACAATAAATACAGAAAATTTATTTGAATCGGAATATCCAGAGGTAGCAGTGTTAGAAAGTGATTGCCTCAGCTTTTGTGGGTTATGCCGACTAAAACCATACGCGCTTGTTAATGGAAGAAGAATCCGAGGTAAAGATATTGACGATTGTATTGCTAAAATAAGAGTAGCTATTGAAGAAGAATTAGCTGTCTATCAATAATATAAATGTAAAAACGTGTGTGTCTTTCTCCTATAAAGGCACACACGTTTTTAAGCTGATTATGTCGAAATTACAACCATCTGCTCTTCCTAATCATTCTAATTTATTAGATATATAGTATCATTTACCTATACCGTTTTATCATAAACATTGCGATAATGATTATATACTTCTTGAACGAAAAACATAAAAAACTATCTTGCAAATTGATTGCTAAATTTATAGTTATAGGATATCATACAATATATAGTTATTTTATTAATAAAATAACTATATATTGTATTTTTTGTCTTTTAAATTACATACTTGTAAAACTAAATCGCTCAGTATTCGAGCGTTTTTTGTATCTATATAGGAGGTTTATTTATGACTACTAAAGCAAAAAGCATGACACAAACCGTGTTAGATGGACTAACCGAGGCTAACGCGAAATATGGGATGGATATTAACGATATTAAGCAACGAATTATTGATATTGCTAATTCCGAAAAAGACCCAAATCAAGAAGCGCTATTTTACGCCTTAAATCGAATATCTATGGATCAACCAAATTGGACATTCGTTGCTTCTCATTTTTATTTGGAACAAATTTATCAAGATGCAGCTGAGAATCGTTCATATGATGCAACAAAACAATATGGAAATTTTTATAATTTAATTACTACATTAACTGATGAAGGTATTTATTCATCAAGTCTATTAGAGGCTTATACCAAAGATGAAATTGACCAATTACAGGTAGAAATTCAGCCCGATCGTGATAAAATCTTCAATTATATTGGTTTATTTCTACTAGTTGATCGCTATTTAGCTCGTGATCATGAACGTAATCTTTATGAATTACCACAAGAACGATTTATGATAATCGCGATGACATTAATGCAAAATGAAGCACCCGAAAAACGTGTAGAATTGATTAAAGAGGCCTACTGGGCGCTTAGTAATCTATATATGACTGTTGCAACACCGACACTTTCTAATTCCGGAAAAAGTTACGGCCAACTTTCTTCTTGTTTCATCGATACAGTTGATGATTCACTAGATGGTATCTATTTAAACAACTGGGATATTGCTCGCTTAAGTAAAGATGGTGGCGGTATTGGAATCTATTATGGAAAAGTTCGAGCCCTTGGATCTGATATTAAGAAGTTTAAAGGGAATTCATCTGGTGTGGTACCTTGGATTCGCTTATTAAATGACACTGCCGTTAGTGTTGATCAACTTGGTCAACGACAAGGTGCCGTAGCAATCTACTTGGATGTCTTCCATAAAGATATTATGAATGGCTTTTTAGATTTGAAAACAAACAATGGTGATGAGCGTCGTAAAGCACATGATATCTTCACTGGTGTCTCTATTCCAGACTTATTTATGCAACAATTAAAAATCGTTGATGAATCTGGTAAAGGAATTGGACAATGGCATACCTTCTGTCCGCATCAAGTAAAACAAGTAATGGGTTGGAAAGATGCTGAAGGAAATCCGCTTGGCTTAGAAGATTTTTATGATGAGACTGATGATAAATACTTCACGGAAAAATACAATGAAGCAGTTAATCATCCATTATTACCAAGAAAAACATATCGCGCCATGGACATAATGGCACGCATCATGGTTGCACAATTAGAAACTGGAACACCATATATGTTTTACCGTGATGAAGTAAATCGTTCAAATCCAAATAAACATGGCCGTGGAATTGGTAGAACATCTATTTATTGTAGTAACTTATGCACAGAAATTGCTCAAAATATGTCACCTACTACCATTGTTCGTGAGTACCAAGATGAAGATGGGAATATTGTAATTGTTCGTAAACCAGGGGACTTTGTTGTTTGTAATCTGTCTTCTGTTAATTTACCAAATGCCGTACGTGGAGATGTTTTAGAACGATTGATTCGCGTTCAGGTTCGGATGTTAGATAACGTAATTGATTTAAACACAATCAGTGTTGGACAAGCGGAAGTTACAAATAAAAAATTCCGCGCAGTTGGTCTTGGAACTTTTGGCTGGCATCATCTACTCGCATTAGAAAATATCCACTGGGAGTCAGAAGAAGCTGTAGCATATGCTGATAAAGTTTATGAAGACATTGCATACTATACAATTAAAGCTTCAATGGAATTGGCAAAAGAGAAAGGCACCTATAGCCAATTTGCCGGTTCTGAGTGGGAAACGGGTCGCTATTTTGAACGTCGTAACTATGATAGCGAACGTTGGCAAGACCTAAAAGAAGATGTAGCAACAACAGGGATTAGAAACGGTTGGTTAATGGCTGTTGCACCAAACTCTTCTACAGCTAAAATTGGTGGTTCAACAGATGGAATTGACCCAATATATGCAGTTGAGTTTGCTGAAGAAAAGAAAAACTTTAAATTCAAAGTAACAGCACCAGACTTAGATCATAAAACATACAATTACTACCGTCGAGCTCGCCATGAATTAGACCAAACATGGAGCATTAAACAAAATGCTGCTAGACAGCGTCATGTTGATCAAGGTATCAGTTTTAATCTTTACGTACGCCATGATGTTAAAGCAAAGGAATTACTCAATATGCACTTAACTGCATGGGAAAGTGGCTTGAAAACAACGTATTATGTTAGAAGCACATCTCAAACACAGATTGAGGAATGTGAAGCTTGTCATAGCTAGAAACATCTTACTCTTAAGCTTAACTCATAGTCCCCTATCTCTCTAGCAAGAAATAGGGGACATACTACATATATTCATAAGGAGGGTAATCTGTTGACTCAAATCGATCAACCTTTATCAAAAATAAAACTTTTAAATCCAACATATCCAAATAAATCAACCGGATTAATTAATGGCCAATCATCTGGTCTATTAAACTGGAACGATATTGCCTATCCAAAAATGTATGATTTATATCAAACACTATTATCGAATTTTTGGAAAGCACAAGAAATTAATATGCAAGATGATATTAAACAATGGGATCACCTAACAGATACAGAACGAGATATATTTCTAAGAATCAACACGCAATTGGCGTCACTCGATAGCTTGCAAACACCTACGATGACAAACGTTATGGACTACGTAACAGATTCTAGTTTCAAAGCAATTTTTGCTGTAATCTCACAACAAGAAGCAGTTCACAATGAGTCCTATTCTTATATTTTAAGTTCAATTGTGCCACTAAGCGAACAGAACGATCGTTTCAATCAAGCCAAAGAGGATCCAGTTGTACAAAAAAGGAATCAACTTATATTAGACAGTTATGATGCTTTTAACGAGAACCCAACTCCACAACGTCTATTTGAATTAGCAATTAACTCGATTAACTTAGAAGGTATTTATTTTTACGCTGGTTTTGCCTTTTTCTATCATTTGGCTCGTCAACAAAAAATGTTAAAAACGAGTACGATGATCAGTTATATCCAACGCGATGAAATGCAACACGCCTATTTCGTCTCTCAATTTGTTCGAATTTTACTAACGGAAAATCCAGATTTAAATACAGATAAAAATATTCAATACGTCTATCAAACAATCGATAAAGCTGTTCAGTTAGAAAAAGAATGGGCAGATTATATTCTAAAAGATATTGATGGCATTGATCTAGATGAATTTCATGATTACGTTGAATATTTGGCTAACAAAAGGTTGCGTCAAATAGGCTTGGATAACTATTACCCAGACCGGGAAAACCCAATGGCGTGGATACATGTATTTAGTGATGAAATGTTAAACGAAACGAAATCAGATTTCTTTGAGCAAAAGTCCAGAACTTATACGAAAGTTTCTTCTTCAAACGAATTTGACGAATTATAAAGGGGATCATTTATTATGAAAGCAGCAATTATCTATACGTCTATCACTGGAAATACGGATGTGCTAGCAGAGCAAGTCTATAAAGAAATGTATGCATCTGGTATTTCAGCAGAACTGATAGCAATTGATGATTTTCATTATGATACGTTAACTAATTATGATATCGTCGCAGTTGGAACCTATACATGGGACAATGGAGAGATTCCGCTTGAGATGGAAGAACTATTTACAGCATTTGAAACACAGCAAGTTAAACATATTAGTACAGGAATATTTGGTACTGGTGACAGTTTCTATCCCTATTATTGTGGTGCCGTAGAGTTATTCCGGGATATGCTCTATGTTCACACAGATCTCGCAGTTACCTTAAAAGTAGAATTAATGCCACAAAGGGAAGACTACATTCGCGTAAAACAATTTTGTGATCGGCTTGTTAGACAACTGGTTACTATTTAAAACGTATAGATCAAAAAAATCGCGACTACGTATATAGTCGCGATCTTTTTATATATTGTAATTATGTCCAAAGCTAAGCTTCTTTATTTATCGGCAAGTTCCATTTTTTGCAATTCATATATATACATATCCAATTCTGTACTTATCAGAATTGTATCTTCGTGACTAACTCCTTTTGATAAACCAACTTTGGTTAATTCCTCTTGTTTCAACTGAATCTGTTTAATTAATTGCTCTTTTTTGCTATGAGCCAATTCTATCCGCTCCTTTTCTGTAGTTGAATATAAAATGTCGTCCATGAGTTGAAATGAAGTGGATAGGAAAATCAAGATATATAAGTACTTCAAGACAATTATACTCCATACTAATACTTGCTCAATAAAAATCAATGGATATATCTAAAGTGGTATATAAATGTGGCAACAAGCCACACTTCATAGATTCAATATTTGATAGAATTTATGCAGTATACCTAAACCAAACTATTAAAGATTTTGATGCATATATATTATTTTAATGCTCAGTTTAAGAATTAGATTCAATCTTAAACTGAGCATTCTATACATGGTAACTGGTTAGACTGGAGGAGATATATGAAAAGAGAATGGTTGATCAACTCTCGTAAATCGCAAGGCTTGAAACAAGCACAAGTTGCTTCAAGAGCTTTTATCGATAGAGCATATTATTCACAAATAGAAACAGGCAAACGCAACCCTAGTTTCAATGTAGCAATCAATATTGCTGCGGCACTGAATTTTGATCCAATAATTTTCTTTCGAAATAATCTCAGTAAGAATACACTTCAAAACGAGTTTATGCGGTATGAAATAGTAGAACATTTTAAACGTCTTGATAACGGAAAAATTTTGTATTTATATAATAGTTTGGACGATTATTATCATCATGTTATTACTTTCCTTATATCTGGTATAGAAAAAAATAGTTATTGCTTAATCATTGATAATTATCAGAACTATAATAAAATTCAACAAAATCTAGAAACCATCTTATCAAAAAGCGAATTAATAAATTCCGTTTGTTTTATTAATAAAGCAGATCTTGATCAGCATGGTCCAAAAGAAATTATTGATAAACTAAGTGTTATACAATCAGAGTTTGAAAATGCCAAAACTGTACGAATCTGGTTATCTGAAAAAAAATATTGCCAAGATGATTGGCTACATCTAGTAGAAAATCCACTTAAAAAGAATGGAACCAATAATATGCTACTTATACGTGCATACAAAGCGTCAATGATTTCAGCGGATTTACATATAGAGATGATGAAAACTTATCCTTACCTTATGACAGATTCTGAAATAGTAGGATCACCTTTTTATCATGCGAGTATTTAAATCATCAAACTAATTTCGTTCTATAATAATGCAAATACTTTTTCTCACTTAGGGAATCCTATGCCTAAAGATAGAAGCGGAAAGGATCATATTTGTATGTTCGAATTACAAAATCTTAGCTTTAATGAAAAGACAAACACATTAACAATAAGATTAGACCCTTTATTAAGTGAATTCTCACTTGAATTAAAAGGAGATAAATTAAGTAAAAAGCAAGCCGTGTCCCTTCATCAATTTATTAGAAGAACGATACAAGAAAAAATGAAAGGTGCTCATATTCGAACAGTTAAGGTAATGGTTGGGACAGTTGTTATTACAACATTATATCTTTATCCCACTGACGTAGAAGCTGCAACTGACTTTAATATGGGCTACTTGTACTATGGATCTCCTAACACACAAATTTCTTTTGTCGATCAAACTGAAAGTGTAATTAACCAAACTTCCCCAAGTTATTTTGATATATACGAAGACGGTAGCTTAGACACTTCAAATTTAAGTGAAATTTTCATCAGTGATATGAATCGTCGTGGTATTAAAGTTGTTCCATTCTTAAGTAATCATTGGGATAGAGAACTTGGTAGGGCTGCATTGGAGAACCGGGAAGTATTGGCTCAGCAAATTGCAGATTCAATTGCCAAATATAACCTTGATGGAGTCAATGTGGATATTGAAAATGTCACAGAAATAGATAGAGATAATTATACCGATTTAGTACGTTTATTAAGAGAAAAGCTACCAGAAGATAAAGAAGTTTCTGTAGCTGTGGCAGCAAATCCAAGTAATTGGACAAAAGGTTGGCATGGATCTTATGATTATAAAAAGTTAGCTGAATATGCAGATTACCTAATGATTATGGCTTATGACGAAAGTTGGTATGGCAGTGCCCCAGGTCCTGTTGCTAGTATTTCTTTTGTCGATAGATCTATTCAATACGCATTCGCAAACGGCGTACCCAATGAAAAGATCGTCTTAGGACTCCCACACTATGGTAGGTATTGGCTAGAAGGTCAAAGTATTGGTGGAACAGGTATTACCAATCAAAGAATTCAAGAAATGCTAACCAAATATCAAAGCTCGATAACTTTTGACGAAAAGAGTCAATCACCAAAAGCTACTGTAACAATTAAACAAGAAGATCCTGTTATGTATATCAATAATAAAGCTTTGGTACCTGGAACCTACACCATCTGGTATGAAAACGAACAATCAATAAAGGCAAAAGTTAATTTAATAAATAATTATGGTTTAAAAGGTACTGGGAACTGGGCTTTAGGACAAGAAAACCAATTGCTATGGCCAGCCTTTAAAACCTGGCTTCCACAAGAAGAACAGGTTACAGATAGTAAGATCGCTTTAACAACAACAACCGCTAACATGAGGACAAACTCTTCACTAAGTGGCCCTATATTAAAGACGATTTACAGTAGTAATATTATACAAATAATTGGTGAGATAATCAATCAAAATTGGTATCCAGTAAAACTTACCGATGGAACACGAGGTTATATGGAATCTGACTTATTGAAGCCCCTTCAAGTACGAGAAATCCAAGGGGAAACTAGATATGGTACGAGTGTGGCTGTATCTAATAGTGGTTGGGAAGAAACCAGCGATTATGTGGTATTAGGAAGAGGAGACAACCCGATTGATTCTCTTACAGGAAGTGTTCTAGCAAAAAAATATAATTCACCATTGTTATTAACAAAAACGGACTTTCTACCAAGTGAGATTAGTACTGAAATTAGCCGTCTCAATCCTAAGCATGTAATCGTTCTAGGTGGTGAGAGCGCAATTTCATCTGCTGTGGTCAAGGATTTAGAAAGTAGAGGGATAAATGTTAAAAGAATTAGTGGAGAAAATCGCTATGCCACGGCAACAAATATAGCAACTGAAGTCGGTACAACAAATGAAATATTCTTAACCACAGGAGATAACTCACCAGACCCATTATCCATAGCTCCATATGCCAGTATGAAGCAAATTCCAATATTATTAACAAAGACGGATAGCCTTACATCAGAAGTAAAAAAAATGATTCAAAATGGCAACATAGCAAAGGTTACCATTATTGGTGGAGAAAATGTTGTTTCTGCCAATATACAAGATCAGTTAAAAAGTATTGGTGTTTCACAAGTCAATCGAATCTCTGGTCCAGATCGCTATGCCACAAGTGTTGAGATTGCTAACAATTTTAAAGCGGAGTTCGACATATCTAATGTTTATTTTACGAGTGGGCAGAGCTATGTAGATGCACTATCCGGTTCTCCTTTAGCAGCAATACAAAAAGCACCTGTTATCTTGGTTGATAAAGATAAGCTTCCTTCTACAGTCTCTAATTGGATAGCAAATAACATGAGTTCAGACATAACGAAAGTGAACTTTTTAGGTGGTAGTGATGTAATTGGAGAAAATAATCGTTTAAATGTTTACAAACAAATGAAATAATTAAAGCAAAAAGCAACCGCATATGCGGTTGCTTTTTGCTTTGTAATCCAAGGAATTATTTATGTCTTAATCATTCGGGTTAAAAGACGTGATTAGCATCGTATCCTGCATAATTGTTACTCTTGATATTTGCACCATAGCTAATTTTCTTGAAGTGATGAATGATTGCACTTGGCTTTTCAGACTCTTATATACTATTGGCTCAGTTCCTAATTCACTTGAAAACTCGGTATTAGTATCTATATAAAGGATTAATTCGCATCCGGTATCTGTCAGAACAACCCTATATTGCGAAAAATTAGTCATCGAATTTTCACTCCTCGTTTTAATTTCCCTTTTAGTCTTGATAGAACGAACTACTTTTAAACTTCTTTGCAGCTGGTAAGAATTAGCTATACCGTCATCTTATTTTAAATTCAATTAATCTACCTCCTACATTACGCATATTTTAAATTATTCTTAAGCATGATAAGGATATGGGTTCTTTGAACAAGGGGGGATATTTTTGGATTTACATTTTATTTGGAAATCTATTGTTATTGTCATCGGTGGCGTTCTTATACTTCGGTTAGCTGGGAGAAAGTCAATCTCACAACTTACAGTAGCCCAAACGGTAATGATGGTAGCTGTTGGTTCACTAATTATCCAACCAGTAAGTGAAAGAAACATATGGATTACGTTAGTGATTACATTCCTAATGGTTATGACACTTATATTCATTGAATATGTCGTTTTAAAATCCGATAAACTTGAAACTTTTATTTCCGGTAAATCACTTCTGGTCGTCGAAAATGGAGAAATCAACGAGAATCACCTTAAAAAATTACGCTTAACCGTAGATATGCTTGAATTAAGATTAAGGCAACAAAATATTCAAAAGATTAGTGATGTAAAATGGGCAACTATAGAAACAAATGGGCAATTAGGATATATGCTACAACCCAATAAACAACCGGCTACTAAAGAAGATATTCAAAAACTTATGGCGATGATTCAGTTAAACCAAACGAATCCACCTATCAACGTAACAGTTCCACAACAAAAAAAATCAGGAGATGACATTTTTAAAGAAGTTAAAAATAACAAACATCTGAAAGAACCACCAGAACATTTGAAGTGAGGTATTGACTGTTTTGTATACAAAAATTAATTATAAAACGTTATTTTCACTACTTGGTCAATGGATATTGTGGGGTAGTATTATTGGAATCTTTATAGGCTCTACAACTGCACTACTATTAGAAACAAATGACTTTTTAGGTGAATTACGTGAAGAGAAACATAATTGGCTTATTTTCTTTCTACCTTTAGCAGGGATCCTAGTGGGCTACATATACATGAAATTGGGGAAAGTATCAATAAATGATACCATACATGATTCTGCAGCATTAAATAATCTAGTAATCGACAGCGTTAATGGTGAAAAAAAGATGCTGCGAAGGACAGGACCAATTGTATATGTTGCAACCTTCATAACAGTACTATTTGGAGGTTCGACTGGAAGAGAAGGTGCAGCGGTTCAAATGGGGGCCAGTGTAGCTCAGACAGTAAATAATTACTTCAAAATAAATATACTAGACAATAAAATTTTGCTTATGAGTAGGATAAGTGCTGGTTTTGGAGCAGCTTTCGGAACTCCAATAACAGGAACGATTTTCGGAATGGAAATGGCGGCGTTAGGAAAGATAAGATTCGAAGCAGTCGTACCATGTCTTGTTGCTAGCTTTGTTGGGCATTATATGACAACAGCAGCATGGGGAGTGAAACACGAAACTCTTCTTATTCAAACCGTACCTGAAGCCTCTCTTCTCTTGTTTGCAAAAGTTATCTTCGTTGCAGTCATTTTTAGTCTACTAACTATTACCTACTGCCAATTAAGACATGGCATACAAAGCTTGACAGAGAAGCTATTTAACAAAAATCATATGAAAAGAGCGTTTGTTGGTGGACTTATCATTGTCGGATTGACATTACTAGTAGGTTCACAAGATTATAATGGACGTGGATTACATGTACTTGAACAATCTTTTATCGAAGAGGTCCATCCTTTTGCTTTCCTTGCTAAACTGGTTTTTACAGCAGTCACCCTCGGAACAGGCTTTGTCGGTGGTGAAGCTATTCCCCTATTTTTTATGGGTGCTACATTAGGTAACGCTTTACATACATATATTGGTTTACCTCTTTCTTTTCTAGCTGCATTAGGTTTAATTGCAGCCTTTAGCGGTGGAACTAACACACCAATTGCAGCTTTTTTATTATCAATGGAAATGTTTAATGGAGAAGCTTTACAGTACTTTTTTATTGTATGTATCGTTAGTTACATATTTGCAGGACACCATGGATTATGGCCTTCTCAAAAAATACACGAACCAAAGAGTCACCTCTATAATACACTTAGTGGCGAAACAATTGAAAATATAGAAAAAAGAAAGAAAATCAAGCACAAAAAAGGCCTGTAACAATCATAGTATGATGGTTACAGGCTTTTTCTTTCATATGGAGCATAGCGGGATCGAACCGCTGACCTCTTCGCTGCCAGCGAAGCGCTCTCCCAGCTGAGCTAATGCCCCTTATTAAATTGGGTACTTAGATAGTATAACGAATTTTAATCAATCAAACAATGCTAATTGAAACTTTTTAATGAAATGAATCGTATACTTATTATAATTGTATTGGAGGTGAAGTATATGGCAGATTTACTCCCTATATTATTTCCCATTATATTGTTGGAAGGTATTTTAGCAATTGTAGGTATAGTTGCTTGGTTTAAAACAGATAAAACAAATGGATCAAAATGGCTCTGGTTATTTGTTATAATTGTTATTGGTATTATTGGACCTATTTTATTTTTCATCTTTGGAAGGAGACAGGATTAATCCGATGTTTAATACGCAAAATCTCACGAAAAAATTTGACGGAAATGCTGTAGTTAAAGACGTGTCTTTTTCTTTGAGTCCTGGAAATTGTGTAGCATTGCTTGGAGCAAACGGTGCCGGGAAAACAACTACATTACGGTTACTTTCCGGTTTACTAAAACCTACCAGTGGAACGATTGAATTCGAAGGAATGAAACCCGGTGCTGACATTCGTGAGCATATTGGTTATCTACCACAATACCCTGTTTTTCATAATTGGATGACTGGAAAAGAGTTTCTCGTGTATGTTGGACAGTTAGCAAATTTGGCTAAAGAAAATGTAAACGAGCTTGCTGATTATTACCTGGAGAGGGTTGGTATTTCAGAAGCTAAAAACCAGCGAATCGGAAAGTATTCTGGCGGAATGAAGCAACGTCTTGGTATTGCCCAGGCAATGATTCACCGACCACGAATGATCATGCTAGATGAACCAGTATCTTCTTTAGACCCAATTGGTCGTCGAGAAGTGCTTACCTTGATGGAAGAATTAAAAGAACTAACAACTATTCTCTTTTCAACACATATTTTAAGTGATGCAGAGGAAATTAGCGATGCACTATTACTCATGCATCAAGGTGAAATTGTCGAATCTGGATCCTTAAATGATCTTCGTAAAAAGCACCAAACCGCTAAAATTAATATAGCTTTTAAAGAATCTAACGAAAACTTCATACAAGCATTAAAGGAAATCTCATCTATTTCAGATGTGATCGTTGATCGTAATGAATTAGTTTGTATTGTCCAGGATACTGATCTAGCTAGAGAAACGATTTTGAATAAAGCTACAACAGAGAATTGGCCATTGACTAAATTTGAAGTTAGCCGAACATCGCTAGAGGATTTATTTATGAAAGTGGTGAAAAAATAATGCAATGGACAATAATTTTCAAAAAAGAAATGCTTGAATACTGGCGTAATTTCAGTTGGATATGGGTTCCCGTTGTTTTTATTCTACTCGCAATTATGGATCCACTAACTACTTATTATATGCCTATTATTCTTGATACTGTTGGGGGTCTTCCAGAAGGAACATCAATTGAGATGCCAGATATTGCAGCTGCAGATGCACTAATGATGAGTTTACAAGAGTTTAGTATGTTTGGCGTATTAATTATTGTACTACTTACTATGGGAACTATTTCTGGAGAAAGAAAAAGTGGTGTTGTCGAACTTGTTTTAGTGAAGCCTGTACGTTATTCCCACTATATTTCAAGTAAGTGGGCCGCAAAAATAACGCTCATCCTGACAGCTTATCTAATCGGTCTTTTAGCAAGTTGGTATTATGTCAATTTATTATTTGGGGACATTACAATTTTAGCATTTATTCAAACCTTTTTATTTTATGGATTATGGTTAATTCTTGTTGTGACCATTACCATTTTCTATAACACTTTGCTCAAAACACCTGGATTAATAGGGGCACTTTCGATTGGGACCATACTCAGTATGTCTGCGATTAACAGTATTTTCTCACATAAGTTAACTTGGTTTCCAAATAGCTTAAGTAGCCATATCCGCCAACTATTGCATACAGGAGAAATTCCTACAGCATTATGGGGAACTTCATTTGTTACTGTAACATTCATAATTGCTTTACTATTTTTATCCTTTTTCACCTTTAATAAAAAAGAATTAGCATAAAAGAAGCCTTCAATTTATCTTACAAAGAAAAATTGAAGGCTTCTTTTTTAACTCAAACGTGCTGACTTAACAGTAATGTTATATAGCAGTGGCCATGAAAGCAAGTAGATGATTAAACTAATACCTAATGTGACTAAAAAGTAAGAGAAACTTGGTTCTAGTACTAACTTTTCAATTAAGTCTAATAGTGTTCCCCTAGCTGCTGCTCCAACTATTGTTAAGATAATTAAACCAATCAAAGATAAACCTACAACTAAATTATATTTATAAAAAATTAATCCTATTAAGAAAAACAGTGTTACACATAAAAAGATTATAATCGCATCAATTGCGAATCGATAAATAAACGACCCGTCTTCACCTAACAAGGCAGCTGGATGAATTAAATTAAATTCTGAAATTGAAAATAATTTAGTACTGGTTACAGTCACTAGATGTAATGTACTCTCAATAAAAGCAGTCACAATAGAAAAACCGATAAAGTATAACCCAATACTAGCAAAATAATTCTTCCTGGTACCTCCCATTTTTATTGAAAATGAAAGACTTTCTTTCACCGTTATAAAACCAAGAATTGCCGCATAGACATAAACTGCGATCGATATCGCCAGATACATTACTGTCTCCTCAAAATTATTAAGCAAGTAAGTGACCACTAATGATAGCAGGATAATGGATCCAAGCACTGACCAAAAAATAGAATAGGAATATCGCATATCTGTGATAAAAAAATACAACATTGCTTTTAGTTGACGTTTCATTTCTGGGTTAGCCCCTTTCGACTCGTTAAATAAATGATCGCTTGTTGAATCGGTACACTTTCTATCACAAAATTTTCTGCTACAGCTGCTTGTTTATCATCTTCCAAAAGTACTGCAGTCATCTCACCCATAAACATTTTTTGATGGATTACTTGTTTCTCCGCTATGAATTTTTCTACTTTCTCTTTTGACCCTGTAATAGAATAACACCTTTCTCTTAGCCTATCTGTTTCCTCTTGCAAGATTACCTTACCTTCATCCATGATTAATACTTCCTCAAACAGGGCACTCACTTCATCAATTAAATGTGTTGAAAAAATAATCATCCGTTTCTGTTCTTGATACTGTTCAATTAATAATTCATAAAACCTGGTTCTTGATGAGGCATCTAAACCTATATAAGGCTCATCGAAAATAGTTATTGGTGCTTTACTTGAAAGTCCTACAATAATACCCAAAGCTGATTCCATGCCTTTTGATAAAGTTTTAACCTTAGCACTTGGATCAAGTGAAAACTCAGCTAGTAATTGTTCCGCTAGTTTTTGATCCCATGTTGGATAAAATAATGAACTTATCATTAAGACATTTTTAACTTTTAGATCTTTTTTAAAATTATCTCCTTCACTAATTAGACAAACAGCTTCCATAATCTTTTGATTATCAAATGGATTTTGTCCATCAACTGTTACCTCTCCTTTTGTAGGGAGCATAAAGCCAGCAAGTAGTTGCATAATTGTTGTTTTACCCGCACCATTTCGTCCGAGAAGGCCATATATTTTTGGTTTATCTAATGAAAAATCCAACTGAGCTAATGCATGTTTTTTTTGATAGACTTTTGACACATTATTCACTTTAATTTCCATCGGAAAGTCCTCCCTTTATTACCATCTCTTGTAGTTCTTCAACAGAAATATTTAACTTACTTGCTTCCATCTGCAGTGGAATAACATAAGATTTAAAAAAAGCATCCTTCCTTTTTTGAAAGACAATTTCCTTCGCTTCTTTGGTAACAAACATACCCACACCTCTTCTTTTGTAAATTATGCCTTCATCCACTAATTGATTAATACCTTTAGCAGCTGTAGCAGGATTAATCTTATAATGATTCGCAAATTCATTTGTTGAAGGTACACGTCCATCTTCTGATAGCGTATCATTGATGATCATGTCTTCAATTTGCTCTTTAATTTGTTGGAATATTGGTTTGCTGTCATCTATTGTATGCTTCATCTTATCACCTTACTTCTTTTGTTAGTTACTTATGTAATTAACTATATAACCATAAATACGTAAAGTCAATCCTTTTCACATAAAAAAAGAAACTCCTGATGTTAGGAGTTCCTGGCGTCTTGCCCGTACAGCATTATTTCAAATCATCACGATGAGGCATAACATGTTCTTTGTTGATCACTTCATAGAATAAATTCCCGTCACTATCAGGTGATTGATTTTGCTGTTGTATGAGTAAGCCCATCAGTTTCTTAAATTCACCGACAGTAAGTGGCTTAGAGTCTGCCTTTAATTCATAACCTAATTGCCCATTTGGTTCAATTGTTGCGTTATTTATGTCCGAAATATTTGAAATCCCTTGTTGTCGCATCTGCATTTCCAGTTTATCAACAGTGAACCGAAGCTTTTTGAGATTCTTTAGATTAATTTGACCATTTTCAATAACTGACACTGCCTTACCAGTCATTAATTTCTCCAACGCATTGGACTTCACTTGAAGATATTCAATTAAAATTAGTACACTTATAAAAATAATAATCGTTATAATTGTCCTCATTACACTGTCTTCTATAATTGGTTGCACAATAATAGACCCTATCGAGATCATTACCACTGTTGTAGTAACCGTCATTTGTGCGAGTGATTTACGGCCAGATAGCCGCAAAAGAAGGAATCCAGAAATAACCATTAAAAATGCTTCCCAAATATAATCCATACATTTTCTCCTTTAAATGATGATATATATGTAATATCTTCATTTAGGAACTAATTATGTATGACTTGATTTTCATTGATAAAAAACTTTACTTTCTAACTAATGGCAAGCTACAACAGCGGAATGAACCACCAGACTTGATAATCTCATTAAATTCTACTTCTATCACTTCGTAACCTAAATCTCGGAGCTGTTGATTAACTAATTTATTCTCTGGTAAGCTAATAACTTTTTTGTTACCAATAGATAATACATTTGTTCCCAGAGTGAATTCTTCCTCATCGCTCACTTCAATTAGTTCATAGTGTTCTTTTATCTTTTGTAAATCTATTTCGGTGAATGCTTTCGGATAAATAATGCCTAAATTGGGCGCTAAGCAATTAAATGCACAATCTAAATGTAATATTCTATCTGCAATTGGTAATTTAATGATTTGATGATTTGGTAATAGGGACTGGAGAGCATCAGCAGCTTCAAACGTGGTGCGCTCACTGATACCAACCCAAACTTTGTCACCATCAACTATCACATCCCCACCCTCAATTGATTCTTGCGCAAATGACTTGTATACAATATTCTGTTCTCGTAGAACATCCTCTAAATGCGACACCTCAGGCATGCGCACTTTATCACCCATTTTAGCCGTAATTAGGGTATCACCTATACAAAAACCTATATCTCGTGTAAAGACCTGTTCATGTAGCTCGATTTGCGGTGTAATATCAATAACTTCAATATCATGGGCTTTTAATACATTTACAAATCCATCATGCTGTTCGGTTGCAATTTTGGTATCAATATTTTCTGTTTGATAATGCTTTTGCGTTTCATTAATAATTTTACCGATTTTCATGTGGGCTGGTGAGCATACAATCACTTTTTCTAAAATACCATATTCTGTATCACACATTACATTTCCTCGCGAACTCATTTCCACAAGAACGACCTCCCTTTTTTATATCTATACTATTAATTATACCAGAATTTAACGAATTGGTTTATTGATTAGTCTTCCAACTCCCGATACATCAATACGATAAGTCTCGCCATCTGTCGCTATCACAATATCACCAGCTTTTGCAGTAGAATATAATGTCGCACCTACGTCGAGTAATTTATTAACTGTTGTACCTACGGGATGTCCATATGTGTTATCTTCCCCATATGAAAGAATTGCAATCTCAGGGTCAACTGCTTGCAAAAAGGCAAATGAACTTGATGTATCAGAACCATGATGGGCAACTTTTAATACTTCTGATTCCACATCTGTTCGTTGCATCAACTTAATTTCTTGTTTCTTTTCAACATCACTCATTAACAAGAAATCGACTGATCCATAGGTTAAGGACAGTGCTAGTGAGGATTGATTGTTTGTTTTCAAAATAGAATTTGCATTTAATACTATCAGCGAAATATTGTCTCCTAATGTTTTCATTGTATTTACCTTAGCAATTTCTATCGGGATATTCCCATTTTTTATTTTTCGAAAATAGCGATGATAAGTTCTTGTATAATAAAATTTACCACTATCCCAAATCTCTTTAATTTTAAATTGATCAATAACTTTAAGTAGACCACCTATATGATCGATATCTGGATGTGTTGCTATTAATAGATCAATCTCTTTTATATTTTGTTCTTTTAAATAAGCAATAACTTTTTCACTTGCATCTGGTGGACCGCCATCAATTAAGATATTCTCTTGATTTGGTGTTTCAATCAAAATACTATCCCCCTGGCCAACATTAATAAAATGAACAAGCATTTCTTGCTCTGTTGCTTCTAACTCATTTGTATATCCAATAAAAGTCATGCAAAAAATAAGAAGATAAATGACATATTTTTTGATTTTTCTTACCTCCTTACAAAGTCATTAAAGTATCTTACCTTCTATTTTGCTATTTAAATTAAAAATTATGATAAAAAATACGACATCCCTAATGGATGCCGCATGTAGCTATATTAATTTATTTTCTTAACTTGCACTTCATCATTGACAATTTCAACTTGAATATTGATCATATCATTGTTCTCGTCATCTAGCATTAAGTCTGTAATGCCATCTTCCACTGTATCCTGAATCACACGACGTAACGGTCGAGCACCAAATCTTGAATCATATCCTTTGTTAGCTAAGAATTTTTTCGTGTCTTCTGAAACAGTAATTGTATATCCTTGATCTTCAACGTTTTCTTCTAATTCATTTAACATGATATCAACAATTTGGATTAGATCCTGTTGTTTTAATTCGTTAAACGGAATAATCGCATCAAAACGATTTAGAAATTCAGGCTTGAAATAGTCACTTAGTGTTTCCAATGTGGAAACTGCTTCATTATTCGTACTATTAAATCCTACACTGATATTGTTAACACCTGTTCCTGCATTACTTGTCATAATAATCACCGTCTCTTTAAAACTCACTGTTCGACCATGACTATCTGTTAGATGTCCATCCTCCATGATTTGTAGGAACATATGCTGTACATCCGGATGTGCTTTTTCAATTTCATCCAATAATATAAGGCTATATGGGTTACGACGAACACGCTCTGTTAACTGTCCCGCTTCTTCATGTCCAACATATCCTGGTGGAGAACCAATTATTTTTGAGACAGCGTGTTTTTCCATGTATTCACTCATATCTACACGAATTAGGGATTCTTTTGTACCAAATAGCTCTTCAGCTAATGCTTTCGTTAGCTCAGTTTTACCAACACCTGTAGGACCAACAAATAGGAAAGAACCAATTGGACGATATTTTGATTTCATTCCTGCACGACTACGACGCACAGCCTTAGCTACCTTTTGGACTGCATTTTCTTGTCCGATTACTTTTGAACTTAAATTCTCAGCTAAATGTTGCATTTTTGATTGCTCGTCTGCTTGAATTTTTCGAACTGGTATACCAGTCTTTTCTTCAATAATTAACTGAATGTCTTCAATTGTTACCGAAGCTTTCGTTTGTTCTGTTGTATCATTGATTTTTTTCTCTAACATTAATTCTTTATGTCTTAAATTAGCTGCCGTTTCATAGTCTTCTTTTTCAGCAGCTTCTTGTTTCTCTTTGGCTATTTCATCAATTCGTTTTTGCAATGACTCTTTATCAGAATCTTCATTTGCTAAATTCAAGCGAGACCCTGCTTCATCCATTAAATCAATTGCTTTATCTGGTAAGAATCGATCTTGCAAGTAACGTTGAGATAACGTTACAGTACTTTCTATTGCTTCAGGTGTGTATGTTACATTGTGAAACACTTCATAACGATCTTGTAAACCTTGCAAAATAAGTACCGCTTCTTCTACTGACGGCTCTTTTACAATAATCGGTTGAAAACGACGTTCTAAAGCAGCGTCTTTCTCAATTTGACGATACTCTTTTAGTGTAGTAGCACCGATTAACTGTAACTCACCTCTTGCTAATGCAGGTTTTAAAATATTTCCCGCATCCATTTGTGAACCTTCTGATGAACCTGCACCAACTAGTAGGTGGATCTCATCAACAAATAAAATTACATTCTTACGATTTTGAAGTTCAGCAACTAATTTCTTTATACGTTCTTCGAATTGACCACGCACACCAGTATTAGCTACAAGTGATGCTACATCTAGTAAGTAAACTTCTTTATTCACTAATTTAGATGGTACATTACCTTCTGCAATTCTTAGAGCTAAACCTTCTGCAATAGCTGTTTTACCAACACCTGGTTCACCAATTAATACTGGATTATTTTTATTTCTTCTATTTAATGTCTCCATAACACGTTTTACTTCTTTTTCACGACCAATTACTGGGTCAATAATTCCAGCTTTAGCAGCATGGGATAAATTACTTCCTAATTCATCTAATAAGCCCTCTTTCTTGCCACTAGCTTGTTGTTCACTATTTTGACTAGCACCAGAGAAGAAGTCTTCAAAACCTTGTGCCCCTCCTTGACCTCCAAAATTATTTAGAGAATTCTTGGCATTTTGTTGAAGTTCTTTAAAGCACGTTTCACATACATGCAATTGTTGCATTTGTTCATTATATTTAAGGGCTACATTAATATTAGCTGGACGATTTCCACAGTTTTGACAATTCATTAATATCTTCCTCCTTCAGAAGAGTAAGTAAAGTTTTTAGTAGATCAAGATTGTTTTGACTATCTTTGACCTTTGATACCATTATAATTTGACTATCTTTGACTTTCAAGTATTTTGCTTCATTATTTTAAAAAATATAATAATAAAAAAGAAGAGGATCTCGATCCTCTTCTTACAACACACACACTATAATGATTTTTCCTCACGTTTACGTAATTCAATACGTCTGATTTTTCCTGATGATGTCTTTGGTAACTCATCTATAAATTCAATCTTTCTTGGATATTTATATGGTGCAGTCATTTTTTTCACATGATCCTGCAACGTTTTTACTAATTTATCATCATTCTTATCAATATTATCTTGAAGTACAATATAAGCTTTTACAACATTACCACGAATTTCATCCGGGCTAGCAACTACCGCGCATTCTTTTACTGCATTATGTTTTACTAATGCGTCTTCAACTTCAAAGGGTCCAATTGTATATCCGGAGCTAACAATAATGTCATCACTACGGCCTTCGAACCAAAAATAACCTTCCTCGTCCATTGTTGCTTGATCACCTGTAACAAAATAATTACCTCGATGCGCTTTTTTCGTACGTTCTTCATCTTTATAATAACCTTTAAATAAAGCAGGTGTATCCAATGGTATTGCGATATCACCAACTTCACCAACCGGTACTTGGTTACATTCTTCATCGATTAATACCACTTCATTACCTGGTGTAGGTTTACCCATTGAACCAGCTTTTACCTTCATTCCTTTTAGAAAACCTAATAGTAAAGTACTTTCTGTTTGACCGTAACCATCTCGAACAGTTATATCAAAATGACGTTCGAATGTATCAATTACTTCGCGATTCAGCGGTTCACCTGCCGAAACTGCACTGTGCAGCTTCGGTAACTTATAATCAGACAGGTTATCTACTTTTGCCATTAACCGATATTCTGTTGGGGTACAACATAGTGCATTTATCTCTTGATCTTGCAGTAATTGTAAATACTTTTTCGGATCGAATTTTCCGTCGTATATAAAACCCGTTGCTCCTGAACCTAGTACAGACAGCAATGGACTCCATACCCATTTCTGCCAGCCAGGGGCAGCCGTAGCCCAAACTTTATCCCCTTCCTTAATGCTGAGCCAATTAGCTGGAGCAGTACGTAAGTGTGCATATCCCCATGCGTGCGTATGCATAACACCTTTTGGATTTCCGGTTGTACCAGACGTATATGGTAAAAAGGCAATGTCATCACTTTTACTATCTACTATTTCTAATTGATTGGAAGCCAACTCTTTTTCTTTCTCAATAAATGTCCATTCGGATACCTCTGCACCAACAGTGAATTTTTTCAAAGTAGTCAATTGTTCGATTTCTTTAAATTGTTCAGCAAATGGATAATAACTTACTATACCTTTTGCTTCTCCGTGTGTGATACGGTATTGTAAATCTTTTGTTCGCAACATTTCTGAACTAGGAATCAGAATAATACCTGTTTTTAAAGCAGCTAAATAGACTTCATATGTATCAACTAAACGGGGCATCATCACTAGAATTTTATCCCCTTTTTGCAAACCATTTTCTAAAAATATGTTTCCAATTTTATTAGCATTTTCTAATAGTTTTTTATAGGTGATTTTCTTTTCCTGACCTTGATCATCCTGCCAAATTAGTGCAATACGCTCGGGATCTTGTGCGTATTTCTCCATTTCCATTGCAATATTATAATATTCTGGGGCTATTAATTCTTGTTTATTCATATGTCACCCTTCTTTTTTAGTAGTAGGTACTAATTACATGTCATTATATCAGTAATTAACAATTGAGCAAAGGAATTTACTTAAACTTCCTTATCTGCTACGTCAGCAAACGATCTTGCTGGGGGCGAGTAATTGTAATGCACCCCAAATGGATTCCCTTTCCGTGAGCACAGTCTCAAGCTTTCTTCTAATAAGCAAAGGTCTCTTTCCGAGTGGATCCTCAACTTGTGGGATTGCGATTACTCATCCCATCGAAAACATTTGCTATTCCCACAGGAGTGTCATCCATTTGCTTCCTTCGCTGGTCTCTAATTTTACAAATGATATCAGTTACATGCTAATTTCATAAAACAAGATTTAAAACAGTTCATTTTTATGTGCAGACTTATACTCTCTGTTAGTGATGGAAAGATGAATATTAGCGTATCAAGTGAAATTGGCGACACTCCTGCAGGAACAGCGCGGGCTGAAGATCCACTCGGAACGTTCTTTGTTTCCGAGTTAGCTGAAGCCGTGCCTGCGGAAAGGGAGTCAATTTTACTTGAGAAGCGGTTCAGGTAATTCTGTTGTGTCGCAGTTGATGGTAAATTCAAAGCAAGGAACGGTATTTCGAATTTCATGAAAAATTATTCATGATCAAGAATCTTTTAGAAAATAGTCTAAATCAAAAGTTTCTATAACTTTTACACAGCTATCTGATCAGGGAATATGTTATGATGGAATTAGAATTAAAGGAGGGCGTTCACATGTATATTGAATTACAGTCCAATAAAAAAACAATAAATGTTACAGTTAAACAATTATACCTTTATAAGCAAAGTAAAGTCATGGAAGCATTTGATGAACATAATAATTACTATTACCTCGTTTTTTATAAAGATACTTACATGAATGGCATGAAAACAGATCATATAAAATTAAACTCTCATATACATCAAGCATTTACGTCAGGAATAAGAATAGATGCTGAACACCCTATCATCCACCATCTCACAAAAAATGAAAAACTCCCACTCATACGTTTTAATCAATTATATAAAAAAGTTCAACAAGACTATTCACCAATTGAAACAGCCTTAATCTTTACATTTTTTGATTCTTTCACTGCTGAAGGATCAGCTACACAGTTGCTAAAGAAAACATTCTATGATTTTCGCCGAAACGGTAAAATGCTTAAGGCTTTTCAAGTATTAAAACTATTGGCAGCACATGACCAAAAGAACCAATTTGCCAAAGATATGCTTGAAAATATGCAATTCCAACGTTATGCAACCCAATACCAAGACTATGAACAATTAGTAAAGATTGACCCCCTATATTTAGAGTCTTCTTGTTTTACCAACTTGGAAAATAAGATAGCATTGCATTATTTATTGATGCTTCTCCACACAGAAAATCGGTGGATTGATACCCTGATTATTCGCACACACTTATTAAAAAATAAGTTTGAAGAAATGCAATGGAACGCTCTTGAGCAATCATTGAAAACATTCACTATCAATGAACAAATTACGCTTCTATTTGATATATATCAATCAAGTCAACATGCAGATATTGAAAAAGCATTAACAAATAAATTAATTGGATCTTCTCACCACAATGATCTTGTTGTCTTTATCATGGAACACAATTATCAACCACAAGAGAATCAATTAGATCAAATTGTTGATCATTTAACACAAGCAGATCCTAAAGTAATATCTAGCTATTTTAATCATTCCAATCAGCAACTCGTTCAATTAAGTAAACATCTTACAGCAAAACAAATCGAGACACTTATTACGCCTTTTATAAAAACCTTTTTGGAGGATTATAGTATTTCAGAAGTTCGCAAATGGTTTACTCCATTTCATGAAGTTGAGCATCACTTCTCAATTGAACAAACTTTAACTAAAATGAACAATTTACAAGATGATCCTGATAACCAATTTCTTCTTGGAGAATTATACATAAAATTTAATCAATTTGAGAAGGCAATCGACTGTTTTAAGTGGGAAATTGAGTTAAGCCCGAATAGTACACAGGCTATTCAAGCCTTAGCTAATTTATATAAGCAATTAGGCAATCATACAGAGGCAAAGACTTATCAAAACCTACTTATTCAAACGCAAAAATATGGTTAAAGCCAATTTCATATCCAAAAAAGAAGGTGGCCAACTAGATAATATGTTGGCTACCTTTAATAATTTGTTCCACTTACACCTGCCTCTACTTTAAGTCTTCAAATGATTCTCATATGATATACTACTAATAATTATACAATTCAAATTTAGGTAGGTGCTAACATGAAAAAAAACTATTATGCCATTATAGATATTGGTTCTAACACGATGCGTTTAGTTATTTATGTACAAGAAAAAGCAGGAAGGCTTCGTGAAGTTGAAAATGTTAAAGCCGTCGCCCGTCTTCGTAACCATCTAGATCAAGATGAGAACTTAGCTCCTGAGGGCTCAGATATTCTTATCCATACCCTACAAAACTTTCGAGATGTATTAAAAACATATGATTTAACCAATTTCGTTTGTGTGGCTACAGCAACCATCCGTCAAGCCAAAAACCAATATACATTAAAGAAGTTAGTTAAAGACCACCTTAATTGGGAAATGCGTATTTTATCTGAACAAGAAGAAGCATTCTACGGTTATCTAGCGGTAGTTAATTCAACATCTATCAAAGAAGGTATTACGATAGATATTGGTGGTGGAAGTACGGAGGTTACGTATTTTAAAGATCGTCAGCTCATCCATGCTCATAGTTTTCCTTTTGGGGCATTAACCCTTCGAACTTTTTTTGAGAAAGAAGGCTCTCCTGAATCAAATCTTAAGGATTTAAGGGAATACTTATTCCATCAATTTAAATCATTGGACTGGCTTACTCGAAAAGCCATCCCATTAATTGGAATAGGCGGTAGTGCACGAAACTTAGTACAAATTGATCAGAATCAAAAAGCCTATCCATTAGCTGGTTTACATCAATATAAAATGGATTATAGTGATATCGTTGGCATTAGTAACTATTTATCATCTCTTTCGTTAAAGAAATTACAAAAAGTTGAAGGGTTATCAAAGGATCGCTCAGACATTATTTTGCCAGCAATCGAGGCCTTCCATTGTTTATATATTACCATGGAAGCTGAATGTTTTGTATTGAGTAGAAAAGGATTACGTGATGGCATTTTTTATGAACTATTAGCTCCTAAAAACGATGATATTTTATTTCCTAATGTATTAGAAGACAGTATTCAGGAATTAATGAATGATTATAACCTAAACCCTGAGAATATCTCGCATGTACAATATTTAACTAAGTCATTATTCGATAAAATTAAAGAAACAGGTATAGTTTCCCTTTCCAACCAAGATTGGAAACTAATAAAAAGAGCCAGCCAAGTATTTAATTTAGGTGATTACATTGATTCTGAATCAAGTGCCGAGCATACTTTTTATCTTTTAGCAAATCGTACTATTGATGGATTAATGCATGTTGATCGTCTGAAAATTGCTCTGATTGCTTCTTTTAAAAACAAAACTGTCTTTAAACAATTCATACGACCTTATAAGAATTGGTTCTTAAAACAAGAACGGAAAAAGATGAAATTATTAGGTTCGTTATTAAAATTCACTTCTTCCCTTGATGCAACAAAAAGACAAGTTATAACAGATCTAGATTTAGTTATTAAAGAAGATGTTATCCACCTAACCTTTTATTGCGATAAAAACTGGATGCCTGAAGCATATCAAAGTGAGAAGCAAAAAAAACATTTGGAAAAATCTCTGCACAAATTAATTGAAATTCACTTCATCTCTAACTAAAAATGAATAAGCATCTTTTTTCATCATATGCTTAGTAGTAAACTTTACAAAAACTTTACGTCGATATCTCTCTTAATTCTTTCTTTTTTGTTAAGATAAAAGGGAGATGATCTACAAAGGATGATGAAGAATGATACTAACCGACTATCAACAAAAACTGGATAATCCAGCTTACTATAATAATCGGGAATTAAGCTGGTTATCCTTTAATGAAAGAGTTCTTCAAGAAGCTTCCGACAGTACCAATCCGTTGCTAGAACGATTTCGCTTTCTTGCTATATTTGCTTCCAATCTAGATGAATTTTTCATGGTTAGGGTTGCCGGGTTAAAAGACCAGGTTAAAGCTGGTTTCAATAAAAAAGACAATAAATCTGGATTATCACCCAAGAGACAGTTGGATCAAATTGCCGAAAAAAACCATGTGCTTGTATCTGAACAATATAATATATATCAATCTTTACAGTTGCAATTAAATAAGGAAGACATTGCAATAGTATCTGTTGATTCACTCTCCTATCAACAAGAAGAGACATTAGAACGCTATTTTGAAGAGAATATATTTCCAGTCTTAACGCCAATGGCTATAGACGCTTATCATCCATTTCCAATGCTACTTAATAAGTCAATTAATATTGCAGTAGTTTTAGAAGCAGAAGATAACACCGATTCAATTGACGATGACGTGACAACTACTAAATCAGCAATTGTACAAGTACCTGCATTATTAGATCGATTCATTCAAGTAGATGATAACGATCATTACGTTTTATTAGAAGAAGTTATTTCTTACTTTATTTATAAATTTTTCAAAGGGTATCATGTTCGATCAAAAACCATCTTTCGTATCACAAGAAATGCTGATATGACTATCCATGAAGAAGGTGCGCGTGATTTATTAAAAGAGATTGAGAAAGAACTAAAAAAAAGAAAATGGGGAGCTGCTGTTCGTTTAGAAGTAAAAGAAGGTGCCTATGATCAACAGGTTGTGAATTTTTTATTAGATGTGCTGGAAATACACAAAAAAGACTTATATGTTATATCTGGTCCTTTAGATCTAAGCTTTCTCTTTCAATTTTATAATAAATTGGCAACAGAATATGAACCCCTTGTTTACCAGAAATTGATACCACAACCATCACAGGATATTGATAGCGATGAAAGTATCTTTGATGCAGCTAAACGGAAGGATATTTTTCTACACCATCCATACGAATCTTTTGAGGCTGTTGTGGAGTTACTTCGTGATGCGTCAATTGATTCTGATGTACTCGCTATTAAACAAACCTTATATCGTGTTAGCGGTGACTCACCGATTATTAAAGCATTAAAACAAGCTGCGGAAAACGGGAAGCAAGTAACCGTCTTAGTTGAACTAAAAGCGCGATTTGATGAAGAGAAAAACGTACAGTGGGCAAAAGAACTTGAAAAAGCTGGCTGTCATGTTATTTATGGGATGAGCTCTCTAAAAACACATAGTAAAATCACACTGATTGTACGGAAATATGAGGGTAGAATAGAAAGATTTGTTCATTTAGGAACTGGTAATTATAATGATCAAACTGCTGCATTTTATACAGATATGTCGTTAATTACAACCAAACGTAAATTTGGAATTGATGCTACTAATTTTTTCAATTACCTTAGTGGCTTTACCCATAAACCACATTTTCATCATTTGTCAATGGCACCATACACAATTAGAGAAGACTTTATTCGTTATATTAATCAAGAAATTAGTTTTCATCGTAAAAGAGAAAATGGCCACATCATGCTTAAAATGAATTCATTAACTGATAAACCCTTAATCACGAAATTATATGAGGCTTCTCAAGCAGGGGTTAAAATTGATTTAATCATTCGTGGAATTTGTTGTTTAAAGCCTGGTATCCAAGGTGTTAGTGAAAACATTCGAGTACGTAGCATTGTTGGTCGCTTTTTAGAGCATAGTCGCATATATTATTTCCACAGTGATGGAGATGAAAGAATACTACTATCATCTGCCGATATGATGACAAGGAATATGATTAAACGCGTAGAATTAATGTTTCCAATTTATGATACATCGATTAAAGAACGGATAAAGAACATTCTTGATATTTCCTTACAAGACAATCTTAAATCACGTGAACAAGCTTCTGATGGTAACTACTATTATGTGAAAGCAAATATTGATGAAGCTGACTGTAACAGTCAAATGCTTCTTTATGATATGGCCTATCAAGTAATGGACGATGAAGAATAAGTAAAAAGACTAACCAAGTATGTATTGCTTCCAATAAATTGGACTGCAGTACTAAACGGTTAGTCTTTTTACGTCACACATTTTTACATGCTAATTAATTCTTTTGGTATGGTGTTTTTTAATACTAAATCATCTAAACTTTTAAACGTGTATCCCTGCTTGTGAAGATCTTCGATAAAGTATTGTAATGCTTCAGCATTATCTTCTGACACAGTGTGCAATAAAATAATTGCCCCTGGGTGAATCTGATCCATTACTTGTTGATACGATTTTTCCCAGCCCTTTTGTTGATCTGTTTGCCAATCAACAAAAGCTAACGACCAAAATACATTTATATAACCAAATTCATTTGTCCATTTAATTGTTTCTGGATTAAAGATACCTTTAGGTGGACGAACATATTGTAAATCCTTTTGATCTGTAATTAGACCTACTGCCTCATCTAAAGTCGCTAATTCTTGTTTCATTTTTTCCTTTGATATCGTCGTGAAGTCGGAATGATGATTGGAGTGATTACCAATAATATGACCATCAGTATCCATTCGCTTCACTAAATCAGGTTGACTTCTAACATAATGACCAGTCACAAAAAAAGTTGCTGGAACATCTTCTTTTTTTAGTACATCTAATATGGACTCTGTATATCCAGCTTCATAACCATTATCAAATGTCAGGTAGACAACTTTATCACCAGACTTATCTAGATAGTAGCCACCATTATTCTCTAATATTTGCCCATAACTACCAACTTCTGGAGGGTTATGATTGGTTCCTTTTTTATAGCCCCAGCCATAACTTGAACCCTCTGCGATAGTTGGCATTAAAGTAACCATTAAAACTAACGAAAAACTAAGTAACATAATTATTTTTTTCATAGCAATCACCCTGTTTTTTCTTTTAGTTTGTCAAGAAACCAAGTGATTTATACAAATTCTATAAAACCATTGCAGCTATCCATCCAAAAATAAATAACGGAATATTAAAGTGAATAAAAGTTGGAACGCATGTATCCCAAATATGATGGTGTTTTCCGTCCGCATTAAGTCCAGAAGTAGGACCTAGTGTACTGTCGCTTGCAGGAGAACCAGCATCACCCAAAGCACCCGCTGTTCCAATTAATGCTGCAGTTGCCATCGGCGAAAAACCTGTCGCAATACATATTGGTACATATAATGCAGCAAGAATTGGTATTGTTCCAAATGATGAACCTATCCCCATTGTAATCAGTAGACCAACTAATAATAAAACCACTGCAATAAGCGCTTTATTATCACCTAAAAGATCTGAAGATACTTCAACCAAAGCAATTACAGCTCCAGTCTCACTCAAAACATGACCAAATCCTGAAGCGATTAACATAACAAAAGCAATTGTACCCATCATCGTAATACCCTCTGTCATGATAAAATCGCCTTTTTTAAACGGCACGACTAAGAAAGCAAACATTAGAATCAAACCAGTTAGAGCACCAATAATTAAATTGTCTGTTACAAGTTGCATAACTAATGCACCAATAATTGCAATAATTGTTAGCCAATGTTTACCGTTAAATGTTACTACTGGATCCAATTCATCTTCTTTACTATTTAATGATTGATTATCAGCTTTTTTAGGTTTGCGATATGTAATAAAGACAGCAATCAATAAACCAACAATCATTCCAGAACCAGGAATTAATAAAGCTAACGCAATCTCATTTGTTGAAATATCTACTCCGTTATTTGCCATTCCCTTTAATATAGTTTCATGGAATAGTAAACCAAATCCTGCTGGAATCATTACATATGGAGCCTTTAATCCGAATGTTAAAGCCGTTGCTACTGCTCGTCGATCCAAATCCATTTGATCAAATAATTTTAATAATGGCGGAATTAAAATTGGAATAAAAGCGATATGAACAGGTACAAGATTTTGCGATAAAGAAGCAATTCCAGCAATTACAAGGACAAGCATTGTTCTCTTTCCTGTTAAAACGCGAATTAAATACCGAACTAATAAATGCGTTATACCTGTGTAACTAATTGCTGCAGCAAAAGCCCCCAACAGAATATAACTTAAGGCCGCACTAGATTGACCACCCATTCCCTCAACAAGTAAAGTTATCGACTCAACTAAATTCAGTCCAGCCATTAAACCAGCAATTAAACCTGCTGTAAGAATTGCAATAATAACATGTACACGTGCTAAACTTAATATAATCATAACTAACACAGAAATAACTACTACCCAAGTCATGTTTATCCTCTCCCTAAGTTTTATCGATATAGCAATTTACTATGATAAAGGATCGATCAAAAAAAAGCAATCCTTCATTAAAAGGATTGCTGCCTGTTAGGTTAACTCTTTTTCCATCTCTTCAATCATATTAATTAAGCGATCAATATCTTCAATTGATGTCTTACTTGGATCTAGATTATCTAATTGATCTGAAAATGTTTGTAACTGTAATTTTAATTGTGTAATCTTGTCTTGTTGATTCATAATATAACTCCTCATATATTCATTTACTCTTTTCATACTACGAAAAAAAGAAACACATGTCCAATTCATGCTATAATAGTATCGAATTCTGTAATTGGAGGTAACGACATTGGATCTAGATAACATCTTAGTATTTCTAAATAATGTTTTAGAAAGTGATATAGCCCAAGTCATAATTGGTGGCTTCTTATTATTAGTTATTGTTTTTGTTTTACGTAAAATAATACGTTCCTTTTTCCAACGCACGCGATTTGTTGATGATAAAAAGGAAAAAACCATTGAATCGATGTTAAATTCGATTATAAAATATATCGCTACAATTGGATACATTTTCTACGTCCTGACTATTTTTGGATTTAATCCAGCAAGCATGCTTGCTGGTGCTGGGGTACTTGGTATTGTGATTGGTTTTGGCGCACAAAGTTTAGTCAAGGATTTATTAGCTGGTATCTTCATGCTCTATGAAAAGCAACTACAGCAAGGGGATTGGATTAAGGTTAACAATACTTATGAAGGTCTTGTTGAAGAAATTGGATTTCGGGTAGTCAAAGTACGCCAATGGTCGGGTATATTGGTGACAATTAGTAATGGACAAGTAGAAACTATTGAAAACTTTAATGTAAATAAAATGCGTGTAATAGAAAGTGTAACGATCAGTTTTTATGAAGATCCAAAGAAGATTTTTACAATCCTAGAAGATATATGTATAAGGTTAAATGTTGAACTAGCCGATTATCTAAAAAAGGATCTCACAGGGAGTCCTGTAGAGCCTTTTACTCTCTTTGGGCTTGGTTCTTTAAATGACCAGAATCATGGCTACCAATATACTATCACTGGATTATGTCACGATCTAGCTTATTTTGCCGCTGCAAAAGAAACACGAAAAATCATTGCACAAACAATGTATGATAATCAAATTCAAATGGCTGAACAACATGTTCATGTAAATTCGAATAAAAACTAGTTTATAACAAAAAAGGTTTCTGCATATGCAGAAACCTTTTTTTATTTCAATTCAAAAGAAAATGAAACATGATCTTGAATCGGAATCCAAGCACCAATTCCTTGTTTTGTCACGTTTTTTACAACTATTTTCTTCTTTGAACCTTTTAGTTCTATATATACCTCACCAAAAGTAACTTCCCCTTTTTCACTGAGCGCTGGTGCAAATGCATTTAAATAACCAATCTTTTTAACCGGAACTGCATACGTATTTGCCTTTTTTGTATCTTTTCCAAATATAGTGTGAAAGGAGAGTGGTAATGCAATATTTTTTTTAGCTTCAAGTAGCATCATTTTTTTAATTTGATCAGGTCTATCTATTTTTGCAGTTAGTGCGCCTTTTACATCTGATTTTCCCAGTTGATTGTAACTCATTGTTTTTTGTGCATCACCGGAAATGTTATTCATTTCGTTTGTATTGATTTTTTGGTATTCCCAATTCACATTTGTTTCATCTGACTTATAATTTAAAGGCCAATGTCCTAAAAATATACTGCCACGATAACCAAGTGCAAATGGTGAGGTTTTTATCGTTGTTTCGTTTAGCATCTTAATCAGATCTGGATTATCTATCGGTATATCTGACTCGTTTATCATTTCTTCAACAAATTCACTCGGTTCCAAAGTTACTTCATCTTCAGTTGAATTCGGGTACGTATTCTCCTTTGATATTGTTAAAACATAATTTGGAATTTCTAATTTGTTCTCCTCATTAGATTTAGAGTCTTTCGCATCGCTACTAAAAGGAAAACTAAAAACAATTAATAGTGTCATGTAAATTACCAACTTATTTCTCATACTTTCAATTCCTTCCCTAAACATTTAGGGATAGTATTTTTCTTAATTAACTAAAATATACACTAGATGGTTTTTTGACCATTATCTAAATAGGTAGCCATACGATTTGCTGTTGGCTCAAATAACTGAATAGCAGGACCAACACCAAATAATATAATAAATGTTCCAACACCGATAGGACCACCAATTAAAAATGCGATAACAAGAGCAGTAGCCTCTGTCAACGTTTTAGCAACCATTGTACTTAAATGAAACCTCTTCTTCAACGCGACCATGAAACCATCAACTGGATTCAGAGAAAATTTTGGTTGTAAATAGATAGACACTCCAAATCCTAATACAGATATACCTATAAGTAGCAGAAATAATTGTTCTATTAGACCAGAGAAATTCCATGACTCCATTACAATCAATAACCAGAAGTCAATCATCAATCCTATCACTAATATTGTAATAATCGCAAAGTAATCAGGTCGTTCTCTCACAATCCAAGCGTTTACTAGCATTAAAAGCAAACCAATAATAATTACCCAACTTCCTACCGTTAAACCAATTACACTAGATAATCCTACATTTAACGCATCCCAAGCCCCAGCTCCTAGATCTGCCTTTATCGTCATCGAGATACCAAAAGATAGAATAACTATACCAACTAAAAAAAAGATTGAACGAACTTTAAAGCTCTTCATTACTTCCTCGTCTCCCCATCAATTACTTTTTTTATAATACTTCTTATGTAAAAAAGAGCCTATCCAAAATGAAATGAATAGGCTCTTTCAGTTTATATGCTTAATTCGATCGATTCAATACTTTCTTCAATTTCAATGCTTGATTCAACTGAACGAATCATGGAACATTTCTTTCTAGCTACAGCTAAATGCTTATATAACTTATCATCACTCAGATTTTTCCCTTTAATAACATAATGTATGTTTATTTTTTCAATACGATCTGTTTCCTCTGGATTACTAGTGATTTCAGTACGAATAAATATATCATCTACTTTTACCCTTTGTTCTTCTAAAACTTTCATAAATACAGATGCACTATTACCAGCAATTGACGCTACCATCAATTCGGAAGGTTGAAATCCAAAATCTTCATCGCTTGAAATATTTAACATACCATAAGGGAGATTGACCCTCATTCCAGCTTCCTTATATTGAAATTCCATCTATACCACTCCTTTATTACTATGGTATTAGTCTGTTCCCTTTTTAAATTACTATTACACAGTATTTTAGCAATTAACTTCAAATTGACCTTTGACATAAAAAGCTTTAAATTATAATTATCGTGTTTTTTTTACATAATTTATTCAGATGAGATCGGAGGTACGAAGAATTGGTGTCATCTAAGGTACGTTTTGGGATTTTAATTAGTTTTGTTACAATTTCCGGATTCTCACAAGGTATGTTATTACCCTTACTTGCGATTATTTTAGAACAAAACGGGGTATCATCTTTGGTAAATGGTTTACATGCTACAGGCCTTTATATTGGTGTTTTACTTGCATCACCATTCATGGAGAAACCTTTACAAAAACTAGGGTATAAACCAATTATATTAATTGGTGGATTTTTAGTAGTAGCATCACTGGCTTTCTTTCCAATTTGGCAAGCACTATGGTTCTGGTTCATTCTACGTTTATTAGTTGGAATTGGTGATCACATGTTACACTTTGCAACACAAACGTGGATTACCTCGACTGCACCACCTGAGCGTCGTGGTAGAATAATTGCCTATTATGGGTTGTTTTTTAGTCTAGGCTTCTCACTAGGTCCGACCATGACAAGATTGCTCACCATTCACGAGAGCCTTCCTTTTATTGTTGCAGCAACACTTTGTTTTATCGTCTGGTCATTAATGTTTTTCGTTCGAAATGAATTTGTAAATACAAATGATGGGATTGAAACAGTTGAAATGAAGTCCTCCATTGGACGTTTTATCAAGACTGGTAAAATTGCTTGGGTTGCTTTATTAGCTCCCTTTGCCTATGGAATTTTAGAGGCAAGCTTACACGGTATTTTCCCTATCTATGGATTACGAATTGGACATGATGTCAATCTAATTTCTCTCGTTATCCCCTTCTTTTCATTAGCTAGTTTAATTACTCAAATTCCTTTAGGAATAGCTAGTGATAAAATAGGTAGAAAACGAATGCTACTTTTAGTAATCACTTGTGGCATCCTCATTTTCTTTATTGGTGCACTATTAGAAGACTCGGTTGTATGGATATTTGTCACGTTTGCAGGTGCTGGCATGTTCCTTGGTTCACTCTATTCACTTGGAGTCTCCTATATGGCTGATTTACTACCTAAAGCCTTATTACCCGCAGGGAATATTATGTGTGGTATTGCTTTTAGTTTAGGAAGTATTACCGGTCCGTTTCTCGGTGGAAAGTTTATTGAATTATTTCCTAATACATCGTTTTTTTATGTTATTATAGCTTTATTATTAATTGTAATGCTAGCCATTGCATCAAAAAAAGAGACAGTTGACGTTATGCGCGCATCATAACAGTAACTGTCTCTTTTTCTTACAATTTATTAATCCAAAATCTATTTACATCTTGTTTGGTTGGCATACCTGCTTGTGCACCAAATTTGGTTACAGCTAATCCAGAAACCGTGTTTGCTAAAAGAACGGACTGTCTGATTGTCCATCTTTTCGAAATACCATAAGCTAATCCTGCATTAAAGGCATCACCTGCACCTGTAGTGTCACGGACTTCACCTAGTTGCTTTGCAGCAATTTTTATTACATTTTCACCATCCCAATAAGCGCAACCCTTTTCACCTAATGTAACAATTAGCTCCGTGGTATGTTTTCGATTCCATTGTTTAAATATTGTTTCAAGGTCTTCATTTGCGTTATCTAATAAAACAGCTAGTTCACTTTGATTTGGTGTAATATAGTCAATATACCTCAACAAATCTTCGGTCAATTCTTGTGCAGGTGCAGGATTAACGATCGTAGTAACATTATTCTTTTTGGCTAATTGCAGTGCATATTTCACTGTTTCTAATGGTATCTCAAACTGCATAAGTAAAACATCCGCGCTTGCAATGACAGCCTCTACCTCATCTACATAAGCTGTTGTACAAGCAGTATTTGCACCTGGAACAACAATAATACTGTTATCTTTAGGTGTATGTATAATAGTCGCAATTCCTGTAGCAGTACCATTTACTTGCTTAATATGTTGACGATCGATCGTCAACTGATGTAACTGTTGCATTATTTTCTCACCAAAAATATCATCACCAATTACACCAAGCATTTTTATATCTGCATCTAACTGTTTTAATCCTATAGCTTGGTTTGCACCTTTTCCTCCAGGTACATAACGAACACTTTCACCGAGAACTGTTTCTCCAACTTCTGGTTTCCGTGCTGCTGATACCACAATATCCATATTTAAACTACCTAAAACAACCACACGTTCTCCCATTATTTACACCGCTTTCTTTTAAGCTAACTCTAGTTTACAAAACGGCTGTACTTTTTTTCAAGCTTTTCCTGGAAAATTGAAATTAGAATGCATAAAGGCCAATAGATTAAAGCCACTACAATATACATGGTTAGCGTATCAAATGTTCTCCCACCAGCGATTTGCGCTTTTTGAAATAACTCTGGTACGGTAATAACGGCTGCTAGTGATGTTGCTTTCACTAAATCTAAGAAAATATTTGTTAACGGAGGAATAGCAATTCGGGCTGCTTGTGGTAAGATAATACCTCTTAGTGTCTTTCCATAAGATAAACCGAGCGTTAAAGCCGCTTCCCATTGACCGTCATCTACGCTATTTAGGGCAGAGCGATTTATTTCAGCGATATATGCTGCGCTATTTAAACCAAATCCAAGCACCGCTGCTTGATATGCTGTGAATTCCAATCCAATTTCTGGTAGACCAAAATACAAGATAAATAAAAACACAAGGATGGGTGTACCACGCATAAATGAAATATAGACTCTAGATGGATATCGTAAAAACTTTCGCTTTGAACTCCTACCTAATGCAAGAAACAACCCTAAGACTAAACCAAGTGCCATCCCTAAGAAAGAGACAGCAATTGTCATTGGTAGACCACTTAAAATGAACAGAAAATTGGCGATCGCTGATTCAACATCAAAAATCTTCGTTATGAAATTCATTTAGCTACTCCTTTACAAATCAAGACCTTCAATTTCTTCAATTTCACCTTCTGGTTTTTGAGAGGCATCTTCTCCATAGAACTCAGTTGCTAATTCGGTTAACGTTCCATCTTCACGCATTTCTGCTAAAACTTCATTAATCTTTTCTTGCAATGTTGTTGCTTCTAATGACATTATAACAGCCTGTTCAGTCGGATGGAATTTTAAATTTGGATGTAGCATGATATCAAATTCAGGAAAGGCACCTACACCAAACTTTGATAAATAATAATCATTAACAATTACATCTGTTCTTCCATTATTAACATCTCTTAAGTACGCTTCATTTGGAGCATTTCCATATGTGACAACTTCAGCACCAAAGTGCTCTGCAATTTGGCTGTAGATTGTTGTTGCTCCACCACCTGCTTTTTTACCTTCTAAATCTTCTAAGCTGTTAATTCCAGAATAATCATCTTTTCTTACAACCATTGTTGAATAAGAATATTTGTATGGCTCTGAAAAGTTAAATTGTTCTTTGCGCGTATCTGTAGCTTCGATATCATTTACTGCAACATCAATACGACCACTATTAACAGCAGGTAACATGCTATCTATTCCCATAATTTCAAAAGTTACGTCCAAATCAAGTCGGTTCCCGATTTCTCTCATAACCTCAACATCATAGCCTGTTAATACATCCTCTGACTCTTCGGGGTAATAAGATGCAGCAATTAAAGTACCAGATGTTCCAGCGACAATTTCACCTTTTTCTTGAATTTCATCCCAAATAGCCGTTGATTCAGATGGAACACTTTCTGATGTATCTTCATCACCATTTGAAAGTCCACATGCGGTAAGGGTCATTAAACCCATTATCATTATTAACAAAAACCACTTTTTAAACATAAACATACCTCACTTTTTATTGTTATAATTATTTCCTGATTAAAAATATAACAGTTTATTCCCACTATTACAATAATTATTCTTTCTGTTATAAAAAAATATTCCGTCTGTACTATACGTAATTAGTTTTTAGATTCCGTTTAAATAAAGAAGAGCTGACTAATCAGCTCTTCTCTCCTCTTCTTCGTTTTAATATTGCATTAATCTCTCCACCAGTAATAATAATAACCCCTGAAATAAAGAACCAAATCATTAAAACAATAACACCACCAAGACTACCGTATGCAGCTGAATAATTTCCTATTGTACTTACATAGTACGAGAACCCTAAAGAAACCATTTGCCAACCTATAGTTGCGAATAACGCTCCAATTACAGCATCTTTTATATGAATACGTTTATTAGGTGCTAACATATATAAAGCTAAAAACACAATAAAGAAAACCATTGAAGAGATAATCCATCTCAAGGCATCCCAAACTTCTAGGAATCCACCTGATATCCCAACAAACGAAAATACATATACTCCTATCGCCTTACCAAATATCGGTAATAGAAAAGCAACAATAATAACTAACAACATTGCCAACAATAAAACAATCGCTATCAGACGCGAGACAATAAATGAACGGTTTTCTTCCACATCATAAGCTTTATTAAAAGCATTCATTATAGCATTGGTTCCATTTGAAGCAGACCATAACGTACCAATAATACCAATAGACAACAAACCACCATTTCTTTGATTAACGATCTGTTCGATATTATCTTCAATAAGTTCAAAAGTTCCAGCAGGTAGATACGTTGCCATAAAGTTTAGTATATCCTGGTAATCTAATGGTAAATAACCTATTAAGGTAACTAAAAATATCAAAAACGGAAATAAAGATAATAAAAAGAAATATGCTAACTGTGCGGATAGGCCAATAACATCATCATCATTAAATCGTTTGAATAATTGTTTTGCGAATGTGATTATATTTTGCACATTATCCCCACCATCTATTTTACTGATTTATTTTCTGTTTCCTCCAGCGTTTCTTGAACTTTGTTAATTAGTTTGATTGTCGTATTCATACCATCTAAAAGTGTATTTGTAGCAGATTCACATTGCATTCGCAAATTACCCATATAAACTGATGGATGATTTAGATAATAAAATGTTTTATTTTTTGTTTTCTTTAGTCCAGTTATCACTTCTTTTCGTGTAGTACGGTCTAATAAAGTTATTGATCCTCCTACAATCGCACCTAACAACATACCTTTATACATTAATCCTTTTGCCATTTATAACGCCCCTTTTATTTGTTTTTCTTGTTTAATTGCTTTTAACAAAGCCTCACAACCACTTTCTACTAACTGATATGTGTAATCAAATTTCTTCGTGAAATATGGATCTGGTACATTTCTTTCCTTTGCCGCATCAACATAGTCCATTAACTTGGCAACTTTAACTCCCTCAGCATTCTTCTTTATTTCTTCCAAGTCATGAATATTCTGCTCATCCATCGCAATAATATAATCAAATTCTTGCCAATCAGCTTCAGAAACCTGTCTAGCTTTCATTCCATGATAAGAAATTTGCTTTTCATCCAACATTTTTCTTGTCCCCTCATGTGGTGGTAGCCCAACATGCCATGCACCGATTCCTGCTGAATCTATTATAAATTGGTTGGCCAGTCCTTCTTTTTCAACTAAATCACGAAAAAAAGCTTCCGCCATTGGCGACCTGCAAATGTTTCCTAAACAAACAAATAAAACCTTTATCATTTTTATATACCACCAATCGATTAGATTTACTCCTATTATACGCAACTATATCGTTTTTTTAAAATTTTACCTAATTATAGAAGAAAGTTTAATTCGACAAAAATACCTATTGACTTTCGTTCTAAAATTTCAGAAAATTTAAACAGTAAAGAAAAGGAGGAAAATAATTTGCTATTAGATACAATCAATCAAATCAGCGGTTGGGTTTGGGGGCCACCCTTACTTATCCTATTAGTCGGAACAGGTATTTATTTAACGTTTCGCTTAGGATTTTTGCAAATAAGGGCATTACCTTATGCATTAAAGTTAGCTTTCTCTCCTTCAAAGAATAAAGATGAGAAGGGTGACATTAGTCACTATCAGGCGTTGTCAACTGCAATGGCCGCTACGATCGGAACTGGTAATATTGTTGGTGTAGCAACTGCAATTGTACTCGGTGGACCAGGAGCAGTATTTTGGATGTGGATCACTGCTGTATTTGGTATGACAACCAAGTATGCCGAAGCACTCTTGGCAGTAAAATATCGGACCACCAACAGTAAAGGCGAAATGTCAGGCGGACCAATGTATTACCTTGAACACGGATTGAAAATGAAATGGCTAGGTGTTTTATTTGCTATTTTTGGATCAATTGCCGCTTTTGGAATTGGCAACATGGTGCAGGCTCAATCTGTTGCTAGCGCTGTAGAAACAACATTCAATATGCCAACTTGGGTAACTGGAATCATTCTTGTAGCTCTTACTAGTTTAGTTATATTAGGTGGCATTAAAAGTATTGGTCGAGTTACCGCATTTTTTGTACCTATTATGGCACTTTTCTATGTAATTGGTGGACTAATTATTATGATCTTAAATTTCGAACTAATTCCCAGTGCTTTTCAAGTTATCTTTAATGATGCATTCACAGGAAGTGCGCTAGGTGGTGGTATTTTAGGTTCAGTTATACGTTATGGTGTTGCACGTGGTGTATTCTCAAACGAAGCAGGTCTTGGATCAGCACCCATTGCGGCTGCGGCAGCAAAAACAGACTATCCTGGACGCCAAGCACTTGTATCGATGACACAGGTGTTCATAGATACTATTATTGTTTGTACTATTACAGGTGTAACAATTGTGATGGGAGACCTCTATATGACTGGCTTAGAAGGTGGTGACTTAACTTCTGCATCTTTTGAAGCATTTCTAGGTTCTGCAGGTGGCTATATTGTTACAATTGGTATAATATTTTTTGCTTTTTCTACTCTTGTAGGATGGTCCTACTATGGCGAAAAATGTTTTAGCTATTTGTTTAACGATAATGCTATTACTTATTATCGGATAGCATTTATCGTCTTTGTATTTGTCGGATCAATTGCTAGCTTAGATGTGGTTTTTGGTATTGCAGATATAATGAATGGATTAATGGCATTCCCTAACTTGATTGGATTGCTTGGATTATCTGGAGTTGTTATAGCAGAAACAAAACATTTCTTAAAAATTATCAAGGAAGAGAAAAGAACCAAAAAACAAACAGTAAATATGTAATTAAACAAATCCCTCATCCTACTAGTAGGATGAGGGATTTGTTTAATCTAAGATATTTTAAAATGTTTTTTTGGTTGAATATGTATATGACTAAGAAGTTTTTTTATATAACAATCTTTCAAGTGCATCAGCTGGTACTGGTTTACTAAAGAAGTAACCTTGATAATAATCACATTCTTGATTCTGTAATAGATCTAGCACTTTTTGTTCTTCTACACCTTCTGCAACAACTTTTAAACCAAAAGTGTGTGCAATTTGAATCATTGCTTTAATAATTTCCGCACTGCTAGATTCAGTCAATGCATTTTTGACAAATGATTGGTCTATTTTCAAATAGTTGATTGGGAATTTCCGCAGATAACCAAATGATGAATAACCTGTTCCAAAGTCATCAATTGATAACGAAATCCCCATAGCACGTAATGTATTCATTGTTTTAATACAATCTTCCGTATTCTGCATCACACTATTTTCCGTTATTTCAATTTCTAAGTAATTTGGATCCATATTCGTTTGCTGAATTATCATGGCTACTTGATCAGCAAAATCAAATCGTTGCAATTCAATTGCAGATACATTTACTGCAATTCGAACGGGCTTATAACCTTTTTCAACCCATTTAACATGTTGCATGCATGCTTGTCGAACTACCCATTCCCCTAGTTGTATTATTACACCAATTTCTTCAGCAAGAGGAATAAATTCACTAGGTGGTATAAACCCCTTTTCTTTATGAGACCACCGAATTAATGCCTCTAAAGCTATTACTTCCCCTGTTTCCACATTAATTTGCGGTTGATAGTATAACTGAAAATCATCATGATATAATGCTTTGCGAATTTCACCCTCCATGAGAAGAATATCATTATACATTTCATCCATACTCGGCGTATACACTAAACGACTGTTTCTACCATTGACTTTGCAATAATGAACAGCAATACTTGCATGATTCATTAACTCATCTGCAGTTGTTGCATCGTCGCCAAAGAAACTTATACCGATAGAGCAAGTTACAAAAAACTCATTACCATGAAGTGTTAGTGGCTGTTTTATTTGGTTCAATAATGCTTTACTCATTAAATTGATCTCAGTTTTTGAGCCTTCTATTAAAGCAACAAACTCATCTCCACCAAAACGATATAGTTTACCTTTATCATCTATTGTATTTTCCAACCGCTTGGCAATCGTTTGGATTACTTGATCTCCAATAAATTCACCTAACGTATCATTTATGTACTTGAGTCGATCGATATCACAATACAAGACTGCAAAAGAACTTGACTGTTCTGCCTTCTTTACTAATGATTTCATGTCTTCTCTTAATTTACTTCGATTTGGTAAATCTGTTAGTGGATCGTGAAAGGCTAAATGTCTTATTTGCTGTTCTGCTTCTTCTAATGAGGTAATATCAACTGAAGATCCTACTACCTCAATAACTTCACCATTTTCCATGATTGGGGAAAGCATAGAATAAAGATAAAGCGATCCATGTTGATGTTTAAAAGTAACTTCTTCTCCAGCATAAACACGATCAAATTTTTCTATAATACATTCATGATCAGTAGTTCCAAAAACAGCATCTAATGGTTGATCGTATGTATAGTCATTATAAATAGCTAATTTTTTTGTTAATTTTCCTTCAATTAATGAAAAACGATATTCTCCAGATTGTTTGTTTTTTTGAACACGAAAAACTAAGTTCATCAATTGTTGAAAAACCTTATGATAATCATCATTTAAAGCTTCAACCAGCTGTGTTTCATCTTTTTTTATATCATCAATATATGTACGAAATACAGCAAACGTTTTTGTGTGGTTTGTCGGATCAACTAGTGGTACTAATTTCGTCCGGTACCAAACCATCGCACCCTTCTTTGTTTCTGTACAGATATCCCCTTGCCATACCTTGCCTGATTCAACTGTAATCCACATACTCTCATAAAAAGATGCATCATGGACACCAGCATGAAGCGTCCGATAATGATGGTATAACAATTCTTCCTTCTCATAGCCAAGCTGTTCACAAAAATCATCATCAATGTATGTAATGTAACCTTTCTGATCAATGATCATCAGTCGGAATGCTTCACTAACAGCTCCATTTAACGCTTGTGTTTTTTGTATACCTGTTTTTAAATACGTTTCTATTTTTAGTGCGATTTCTTTTATATCTTCCTTATTTGATGTAGCTTGAAGCTGTTCAATTAAGGTCTCTAACTTTTGATAAATGGAAACATTGTCTACAGGGTATATTGTCATATTTTCACCTTTTATCTCAATTTATGTAATTCCTATTGTTTAAGTATACATAAAGTCTGTCAGAAAAAAAAGCTTCTATAATTTTATTAATAGGATTAGTTATCAGATAATTCATATTATTCATATTATTCATGGGTTAAGACCATTTTCAACTTATTTTATACGTTTACTCAATGTACGCTTAACACTGTTTGCTAGTGAATCAACCTGCAACAACTCTTTCATAGCATGTTGGTTTTCACGATCGTGGAATAAAAGATTATGTACGCTCTTAATTGAGAATTCCCTTTTATATTTCTTTTTGAATTTTAAAGTATCTTTAGAAGAAACATAACCTTCCTTGATCACCCGACAATAATAACCTCCATAACCTGTTTCAGTAACCAAAGCTGTTATATCCTTTAATTGATGTACACCAGCTATTTTAAAACAAGGTTGTCGTGGTTGAGAAACTTGAATAATTGCTTCACCTAACTCAAATTCATCACCAATGTAAACTGTTTCTTCCGTTAATCCCTCGATTGTTAGATTTTCACCAAAGGCAGGGATATTAAATTTACGATTATATTTTCCCTCCCAAAAAGCATAATGATCATAAGGATATAGCAGGATTGCTTTATCTAGCCCACCGTGATTTTTCAGATCAGCCTGACCATCTCCATTAAAACCTGTTTTCGATAACCAGATAGATTCCGTAACACGTTCCTTAATAAATCCAGTTTCAACCATTTTCCCTTGTAATTCACGAACTTTGGGTTGTCCAATATTTAGAGAAACAATTTGATATTTCAATTTATTCACATCCTTTATTCTTATTATATATTATTTTTTATATAAGAGAACATCCTAGTTTGTATGTAATTTCTTAGATGTTACAATAGCTAAATTGAGGTTAGATGACACTTTAGTAAAATTCATATAAAAACATGTGATTTAGCCCCCATAAAAAATGCAATTAAAGAGAATAACTATGAATAGTAATATAAACATCATTGGAGGAACATCATGTTTTCAAATGCAGAAATTGGAATTGACTTAGGTACTGCGAATATATTGGTTTATACGAAATCAAAAGGAATTGTTTTAAATGAACCCTCCGTGGTAGCTATTGATACTAGAAATAATCAAGTAATAGCTGTTGGCAAAGAAGCAAAGGAAATGGTCGGTAAAACACCAAGAAATATTGTACCCATTCGGCCTTTGAAGGATGGCGTAATAGCAGATTATGATATTACGGCACAATTATTAAAAGAAATTTTAAAGAAAGTAAGCAAAGTGGCTGGTGTATCCATGCGTAAACCTACTATTGTGGTTTGCACTCCTTCAGGTAGTACCTCAGTTGAACGTCGTGCCATTCATAATGCCGTCAAGAGCTATGGGGCTAAAGAAGTTCATATAATTGAAGAGCCTATCGCAGCTGCAATTGGTGCTGACCTGCCAGTTGAGGAACCAATTGCAAGTGTTATTGTCGATATCGGTGGAGGAACGAGTGAAGTTGCTATAATCTCTTTTGGCGGCGTGGTTTCATGTCGATCTGTCCGAACAGGTGGGGATAGAATGGATGAGGAAATCATTCAATACATCCGTCGGAAATTCAATATATTAATTGGTGTACGAACTGCTGAAAATGTAAAAATAGAAATTGGACATGCTTTAATTGACCATAAAGAGGAATCAATGGAAGTTAGAGGCCGTGACCTTGTGACAGGATTGCCTAGAGTTATCACTGTAACCTCCACACAAGTACAAGAAGCAATACGTGAATCATTAGAATCTATTTTAGCGACAATACATGCTACCTTAGAAAGTTGTCCTCCAGAATTAAGTGGAGACATTGTTGATCGCGGTATTACAATCACTGGTGGTGGTGCATTATTACATGGTATGCAAGAATGGCTTGAAAAAGAAGTCCACGTACCTGTACATCTTGCACCAAATCCTTTGGAATCAGTAGCAATTGGAACAGGACGCTCATTAAAAATGATAAACAAGTTGCAAAAGGCCGTAAAGTAATCTAATGAAAGAAAAAGCTTGGACTAAAAAATAGTCCAAGCTTTTCTTCCGTTTAACCAAATCCTCAACTTTCTCACAAAACATAAGTGCTACTCGTTGACTGTTTTAAGCTTAGCGAATAGCTGTCATATTGCTTGACAATCCTAAGAAGAGGCTGCTTTCTAAAAGATTGTAGTATATTACGAAACAACTATAGACTCCGACGTAACGTTCTGGTCTTACTCGCTACGTCAGCAAATAGTTTCACTTTCCGTGGGAACAGCAGTATATTTCAAACGCGCTAAGTTACATTGCTTTTATCATCAAGTTCGTAAGATGAAACGCAATGATGCTTACCAAAGCTTAATAAATATTTAATCCTTATTAAGTAAATCTCGAAGACTTTCCATCTCTTCTTTCGTCAAAGTAATTCCTTTACCCATCTTTACGTGATCAGGAGACCAATCACGTAAATCATATTTGGGTTCTCTTTTATTCCAGGAAACAAGGTTCAGCTCTTTATTCCACCCTTTAGCCGATTCAGATATTACACCAATCGTTTCAATAATTTCATAATTTAAATCTGCCATCTACCTCACCTCTCCTAGAAAAATCCGAACTATTTATTCTAATGTCCATTCAGATAAACTACTAATTGTATATGTAGGCTTAACTGGAATTTTAACTAAATCTTCTTTTGTTGTCACGCCAGTATGAACCAATAACGAATCGATGCCGGCATTAATTCCAGCTAAAATATCAGTAGCATAATTATCACCAATCATAATGGTTTCTTCTTTAGTTGTTCCTAAAACTTCTAACGCCTGTTCCACAATAATCCCCTCAGGTTTACCTATAAATTTTGGTTCTACACCTGTTGTTACTGATAAAACGGAAATTAGCGAACCTGCCCCTGGTAAAAAACCTCGTTCAGATGGTAAAGCAACATCTCCATTTGTCGCAATAAAAGCAGCACCATTTCTTATTTCTAAAGCACCAATTGCTAATTTTTCATATGTAATGGCTCGATCTAAGCCCATTACAACGAAGTCGACAGCTTCATTCGCAATTATTAAACCCTGCTCTTCTAAAGCAAGATGCAAACCCTCTTCACCTATTGGGTATACACGTGCCCCTGGTTTTAATTCAGCGACATATGTCGCTGTTGCCATACTCGTTGTAAAAACATGTTCAGTTGTTGCTGGAACATCCATATCCTGTAGTTTTTGTGCAACATCTCTTGGATGTTTTGTAGAATTATTAGTCAAAAATAAGTATGGTAAATTACGTTTTTCTAATTCTTTAACAAATTGAATTGCTTCGTCAATTTTTTCAGTTCCTTTATAAACAGTTCCATCTAAATCGATTAAAAAACCTTTGTATTTTTTCATTAGTAACCTCCGATTAAACTATTTGTTATTTTCAGAATACATGATAATATAGTACATACACACTAAAAGTAAATTATAAACTTTAGCGTTACATAATGTAAAATAGTTTATCAATAACAGCTTACATGATATTGTATAAGAAGCTATTAACACAAATACTTTATACATCCAGAGGTCCTACGTTTTAACGAAGCTTTACTTTCAATTAATATACATGGGATCTTTTCGTATATTAAACAAAATATTAGATTAAAGAGAGGTAGTAAAAGTCCATGACACTTAATACGCCAAAAGCAGTAATCATTATTTTCGGGGCTACAGGAGACTTGGCCAACCGAAAGCTATATCCTTCTTTATACCGTCTATATCGGAATGGTAAATTATCCGAAAACTTCGCTGTTATCGGTGTCGCACGTAGACCATTAACAAATGAAGATTTCCGAAAGAATATTAAAAAGTCAATAGCAGAGTTTAAAGATGACAATATTGATCCAGATCAGTTTGCATCTCATTTTCATTATAACCCATTTGATGTGGAAGATCTGACTCACTATCAGAAATTAGACAACTTTATAAACGAGTTAGATGAGAAACATGAAACAGAAGGAAACCGCCTATTTTATCTAGCAATGGCTCCTAATTTCTTTGGAACAATAGCTGCCAACTTAAATGCAGAAGGTCTTACAGAAACTGTTGGTTGGTCTAGACTCGTAATTGAAAAACCTTTTGGACACAATTATGAAACTGCTCAAAAGCTAAACAATCAAATACGACAAGCGTTCTCTGAAGATCAAATTTACCGCATTGATCATTATCTTGGTAAGGAAATGGTTAAAAATATTGAAATCATTCGCTTTGCTAACTCTTTATTTGAGCCTTTATGGAACAATCAATATATCGCGAATATCCAAGTTACATCCAGTGAAATATTAGGTGTTGAAGAGCGCGGACGCTATTATGATGGTTCTGGCGCGCTTAGAGATATGGTTCAAAATCATATGTTACAGATTGTTTCCTTATTGGCAATGGAGCCACCAGCAAAATTAAATCCTGATGACATTCGTTATGAAAAAATTAAAGTATTGCGTAGTCTAAAACCATTAGCAGTAGAAGAAGTGGATGATCACTTTATTCGAGGACAATATGATAAAGGTGAAATAAATGGCGAAGAACAAATTGGATATAGAGAGAGTAACGGCGTTGATCCAGTTTCTAATACAGAAACATATGTAGCTGGTAAATTTGTAATTAATAATTTCCGTTGGGCCGGTGTTCCATTTTATATTCGGACTGGCAAACGCATGAAGAAAAAGTCAACTGAAATCGTGGTACAATTTAAAGACTTACCAATGAACCTTTATGCCGATAAAGGAGACACAATTGATCCAAACTTATTGGTAATTAGTGTTCAGCCTGATGAAGGCATCACACTTCATTTAAACGCTAAAAAAGGTGATTATGATACAACAAGTACACCTATAGTTATGCAATATGAGAAAAATGGATTAGAGAAATCAAATAGTCCTGAAGCTTATGAAGTATTAATCAATGATTGCTTACACGGGGATTCTACTAATTTTGTTCATTGGGATGAAGTGGCATTATCTTGGCAATATGTTGATATAATCTCCAAAGCTTGGAGTGAAAAGTCTTCCGATGAGTTTCCGAACTATACTTCTGGAACAAACGGACCAAAAGCAGCCGACGAACTATTAGAAAATGATGGTTTTCATTGGTGGACAATTTAACTTAAATTAAATGTAAGAAAAGAAGCTATTCATCATGATGATGAATAGCTTCTTTTCACTTTTATTAGCTTAACCATTCTGTATGGAAAGTACCTTCTTTATCAATTCGTTGATACGTATGTGCACCAAAGTAATCACGTTGAGCCTGCAATAAATTGGCTGGTAACGTTTCTGTACGGTAACTATCATAATAAGCTAATGCACTAGCGAAGCCTGGTACAGGAATACCCCGTTCCATCGCAATAGAAAGAACTTTACGTAACGATGTTTGATAGTCCTCAACGATACCCTTGAAGTATGAATCTAATAATAGATTTGCTAAAGCAGGTTCACGATCATAAGCTTCTTTAATTTTTTGTAAGAACTGCGCTCTAATAATACAGCCACCACGGAAGATCATCGCTATATCACCATAACGTAAGTTCCAATCATTCTCATCTGATGCTGCACGCATTTGTGCGAAACCTTGCGCATATGAAACAATTTTACTCATATAAAGTGCTTTACGAATTGCTTCTACTAACTCATCCTTATCACCTTCATAAGGTGCATCCTGAGCTGAAGGGCCACTTAATATTTTGCTTGCTTTCACACGTTCATCTTTCATAGCAGAGATGAACCGAGCAAATACAGATTCTGTTATAACTGGTAATGGAACACCTAAGTCTAACGAACTCTGACTAGTCCATTTACCTGTACCTTTTTGACCTGCAGTATCAAGAATCATATCAACCATTGGCTTACCTGTTTCATCGTCTTTTTTCGTGAAAATATCTGCCGTTATTTCAATTAAATAACTGTCTAATTCCCCTTTATTCCATTCAGCGAACACCTTGTGTAATTGATCAGCATCATAACCAAGAATATTCTTCAGCATGAAGTACGCCTCACCGATTAATTGCATATCTCCATATTCAATACCATTATGTACCATTTTAACATAATGACCTGCTCCGTTTGGCCCAATATAAGTGACACAAGGTTCGCCGTCTACTTTAGCTGAAATAGCCTCTAAGATAGGAGAAACAAGATCATACGCTTCTTTTTGACCACCTGGCATAATAGAAGGTCCTTTAAGTGCACCCTCTTCTCCACCAGATACACCTGTACCAATAAAGTGAATACCTGATTGATCTAATTCTTTATTTCTTCTAATTGTATCTTTGAAGAAGGTATTTCCACCATCAATTAAGATATCACCTTTATCAAGAAGAGGTTTCAATGTTTCTATTGTTGCATCAGTAGCAGCACCTGCTTGAACCATAAGTAAGATCTTACGAGGCTTTTCTAATGAATCAACAAATTCTTCAATTGATTTTGCACCAAAGAAGTTTTTTCCTTCTGCTTCATTTTTCAAAAAGTCTTCTGTTTTTTGGAATGTTCTGTTATATACAGATAAAGAATATCCTCTACTCTCCACATTCATGGCAACATTTTTCCCCATTACAGCTAAACCGATTACTCCGAATTGTTGTTTTACCATAGTATTTTCGCTCCTTTTTTAATTAAAAATCCTCTTTCTATCATACGTTGAAATTCTTTACCTTGCAACTCTGCCGTACTAGTTATCTAAAGGATTATTTCACTCCCTCTATAAACTTATAACAAGCTAGCTTATCTTGCAATTGAATTTTTTGAAAAATTCTATTAATACATCAATTTAATTACAAAATAACTATGTGCATAACTTACTAATGGAATCAAAACCTTATTTAAAAAGCTACCAACTTGACAAATCAACGCTTTTGTAATAAAATATTTTCTAGAGCTTAGCCAAGCAATTTAAAATGAAGCAAGTTAAAATTATGGCATCTGCCAATGTTTTTTGAAAGTGTATGAAGGAACCATATACAATTAGCAAGACTTATTCACACTGGATCGACTTTGGAGTCGTAAGGATGTAGGAGAGGTAGGGCTTACATCGTTTAGGTTAGTAAAAACTTCCAGGTGGAGATACCGCGGCAATTTAATGAGATAAATAGAAATTAAATAAAATTTTTACTTGTGAAAATGGCAAGTTATTCTAGGGGTACCTTTCAACTGAAAGGTACCCCTTTCCAATTTCTTTAGATTATATTGACGACCACGTTCTAAACTGGTACGATCTGTTTATCTATTTATTTTATAATCGCAGTGATTATTATGGGTAACACTATAATAGGAGCAGCTTCTGGAGAGATCGTTTTTAAACGACGCCGAAGGATTCACAATCTCAGGCAACAGGACAGAAGAAACTAGACATAACCTTTATGTTTACTGTTATTATCACTGAGATTGGAGAAAGATTCCAATCTTTTTTAATTGGTTATAGAAATAACTCTAAATTATATAGTGAGGTGATTTGCATGAAAAAGCGTGCAGTAGTAAGTGTAATCGGGAAAGATCAAGTAGGAATCATTGCAAAAGTGACAAATGTATTAGCAGAAAACAAAATGAATGTACTAGATATAAGCCAAACAATCTTACAGGATTTTTTCACCATGATGATGCTAGTAGAAATTGAAAGTGGAGAAGATTTAGATGCACTACTTCAACAATTTAAAGAAATTGAAAAAGAATTAGGATTAACTATTAGCATACAGCTTGAAGACGTGTTTCAAGCAATGCATCGGATCTAAAGGAGTGTGACAATATAATGGCAATAGCTTTTACGGAAATCCAAGAAACAATTCGGATGGTACAAATGGAAAGTCTTGATATTAGAACCGTTACAATGGGGATTAGCCTGAGAGATTGTGCTGATTCAGACTTTGAAAAAGTAAAACAAAATGTATATGATAAGATCACTTCATATGCGGATCAACTAAAACCGATTGCAGAGCAAGTAGAAAAAGAATATGGTATTCCAATTATTAATAAGCGAATAGCTATTACACCTGTAGCTGAAATTTTAGGAAAAGCAACTGTTGATCAAGCAGTTGAATTAGCGCAAACGCTCGATAAAGCAGCCAAAAAATTGGGTGTCGATTTCATTGGTGGGTATTCTGCTTTAGTACATAAAGGCATTAGTAAAGGCGATCAGACACTGCTTGATGCACTTCCTAGAGCACTTAGTGTGACAGAACGTGTTTGTGCCTCCATATCCATCGCAACAACTCGAACAGGTATTAATATGGATGCTGTTAAACAAATGGGTACAATCATTAAAGAAACTGCTGAATTAACAAAAGACAATAGTAGTATCGGTTGTGCGAAGCTCGTTGTTTTCTGTAATCCAGTTGAAGATAATCCATTCATGGCTGGAGCATTTCATGGCGCCGGTGAAGGTGAAGCGGTATTAAGTGTAGGGGTAAGTGGTCCTGGCGTTGTTTTAAATGCATTGAAACGGTTTCCAAATGCTGATCTTGGTGAAGTTGCCGACATCATCAAAAAGACAGCATTTAAAATTACAAGAGCTGGTGAATTGTTAGGACGTGTTGTTGCCGAGCGACTAAATGTACCATTTGGTATTATGGATCTTTCATTAGCACCTACAAATGCTACAAACGATAGTGTAGCTGAAATTTTAGAAGAAATTGGTTTAGAAAGTGTTGGTACACATGGAACAATAGCGGCTTTAGCATTAATGAATGATGCAGTTAAAAAAGGTGGAGCAATGGCAAGTTCTTATGTCGGTGGATTAAGCGGTGCATTTATTCCTGTTAGTGAGGATAACGGTATGATTCGTGGAATTGAGAATAATTCCCTTAGTCTTTCTAAATTAGAGGCGATGACATGTGTCTGTTCCGTAGGCCTTGATATGATTGCACTTACTGGAGATGTAACACCAGAAACATTGTCAGCAATCATAGCAGATGAAGCAGCAATTGGCATGATCAATAAAAAAACGACAGCAGTTCGTGTCATTCCTGTAATTGGAAAAACAGAAGGAGACGTTGTTGAATTTGGTGGTCTACTAGGTCGTGCACCTGTTATGGGTGTCAATCCTTTCAGTTCCGCAAAAATGATTCAACGTGGTGGTAGAATTCCTGCTCCACTCCAAGCATTAATCAATTAAAGGATTGCATAACATATTTATGGTCGTAATACATTTGTCGATTCTTTCTATTTAACTAAAAACCTATCTCTCAATTTCTTGAGAGATAGGTTTTTCTTGTTTACAGATTAACATTTACAATTCAAATTCCCATTCGTCTTTCATATATAGATATAAAACAAATAAAGTATTTTCTATATAAACAGTATCCTTGTTATCAACTGTTCGATCTATTTTAGGGAAAATAATAGTTGCCACTTGGTTGGTAAGTTGATACTTTTCATGCATAGGCAAACCTTCATAACGTTCACAGAAGGTCTTTATTAAATGCCAATCTTTTTGATCAAGTGCTTTTTGTTGCCAACTTTCTAATACAAGATTTTCTTTAGATAGACCACGTGCAGATATTATCTTTTCAATCGATTTTTTTCTCTTCTTTTTACGTTTTGTTATATTTTCATGAACTACAATTGTACCCGCAGCTAAATCACCTAACCGTTTATGTTTCGGATGTAAAAAGACGAGTAACATGCCAACAAAATAAGCCGCTGGAAGCGAATCAATTATGCGCAGGAAATTTCGGATAAAACTTGAAAGCAATGTGATACTGTGTCCATTGTCTTGAATAACTCGAAGGCCGATTATTTTTTTCCCTATCGTACGACCGCCCCAAAAATATTCTAGAAATAAATAGTAACCCGTGTTTAAAACAAAAATAATAACGATTATAACAGCAATGAATGTTTCATAACCATTAAATAAAAGTATAAGATCTTGATCCAGATCAGATTCCAGCAAAAAAAATAAACCTAGAAAGATTAAACCATTCAATAGAAATAAAAATAACTGATCTATTATAAAAGCTGCTGATCTACTTCCTAATCCCGCGATTGAAAATTGTAGTGAAACATATTCTGGTGTTTTTATACTTACTTGTTCTTGTTCCATAATTCTCGCTCCTTCCAAGTAAAATTATTCCAAAAGGCTATTCATTTTACTATATAGCTTATATAATAGAAATAATACAATCTCTATAAAAGTAGGTGTGGTTTACATGCAATTAAAACAATTTATTCAGCAGCATCGTAAAGATTGGCAAGAACTTGAGCAATTAACTAGTGATTTACAAAAAAGAAACCAAATTACAAGTACTACTATTGATAAATTTGATCATCTTTATCAAAAAGCTGCACAAAATCTATCGTATTGTCAAACTTATTATCCAAATGAAGAAGTAACAGGTTATCTAAATGGAATGGTTTCTAAAGCACACAACGTTCTGTATCAGAAGCAACAATCTTCTTGGAAGCAGTTACACTATTTCTTCAGTACAAAGTTTGTCGGTTTGCTACTTGATCAATGGAAACCCATTGTTATCGCAATGTTGTTATTCTTTTTTGGAGGATTAGCTAGCTTTTTATCTGTTTTGGATAATCCCTTACATATAAACGGTATTCTACCTAATGATATGGCACAAAGTATTGCTGATCCGAGTGAGTTAGAAGAAAATGTAGGTTCAGTAAATGCTTCATTAATGTCAGCAGAGATTATGACAAATAATATTCGCGTCGCTATTCTCGCCTTTGCTGGTGGTATCACTTTTGGTCTTTTAACCATTTATCTCTTAATATATAATGGCGTTATTATTGGTGCACTTGCTGCCTTGTTTTGGAATTCAGGTAATTCATATATATTTTGGGCATATATTGTTCCACATGGCATCATTGAATTACTAGCGATTTTTATCGCCGGTGGAGCAGGCTTATTAATGGGCTATAAATTATTTGTGCCCGGTAATTTATCAAGACTCTATCAATTGAAGATTCAAACAATTCGCTCTGTACAACTTTTACTCGGTACAATCCCAATTTTTATTCTTGCTGGTATTATTGAAGGATTTATAACACCTGCTGATTTATCACTTGAGATAAAATATGTAGTTGCACTTTTAACACTAATTGGTTTTATTCTATATATGGTGGTTGGGCACTTCTTTTTACAGAAGCGCCCAACCTAAAGCATACCACGATTTAATTGCTCAATATAATGTGAAACAGCTGTAACTGCTAACCTGTCTTCTGGGGCTTCTAGCATTATCATACCTTGATTTTCCCACTTAATCATTTGTTGTTTTTTGAATTGTACATTCTTCTGTGCTACCGTTTTTTGCATTGCGATTACAGCTGTTTCCGGATGAGCTTTTACCTTTCTATTTAAAAGCTCATCTTCAATACCAATCATCATAAATAAATGCCTTTTTCGCACTTGCTTAACAAACAATAAAGTATGGTCTTCATGGATGAACGTGCGAACATCACTAAATAATAGAAACAAGCTTCTTTTCTTTTGAACCGTTTGCAAATATTGTAAAACATTTACGTAATTAGATTCACTAGCATCTACTTGAACGTGATAAATTGCTTTTAAGATAACATCTAGATGTGCCAAACCTTTGTCTGCTGGCACAAAAGCTTTAATGTCTTTTGAAAAAGCAACAACTGCTACATAATCCCCATTCTTCAATGCTGCTGCAGCTACAGTAATCGCTGCTTCGATTGACTTCTCTAAGCGATTACCATGCTGTAACTCAATACCCATCATTCTTCCACAATCAATAAGAATTGTTACATACTTTCCGTGTTCTGGCTCATAATCATTTGTCATAACTTCTTGTAATTTAGCAGATTGCCTCCAATTAATCTTTCTTGGATCGTCACCTACTACGTAATTTCTAACTTTAGCAAATTCACCGACACCGGTTTTTTGTTTACGCACTTTCAACCCTTCATGCAACAGATAGCGTTGGGAACTCGCTAGATATCGCTTTGTTTCTGATAAATTCGGTATGACTTTGATTGTTTCCTCAAGTTTAAATGTCTTTTGTTTTTCCCACAATCCAAATAAGCTTTTATAGCGCAGATAAAGTTTATCAATTTTATAACTTCCTCTTACAAGTGGAAAAACGTTATAATCTATAACATTCTGACCAGAAACAACTGATTGATCGACCGGGAAAATTGTTTGAAAAGATGTTGGAATACCATCAACAAAACGTACATTACAAGAAAACTTGCTTTGATTATCAATCTTAATCGTTATTTTTTGATTTTCATAGCGTTCCATTTCCTGTGCAATGACACGTGTCGCTTCTAATTGGTTTCGATTAGGTGAGAAAAATAAATCAATCAACGTTGTTAACAGAAATAGTCCGTTAGCAATACCAATAAAAATCCAAGATACCTGCCAAATAGCTGAAAATGTAATAACTGTTGCCACAATAAGTGTAATGAAAAGCAGTTTAAACGTTGGAAGAATGCCTCTATCTTGGAACAGGAATCGAGCCCACCAATTCTTGAATAATCTCATCAAGGTTCGTTCCCTCCAATTCTGCATAAGGAGATAATTGTACACGATGACGTAAACTTGGGCGCGCCAAAATCTTAACATCATCCGGTGTTACATAATCCCTTCCAGCTAAATAAGCCCAAGCTTGTGCTGTTTTACCAATTGCAATAGCAGCACGTGTACTTGCCCCAAATTGAATTGCTTCCACTTCTCTTGTTTTTCGGACAACTCGCATAATATAATCAGCAATGCTGTCTTGTATAACAATTTTTCTCACTTCTTGTTTTACCTTTTGTAAAGATTCAGGGGTAAATATAGACGATTCCACTTCAGGTTCTATTTGGGCTTCAATCACCTGTTTTAATACATTTGTTTCATCTTCTAAGCTTGGAAAATCAATTAATAACTTAAATAAAAATCGGTCTTGTTGTGCTTCTGGAAGAGGGTATGTCCCTTCAAACTCAATTGGATTTTGGGTAGCTGCAACAAAAAACATGTCTGACAAAGGATAGGTTTCGCCCTGGATAGTAACTTGTTGTTCTTCCATTGCTTCTAAAAGAGCAGCTTGCGTTTTTGCTGGTGTCCGGTTTATCTCATCAGCCAACAATACATTTGTAAATATAGGACCCTTTAACGTTTGAAATGTACTTTCTTTCATATTATAAATAGTACTCCCAGTTATATCACTTGGAAGAAGGTCTGGCGTAAACTGAATTCGGTTAAAGTCTCCCCCAACAAGCTTAGCTAACGTTTTTACCATTTGTGTTTTTCCTGTTCCAGGAACACCCTCGATTAATACATGACCACCAGCTAGTAATGCTGTTAGTAATAGTCGAAGATTTGTTTTTTGCCCAATAATTCGAGCTTCATATTGTTCTAATAAGGATGTTAATTGTTCTCTCATCCTTCCTCCACCTCTTTCCGTATGCGATCGTTTTTTTGAGACCAAGCTACAAACTCTTGTTTCGTTATTTTCTCTTTTACCAAGATTTCATTTAATCCGTTAATATACGTTTCTATTTCTTTTCTAGACATATCTGTTAAGGCTCGATGAATCGCATCTATACTATCTTCCCAACTTTTTCGATAAGGGATTCCATATCTCTCTTGTAGCAATTGTTTATTGTAACTTGCTTGAACGCTTAATGCATCTTGATACCTTTTTCCTTTGATGTACCAAATCGCTAACGCTTTTAGACGCTCATCACTAAAACGCACAGTCGCTTCACGTGGCTCGATGACTGGACCAAAGCGTTTACCTTTTAACCATAACCATAAAAGGGTCAATATGATTAATTCAACTGTAAAAGTTAAAAGCCAACGAGGATATAATGTGAAGATAGAAATTCGTTCTCCTGCTCCATGAACATACTCATCAAATTTAATTGATGAATAAGTAGAAACATCAACAAGATTTAACACGATATCAACATGTTCGTTCTCTGTTATTGTTTCATTCGTTAACCAATTAGGTTCTGTAATAACAATTAATTTACCTTTACCATAATCGCGTTCAATAGCGATTGCTTCGCCTTCCTCATCCATTAGTAACACATTATCATCGTCTTTTGTTTTCACTCTAAAAGGAGACTGCAGAAGCGCTTCGTATGTTCCAATACCATTAAGTGTTGTAGATTCCTCAGTTAATTCACCTTCTATGTAAGATGTATCAAGATCAAACATACCATCTGGATTTTGTCTTAACAAAACAATCGTATTACCAGCCTCCATATATGTCTGATAGCTTTCCTGTTCTACTTCATCAGCAAACAAAGGGGGGGCTATCATAAATAAAAGCTCGTTTTCTTCAGTTTGCGCAAGCGATTCTGGTGAATTTATCCAACGTTCTGCATCGAACCCCTCTTGGTTCAAGTACGTATAAAATGCTTTTGTTCCCATTGGAGCTGGCGACTCAGAAATATAAGCCGGATATTCTTCTGGACCTTCTTTAAATAAAAAGAAACTTAATAGAATAAAAAGAACGAGCAGACTAACAAGCCAAATCCAAATATTCCGTTGTGTATACCCTTGTGGCATGCTATCTTCACCCCTCTTCTCTTTCTATTGATGAATTAATAGACTTTAGTTCGGCTAACCATTTTTCAATTTGTTCACGATAGATCTGATAATCCTTTTCTTCAATATTATATTCTCCATATGTTACCTCTTCAAAGAACAGAGCTAACTGATAGAAATCATCTGCAAGATCACTTTTGATCAGTCTTAATTCATCGTGATATTCCCAATTCGTCTTCCACATCCGGGCTTGCAACCATTCTTTCTCATGTAATACCAAGAGAAAGGTTAAAAAAAGATGACGTGTCGCTTCACTATATACTTTTTTCTGCTCTAATCGATTCGCTTCCTTTAAATGATCATGACTTAACCAATTTTTCTCATTTAACTGATGTAGTGGTTGACGGTAGTTTAAACGTTTCTTTCTAACCCAATTTCGACTTAATAAGAAGATAACTAACAACACAAGAATTACAACAACAAGTAATGCTAATATTATGAGTGCATCACCAATACTGCTTGTAGGCTGAAGGGTTGAAAACCAATTTGATAATAACTCTTCAATCCAATCTTTAATTTCATCCCACAAAACTTGAATAAAATTCCTATTGTCCTCATAATAAACTTGATATTCTTGTTGGCTCAAAATCTCTTCTATCGAATCTTTAGCTTGTTTCACATTTGTCATTTTTCTCACCCTAACTGATTACAATTGCCTTATTGATCAACATCATCTTGATACTCATCGATCATATCTTTCAAATCACCAGCTGTATTGCGTGTTTCGGCATCAAAATACATAACAGCATAACCTACTGTAAAGATAATTGATGTAATTAATGTTGCTAAATTTATGATAATACTATATAGCACACTCATCCCCAAAAAACTTGCAGGAATTTCAATTGCAATAGAAATACCAGCTATAATTAAGCTCAGTACAACATATAAACCAAATAGTTTCCATGTTCTATTTTTTGTTAACATCCAACTTTTCGATAAACCTGGTGCAACTCTATCGAAGACTACAGCTGGCAAGTAAAAGCTCCATTTAGTAAATAATAAACCAAGTCCGATACCCATACCTATTAGTACAATAATAAATAATATTAACGCAACAATAAATGGCGCTATACCAGTAGTTGGATCAAAAAATGCAACACCAGCTAAAATTGAAATAACTATCACGAGTGGAATAAATACAATTGCGAAAACAATTAATCCAATCAATAAGGTACTCCATAAAAGTGGCCAAAAACGTGTGAATGCAGATCTTATTACTGAACCAACTGTATAAGCTTCATCGTTTTTAATTCGCTTAACTAAAATAATAATAGCTGCATAGGCAACTGGATAGAATAAAATAGCAAGTAATCCTATAAATATAGTACCCATACTCTCTACTATTGGTACTTCTTGAGCAGTTTGCGTGTACGAATTAAGAATCTGGTCAAATACATTTCCACCAGTCTCTAACTCTCTAAAAAAATTTCTCCCACCAATTAATTGACTAATCGCCTGAAGAAGAAATACTGGACCCATGAATATAATCATAATGAGAAATAGACTTGAAAAGTGGTTCTTGATAATTCGGAATGTTAGATCAAGAATTTCTCCAAATCCTTTTGGTTTGTTATTAAATGTTGTCTTCATGTTACATTACCTCCTTTTAAAAATGCATATATTAACCATATTATCATTAATCTGTCTGTAATATCATTAAAATTGAAAATTATTTATTATAAAAAAGATTGTGATACTATATTTTCACAAGCTATTATGAAGGATATTGGTAACATGATAAAATTGAATTTATATTCTTTATAAAATCCGTAGATTAAAGAAGGTTTTTCTCATGGAAAGAAATAAAAGCATAATTTCCATATTCATTCTTGTTATTCTAGGCTGTTTAATAATGGCTTGGATAGATAGTGTTCTATCACCTATTTACGCAATAAAATCTGCTATTAAACTTATTCTATTTTTTCTTATCCCTGCCAGTTATGCGTTAATTGATAAAAATACATCTTTTTGCAAGCTGTTTCAGTTAAAGAAGGGACAGACACTATTCCCGATACTATTAGCAATAGGAGTTTATTGTTTTATTTTCGGAAGCTATTTACTCATCGGTCCTTATTTTGATTTTTCAAATATAACTGCAACCTTAGAGAACAACATTGGCGTATCAAAATCGAATTTTATTTTTGTTGCCCTTTACATATCTATTATTAATTCACTTTTAGAAGAATTTTTCTTTCGAGGGTTTGCTTTTTTATCACTTAAAGGTGTTACTAGTAGAAAGGTTGCTTACGTATTTAGTGCTGGAGCATTCTCTCTATATCACGTTTCCATAATGACAAGCTGGTTCTCCCCTTTGTTATTTATCTTGATAATTATTAGTTTATTTATTGCAGGATTACTATTCAATTGGGTAAATGAAAAAAGCAAGACTATCTATCCTTCATGGATGATTCACTTAAGTGCTAACTTAGCCATTAATACAATTGGTTTTATCTTGTTTGGGATTATTTAAACGAAAAAAGCCGCTATCAGCGGCTTTTTCTGTTTTTTAACTTTCTGTATTCTCTTCCGTTTCACTGGTGTCATTTGGATTAAATCCACCTTCTGGCATTTCTCCTCTTTCCATTCCATCTTCAGGGGGCACACCAAAATCTCCTTCTGGTCTCTCTCCGGCGGCTCCTCCCCTACCGCCCATATTACCCATACCACCAGTGCTTCCAGCAGTTGTCGTACCCGATTCATCAATCCATTGAACCGTCTCTGTTGGGGTGAAAGTTACAACCTCTTCACCATCTTGATAGTTATCACCATCAGTTATCAAACCGCCAATATTAGTACCCGTCGAGGAGCCACCAGTATATAAAGTATAACTTGTGTCTGTCTCTAGATCTTTACTGCTAATGAGTACAGTTTGGTAATCCTTACTTGGTGTGTACGTTACGATTATATTTCCAGATTCATCCTCTAAATGTACTGTTGTACCAGCAACTTGTGTTTCCGTATAAGTCATCATTATCGCATTCTGCGTGGATGAGTCAGAAGTTGCTAACGCCATAGCCGAGCTACCACTTGCAACGAGAGTTCCACCAGTTATTTCAAATTCTCCATCATAATCAAGCGAACCATTCCCACCATTAGTTGAACCGTTAACGATCACCGTTCCAGCAGACATATAAATGGATCCATTGGCATCTAAACCATCACCTTCAGCATCTACTGTTATAAATCCACCATTGATATTTAAACCATTAGCCTCTGATTCAGAGTAACCTTCTACTGTTGCTGCAGCGTCACCGCCAGCAATGTTAATTCCATCATCACTTGCTACCACGTTAATTTCGCCATCTTCTATGGTTATAATATTGCTCTCAATGCCTTCATAACTTTTTGTAATATTTATCGTTCCATTTAATATGTCAATTGTTGAGTCAGCATGCACCCCGTCATCGCCAGTTGCAATAGTAAACGAACCGTCCGCGATCGTAACACTTCCATTACTATGCACAGCATCATCTAGTGTATCCATTGTAAATGTTCCGCCAATTATTGTAATATCAACCGTTGCTTTAATACCTTTTGTACTTGGTTCTTCTGTTTCTGTTGTTGTAGTTGCTGCCTCTTCACCCCAAGCTTGTTCCATACCGCCACCTGTTTCAATTGTATCTGGGCTACCTTCACCAGAAACAAAATTATAGGTACCATCAACAATATAGAGGGAATTGATTGCTTGAATACCGTCACTACCAGATATAACATCAAACGTTCCATTTTCGATTACAATATTACCCTTTTCTTCATCTTCATCCTGTGTTGATTTTAGACCATCACCGGCAGCATCAATCGTAAAACTACCATCCTTGATTGCTAATAGATCTCTTCCCATTAATCCATCATCTGCTGCTACAATATCAATAGTACCTTCAACAATTTTTAATTCATCCTTACTCGTAATACCATTATTGAAATTAGCTTGTACCGACAATGTCCCAGTACCATTAATTGTTAAATCATCGTTACTAAATATTGCAGCATTTGGTTCTTCTGCTTCTTCATCATCATAAACATATTCTGTACCATCAGTCACCACATTTTCTGTACCTTCTTGAATGGTTAGAATCGTTTTTTGTGCCTGCTTCACATAAATAGGTGCGCTATTGGAATCCGTAATATTTACACCGTTTAGCACTAAGTGAACTGTACCCTCATCTTCTGCATCAACAATGATCTGTCCATCAGTTAGCTCACCACTGACTACATAAGTTCCAGATGTTTTTATCGTTATCGATCCATCTGAAATGATAACATCGCCTTCTGCTTGGATTTCACTACCATCTAATTCGATATATGTTGCGTCATCCTCATCCCATTCAGTTAAGTAATCATCGTCATCATAGCTAACCAAATCACTCACGTTTTCCGTCACAACAGCACTTGCAACTTCTGTTTCTGTGCTACTTTCCGTTTCAGATGTATTATCATTACTACACGCAAACAAAACCATTGCACATATTGAAATAATAAATAATTTAATGTATCTAGATATTTTGCTCATTTATAAAACTCCCTCATTACATATTATTTCTTTTGACCTGTTATCTTAAGCTGATAATACATATAAAAGCTTAAAGAAAACTTAACAAATGTAATTTTTTCTACAACATGGGAATTTATATTTTTAAACAATCTTATTCTTATTACACTCTTTAAAGCAACAACTGATATAATAAAATACAGCGGTTACATTTTAAAATTGCTATATTATCGACGAATAGGTGGTATTTACAGTGCAATCAAAACTAATTTATTACATAGGACTTATTTTAGTAGCTATTATTTGGGGAGTTAATTTCGGTATCTCACGCTGGGCAATGGATATTTTTCCTGCAGAGATTTTTGTACTGTTACGTTTTGGATTAGCACTGCCTTTTTTATTTATAATTCTAAAACTTACTGAAGGCAGTGTAGGTGTAATGAAGAAAGATCTTATAAAAATCGCGATTATTGGGTTTATTGGCGTAACTACTCTCGAATTACTTCTAATGTATTCGATTAAATATACGACCCTTGCTAATGCTTCCTTATTAAATGTGGCACCTTGGCCTATTTTCGCAGCTCTGTTTGCACCCTTATTTACTCGAGAAAAAATGACAGTGCGTTTAGCAATTGGTGGCTTTGTTGCTCTAATAGGTGTCTCACTTATTATTTTGGGTGGAAAGGCTGGTTTTGACTTAAGTTCAGAATATATGTTTGGGAATCTACTTGCTCTATTTATTAGTTTGATAGGTGCGTTATTTAATTTAGCTTGTATGCCTCTAATGATTAAGTACTCCCCAATGCGTGTAACAACTTGGTATATATTGTTTGGCTCGTTATTTTTAATCCCATTTACAATTGGTCGATGGGATAGCATCCCGTGGGGTGAACTCTCACCTATAACTTTTGGTGCAATAATTTATAATGTCCTTTTTTGTACGGTTTTTGCCTTTGTAATTTGGAATCTTTCCATGAAAAACGTTGGCGCTACAAAATCGAATTTCTTTCGGTATTTTGTCCCTGCATCCGCTACTACTACAGGTGTTTTATTCTTTAATGAAATTATATCAACTACACAGATCGTTGGTGGTTTTGTTATTGTATTAGGCTTAGTATGGATAGCAACAGAACCGAAAATAGGCAGTATTCCTCCAATAAAATAAAAAGTCAGAAAAAACATTACACTTTTTATAATATTTTAATACCCTTTACTTAAGTAAAGGGTATTAAAATATTATAATCTTACAACCTTAAGGCACTGCTACCTTGAAGATAGACATGACCATAAATGTGAGAATCATTTTCCGAATTATTTGCCTTCCTCAATAAATTCTTCCATAAAATTAATAAACTGCTTCGCTCGAACTGCATTTGTGTGGTATTGATGAATAAAGTTGTAACCATTATCCGTTATTTTGTTTCTTTCTATTTCATTCTCACTATAATAGAGTGCTTTTTCATATAAGTCATTAGAATCACAAGCGATAAAGTTTTCCTTATCGGTAAATCCTAGTTCTAAAATATCGGGGTTTGGTTCTGCTAGAAGTAGTGTTCTACACCCAGGTACTTCAAAGAACTTCATAACAGGATATTGCCTAGCACCTCCGCAGGTAAAGAAAATTTCAGCTCTATTTAGTTCTTTAGCAAACCCTTCATTCACCATGTGATTTTTTCGTGTGCGATGACCAGGATGTCGAATGAATTTAAAACCTTCCACTTTCTCCATTTGCCTCTGTACTTCTTCTCTAAATTTGTATTGACCTTTAGCAGGACTTCTACGTGTTCCATCATATACTAATCCCATAAGTAGAAATTTAATTGTCTTTTCCTGCTCCCAATCTTTAAATACATCAGGTGAAATAGAGAAGGGAGTCCATCTAAACTTTGACTCAAAAGTAGGAAAGTGCTTTAGAAAGGAGTCCTTCGTAACCGAGAAGATTAAGTCAATTTTATTACTAGTAAAATAGTCTACTCTTTTTTTCTTATACCAATGCGTATCAATAACATAACAACCTTTTGGAATATCAATTTTATCTAGATTCGTTATTTTTGGTGAAAAGAAATTCTCCCATCCTATATCATAATGTAGAATGAAATCTGGTCTAACTCCGATCTGTTTAATAATATCCAAGATATCTCCATCACGTTTCCAGTAATACACATCTGCGAATTGTTCTAAGGCCCGAATCATTTCATACTTCATTTTATGTTTAAGATATATTTTATCAAAATCCTTAATTAGGATTAATAACTTTAATTTAGACTTATCTTGATTGACCATATGATTCACTCCATTATTTCTTTTTCTATATCCTATGAAAAAATAAATAGAGTGTTACATAGGATATAGAAAAAGTCTCTACATCTATAGATGCAGAGACTTTGTATAAACTATAGTCTATTAATACACTATTTCCTTTACTCTACCAACGATCCCATTCTCTAATTTTACTTTGATACCATGTGGATGTGTTTGCGAATTAGTCAGCAATCTTGAAACAACGCCCTCAGTAAGTTTCCCCGAAGACTGGTCCTGTTTTTGAACAACTCTAACCTTTGCGCCTATTTTTATATTATTTCGAATCGTGCCTGGCATAATAATGAATCTCCTTTTTCTTTTACAATAGTTTTTGATTTAACCCTTATTCTCACCCTTTTTCTCTTTAAAAACAACTGTTTATGAAATTTTCACTCATTTTTATCAATATGACCAAAAATAAACAAAACTAAAAGTAGAAGCAATTGTTAAATTGATTTCTACTTTTAGTTTTGTGAAAAAGCTTTGACTACTACGTTAACTCCATCATTAATGCTGCCACTTCATAATATTTTAAACCATGGACTTCAGCTATTGCGCGATTCGTAACAAATCCGTCCATTGTATTAATGCCGTTCAATAAAACTCGATTTGCTGAAACTAGTTTTTCTATACCATGATTCGCAATCATTATTGCATATGGGGTCGTTACATTTGTTAGTCCTAACGTAGCCGTTCTAGGAACAGCTCCAGGCATATTCGCAACAGCATAATGCACAACACCATGTTTAATATATGTCGGGGAATCGTGATTTGTTATGCGATCAATTGTTTCAACAATTCCTCCTTGATCGATTGCCACATCAACAATAACAGTTCCTTCTTTCATAGACTTAACCATGTCTTCTGTTATAATAATTGGTGCTCTATAACCTGGTATCAGTACTGCACCAATAACTAGGTCTGCTTGCTTAACTGATTCGGCAATCGTCATCGGATTAGAAATCATAGTCTGAACCGAGTTACCAAATAAATCATCTAATTCTCTTAATCTTTCTGGATTAACGTCTAGTATAGTTACACCTGCACCAAGCCCGATTGCTATTTTAGCTGCATTGGTACCTACAACTCCCCCACCAATAATGGTAACTTTCCCTCTACTAACACCTGGAATACCCGATAACAAGATTCCTTTACCACCATTTATCTTTTCTAATAATTGTGCACCAATCTGTGTTGCCATTCTACCTGCAACTTCACTCATTGGTGTAAGTAATGGTAAAGAGCCATTTAGCAGTTGAATTGATTCATAGGCGATACTAGTTACTTTTCGTTTTAGTAATGCGGTTGTTAATTCTGGTTCATTTGCAAGGTGTAAATAAGTAAACAAGATCATGTTTTCTTTAAAGAATGGATACTCTTCAGGCAATGGCTCCTTAACTTTCATAACCATTTCCTGATCCCATGCTTCTTTAGCAGTCCATACTATGTTTGCCCCATTTTTTTGATAGTCTTCATCCGTAAATCCAGAACCTATACCTGCTCCAGATTGAACAAAAACATCGTGGCCTGACTCTGTAAAATGACTCACACCTGATGGAACTATAGCAACTCTATTTTCATTGTTCTTTATTTCTTTTGGGATACCAATGTCCACGAGTGCCGCCTCCTTATTATCCTATTTGATTAAATAAGCCAAATACAGGCTTTTACTGTTACGACCATAAACTCAAAATCTTCGTCAGTCATACTGAGTGGGGGACTAAGTGTAATAACGTTATTAAAACCAGCAACTGTATCCCCATTTTTCCCGATAATTAACCCTCTTTCTTTACAGTTCTTAATTACCCTTTGAAGAACTTCAGGTTGAACTGGCACTTTCGTCTGTTTATCTTCTACTAGCTCAATTCCTATTAATAATCCTTTAATTCGAACATCACCTACGTTTGGATGATTATTTAATTCATCCATTTCTAACTTTAATCTTTCACCTAGTTTTTTAGACCTTTCTACTAACTGCTCCCTTTCGATAATTTCTAAATTTTTTAAAGCAACAGCACATGCCGCTGGATTCCCTCCGAATGTATTGATATGACGAAAATGATCATATTCTTCTGATCCTTTAAATGCCTCATAGATATCTCGTCGAACTGCCGTTGCAGCCAAAGGTAAATATGCGCTTGTTAAACCCTTCGCCATTGTGATAATGTCTGGTTTAATCCCATAGTTCATAAATCCAAATGGAGCCCCAGTTCTGCCGAATCCATTGATTACTTCATCTATAATTAATAATGCACCATGATCATCACAAATCTTTCGAACTTCTTTTAAATAATTGTCATGAGGAATCAATACCCCCTCCACCGGTTATAATCGGTTCCATAATAACACCAGCAATAGTCTTATCAAACTCCCAAGTCATAACACGATCAATCTCTTTTGCACTTTCTGCACAACATGTACCATCTGGAGCATGAGAACTACGGTAACAGTCTGGTGGCGCAACATGTAAAAAACCTTGTGCAAGTGGTTCATAGCGGAATTTTCGAGCAGCTTGACCAGTAGCTGCTAGCGCGCCCATTGTATTACCGTGATAAGCGCGGTAACGTGAAATAAATTTATAACGTTCTGTCTGGTTGTTTTGATGATGATACTGCCTGACTATCTTAAAGGCAGCTTCATTTGCTTCCGAACCACTATTGGAGAAGAAAAAAACATAGTCATCATCAAGCCATTCATTTAATTTTTCAGCCAGCTTAATAGCTGGTAAATGACTTTGTGTCAGTGGATAATAAGGAAGATCGACCATTTGTTCATACGCTGCTTTTGCCAATTCTTCTCTTCCATAACCAACATTTACACACCACAATCCACTCATTGCATCCATGTAACGTTTACCGTCAACATCTGTTATCCAAGATCCCTTTGCTTCTTTAATGATCATGGTAGACTCTGGTGCATACTTTTTCATGGAGTGCCAAACATTTTTGGTATCTTTCTGCAAGAGATCTTCTTCTTGACTTATGACCATTTTCTTCACTCCATTCTATTAGAATCTAGAAGTAATCATTTTTTTTCGTGTGTAAAATGAAACGCCGTCTTTACCGTTAACATGTAAGTCCCCAAAGAATGAATTCTTCCAACCTGAAAACGGAAAGAAGGCCATTGGTGCAGGAACACCAATATTCACACCCAACATACCTGGCTCTGCATCCTCTCTAAATTGTCTTACAGCCTTAGCGCTATCCGTATAAATAGTAGCGGAATTTCCAAATCGCGAGTTATTTACGATTTCTAAAGCTTCATCCAAATCAGCCGCTCTCATTACACTTACAATGGGTGCGAAAATTTCATCTTTTGCTATGGCCATCTCTGGCTTTACGTAATCAAAGATAGTTGGACCTAAGAAATTCCCTTCAGAGAATAATTCCATTTCTTTTCTTCCATCACGTAGTAAAACAGCATCTTCATCAATTCCTTTATCAATGTAGCTAAGCGCATTTTTTACGCTCTCTTTACTTATAATCGGTGTTAACGTAACTTCTTCATCCATGCCATTACCCATTTTCACTTGGTCAACTTCAGCTTTAAATGCTTCCATAAATGCATCAGCATTTTCACCAACAGCAACTACGGCACTACATGCCATACAACGTTGTCCTGCGCTTCCATATGCAGAGCTTATTATATGTTGAATTGCAATTTTCCTATCTGCATCAGGCATAACGATATGATGATTTTTAGCACCAGCTAGAGCCTGAACACGTTTGCCGTTAGCTGCTGCCTTTTTATAGACGTATTTCGCTACTGGCTCAGATCCTACAAATGATATAGCTTTTATTTGCTCATGCTCAATTAACCCATTTACAACATCATGTGCACCATGAACAATATTAAATACCCCATCAGGCAAGCCAGCTTCTTGTAACAACTCTGCTAATTTATTTGCGAGTAGCGGCGTTCTTTCCGATGGTTTCAAAATAAATGTGTTCCCACACGCAATTGCTAATGGAAACATCCAGCACGGTACCATCATGGGAAAATTAAAGGGCGAGATACCACCCACTACACCTATCGGATAACGAAAAAATTGAGAATCTATATCCGTTGCAATTGTAGATAAATTCTCTCCCATCATTAATGAAGGAGCTCCAGTTGCAAATTCAACACATTCAATGCCACGCAACACTTCTCCGTATGCCTCTTTATAACTCTTTCCATTTTCTTTTGAGACTAGTTCAGCCAATTGTTGATGATTTTTTGTTAGCAGTTCATGATATTTAAATAGAATCCGCGCTCTTTTAGGTACAGAAACCTTTCTCCATTTATTGAAAGCTTTATGAGCTATCTCTACCGCGTTATTAATATCTGTTTCTGTTGAAATAGGAACCTTTGCGATGCCATTTCCATTAGAGGGGTCAATTACCTCCTGGTAATCACTCGTAGTCGAATCTATCCAACTACCGCCTACAAAGTTTTTTATTGTTGCTAGGTTTTGTTGAAGCAATGACATATGTGCATCCTCCTTAGATATTATCTGATTACATCTATTATAGATTTTTTCAAATACCTATATCATTAGACAAAGCGTTAAAGGTTTTAAGAATCTATTTCACAATTATAATGTGCTGTTGAACGCAAAAAAAAGACCGTGTCTTTAAACACAATCTCAGTTAATGTTTTTAATTTTCAATAGCATTAATCGATGTAGTTTCAACAATTTTTTTAGGTGGATTCATATAGCGATGTGCATGAAGAGAAAATTCGATTGTTGATCGCTTAGAAGCATCCATGAAATCCTCACCTAATAACTCTTTCAATTTATCTAGGCGATGGTATAACGTTTGTCTCACTACAAATAAGCGTTTTGCTGCATCATTTTTTGACCCATTAGATTCCAAAAATACTCGTAAAGTATAGAGTAACTCACTATTATGCATCTGATCATATTCTATAACAGTCCCGATATATTCATTAATATAATCATGTAAGTTAATTGTTTTACTTAAACTTGAAACTAGCCGATAAATATGTAAATCCTCATAAAAAATCTCATCACTGAGTTTTGCTTGATTTTGAATTAGGAGCGCTTCTTTTGCTGTGTCATAACTTTCTTGAATTTTTTCAAGGTCTACGATCATCTTACCAACGCCAAATAGCGCATGGTTAGATGCCTCTATCTCATATAAATTCATTTGATTAACATGATTCAAAGCTTTTTTCAATCTCTCCTTCCAATCCGTTAAGGAACGTTGATTAATAAAAATAAGTGTAAACTGCTTATGGTCATATAGTGATATCAGGAAATAGCCGTGACTTTGTAATACATTTCTAAGGATGGCTAAAAAATAGGAGTGTTTGGAGTCATCAAGTACTTGATTTAATCGACAAATACATACTGTAGCACCGTTAGGTTTTAAAGTAGAATCTAGAGAAGATATATATTGTTGTATTTCTTCGGCGTGATATTCGCCATTCAGCCATTCATAAACCCATTGCTGTTCCTTTTGTTTTCTTTGTTCTTCCATGTAAAATATCCGAACCAAATCTTGAGAAATAGCATTTGCACATCGATCTAAAACAAGTAATTCATACTCAGTAGCATTCTTATATTTCGGAAAAATAACTAAGTCAGCAAACTTATGATCGAGCGCTTGCACAGGTTGACCAACATAGGAGCCATTAGCTGCAATAAATTGTTTATTTCGATTGACGAGTCTTTTTTCCTTGAAATTTTTCACTGTTTCTATTAATTTTATTTGTTCCATTTCATGTTGCAAAGGAACAAAAATAGTTTCTTCTGTGTTTTTCGCTAGATAAATCACCTGTACATTTAAGTATTGATTTATCAGTTTCAACACACGTTTGAAAGCATTAGGTAACAACATGGTATAGTTAAGTTTTCTCGAAAACTCTTCTAAATCAGATAAAATCTTATATTGATTATTCATTAGCTCTGTATTAATATCTTGCGTTATATCAATAAACCGTACTTCTTGATAAAAAACGATAATTGGCATATTATGCTTATTAGCAAGTTCAATCATTTTCTCTGGTATTTCGTTTGCATACTTTACAAGTTCAATACAAAGACCTGAAACATTAGCTCTAATTAATCGTTCCAAGTAATCAACACTTGTTTTTTTAAAATCCTTCCATCCTATACCTGTAGAAAGAATGAGTTCAGAACCATTTAATAATTCTTCAAAATTTGTTACCTCCATAATATGAACCCAACGAATAACATTATCAAGTCCATCTTCACCAGCTATTACCTTCGCATTCTTAAAACACTTATGCTGCAAGACATCTCTAACAGTTAATTGAAATGAGCCCAATAATAATCCCCCCACACCGAATCGTTGATTTTGATTAACTGCAGAACGTATATCCCTGCCTAAATCGCAGTTATTAGCTTTGTACTACTGTAACATTTATTCCAGATGACTACGATTGATTTGTAAGGTAATCTGCCTATATAAAAAAAGTTTCAGAGAATAACTACTATTCTCCGAAACTTTTTTACAAGTCATATTTTAGGCATCTGCTGATACCCAAAAATCAAGTTAGAAACATATTTTCGAGTATCAGCCATAAATACATGTAGTTTTTCAGGCGTTTCTTTCTCTTTTTCAAAAACAACCATTGCTCCATCTAAATTATCTTTTAAACCCAGTATGACATATCCTTTTTTTAACAAATCGTCAATTGTCTCTCTTTCTTTAGCAAATTCTTCATACTCTGACAAAAAGGAACACCCCCTTCATTAGCAATACATTTACACGGTTAATTTATCACTATTATTCGTCAACATATCACCGTAGCGTGCCCGTTTTAAATAGTTTCCTGCCCCTAGCTTTCCGACAAACTGTTTGTCTCGAATAACGAATTCACCACGCGAGAATACGGTAACAGGTTCTCCTGTTATTTCCATCCCTTCAAATGCATTATAATCTACAGCCATATGATGCGTATCAACAGAGATAGTTCTTTCTACATTTGGATCAAAAATAACAATATCAGCATCACTGCCAACAGCGATTGTTCCTTTTTTAGGATATAAACCAAATAGTTTTGCACTTCGAGTCGAGGTAATATCAACAAATTGATTTAATGTAATCCGGCCTTTTTTCACTCCTTCTGAAAACAAAATACTAAATCGATCCTCAATCATCGGACCTCCATTTGGTATTTTCGTGAAATCATCGATACCTAAATCCTTTTGCCCTTTAAAGTCAAATGAGCATTGATCTGAACCTATCGTTTGTAAATATCCATTCTTTAAAGCCATCCATAATTTCTCTTGATTCCACTTTTCCCTAAGCGGCGGTGACCACACATATTTAGCACCTTCAAAATTAGGTTTCTCCATATAAGATTGATCAAGAACTAAATATTGTGGACAAGTTTCTCCCCAGACATCATAACCTTTTTCACGGGCTGCTTTAATTTTCTGTGCGCTCTCATCGCAAGATACGTGAACCACATATAACTGTGAATTAGCTAAACCCGTTAACTCAGTTGCTCTACTGGTTGCTTCACCTTCCGCTTCAGGCGGACGTGTTAAAGCGTGATAGATGGGATCTGTGTTACCAGCTTCTAATGCTTCATTGACCAAATAATCAATCACATCACCATTTTCAGCGTGAACCATAACAAGTGCTCCAAGTTCTTTTGCCGTTTTCAATGTTTGGAATAATGTACCGTCATCTGCTTGAAACACATTTTTATAGGCCATAAATACTTTAAATGAAGTAATCCCCTCATCTTCTAGAATAGATGGTAACTCATTTAGTACATTCTCATTAATCTCGCTAATCATTAAATGAAACCCATAATCAATAACAGCCTTGTCTTTTGATTTAGCATGCCATTCTTTAATAGGATTTTTTAACGTTTCCCCTTTTCTCGTAATACAGAAGTCAATCAGTGACGTAGTTCCACCGAAAGCTGCTGCAATCGTACCCGTTTCAAAATCATCTTTACTCACTGTTCCACCAAATGGCATTTCTAAATGCGTATGCGGATCAATTCCACCAGGAAAAACATAACAACCTGAAGCGTCAACTATTTCAGCACCTTCTATAGCCAACCCTTGACCAATTAAAGCAATTTGTTCATCCTCAATTAATAAATCAGCTTGATACGTATCTGATGCCGTAACAATTGTTCCATTTTTGATTATTTTTTGAGTCATTATTATCCTCCTTATTTTTAAGCAACATTGCGATTGATTTTACGAACGTGATAGATAATGATAACGCGACATACCGCTTTGGAAATATACTTCGCTTTCCGTGGGCACGACTTCAGCTAACTTCGTAAAGTAAAGATCACTTTACAAAGTGGATCTTCAGCCCGTGCTGTTCCCACAGGAGTCTACGTACATTTCCGACGCTAGTATTAAGCGGCATTCTTTTGTATAATCATTTTTTCGTAATAGTTGGTAGCTATTGTAAGCCTGCGATTTGTTGTTCCCACGGAAAGCGGACTTTTTTAGAGACTGTTAAGTAATATAAGAGATGTTATTCAAACACTTAAAGCTGTCGTTTCGCACTTGTTTTTTGGCGAGAAAGTTGAATACATTATTTAATTAAGTTAGCGTTACTACCTATTGTTCCAGTGACAGCCTCTCTTTGATTCCATGTCATTGGTGGGAATTCGGTATCAACTTCAACCATACTAATCACTCCATCAACCGGACAAACAATTTGACAAAGATTACAGCCTACACAATCTTCTTCACGCACTTGAAGTATGTCTCTTCCACCCCCATCCTTTAACATATCTATACATTGATGTGACGTATCTTCACAAGCAATATAACACTTATTGCAATTAATACATGTGTCATTATCAATCTGTGCTACCACTTTATAGTTAAGATCTAAATCTCCCCAATTAGAGTATTTCGGTACCGTTTGACCGACAATATCCATCACAGAGTCTATACCTTTATTATCTAAATAATTGTCTAATCCATCAATCATGTCTTCTACAATTCTAAAACCATGATGCATTGCTGCCGTACAAATTTGGACACTTGTAGAGCCCATCAGCATAAATTCCACCGTATCCTGCCAATTAGAAATACCACCTATTCCAGAAATCGGAATGCCTATTTTTTCATTCCTGGCACACTCGCCCACCATATTCAAGGCGATTGGTTTAACTGCTGGACCACAATATCCACCATGTGCTCCTTTGTTACCGACATGAGGAATCGTATTCCACGTATCAATATCAACACCAGCTAAACTATTGATCGTATTAATCATACTGATAGAATCTGCCCCACCACGAACAGCCGCTTCTGCAGTTACTGTAATATCTGTTATATTTGGAGTTAGCTTAACAATTACTGGTTTTGTTGTAGCTTCTTTTGCCCAATATGTTTGTTTTTCTACTAATTCTGGTACTTGACCAGATGCGGCTCCCATTCCACGTTCCGCCATACCATGCGGACAGCCAAAATTCAATTCATAGCCATCAACACCAACATCCTCTAAACGTTTCATTATTTCATGCCATTTTTCTCTTTGTGGTTCAACCATCACAGAAGCTATAATTGCATGATCCGGATATTTTTTCTTTGTTTCATAAATTTCTTTTAAATTTATTTCCAACGGACGATCAGTGATTAATTCAATATTATTAAATCCTGCAACGCGTTGACCATTAAAACCAATAGCCGCAAAACGAGATGACGTATTAATTACTGGATCACCTAACGTCTTCCAAACAGCACCACCCCATCCAGCTTCAAATGCTCGTTGAACTTGGTAACCAGTATTTGTTGGCGGACCAGATGCCAACCAAAATGGGTTCGGTGATTTAATACCAGCCATATTGATACTTAAGTCTGCCATATATTGGCCTCCTATTTTTGTAGTATTTGCTTTTACGAAGCTGTTCCTTCAGCAAAACCAAACAGCTCTCGATGCAGTGCATAGGCCACTTGCTTACCTTGCTCTGCTGCCGAAACTACCATCGCTTCTCCTTGACCTTTACCAAAAATAACATCTCCACAAGCAAAAACTTTTGTGTTTGAAGTTTGATACGTTTCTTCATTTATTGTTACGACACCATCATCATGCTGTAAGCCAAATCCTTCTATTAAATTTGTGTACCTTGACTGTCCAATTGCTTTAATCACATAATCTACTTCTAATGTAAATATTGAATCTTCTACCGCTACTGGTCTACGTCTTCCATCCTTATCAGGATTTCCTAGTTCCATCTTTATGCACTCTATGGCTTTTACTTTTCCATTTTCATCACTAATGACTTTGGTTGGTTGCGTTAACCAATTAAATTCAATTCCATCCTGTTTTGCAAACTCGTATTCAAAGTCATAGGCCGTCATCTCATCAGCTGTTCTACGATACAATATCTTCACATTTTCTGCACCGAGACGCACAGAACAAGTAGCCCCGTCAATTGCTGTATTACCAGCCCCAATTACTACCACCTTTTTACCAATCATTTCATCCGTAATGGGCGGTGTTTTCGTACTTTTAACAAACTCAATTGCATCCAGAACACCGTCAAGATCTTCCCCCTCCATACCTAAATCAGGTACGCTTGACATTCCGATAGCAAGTACTACTTTGTCGTAACGATCTAATAGTTCACTTGTTGGAATATCTTTTCCTATCGTCGTGTTCGTCCTTATCTCTACACCCAGACTTTCTATTTGTTCCACTTCCCATAAAGCCACGTCCTGTGGTAAACGGAAAGATACAATACCATAACTATTTAAACCTCCCGCACGTTCCTCTGCTTCAAAAATAGTAACCTTATATCCTAGCAATGCTAATTCTCTAGCAGCTGATAATCCACCTGGACCACCACCTACAATTGCCACTGTTTTTCCATTAGACTTACCTGCTTTAAATAAGACTTGTTCATTTTTAATTGCCCAATCTGTCGCATAACGTTGGAGATCACCAATCATGATTGGTGTTGTTTCTTCATTTAAAACGCACGCACCTTCACAAAGCTCTTCTGTAGGACAAACTCTTGCACAACTAGCACCTACTGGGTTTGAAGTCATAATCTTAATAGCTGAACCCTTCATATTACCACTAGCAATCTTTTTAATGAAAGAAGGGATATCAATACTTGTTGGACACGCTTTTATACAAGGTGCATCATAACAATATAAACAGCGATTAGATTCATCCATTGCCTTCTGACTTGTTAAACCGGCATTTGCTTCTTTAAAGTTACCTATTAAATCTTCAGGTGTCGTATGCATCAAATTCGATCTACCCCTTTCTAATATTATGTTAATCACTCGTAATAAAGTAAAACTTCAATTAGTAGGAATCTTTATTTTTCTTATGGAAGCAACGCAGTCATTTCATCGTATGTTTCTGGTCTACGGTCACGATAGAATTGCCATGTATCTCTCACTTCACGTATCAACTTTTTATCCACATCGCCGATTATTACTTCATCTTGATCACGGCTACCTGTAGCAACGAAACTACCTCTTGGATCAACTAAATAACTTTGACCATAAAATTCACCCATATTCCAAGGTCCTTCAAAACCAACCCTATTAATCGCAGCTAAGTAATAGCCATTAGCAACGGCGTGTGCTGGTTGCTCAAGCTTCCATAAATACTCTGATAAACCTGCAGTTGTCGCAGACGGATTAAATACAATCTCAGCGCCATTTAGTCCTAGCAATCTAGCACCTTCTGGGAAGTGACGATCATAACAAATATACACACCGACTTTTCCAAAAGCAGTATCAAAAACAGGATAGCCTAAGTTACCTGGTTTAAAATAAAACTTCTCCCAGAAGCCACACCCTTCTTTTTCTACTCCTACATGAGGGATATGCTGTTTACGATATTTACCTAAGTAACTACCATCTGCATCAATCACAGCAGCAGTATTATAATAAGTAGCAATTCCTTCTCTTTCGTAAATAGGTAATACAATAACAATACCAAGTTCTTTAGCTATATCTTGAAATAACTTTGTTGTTGGTCCATTTGGAATTTCTTCAGCAGCGTCATACCATTTTGTATTTTGTTCAGTACAAAAGTATGGACCATAAAAGATTTCTTGAAGGCATACGATTTGAGCACCTTTTTCCTTTGCCTCTCGCACAAGTTTAATATGTTTTTCGATTGCAGCTTCTTTATGAACCGCAACAGGTTCATTTCCATCCACATCATTTTTCGCTTGAATTAAACCAATCGTAATTTTATCAGTCATTTAAACCCCTCCTTATACAATTAGAAAGCTACTTAAATCTGAATTTTTAGATAATTAATACTAGGATTACTTCCTGAATGGTACTTTTAGGAAGAGCCCTCCTTTTACTATATTAACTATAATTACAATTATACAATTAAAAGCGAAGTATTCATTTATACAACATGTAAAACAAAACGCTAGTCAATTACGCACTATGTAAAAAGACTTTGTTAGGTTCTCTTACATCAAACACGCCTTATCTAATTATTTAATTTAAAAGAAATATATATAGAAGAAATGAAATCTAAATACATTCAATTAAAGACATTTGATAAAGTGAAACAATTTTAGACTACTCTTTTAACACTTTGTCTAATGTTATAGAAGGAAGAAACCTTTAACATGTAAAGAAACATAACATGCGTTTTAATTTGACACCTTTTTTGCTAAATAATCTTACAATTAAGTATTATTAAGGGCATGATATTTTCAGGAAGGGGAGATTTCAATGGTAATAGCTGCAAACACTCCAGAAATTCAGTTAGATCACGTTAGCATGCTTTACAAAACGGATACCTCGGAAATTTTGGCATTGCAAGATGTTACTGTGGATATAAAACAAGGAGAATTTGTATCTTTGCTCGGTCCTTCAGGTTGTGGAAAAACGACTTTACTCCGAATTATGGCAGATCTAATTCAACCAACCAAAGGAGAAATAAAAATAGCAGGAGAATCAGCACGTGCAGCAAGATTAGCACAAAAGTATGGGATCGTATTCCAAAGTCCGGTCCTTTACGATTGGAGAAAGGTTAAACAAAATATTAATCTACCATTAGAAATGATGGGGATAAAAAGAGCAGAGCGCGAAGCTAGAGTCCATGCATTACTCGAATTAGTTGGATTAGAAGATTTCAAAGACAAGTATCCTTGGCAATTAAGTGGTGGCATGCAGCAGCGTGTAGCCATTGCTCGAGCTTTAGCAATTGAACCTGAAATATTACTTATGGATGAACCATTTTCAGCGCTAGATGAATTTACACGTGAACATCTAAATGAAGAACTTTTATCAATCTGGAGCAAAGTTAAAAGTACAGTCGTTTTTGTTACCCATAGCATACCTGAATCCATTTTCTTATCAGATAGAGTATTTGTATTGTCCCCACATCCAGGTAGGTTATCTTCCATTGTAGATATTCCTTTGCCTAGACCGCGCACACAAGAAATGAGGAATAGTCCAGAATTTTTCCAACTCATATCAGATATTCGTAATAGCTTTGAAGGAGTGTAATCCAATGAACATGCACACTATCTTAAAAAGCCGGTGGTTCCCTACTTTTATATGGCTAATTGGATTCCTTGTGATATGGGAATTCGGTTCTTGGCTTTTGTTGCATATGACAGAAACAACTATGGCTCAGTCTAAAATCCCATATCTTCATGAAATTGTCTACACGTTCACACAATACGGAAGCACGCTTTACACTGAAGGAACTGCTACTTTTTCCAACGCAGCAATAGGATTTATATTAGGGGCAATTTTAGGTATTCTTTTAGCAGTGCTTATGAGTGTTTCAAAATGGATTGAACAATTAACATTTCCTTATGCAATCGCATCGCAAATGATTCCAATTTTAGGTCTAGCACCAATCGTATACGGTATTATTCGAGATGAACAAATGGCGCGTATTCTAATTGCTGGTTATATTACTTTTTTTCCTGTAGCACTAAACATGTTGAGAGGCCTTAGAAGTGTAGATCCATCCGCTCTTGAACTCATGCACTCTCTTGCAGCTAAACCTTGGATGGTTTATTGGAAGTTACGCTTTCCAGCTTCGATACCTGGGTTATTCAGTGGATTAAAAATAGCAGCACCACTTGCAGTAACAGGTGCAATTTTAGTTGAATTAATGGGTGCACAAAACGGTCTTGGTGTCATTATGCTACGTAATCTTTATTACGGTCCGACACATAATTATATGTTTTGGTCAACTGTTATTGTCGGTGCGTTACTAGGACTCATTAGTTATTTACTAATTAGTTTAATTGAACGTATTATAGCACCATGGCAACCAGATTTCCGATCTGGAGGTGATGCTTAGATGGAGAATAAAGCAATGGCTAATACAGAAAACAGACAGCCCAAAGTAACAGTCCATTCAAAAACGAAAACTTCAAGACTGAAAAAACCTAAAAAAAACATAGAATTAAAAAAACTGTTTCTACCTTTAATAGCCGGCATTGTTATGGCATTGTTATGGGAGTTCCAAGTTTTTCATCGAATTTTAAGTTTAGAAACATACCAACTACCTATACCTTCAACAATAATGGAAGCATTAATCGAAAATTACTCCCTTCTTTTTTCCTATGCAGGTTATACCATGACAGAGGCTGTATTAGGCATGATAGTAGGATCTTCATTAGGGTTTATTATAGCTCTAGTTGCAACCGCATGGCCTAGATGGGGAAAAGGTGGCCTCATGCTGATTGCATCCTTAAACGCCGTACCTATAGTTGCTTTGGCACCTATTATGAATCTATGGTTTGGTTCAGGTATGGGGTCAATAATTGCGATTGTTACTATCATGACAATGGCCGCAATGGCGATAAATGCACATAAAGGAATGTGGATGGTTAACCCTTTAGCGCTTGATTTAATGCATTCTTATGCAGCGAATAAAAACCAGGTATTTCGATATTTACGTATAACAAATAGTTTACCTTTTGTTTTCACAGCTCTAAAAATAAATACAACCGCAAGTATGATAGGTGCTATTGTTGGAGAATTTTTCTTTTCCTCACAGGGGCTTGGTTATCTATTGTCCAACTCTATAAAAGTGGCAAAAATGCCTTTAGGATGGGCTTGTATTATTGTAGCAGCTATTGCTGGTGTTATTTTCTATTTAATTGTCGAAAGAATGGAAAAGACCTTTCTAAAATGGCACACTTCTCAACGCGCATAGTTAGCCAGGCTATTTTATTCCATTCAACCGTCCGAATTATACCTATTCGGCTGATCACATATAGTAACACCTAATTTATACGGAACAAAATTGAATGAGGGGGAAAATTATGATTAGAAAAGCGAAAATAAACCGCAGCTTTGTCGTGTTTTTTGTTTCTGTCATGTTACTGTTTGTCTTAGCAGCTTGTGGAGAAGATAATTCTGCTTCTAGTGATTCCGATGATGGGTTGGTTCCTGTGAAACTACAATTAAAATGGGTACCACAAGCACAATTCGCTGGTTACTTTATGGCGCTTGAAGAGGGCTACTTTGAGGATGAAGGTTTAGCTGTTGAAATAGTAGCAGGTGGACCAGATATTGTACCAGAACAACAAGTAGCAAATGGTGCTGCAGATATCGGCATCGGTTGGGTAGCAAGTTTACTACCTCACCAAGAAGAAGGATTACCACTTGTTCAAATTTCTCAAGTATACCAAAAAAGTGGTTTATTATTAGTTTCAAAAACTGAAGCTGGCATTTCATCACCCGAGGACTTGGCCGGTAAGAATGTAGGTAACTGGATGGGAGGAAATGAATTTGAAGTACTAGCTTTATTTGATAAATATGGTTTAGATCCTAATGCAGATTTATCATTTGTCAAACAAGGTTTTACGATGGACCAGTTCTTATCTGGAGAAATTGATGCTGCGTCAGTAATGACATATAACGAATATCAAGTAGTACTTGCAGAAGGCATACCTGAGAGTGATTTAAACGTGATCGATATGAACGATGAAGGAGTTGCAATGTTAGAAGATAACTTATTTGCTAACACTGAGTGGTTAGAAGAAAATAAAGAAACTGCAGCTAAATTTGTTAGAGCATCCTTAAAAGGTTGGGAAGCTGCCATTGAAGACCCTGAAGCAGCTGTAGATAGCGTGATGGCAGAGGCTGAAGAAGGAAGCACATCAAGAGACCACCAATTAAAAATGATGGAGGAAGTTGCAAAATTAATTCTACCTGAAGGTTTTGATCCAGCAAACATAGGTCAAATTGATGATGCCATGTTTAAGCAAACAGCAGACATCGCACTTGAATATGGTGTTATTGAAGAACCCGCAGACTTAGATACAGCTTATACCCATGAGATTATGGAAATGGTTAATGAATAATCAATACGTTCTATTAGTAAAAGCCTTAATCCGATTGATAGTGGATTAAGGCTTTTTTCTTTTCATTTAAAACTTAACAAAGCTTTAACACTAACTTAACCAAAGTTACTCCATTTTGCGTTACAGTAAATGTAGAAACAACATTCTAATAAAGGAGGAGAATCAATGATTAGTTTAAAAGAAGAGTATTTAACTGATAACAACACTAGTACAAAGGATTTAAAAAGTATGGAAATACTAAAATACACTGGTGCTTTTCAACCGTTTTTAACAATTGATGTGTTAAACAGGTTAGGTGCACCTAAAAATCTAATAACTATCGCTCTATCACTATTAGAGGAAAACATGACATTTGGATTTATTTCAAAAAAAAGTAATGAGATAGCCAATTTATTAGAGTCCAAGTCAAAGGCTAAATACGTAGAGTTATATAACGCAGACACTATTTTTGTTTCTGATGGATTAAATGCGATTGAGATAAACGAAATTATTACCTCTGCATTTCCTGAAGAACGCTCTATGTTAACTAAACAGACTACTTTTGTGATAGCTGTTAAGCGTTTAGGTAAGGATCTTTGTAGTAGTGGGTTACGATTATTCATTGATCACCAAGATAAACAGGACTTTACTATCTGTGATGTCGAAGGATTGCCGTTCGGATGGATTGCAGAACGTCAATTAATTAATAATCAATTTCCAAATGAGATGTCTTTAATTTTAATCGATCAATTTAACAAATATATCTATATTCCAAGTCATGCATTAATTGAAGTTGAATGTTTTTAAATATAAGTATTTCAATAAGATTTAAAATAAATAAGCCTCACCCTTTTTCACTCCTCTATCTTATACCCCATAATTAAATTAAAGGACATTTTTTGCAAAGATTGTTGATTTTCAATACACACATACTTGAAAGAAACAGCGACTTAGTGAGACTTCCTTATCCGCTACGTCAGTAAATGGACTCCCTTTCCGTGGGCACAGTCTCAGCTAACTCGGATAAGCAAAAGTCGCTTTCCGAGTGGATCTTCAACTTGTGGGATTGCGATTACTCATCCCATCGAAAACATTTGCTGTTCCCACAGGAGTGTCATCCATTTGCTTCCTTCGCTAGAAAGAACTTAAATTCCGAAAAAGTCTGTAATTGTTGATATTGTAACTTCATCAATAAACACATTATTACCGACCAGTGATGAAAATCCACTACGACTCCTGCGGGAAGCGTAGTGGATTTTCAGAGCGTGGTAATTGTATAAGTTATGTCGCAGTTGATGGTAATACCGACGGAAGGAACGCTATGTCGGAGTTTATAAAATTCATTCATAAACAACAACCTTTTAGAAAAATATTAAATAAAATAAAAAAACAGAAAAAATCCGCTCAATTATTCATGTGACGGATCTTTGTTTTATTATTTTTAACATACTTAACTTAATAGTTTATATAATTCTATGATACAATAATTTTAGAACATGAAGATGGAGAGGTGTTAAAATGAAAAGTAAAAAGTCACCAATAAAAATTGTAATGATTATCTCTTTAATTATTGTTGCACTAATTGTAGCCTTAGTGGTTCTAATTAACAATAACAACTCTGAATCAAATACAGAAACCTCTGATGGACAACCTTCTATTGAGGGACAACCTACAATGGGTGAATCAGATGCACCTGTTACAGTTGTAGAGTTTGGAGATTTTAAATGCCCTGCTTGTAAAGTATGGGGAGAAAATATACTTCCACAACTAGTAAGTGATTATGTTGATACGGGTGATGTTGAATTTTCTTTTATTAACGTTTTGTTTCACGGTGAAGAGTCTCAATTAGCTTCCTTGGCAGCAGAGTCCGTTTATAATCAAAATCCTGATGCTTACTGGGATTATCATGAAGCAATTTTCGAAGCGCAACCTAGTGATAGTCAAGAATGGGTTACCAAGAGTAAAATGCTTGAACTAGCTTCTAGTGTATCAAACATCGATACAGAACAATTAGAAACCGCTATTGATGATAACACACAAATTGACGAAGTAAATAAGGATACAGATATAGTAAATGCATTTGCTATCCAACAGACTCCTACCATTATGATTAATGGAATAGTTATTGAAGACCCCTTTAATTATGAATCAATCCAAAATGCGATAGATAGCGCATTGGAGGCTAGCTAAAATATGACCAAGTTTGAGTGGAAACAATTTTATCTCTACTTTGCATGGATCGTTTCTGTAATCGCAACGCTTGGAAGTCTTTATTTTAGTGAAATACGTGGTTTTACTCCTTGTGAGTTATGCTGGTACCAACGGATACTTATGTACCCATTGACAATTATTCTTGGTATCAGTGCATTTAACAATGATTTGATCATAAAAAAATACGTTCTTCCATTAGCTAGCATTGGCTGGTTAATTTCTCTTTATCACTACCTTAAGCAGAAAGTACCTGGTTTTGCTGACATAAAACCATGTGTAAATGGCGTTTCATGTAATAATTCTTATATTGACTGGTATGGATTTATCACTATCCCATTACTAGCATTTACAGCGTTTACGCTAATAATAATTATTATGCTTCTTATAAAGATTCCAAAAAAATAAATAAGTTGTAATAGAAAAGGTGCAATTCTCATGGGATTTGCACCTTCTTTATTACAACTTATTTAAAAAGTCGGAGTCCTTAATTAAGGTTTGATTAGTAAACTATATTCCCTAGACTCTGTTACTATCATTAGCTTCTTCCACTTTTTCCTTTAATTTTATTCTTATTCTCTCTACTGTTTTAATCTTTCTTAACGTAATAAGAGAAAGAATAGATACGACTACATATTGAGAAAATGTCATTTCTGAATTTTGGTTTATAATTTTATCCAAGATTACGCCTCCTATAAACGAACATGCTCATATCTAATTTACTCCATTTCAAATACTTTATTATTAGTATACATTATAGTTCTCCTTCCACTTAATACAGTAATTTTACAGCTAGTTACATTTTGTATTATATGTTAAAGTAAATCAATTATTTTTGTAAAGAATTGAGTTAGGGGTTCTTTAGTGCTATGTTTATTAATTCATCCAATTGTTTAGATATTCTTAATACCTCAGCCCCATCTGGGTCTTTTGAATAAGCTTCATACATCGCTAACCTTAATTCTTCAATATGTGTATCAATTGTTAAATGCTTGCTCACATTTACACTACCCTTGTAATATAGTTATTATTACTTAAACCTTAATAAGGGTAATTTAACAACATTATCTTAAATTGACCTTAAAATACAAAAATAAACTTACTAGATTAGCCTAAAGAATGGTTATACTACTTCTTTTACTTGTAAGCACATTCTTAACATTTTCGTATGATGGCCATAAAGATTATCATCAAATTCATGCAAGACATTAAATCCTTTTGCTTTATAAAAGTTTATTCCTGGAAGGTTTTCTTTTTCTACATCTAAAAAGATTTTCTCTGTAGTTTTCGATTTATTAATACCTTTATTTAATAGAGCAGTTCCCAACCCTCTAGCTTGAAGATCCGGATGAATATAAATAGCTCCAAGTTCAACTTCTCCTTTTTCTTTTAAAGAATAAAAATTAGCAAATCCTAAAATTAAATCACCGCTTGTCGCTATATATAAATCTGATTGTTTTAATCTCTTAATCATCGATTCATCACTATATGCTGCACCCAAAAATTTATCTTGAATAACAAATGGGATTATCCCTTCATATGTAGCATGCCAAGTTAGTTTTGCGATATTTTGAACTTGTTTTATATCCTTTTCTTCCATAATCCTAATTATAAAATCCATTTATCAAAACCTCCTATAAAAAGCGCGATTTATACTATTTAAAATTTAACTATTTTCTACTATTCTTTTCACTTTTAAGTGCATATCTAATTCCTTTACCAGCAAGAGGTTCATCTTTATATCTTGGTAAAACATGAAAGTGAGAATGAAAAATATGTTGCCCTCCAACTTCTCCACAGTTCCAACCCAAATTATAGCCTTCGGGATGATGTTTTTTATCTATGTATTTTTTCACTTCCTGAAGTAGATTATATGTCGCCTCCCACTCATTGGGTGTTAAATCAAATGCTGTTTCTCTATGTTCTTTTGGTATAATTATTCCAGCACCTTCAAGCAAACTACCTTTTAATTGCACTTGCTCTAACTGCAAAAACACACAGTATTCATTACTGAGAACAACTTTTTGATTTGAATCTAAATCCGGATTACAAAACACACAATTTTTCATAACAAAGCTCCTTCTTTCTACTTTTCTAAAAATATTTTTATAGAAAAGCAAGACAATTAAGATACTATTACTAGGTTACACGATTCCGACACTTTAATCATCCTTACCGTAATATAACATAGTAATATATTGAAAATGAACGTGTAAGTTCCAATAGTAAGCCAACAATGCTATGAACGCTTTAATAAACACCTATTCAAATGAGAGACTGCATCAAGTAAAACACAGCCTCTCATTCCTCTTAACTATACAATTAGTAATATTTAGTAAGCCATACTCTTATCATGATAGTACTTGAATTCTAATAAGTTATTAGCAGGATCAATCAAAAAGAACGTCATATGTTCTTCTTGTTTACCTTTAAATCTAACCATTTCTGCTTTGAAAAAAGGAAGCTTTTCTTCCTTTGCAAATTCTAATGCTTCATCATATTCATCCTTATCCAAGAAAGTAATTCCAAAATGACGAGGATACATTTTAGGCTTTTCATCAACATCATTTGGACTTAAGTGACATACGATCTGATCCCCAAAAAAGTCAAAGGTTACGCGATCATCATACCTTCTGGCAAGCTTACAACCCAATTTTTCATAGAAAACTACTGTTTCATCTAATTCCTTACATGGAATTGCTAAATGAAACACTTTATTTGTACTTCGCATCATATCCACCTCACTGCATGTGATTTTTCCACCTTATTTAACATTCAAGGTTAAATGTATCAGACCGCAAACCCAATCTTAACGTTTCTAAGGAGACAACATCTGATAAAGCAATATTGGCAAGATTAACATTCGTACCTGCCTGTTGAATAAAAAAAGCCTGCATTTTTTTATTTGGTGCTTCAAAAATTAATTTCTCGAGAGGGATACCAGAATCAATTATTTGATCAAAAATATCAACTCGAATATCTCCATCTTCCTTACATATTCCACTAGTGCCACTTTCTCTTGCTTCTGTAATAACCTTTGTTGCACCAGCCTCTATTTCTTCTTGAATATATTCTAGCCATTCAGAAGAATCCTGCTCATTAGATGCCAAAGCGCCTTTATTACCAACCTCACCAAAGACTGTAAATTCATTTGAGAATTCTTTAATAAACGTAGCTTTTAATTTATTGGATATATCGATGGTTCCATTAGATATCTCCACATAGTTGCAAGCAAATTTTCGACAATAGTTATAATACTCCTCAACTTTACCCTGGCTAAGAAACTTTTCGAATAATGTACCACCGAAGAAAAACTCCATGCCATATTCTTTTAAATAATCAATTTTCTCTTCTATAAAACTTGTTACTAGAGATGTACCCCAACCAAATTTGATAAAATCGATATAAGTTTTTGAACTATTGATCGTATCCATAAATAGGTTTAAAGGTGTTCCATTGTCAATTAAGATTGTTAAGCCATCTACTCTTGGTTTTATAGCCCTTGATGGTAGAATTAATTTCATTTCTGTCATACATTAACCCTCTCAATCACTGGTATTTCACTAGACTTATTTATTTTCATGACAAAGTTCGTATTTAACTCTTTTATACAATAAAGAATATCTTCAAAATTAAATGCTACGTTGCCTTCATCAAGAAACCTTTCTGCTACATGAGAATGTATAATTCTCTCCTTGACCTCTTTATTCGACATAGAATTAGACCCATCTAATATACTTTTTATATATGTAGCACAAGCAAGATCATCATCCCCATTTGGATGGGAAGCAATGATATTTATAACCTTTATTTTGTTAGTTATTAATTTATTTTTTATAAATTCTGCTGTTTTTTTCGCATTAGTAAATCCAGTTACAAATATATGCTCGGAAGACAAACAATTTAACGTAGCTTTTACACCGTTCGTTGTCTTTTGAATAAGCGTCTTTCTTACAAGGTTCTTTTGTTTTATATTATATGGCGAGTTATCTAAATCAAATCCTTTAATAGCTAGACCATCAATTTCTCCCGCCAACAGATAATCTGTATGCTCATTCTTTATCTGAAATGCTTGTTCTACTTTCTCAGCAAGATATATACGATTTGCCCCTTGAAGAAAAGCATAATGAGCTACTGTAAATGCTCGAATTACATCAATCACAATCGTAATACTTGCGACAGTTGGTGGTGCTGTTGCCCCTTGATAAATGTATATCTGCATCATCTTTCTCCTAACTTGTAAGGAGTCTCTTCATACTTGGAAGAAGTTAGTACCCCTCTCCTTAATTACCCATCTGACATATCCAAAGTATATTCGCCTATTTCATATACGTTACAATTTTATCAGCCTTAAAGAAATTTAGTGGGATAGGTAAACTTCAATTTGTTGAGGATTTTTGCTCTTGATAGTGAATCAATCGGGGGTATTAGCGTTCATGTTTGTCTATATCTTATTTTACTGTCTTAATATGATAAATGAAATAATAATGCTTATAAAATGCGATTAGTACTAGCAAAATTTTAAGCCATAGAAATTCAACAATAAATATGGAAATTAAGATCATCGAATCAGCTAGTATATTAATCCAAATCTTTTGTTTTATTGTAAGTGATCGATCTCTCAGGAATGGTTCCACTTGTTTTTTATACAGTCGTGTTCCTTTAAACCAAGTATCTAATCTTTCTGAACCTCTAAAAAAACAGATAGATGCTAAGATTAAGAACGGAATACTAGGTAATAACGGTAAAATAACACCGAGGAAACCAATAGTCATAAATATAAATCCAAAGCAAATGTATATAACCTTTTTTATAACAATAAACATTTTATTACTCCCTGTTTTACCGTATTCTTTAACTTACCGTTTATTATAAACAATTTAATCATTAGTTTCCACAATTGATCAACTACACTTGCTTATATAAGTGTAGCTAAAAACTATCCAATAAATAAAAAAAGCCCTAACATCACAAATACTATTTTTGCGAGATCGGACATAAAATCTAATAAAAAACGCGAAACGATAAATTAATATCTTATCTCGCGTTTTTAAAATTATAAACTATTTAAGATTATCTACTGCTGCTCTTTCAATTGCAAGACCATTCGTATAACGTTCCATAAATTTATCAAAGCCTTCTACATCTGTTGGATCTGGAGATACCGTACTCACTGCTTGATTCGCAAAGACTTTCTCATTTAAAAATTCGTCTAACGTTTCATTAGCATCTTTGTTTACCATATATGATGCAAGCAGGGCGATCCCCCATGCTCCACCTTCACCTGCCGTTTCCATAATAGAAACAGGAACATTAAATGCGGCCGCTAAGAAATTTTGACCTACACCTTCTGTTTTAAATATTCCACCGTGACCTAAAATTTCGTCCAGGTTTACTTTTTCTTCTTCAAGTAGAATATCCATCCCTACTTTCATTGCACCAAACGCTGTGAATAGCTGAACACGCATGAAATTAGCCAGATTAAAATTGCTATCGGATGAACGAACAAACAGCGGACGACCTTCTTCAAAATGCGTTATATGTTCGCCGGAGAGATACCCATATGATAATAATCCACCACCATCTGGATCTCCTTTTAACGCTTGCGTAAATAACGTTTCATATAACTTATTCGTATCAACTTCGATGCCCATTGCTTTTGAAAACTCTTCAAAGATTCCTACCCATGCGTTCAAGTCTGAAGAGCAATTGTTAGAATGAGCCATTGCTACCAAGTTACCGGTAGGCGTTGTTACCAGATCAATTTCAGGATGTACTTTAGACAAATCTTTTTCCAGAACCACCATTGCAAATGCAGAAGTACCAGCAGAAACATTACCAGTACGTTTTGCTACACTGTTTGTTGCAACCATACCAGTTCCTGCATCACCTTCTGGTGGACAAAGAGGAATACCAGCCTTCAACTCTCCAGTAGGATCAAGAAGTTTTACGCCTTCCTCTGTAAGAATTCCAGCATTCTCGCCCGCTAGCAATACTTCAGGAACAATTTCTTCAAATTTCCACGGTAAATTCTTCGGTGCAATCAATTCATTAAATTGATCAATCATTGTTTGATTATATTTCTTCGTATTCAAGTCAATTGGAAATAAACCAGAGGCTTCTCCAACTCCCAGAACTTTATTTCCAGTTAGTTTCCAATGAATGTAACCAGCAAGTGTTGTTTGGAAGCTAATATCGGCAACATGCTCTTCTTGATTTAAGATAGCTTGATACAGATGAGCAATACTCCATCTCTGTGGAATTTGATAATTAAACAGTTCTGTCAATTCACTCGAAGCTTGTTCAGTGAAGTTATTACGCCAAGTACGGAAAGGTACAAGAAGATCCCCTTCCTTATCGAAAGCCATATAACCATGCATCATAGCACTAAATCCGATTGCTCCCACAGTTTGTAAAGTAACACCATATTCTTGTTTTACATCTTCAGCCAATTTTTTATAGCTGTCTTGTAAACCCTTCCAAATATCTTCAATACTATAGGTCCACGTATTATTTACATAACTATTTTCCCAGTCATGGCTTCCAGATGCAATTGGAGTGTTATCTTCTCCAATTAGAACTGCTTTAATACGAGTTGAACCAAATTCAATACCAAGTACTGTTTTTCCCTTTTCAATCACATTTTTCAGATCACGTGTCATATTATTTTCCCCCAATTATAGATAAATAAATCGATAAGTCTATTATAAAAGAAATCAGTAACTATTACAATCCTAAATGTACGGACAACTTATTTTTGAATGCGTTATCTTTTAATTGATAAACGTACAATTAATCTCAACTTATAAAATATGTAAAGTAAACGGATTACAAAAAAGTCCCAACTAATTGATAGGTTAGCGGGACTGGAATGACATATATTTTTATTTACTTATTTCTTTTCCTACGATATTACCTCTAGAGATCTTCAATTTCTTTCTTCTCTCTTTTATGAAATGTATTAATCCTTTAAAGAAATGCCCATTCACCATCATTAAGATACCATCTAACATCGGCATATTAACAACACCACCTGTTAATCTAGCAATTCCCCTAAACGGCATATAATAGATAGACATCATAATTAAATTAGCTGTATTTCTTTTCCCAGTTTTTCTTAAAAACCAATGTATAAACACAATCAAGTGATAGGTAATACGCCCAAACAACCCTTTTGCATACTGACATTGTTCAATAGTGTCCGTGTATCCTAGAGGCTTACTTCTGTCCCAAGTTGAAACAGGTACGTTACGTCCAAGTAGGTTTTCAAACTCATCTTTACTAACATTGTTTGCTTGACCTGAATAATAGGATGGTAATTTTTCTTTATCGTATGGTAAAGGTGCTTCTGTACCCTCTACAAAGATAGTATCCTTTAGCCGAATATCAGTGCTCGATGCACCAATCATTATTTCATAATCGGCTTCTTCGATTTCCCACTGATTCGTTTTAACATTAAAATAACGGAAAGTCTTATCATCAAAGGGAATTGCTACTGTCTTTGTTTCACCAGCATTAATAAATATTTTATCAAACCCTTTTAATTCCTTTTTAGCACGAAAAATAACTTGAGATTTACACCCAACATATAATTGGGCAATTTCCATTCCTGCTATGTCGCCCGTATTAGTTAATTTAAACGTTACTCCATCTTTATCGATACGAATATCAGAATAATCAAAGGTGGTATAGCTAAGACCAAAACCAAATGGGAAGAGAACATCCACATCTGCTGAATCATAATAACGATAGCCAATGTACATGGCTTCTCTATATTCGACACTCGCTTCGTTATCTAGAAAATTATGATAGGACGGCGTATCCTCATACTTAAGTGGATAAGACTCGGCCAGTTTACCTGATGGATTCACATCTCCTGATAGAACTCTAAGAATAGCCCTTGCTCCTGCTTGTCCGCCTAAATATCCATGTAAAACACACTTCACCTTATCAATCCAAGGCATTTCAACAGCTGATCCACAAGAAAGAATTGCAACAATATTTGGATTAACTTCATATAGTGCATGTAATAAATCGACCTGATTATCTGGCAAATTCATATTAGGCCTGTCTAAACCTTCAGCTTCGCTAGCTTCATCAAGGCCTACATATAAAAACACTACATCTGCTTCTTTAGCCAATGTACAAGCCTTATTTATTTTATCTATACTTTTTTTTCCATAACGTTCAAAACCCTGTTCAAAGCCTATACTAACGATTCCAGATTCCTCAAAACAATCCATCGTATGATCAAGTATCGTTGGATTTACAATCGATGACCCAGCACCTTGATATCGCGCATCTTTAGCAAAATCACCAATAACAGCAACCTTTTTCCCGAATTTAAGCGGTAACATGTTATCTTCATTTTTTAGAAGGACAATCGACTCCTCCGCCACCTTCTGAGCGACTCTATGATGTTTTTCTACATCAAATTCCTGCTTATAAGACTTCTCAAAAACTTCATTAGTAGAAAAGATAAGTTCTAGTAACCTATCTACACACACATCTAATACTTTTTCTTCGATCTTGCCTGTTTTAATCGCATCAATAATCTCTTTATCGGTTTCTCCTGCTGTTGTTGGCATTTCTAGTTCATTTCCAGCCAAAAGTCCGGCTATACGATCGTTGCTTCCACCCCAGTCCGTGACCACAACACCATTGAAACCCCATTCTCCCCTTAGAATATTGTTCATCAAATGTTGGTTTTCATTTGTATAATCACCGTTAACCTTATTATAAGAAGACATAATCGTCTTCGTTTTACCTTCCTTTACTGCTATTTCAAAAGCAGTTAGGTAAATTTCTCTTAGCGTTCTTTCATCTACTATCGTATCAATTGACATACGTCTTTCTTCCTGATTATTAACTGCAAAATGCTTTACGCACGCAGAAACACCATGAGACTGAATGCCCCTAATGTAGCTGGCAGCCATTTTACCTGCATGATAAGGGTCCTCACCAAAATACTCGAAATTTCGTCCGCATAAGGGGTTTCTTTTCATATTAATTCCTGGTCCAAGTAAGACATTTACTTTTTGCGTTATGGCTTCTTCCCCAAGATAATCTCCAACCTTTTCTCCCAGTTCAGCATTCCAACTGTTAGCAACAGTTGCAGCAGTTGGATAGCAAGTCGCAGGTATACCAGTATTTAAACCTAATTGGTCTGCAGCTATCTCTTGTCTTCTAATACCATGTGGTCCGTCAGCAAGAAACATGCTATGAATATCAAAACGTTCTATATCTTGTGTTTGCCAGAAGTCCTTTCCCGACATCATAGACGCTTTTTCTTCTAGTGTCATTTGATCAATTATGTCTTTATACTTCATCTTAATTCCTCATTTAAATTTTCAGTGGCACTCCTTCAAGAGATACTGCCGAAACATTATTTGTATTATGATTCAATATTTAACTTAATACTATAAAAGTATTTTACTATAGAATCCATATATTTTCTAATACTTCTTACTCAAGAAAAATTATGATATTACTAGTAATCTAGAACAAGGAATTGTAAAATATTCCAGTAAAAAATAATGAGGACATCAAAATGATGTCCTCATTATTCATATCTTTAATTTTCAAGATGTGATGTATATATTGTAGATCTTCCTACAATTCTTTAGTTAATTAAAACCTACTAACCTTTGTGATATCTTATATGCCCCTACAGAAATACGACGTCCTGCACGACCTGGTAAATTAATCAACCCGCCCATAATCCCGTATTTAAGACTATGGTACAAATGAATATCTTTATCTTTAATATACTTCCATAGTTCTTTTTTCTTTTTCAAGTTTTCTGCTGATCCTGAACGAATTAATAAAATTGCAGATACTATTGTAACAATTTCCAAATGTCTAAGCATATAATGCTGGAGCATTGGATTTCTAATATTCTTTAACTCTACTTGATCTATCATGAGTTTATTGACTTTAATCTGTTGATCAATTCTTTTTATCATAATATTTTCTTGAATCGACTGGTCTTCCCTGCCGATAAAATATCTATAAAAATCGACATTGACATAGAAGATTTTTTTAACGTGCTCAAGCGGTCGATAAACATACAAGTTATCAACATAAAAAGTATGTTTCGGTAGCTCTAATCCGCACTCTCTAAGTAAATTCGTTCTATATATAACAGAATGCATCAAAATATACTGCCCTTTACGAAATGGCTTTATATCACTCCAGGTAAAAACTATTCCTTCTGGAAGGACGTTATCATATTTCATGATCTTTTTATACCTTGCACCTTCTTTTTCATAGACGAAATTACTAATCATCATATCAACGTATGTTTCTTCTACAAAAAGATCATTTAAAGATTCTAATATTTTAAGATATGCCCTTATGTCTACCCAATCATCACTATCTACTACTTTAAAATATAATCCCGTAGCATTTCGGATGCCTGCATTAACAGCTTCTCCGTGCCCACCATTTTCTTGATGAATTGTTTTTATGATAGTCGGGTACTTATTTGCGTACTCATCTGCTATTTCTCCAGTTCGATCAACGGAGCCATCATTAACTATCAGTAACTCTACGTTTTCCCCTCCAGGTAGGAGGGATTCTATGCAATATCTCATATAATCTTGTGAATTATAGCAGGGTATAACTACTGATAATATTTTCATACTCACACTACCTTTACTTCGCCTTTGTTTCTGGCTCTTGTTTGAAAATAATTTTAAATATCGGGAAGAATACCCAGAAGGCAATTGCACTGTTTATGATCATTGTAATAACATCTGCTGTTGTTTCACCTGCAGCACCAAAACCCCACGTGTTCATTAATAAATTATAAATAGGAGCTTTATAAATTCCCTGAGCTGCAGCTGCACCAATTGTTATAATAATGTAGGCAATTAAATACCAAGAGAATGCCTTCCAAATATTAGAGTTTGATTTAAACGTGATGCTTCTTTGGGCAAAGAAATTAATAATCTGCGCAATAGCAATTGTTATTTGGACTGCAAGAAAGTAAGCAAGACCCCCACCACCACCTGCTGAGAGAGCTCCAGCAGCATAATCAAATACATAATAATCACTACCATCAAAGGTTTGCCCAACCTGTAATACTTGAAAACTAGTACTTACTAATGATGTTTGGGCAAAGATACTCTTAAAGACAGGCATTAAAATAAGTTGTAGCGCGGTCACTCCATTACTTAGCAGAAAGAACACTAAAAATTGTGCAATGTTAGGATGATTTTCCTTGTATCTCTTCCAAAACCCAATTAGTCCTTTTTTATTCTTTTTATCTTCCACTCTTTCACTCTTCATTTTACCTCTCCTTTGCCGCCAGCGCCAACATTTTTTTAACTTAAGCGACTTTTTAACATTATCTTTCTTTCATTTAACAAATGTTTCAATCCCTTAAAGAATTGACCGTTTACTATCATTAAAATGCCATCCAACATCTGCATGTTGATAATGCCACCTGTCATTCTAGCGATTCCTCTAAAGGGCATATGATAGATTGACATCATGATAAGATTTGCAGTACTTCTTTTTCCTATTTTTCTAAGGAACCAATGGGAAAATGTTATGGAGTGAAATACAAACCTAGCGAATAAACCTTTTGCATATTGACACTGTGCAATCGAATCATTATATCCAAGTGGTTTTGTTCGATCCCATGTAGAGACAGGTACTTTTCGTCCAAGAAGCGTCTCAAACTCATCAATATTTACGTTGTTTACTTTTCCAGAGTAATAGGAAGAAAGCTTTTCTTTATCGTATGGACTTGGTGCACTTGTGCCTTCAACAAAAAGACTTGCCTCTAATTTAATATCCGCACTTGATGCACCAACCTTGATTACATAATCCGCTGTTTCTATTTCCCACTGATTCGTTTTTGCATTGAAATAACGAAAAGTCTTGTCATCAAAAGGGATCGTTACAAACTTTGATTCTCCAGCTTCTATAAATACCTTAACAAAGCCCTTTAGTTCCTTTTCTGGTCTGAAAATTTCATCTGATTTACATCCTACATATAGTTGTGCGCTTTCCATTCCCGCACTATTTCCTGTATTTGTTATTTTAAATGTAACACCTTGTTTATCTACTTGAATATCTGTGTAGTCAAATGTCGTATAACTAAGTCCATAACCAAAAGGAAAAAGAACATTTACTTTTGCTGTATCATAATAACGATAACCTATAAACATTCCTTCTCTATATTCAACACTAACTTCCTTACCAGGGAAATGGTGATAAGCAGGTGTATCCTCATAACGAATTGGGTATGTTTCTGCTAATTTTCCTGAAGGATTAACATCACCTGTTAAAACCCTAAGAATTGCCCTTGGCCCTGCTTGACCACTTAAATAACCATGTAATAAGCCTTTCACTTTATCTATCCACGGCATTTCTACTGCAGCACCGCTAGAAATAATCGCCACAATATTCGGGTTAACTTCGTGCAAAGCATTTAATAGCTCTATTTGGTTTTCAGGAATTTTCATGTTTTGTCTATCTAATCCTTCAGCTTCGGTAGCCTCATCCAAACCAATATATAAAAGAACAACATCTGCGTTTTTTGCAAGCGCACATGCTTTATCTATTTTTTTCTTACTTTTCTTTCCATAGCGTTCAAATCCAGGTTCATAACCAATATTAATAATTCCTGATTCCTCTAAACAATCTAACGTATTATCTAAAATTGTTGGATTAACAACCGATGATCCGGCACCTTGATAACGAGCTTCTTTTGCAAAGTCACCAATAGTAGCAACTTTAACACTGTTCTTAAGCGGTAAGATATTATTTTCATTTTTAAGAAGGACGATTGACTCTTCTGCAACTTCCTGCGCTACTTTATGATGTTCTTTAACATCAAACTCTTTTTTATAAGGCTTCTCATATACTTCCTCTGTTGTAAAAATCAGTTCAAGTATTCTGTCTACACATTCATCTAAAACTTCCTCTTTAATTTCCCCACTTTTAATTGCTTCAATAATTTCTTGATTCGTCTCACCAGCAGTCGTAGGCATTTCCAACTCATTTCCAGCTATAAGTCCTGCCACCCGGTCATTACTTCCGCCCCAATCAGTCACAACAACACCATCAAAGTTCCACTCATTACGTAAGATTTCTCTCATTAAATGAATGTTCTCATTGGTATAGGCACCATTTAACATGTTATAAGAAGACATAACCGTTTTTGTTTTACCTTCTTTAATAGCTATTTCAAATGCAGTTAAATAGATTTCCCTCAGTGTTCTTTCATCCACTATTGTATCAATAGACATCCGTCTTTCTTCCTGGTTATTCACGGCAAAGTGTTTCACACATGCAGAAATGCCATTTGATTGAATTCCTTTTATATAACTTGCAGCCATTTGGCCAGCATGATAAGGATCTTCACTAAAATATTCAAAGTTTCTTCCGCACAATGGATCTCTCTTCATATTAATACCAGGGCCCAGTAATACATTTACCTTTTGTGCTACTGCCTCTTTTCCAAGATACTGTCCAATTTTTTCTCCTAGTTCAGTATTCCAACTATTAGCTACTGTTGCTGCTGGCGGAAAACAAGTTGCCGGTATACTTTCATTCAGTCCAAGATGATCAGCTGCTTCCGCTTGTTTTCTTATACCATGCGGGCCATCAGCTAGAAAGATATTATTTATTCCAAGTCTTTCTATATCTTGCGTTTGCCAAAAATCTTTCCCTGACATTAATGAAGCTTTCTCTTCTAACGTCAATTTTTCAATTATCTCTCTATATTTAAACGTCTTTTTTTTAATTACATCCACATTTTTCATATGTCAGTCCTCTTTTATGTTTTCAGCGGTAGTCCCTATGGAATACCGCTGATTTTTATTTTTTCAAAATTAGATGTTTGTTCCCCTTAAATGCTTTAAATTTTATCTATGCTAATTTATTGCTTTCTGTGCTCACATCTCTCTTTTTGGAGTTACGGAAAGTGAAGAAGAAACCAAGAATGATTCCTAGACCTACAAGACTATCAACAACAATTGTGATGACAACCCATTGCGGTGTATCCGAACTCATGCCGTCTTCAATCGCACTACTGTTAGCAACAGTGTAAAGTACATTTTTCGCAGCATCTCTCAACGCCCATAATGTATCATTACTGTCCGTATTAAACTCAGGTATACCAAATGGCGCTACACCAGTAAGCATGATATCATTACCTGCACGTACAGCAAGCTCAGCGTTCATGTACGGATATGACTCCAAGATATAGAAGTCTGTATTAACTGTACCGTTAAATCCCCACTCGTTGCGTAGAACTTCTTTAAGCAAACTTTCGTCTGCACCAGCCCAAACACTACCGATACTGTTAAAAGATGACATCACACCTAATGCGCCACCTTCTTTAACTGCAACTTCAAACGGTTTCAAGTAAATTTCACGAATCGATTGTTCATTACCCCAAGTTAGTACACCTAACGTACGGTTGTCTTCCTGGTCATTTAAGGCGAAGTGTTTCATGTATACAAATCCACCTTTGCTTTGGTAACCTGCTGTAGTAGCAGCTGCAAATTCCCCAGAAAGGAATGGATCTTCTGAGTAATACTCAAAGTTTCTTCCTGCAAAGGCTGTACGGTGAATGTTCATTGCCGGAGCATACCAACCTGTAACTCCATATGCTTGTGCTTCATCGCCAATTGCTTCACCCATTGCTGTAGCAAGCTCGACATTCCATGTAGATGCAAGCATTACTTCTGCAGGGAATGGAATACCTGATACAGGTGTTGCCGCTAAGAATGAACTGATACCTGCAGGTCCGTCATAATCTGTTGTAGCTGGTTTACCAACTGATTCAAGCTCAACCGTTTTATAGCCACCATGTGTAACAACATTAACCAAGTCATCAACAGACAATTGATCTAGTAATGGCTCCCAGCTTTCATCATCAAAAGCTACATCTTCATATTCATCTAGCGTTAATCCATTATCTGCACCTGTTGTAGGTGCTGAATCTTGTGTATCAGCTGGCACATCGTACCGCTTACTATTTACCATGTCAACAAAGGTAGAATCTACTAATGTACCCTCAACTTCTCTAGTAGTTCCATCCTCATTCGTTACAGTAAACGTTTCATTTTGATCAATCTCATCTAAATTCGCAAAGCCATCCGCTCGAGAAAGATAGGTCTCAATACTTCCTTCACCAGTAACTTCTTCATCGAACTGGTTTACTGCTACTTGTTCGTCTGTAGAACGTCCAGAATCATATACAATCTCTGAAAGTGTTTCTGAACCCACATCAGCAATTTTTTCGTGTGAGTCTTTCATCAACATAAGGTTATATTCGCCTGCTTCAAGTACATAAGAACCATCCGCACTGAATAATTTATTAGAGTCATATGCAGCCATATCTTCTACTTCGAAAGAAACTGTTACAACCTCTGATTCTCCAGGTTCAATGACGTTTGTTTTTGCAAATGCTGCAAGCTCAATTGATGACTTTTCAATTTGTCCAGTATACGGTGCAGAGTAATAAAGTTGAACTACCTCTTTACCTGCTACTGAACCTGTATTCGTTACTTCTACATCAACGGAAATATCCGTTTCATCCCAAGTTAAACTGTCCGTTACGACCTCTTGCTCATAATCTGTATAGCTTAAACCATGCCCAAATGGATATAATACTTCTTCATCATAGTCGATTGTTCCCAAGTCGGCAGCGGTTTCATAATAACGATAACCTACATAAATCCCTTCAGCCAAATCAACATATTTCAATGGAACACCTTCAGAATCACTAGCTGTAGAATATGTTTCATCCGCATTCTCAACAACATAATCAAAATCACCAAAATTACTAACTGCTGGTGCGTCAAGAACATCAGAAGCATAAATATCTACTGTTTTACCTGATGGATTTAAATCACCGGCAAGAACCTTACCTAATGAACCAAATCCACTTTGTCCTGGTCCCGCAATATTTACAACACTTTTAATTTCATCGTAATCATTAACCCAATCAAGTTCGAAAGTGTTTGCACTGTTTACAACGACAATGACGTTACTAAAATTAGCTGCTGTTACAGCTTCAAGCATTCCTAGTTCTCTATTCGTAAGTTCTAGATAATGTTTGTTTGGGTCTTGGTCATCTTCAAAACCAAATGTTTGTCCAGTAGGACCCTGTGGACCGCCTTCTGGATCATACGTATCTGGTCCAGATAAACTTTTCGGAAGATCTGCACCTTCCCCACCCGAACGGGCGATAAAGATAACAGCTGTATCCGAGTATTCTTTCGCATGAGCCATTAAATCTTCTGTATAGAAACCTTCTGGTTGAGGCTCTGGAATAGTAAAATCTTGACCTTCTATACCAATTATCGGTCTTTCCAGGTCAGTGGCAGTATAAGCATTATATAATTCCTCATTAATCTCAATTCCTGCAGCCTCAAACCCTGCTTTAGGCGTAATGGCTGTCGATGCATCAGTACCACCTGAGCCCGCTCCTCCATAAATTGGATTTGTGAAGCTCCAACCAAAAACATTTACTTTTGTTCCTTCAGCAAACGGTAAAGCGTTTTCTTCATTTTGCAAAAGGACAATACCTTCATCTGTAATTTGTTCAACAACTTCTACTGAATGATCACGAGCTGTAACCGCCTCATCACTAGTTATATCAATTTCTGAAAAATACGATGTAATAACATCTGAATAATAGCCTAAAGCTACGTTTGCTCCAATAGCTAGTACCAGTAGCACACTTAAAATAGAACTCATAATAATGCGAAATTTTTTCTTACCCATTTTCTTCTTTGCCATGTCTGTATTAACCCCCTAATTTATAAATCTAAGTAACTACTTACCCTCCTCTATTATATAGAGCGCTATCAATTTATTTGAAAGCGTTTTACTAACATATTCTAAGTTTAACGGAAATTTTACGATTGGACTATAAACCAAAAGTTAGGGGGGAGTAACTTTTGGTTTGTTATAACGAAAAAAGTCGATTTTACGGGCTATTCAGCACATAAAATCGACTAACTTTTTTCTTTTAGGTCTTTAATATAACTCTTAAACAGCATAATTGCCTTAGATTGGATACCTCTTTTTCTTGAAACTAAATATATATTCTGTGGGATTTTTTCTTTTAACTTTATAACTTTTAAATTTTGTTTCTCAATTGAATTTTCAACATAATCTACTGAAACAACTACATATCCATTCAACTCACACAATCTATGTGCCGTTAGAATATTACCAAATTCATGGACAACATTTGGTGTGAAGCCTTTTTCCAAACACTTATCAACAAAATTGTGCTCTTTCCCTTTTCGGACAGACTTTATTACCAATGGCTCTTCTTTTAGATCCTCGACCATTACTTCATCCTTATTTGCTAACCAGTGGTCTTTAGAAACAACAACAACTGCTTCTCCTTCAGATACTAATTCATGTTCACAGTTTTCAATATCTTCATAGTCAGTAACTAGTCCGACATCAACTTCTTCTTGAAACAACAGATCTAGATTAGATTCATCGGGCAGCTCACTAATTTTAATTTGGATATCTGGATAGTTTGTTGAAAATCCATATAAAAATTCAACAGGTATAACTGCTGTTGAAGAGTATGTTACCACCACATTTAATGTCCCTTTTCGTCCACTAATAATGCTAATCTCTTTTTTTAAATCTTCCATAAGATACACAATATGTTGAGATCTAGCATATAATAATTCACCAGCTTCCGTTGGTTCCATTCCGCGAGGCTTTCTGTCAAATAAATCCGTCTCAAATTCTAACTCTAATTGTTTGATCGTCTTACTTAATCCCTGTGGTGTAATAAATAGTTCCTTTGCTGCGGAATTTATACTATTCATTTGATAAACTTTATTGAAATGTTGTAATGATTCTATATTCATATTTTCACCTTTTAATCAGTCTCTCCACACTTTAAACCTAGTATAGCACTCAGATTATAATTTTTGCAATCTACAATACTATCAGAATCTCCCTTTATACTAGCGTAATTGATGTTCTTTATTAATTGATAGTACTTTGATATAATTCAATCCATACTCTATCTTTGACGAATTAAAAGGTAATAGTTCACTATATGTAACTTTAAGGAGATTTAACATGTATGATTATTTAATTGTTGGTGCCGGTTTATTTGGCTCAGTATTTGCTTATGAAGCAAAAAAAAGAGGTAAGAAGTGTCTAGTTATTGATAAACGAAATCATATTGGTGGTAATGTCTATACAGAACAACTAGAAGGGATCAATGTTCACAAGTATGGTGCGCACATTTTTCACACAAATAACAAAAAAATATGGGAATATGTAAATGAGTTTGCTGCGTTTAATCGCTATACTAATTCACCACTTGCAAACTATCGGGGAGAACTATATAACCTGCCTTTTAATATGAACACATTTAATAAGTTATGGGGAGTTGTTAACCCAGAGGAAGCCAAAGAAAAAATTGAACAGCAAAAAGTCAATACTAGTGCAACCGAACCAAAAAATTTAGAAGAGCAGGCTATTTCATTAGTAGGTACAGATATTTATGAAAAGCTAATAAAAGGCTACACGGAGAAGCAATGGGGAAGGTCAGCAAAAGAGTTACCAGCCTTTATTATCAAACGCTTACCAGTTCGTTTTACATATGACAATAATTATTTTAATGATCGCTATCAGGGAATTCCGATTGGTGGTTATACTGGTATTATTGAAAAAATGTTAGAAGGAATTGATGTAAGATTAAAGATTGACTTTTTTAAAGAACGAGAAGAATTAGAAAGTTTAGCTGACAAAATAGTCTATACAGGTATGATCGATCAATATTATGATTATAAATATGGTGTGTTAGAATATCGAAGTTTACAATTTGAAACGAGTATTTTGGAAGACACAGATAATTATCAAGGTAACGCTGTTGTCAACTATACAGATAAAGAGACACCTTATACACGGATTATTGAGCATAAACACTTTGAATTTGGTACACAGGATAAAACAGTAATCACAAAAGAATATCCTAAGGAATGGAAGGTCGGGGATGAACCATATTACCCAATTAATGATGATAAAAATAATGAAATTTATAAAAAGTACAAGCAGTTAACTGTTAATGAAAAAAACGTAATATTCGGAGGTAGATTAGCAACATATAAATATTACGATATGCATCAAGTTATCGGTTCAGCTTTAGCAACAGTTGACAAGGTATTTGGTTGATAAAATATTATTTAGGTATACTACTTTTATTCTTATAATTATGATTCATTTCGAGTACCCTTAGCTATCAATTAGCGTCCATTTTCACTCAATGCACTGGACACCTTGTGATACACTAAGGGTTTCTTTTGGCTAAATCCTCAACGGAACTCCTTTGTGATATCCGTTTTAGTTCCCTCATTCTTAATTAATTTAAACGAAAAGATTTAAAATCCAACTTTCCCGAGCCTTTATAAGTGAAATACAATGCTTGTTTGCCATTAGCTATAGTCACATTCGTTTGAAAATAGCTGTAATTTGTACTTTTCTTGATTGGAATACTAGCAATAGGTTCTTTATCTAATGAAGTAGATACTAGAATTTCTCCATTACCTGTTGCACGGATCTGTACAGCAATTTCATTCAAATCATTGATCAAGAAATATTTAAATCCAGCAACTGCACCGTCTCTCATATTAGCTATATACTGCGTAGGGTTGTTTTCCCTATTTCTTCCAGTTTGTGTGAAATAAGGATGTTTTCTAAATGTAATATTGCCAAAATACGTACCATACCTACCAGCACCCTCTTTTGACATAAGCTGACAGGCAATACATGCTTCGTATTCGCCTTTACCACTTAAAGGACCATTGTTTAAGCCAGAACATGTCATCTCGACTTGTGGTATAGAGCCATCCTCCTTTATTTCTATAGGTTCCGCAAGTCCTTGTCTAGAATAATGATGCCTGTTTGTTTGCCTATGATGAAAAATATACCATTGTCCTTTTATAGAAACTATACTGCCGTGATTATTCCCAATGTAATTAGTAGCATGTTTATCTTTCAAGAAACCATTTATATACAAGTCGCCGTTACTTATAATCGTTCCACCAAATTCAAACCCAGTCATTGGGCTTTTACTAGTCGCATAACATAACTCATGGCCGTTAATGGAAGAATAAATAAAGTAATACGTGTCGTTTATTTTACGCATGGAACTCGCCTCAAAGAACTCATGACCTTCAAAACTTGTCCCTTCCGCTTCCCCTACTTTAGGAAAGATTAATGTAGATTTACTTAATGCAGTCTTCATATCAGCGGCTAACTCAGTAACATAACCACCTCCAAATGTACGTTTTTTTCCACCTGTTATTATGGCTGGTAAGCCCTTTTCTGGAGCAAAACCAGAATATAAGTAAACTTTTCCATCATCATCAACAAATACACCTGGATCAAATAGAAATGGCTCTGCCTTTTCGCTCGACAAAAGTGTACCATCTGGGTTACTGATATAGCCATAAAACTCAAAGTTACCAGCAGGGGAATCACAGACTGCCACAGCCACTTCACTACTAAATAGAAGCGCATAATATAAGTAATATCGATCATCGTGCCCCTTTGCGACATCAGGAGCATACATGTGTTTCAAACCTAGTTTATTCTTTGGATCTTGTTTCTTCTTATAAATAACTCCTTCATATCTCCAATCACTTAAGTCATCAACTGGAGCCGACCAACAAACATAATCGTTCATACAAAAAAACTTGCCGTTGAAACGGTCATGGGAGCCATATACATATATTCTGTCACCAAATACATAAGGCTCGCCATCAGGAATATATTCATAACTCGGTAAATAAGGATTAACAGCCATTTTCCCCATTTCTTTCAGCCTTCTTTCTGTATGCAAAATCTATTTTTTTAAAGTTTGGTTTCTAATCAAAGCTTAACTAATATTTCACCAAAATGATAGCAACCAAAGAGAAGGGGGGATAAACATAAAGTTGTTAATCAATCCATTGCTATTAAATATTAAAGTCCAATCGATAAAGTGATTTCTTGTTTTTTTACTTCCTAAATATCTACAGAAAAATACATACTTATACCCATATTTCCTTGTTTCCGTTTATTTAAGATTATTTTTATACTGATATGGTGTTACTCCTACAAATCTTTTAAATATCTTTGTAAAGTAACTTTGGTCATAAAAATTTAACAACGTTGAAATTTTCAATAAGGAGTATTCAGTAAACTGTATAAGCGTCTTGGCCTCTTCAATCTTAGTATTAAGAATATAATTTTTCATCGTAGTTCCAACTTCTTTTCTGAAAATTGCAGATAAATAATTAGGATGAACTCCTGAAACATTTGCAAGGATATCTAGGCTGATCTCGTCATAGAGATGATTGAAAATATAGTTCAGACAAAAGTTTACTGGTCTAGAATATTTTTGTTGTTTATTTTTCCTTACTCGCTCTGCAAAATCGCCTAAGGTATGCTCTATGAATAGCTCAACATTTTTGCTTGTATCTATATCTTCTATGTTTTGAATATACAGATCACTCAATGTGTAAGCAACCTCATGATTAATCCCACCTTTCATGGCAGCTCTAGTAGCTAGAGTGATAGCAGATATTCCAAGGTTTTTTAAATGTCTAAGATGACTTTTCTTTGATAGTACCCCTAAATCTCCTTCTTCATCATTTGATCTCCAATACTTAATCACTCCAACTTTATTTCCTTCCACAACACATTGGAGAACTTTCTGCTCATACAATAAGTCATGGTGTAAACGAACATCCTGCCTTCTTTTTGAGACACTATAGTTTGGATCCTCTATTTCTACTATTTTTTTGTTTATTGATCTATTTTTCTCAATTACATCCACAGGATCCAGTCTTCTTTTGTATAACATATAATACAAGTGCAAACTTAGATAGGCTATTTTCATTTTACTCATGTTAGGCAATTCTCTATAATATTTGAAAACGCTTTCTTTTTTATAACTAGGAACCTTTAAGTCCGATACTAGTCCTTCTATCATCTCCTCTATTAATCGAGAGTCAATAATTGGACCTATTAAAATTGCTCCATAATAGCCATGACTGTCTTTTAATGCTACCGATATAAAGTTTTCTAAATAAATAGTTATCCGAAAAATAGGAAATTCACAACTATCATTTTGATCTGTCAATTGATGGAATAGTTCTGTTTTTGATTGAATCAATGGATGTTTGACAAAGTTTGATCCAGATTCAAACTGAATAACTCCTTCTTTATTTAATATAAAAGCAGGCAGATCATAAGATAGACTAAGAATTTCACAGATATATTCTAAATGCTCCTGATTCGGTAACATAGTAGCAGGCTCCTTTATTCATTCTATTCTGACATCTTACATGATAAGTCAATTTCGCTATATAAATCGAGCTTATAAATGTCAGAAAAAATTTTTTATTTAAAACCTAGAACTCTATTTATTCAACATCTTCTGCTCATCGAAAACCTATATTACCTTTGGAACTATCAAGTGTATTTGAACTATGAGCACCTAAATGACATCGGTTACAATAAGATTTATGGCATAGATAAGATCCGTCACCCATAACCTTTTGAGTCTGACTATTAATCTGTTTTACGATCAAGTCTATTCGTAAAACAATCTTCACACTAATCCCATATTTTTTCTACCATATTATAAAAGCCATTCTCATTTAGCGAAAATGATTTAACAGGTGCTGTATTAAGAAAACCCTCTTCTTCTGTGTTCTGACGCGGAAAATCTCCTTGCCAAATATTACAATAATATATCTGCATCCCATTAGGTCTTATTATATCGCCCAGCGGATACTTTTTTTGCTTAATTAAAAATAGTCGTTTATTTTAGTCAGCAGGGAACTGATCCATTTTTAGGAAGTATAACACCTTGTTTTTCTTAGGAAATTGTCTATTTACATCAATAATACTTCACAAAATGAACTTGCCTCATCCTTATTATTATTCAAGAATTGTACATTTTTTATTATTCCAAACCGTAGTCCTCTTCTGCTTGTAAAATAATAATTACTATATTGTACAGAAGCAAATTTCAGCCATCTCTATTAAGATATAAAACCTAATTCGTAACTCACTCATATTCTAACATATTTTTACAAGAAAAAAACACCTGTCCTTTGACTTTTAAGACAGATGTTTTTTTGGCGAGCGGTCTAGGACTTCACTAATTTTAGAATAGGCCTTTTAACATTTCCCCTTTAAACTTTTCACTTAACAGATCCTTTTCCTCAGGAAATTCTTGAGGGTGCTTTTTCTTTAATTCATTAAATTGAGCTTCTCTTCCAGTTTCAATCAAACGTTTACCATAATTTTTTAAGAACCCTTTTGCATGAAATGGTCCACCTTCTTTAATAACTGTCCATAACGGATCTACATCATCGCCTGTTCTAAACATCATTTCATCATGCCATTCCTGCAAATAGTACGCACCTTCCATACATTTGTCTCTGTGCAGTTTTGCAACATTGTTTTCTTCTCGTGGATCTTCTACAAGATTGAATAACATTTCCTTATCAAACAAATGATAACCATCGTGATAAGTCCTCATATATAACCAATCACCAAACCGAACACTACGTTGTGCTACATGAGCACATTGGGATACAACCAAATAATCACGTCCAGATTCTTCACCATTAGTTAAAACAGGCGCAAAACTTCTTCCATCCCATCCTGGTGAAGCAGGAATATCCAATAATTCAGCTAAAGTAACTGGTAAATCAAGATGATAATGTAGACCTTCGTCTACTGTACCTTGCTTCATACCTGGCCACTGAATAACCATAGGAATACGACATGTGCCATCGTCAGCAGTACCATGTTCACCATAGATTCCTAGTTGTCCCATGTTTTCACCATGATCAGCTGAAATTATGATTACAGTATCTTCCATTATACCTTGTTTTTCCATTACTTCAAATAGCTTACCAAGATTCTCATCAATATATTTAATTCCAGTATCATAACCATCGATCATCTTTCTTAAATCATCCATATTTTTTATTTCACCAGGACTACGAGGGAACTTTTCAGATATCTCATTCGTATATGTCATGCCAAAATGATCAATTTCCAATTCATGAACTGAGTGAGGACCAACTCCTTGCTTATGTTTTTCTAATGTCTCTTCGTTTGCCCATTTTGGTAATGGTTCTTCTACAAAAGGATTACCATAACTTTCAGGAGCACGATAAGGTGTATGAGCATCCCAATAGTTAATATATAAGAACCAATCATCCTTTTTACCGTTTTTCTCCAACCATTCTTTAGCAACTGGAGTAACCTGCTCGGCTGACTCCATACCAAATCCACCGGTATTAAAAATCTCATTAAATCCTGCATAGAAATTATATGTTGAATGACGTTCCACGAACGGACTTATCAGAGCCGTATTTAGTCCCGCTCCTAATTTTAAAAATGACGGTAAAGAACTACCTAGTGAAAGTTTCCCAAAAAGTTCTCGTTCAGTTCCTTCTGCTTTCATATCACCTGCAGTACCTCCGTGTCCTACAAGACCATTACGAATACCAAATTGGCCAGACATTAATGCTGTTCTTGAAGGTGCACATGGTGCATCAGATGTATAGTAATTATCAAATCGAACACCTTTATCTGCTATCTTATCGATATTTGGTGAAGTATTACGATTATAACCATAACATCCTAGGTGTTGCGGGCTTACTGAATCCAAGTCTAAAAATAATACTCTCATTTAAAACCTCTCCTTTTTCTATAATAGTATAATTTTGTATCATGCAAATTTTATTGTAACTTAATTCACTATACTTCTGAAAGGATCTTTAGTGAATAAGGAAATAGTAATGTAATAAAGGGAAACTTCAAATATTGAGAAGTTCTTCTTCCCAACTGATTATTAGTTGAACCAATAAAGGTGTTAGCGTCCGATTACTCCCACTTAAATATTTCGTCTTAACTCATATTTTGAAATGGAAGTCCTACGGACCGTTACACTGGGATCAATTAGTTTGTTACTTTATTCAGTATTTATATTTCTTTAGTTATTCTTATTTCTTTCTTCTATCTCTCTTACAATTTGCGGATGAATTTTATCTAATTTATAGAACTGCAATAAAATTAATACCAAACTAAAGCTGATAACTGGGAACCATATAAAGGCGAATTCAATTGCATTCAAAGCAGAAGCTGATTGTTGTGCTAGACTTGGATCATAATTTCCTAAAGCTAACATCCATGCACCCGCAGCTCCACCAATTCCCATTCCGAATTTTGCTGCAAACGTTGAACCTGAGTATAATAGTCCGTTCGCACGTACACCAGATTTCCATTCGCCGTAATCAATGGTATCTGCAATCATCGAGAATAATAAACTTGGAACTAATCCTAAACCTAATCCACCAATTCCAACTCCTATTAATAATAAAGGAACAGATGTGGCAAAAATACTTAAGAAAATAACTAAGGATCCTACAATGGAGAATATAATACCAGTCTGCATCGTCTTTTTACCACCAAGTCTTTTGGTGAACCATGGAATAAGAAGTAATGATACAACAGTTAAATAATTAAGCCCCATCACAATTGGAATAATACTTTCATTACCAAAGTTATACTTTACAAAGTAAATTGTTGATTGGTTACGAATGATAAAAACGAAAAAGAATGCCATTTTTGTAATGAAAATGATTAGCCAAGGAATATTAAAAGCTTTAATTCCTTCTTTGAATGGAACATCCTTTTGAGCTTTATAATATTCACGTTCTCTTGTATTTTTAAATGCATTAATAAACATTGGTATAGCAATCACACCAAACAAAGCCATTGTTAATGCGAAGCCCTTTGATTCATCACCACCGCCAAGTAGAGCAACTAACGGTAACGTAGCAACTGAGACGATAAATCCACCCGCTTGTCCGAAAATCATACGGATAGAAGTTACTTCATGTCTTTCTAATGGATTGTTCGTCATACTTGGTAACATCGCAGATAAAGGGATGTTAATAAATGTATAAATAAGTCCTAATATAATGTATGTTGCATAAGCATACACAATTTTACCACTTCCACTTAAATCTGGAGCAAGAAAAGTTACCACACCCATAACCGCAAACGGCACTGCCAACCATAAAAAATAAGGTCTAAACTTCCCCCATTTAGTATTTGTACGGTCAATGGTATATCCAGCAATTAAGTCGGTACCCGCATCCAGAAATCTTACGATTAAGAATAAAGTACCAACAATTCCAGCACCAACACCAACCACATCCGTGTAGAAATATAATAAATAAGTGGACACCATTACAAAAATTAAATTTGATGCTGTATCAGCCAGCCCATAACTAATTCTTTCTTTCCAAGAAACCTGATCTACTTTATACATTAAGAATACCTCCTCTTAAATTCTCTCTACATTTCAATCAATTTAGCATGCCATAATTATATCCGTTACATATTGAGAAAAATAATTAATCAGAAAGCGCTTACTATTCATTAAAGTTATTATAGTATTTATAACCTGTTGATTTTGGTTATATATTAATATTTTTAGTATTTAATTAAAACTATTTGTTAATTATACGACTTTATTACTCTTCTATATTATATAAACTTCGTAGGGACGAATAATCTTACTAACGAAACTACCATGAGTTAATTTCTTAAAAGCAATCGCTTTTCTTATTTCAAGTCCTAGAATTCTAAATCCATATCATTCACCCAGCGGTAGCCTTGTTTCATATAACTTTTAGCTTGTCTTACCGCGTCATGTCTTCGTTTGTTAGGTCGAAAGCCATAACTCTATTTCGAAAACGTGGGATCATATATGTCGGTGAGAACTTGTGCAATTGCTTGTTGAATGAATCAATCGATCTGTCACCGTAGGAATACCTAATTTCCTCTTCCCACCGTTTGGTTTCGGGATTTCGACACGACGGACTAGTTGCGGATAATAGGAACCTTCTTCAATTTGTTTACGCAGGGTAGACCAGTTTTCCATGATATACGCTCGTAGGTTTTTGTACAGGAATTTCATCTATACCATGACTCCCCTTATTACGTTCTACATGTTCTAAGGCTCATAATAGGTTTTCTCGTGACAAGATTTTCTCCAACATGATATCCAACTCCTACGTGAATTGTCGCTTCTTTTTGTGTGGTAACAGCTTTCAGCCCTTTTAATGTCGTCCCCTACGGGATTCACCGTTTCCTCCATTAGGAATGGTTACTTGTTTCTGCTTCATCAAGTGTTACGTACGCCAAGTGACAATTCTTCCTAAATGATTCAGCCCTTCCTAGATATTCTAGAATTATCTAGTACTATGGCTTCTGCTGACTTCTGATAGTTCAGCGAACAGTGATCTGTTCGGTTACGCAATGCGTTGCGCTATCTATCAGAACCTCCCTAGGTAAGAACGTAATCTTTCCCTCCACCTATCTGCTTCATTTACTCTGTACAACCTTTGCTAGAAAGGACTTTGTTTTGTTTAGCAAACTCATCCAATTGCACCTAGCCTTCTATGAAATTCGTGTTCCTCAGACCGGAGGTTTGCCGCTGCTTCCTTCAGATTCCACGTCACCGTGGACACCCTTGCGTTAAGTTAACTGTTACTTCTACCTTCACAGTTCAGGACTTGCACCCTATAGATTACGCCATGCTGGGCACACTAAAAAAGCAAACAACAATCACTTAATGTGTTTGTGTTTGCTTTTAATATATCTCAATTTGTCTATTCTATCGGTGTCTTTTGTACTTCGTTTAATTTATTAATCATATCCGTTAGGTTATCTTCTGTGAAATTACCACCACTAAAGTTTGCTAAAGCACGTAATGGCAAATACTTCATCATCGCTTCCATCATTGCAGCGATTTCATCTGATTCATCAGGCATATTAAATAATGGATTGTTCTTATTCGCTTCTTTTAGCAATTCTGTCGCAAGTGGAGCTAAATTAGGATCAGCCATTAAATCACCTACTAATGTATTTCTATGCAATTTTTGTACAAGCGATTCCGAGGATGTAACGTTAATCGTATCCGTTAGAACAATCTCTCTAGACGACTTACCTACTAAGATTTCAAATTCACCTGATTCTACATGCCAATCTTGAAGTTCAACATTATAATAGGCGAACGCACGCTTATCTAATGTTATTGTCACTGTCTTTTCTTCACCTGGTTTTAAATCTACTTTTTCAAATCCTTTTAGTTCCTTTTCAGGTCTAACCACTGTGCTTTGTTTATCTTTTACATATAGTTGAACAACTTCTTTACCTGCCATTTGACCTGAGTTTTTAACAGTTACACTAACTGTCATCGTATCTGTATCTTGAATCTCTTTATTATTAATTTTTAGATTATTATATTCAAAGGAAGTATAGCTTAAGCCGTATCCAAATGGAAATAAAGGTTCTATTTTTTTCGTATCATAGTAACGATAACCAATAAAGATACCTTCTTTATATTCCACTTTATCACCTTCACCTGGGAAGTTTAAGTAAGATGGGTTATCACTTACCTTCATTGGGAATGTCTCAGCTAACTTACCACTAGGATTTGCAGTACCATAAATCAGATCCGCAATTGCTCCACCTAAAGCTTGACCTCCTAGATATCCTTCAAGTACTGCTTTCACCTTATTTAACCAAGGCATCTCAACTGGTGCACCATTACTTAGAACAACGATCACATTTGGTTGCACTTTCGATACCTCATCAATCAATTGACGTTGATTTTCTGGAATAAGCAGGTGAGAACGATCATACCCCTCCGACTCATATCGATCTGGTAATCCGATAAATAGTACAGCTGCATCTGATTTAGCTGCTATTTTTTTTGCTTTTGCTATTAATTGATCATCAACATCATCACTATTCAAGTGGTATCCTTGTGAATAAGTAACACTGTTTTGGCTATAAGCAGCCTTTTGCATTTCTTCATATATATTATCAAGTTTTGTAGGGTTAATATGTGAACTGCCTCCACCTTGATATCTTGGTTTTTCAGCTAGCGCACCAATAATTGCTATATTATTATCCTTAGAGAGTGGTAGTACTTGATCTTCATTCTTTAAAAGTACCATTCCTTCACTAGCTATTTGCTTAGCAAGTTGATGGTGTTCTTCTTTATCATAACTTGCATTTTCTTTATGATTATCAGCCGCCATAAAGATAATTCTAAGTAATCTTTCTACGGCGCGATCAAGCTTAACTTCTGAAAGTTTTCCGTTTTTAACAGCTTCTAGTATCTTTTTATCACCCATACCATAACTTGCTGGCATTTCTAGTTCTAAACCTGCTTCAAGACCATCAACACGTTCATTAACTGCACCCCAGTCAGAAACGACAAATCCTTCAAAAGCCCACTCATCTCTTAAAATATCTGTTAATAATGTTTTACTTTCGGCAGCAAACTCACCATTTACTTTATTATAAGAACACATCACCGTCCATGGTTGTGCTTTCTTTACTGCATTTTCAAAACTTGCAAGATATATTTCTCTAAATGTTCGTTCATCAATCACTGCATCTATGGACATACGACGGTGTTCTTGGTTGTTAGCTACAAAGTGTTTCAGAGAAGTACCCACACCCTGGCTTTGAACACCTCTAATATGACTGGCAGCCATTTCAGACGATATATATGGATCCTCTGAAAAATATTCAAAGTTTCGACCACATAATGGAGAACGTTTTATATTAGCTCCTGGCCCTAATAATACACCTACATTTTCTGTTTGTGCTTCCTCCCCTAATGCAATTCCTACTTTCTCAACAAGCTTACGGTCCCATGAACTTGCTAAACCTACTGCAGATGGAAAACAAGTTGCTGGAACACTACTACTTAAGCCTAAATGATCTGCATCTTCGGCTTGTTTACGTAATCCGTGTGGGCCATCCGTTACCATAATTGATGGAACACCAAGTCTTTCAATTCCTTTTAGGTACCAAAAGTCTAAACCAGAACACATACCTACTTTTTCTTCTAAAGTCATTTGATCTATTATTTTATTTACATCTCTTATCATTTCAATTCCTCCAAATATCAGAAAATTTTAAACTCTATAATCTATATTATAGTTTGTTGTATAACTTTTTCGGTAATTTAATATTAATATTAGTATTTTTTTAATATTATCCTATGAAATCACTAAAAGTATTTAAGAACATATTTATCAGGTTACTTTGGAAAATGCTTCTTAAATACTAAACATATATTTAGACCATTTTCATAATATTTTTCAAAACATTATGTGATAAATATCATATACAATCCACTTATCATCTAATAACATAGCTATTATCCTTACCAACTTATTGAAGGAGATGAGAGATGATGGTTTATGGAGAAACATCCATAGTAGAAAATGGATTGACATCTGTAATGTGGAAAACGGTATCAGAGGCTTGTAATCTGGCTTGTGATTATTGTTACTATAGTCAATGTAACGGCATGCCAAAACAAATAAGTAAAATAGATGATAAGGTATTAGAGAAATTTATTATAGAATATATGAATATATCAAACGGTTTTGTAACTTTTATCTGGCAAGGTGGGGAACCATTATTAGCAGGATTAGATTTTTTTAAAAAAGTTGTTCATTTGCAAGCAAAACATGCACCCAATAACACCGTTATTAGTAATTCCATTCAGACAAATGGTACTTTAATAAATAAAGAGTGTGCAGAATTTTTCAAAAGATATAACTTCCTAGTTGGTGTTAGCATAGACGGTCCAGAAGATATAAATGATGCCCGACGTGTTATGGGTTCTGGCAAAGGAAGTTACAAAAGAATCATGCGAGGAATCGAGCACCTAAAAGAAGCAAAAGTAGATTTTAATATTTTGACCGTTCTGCACGAAAATAATATTTCAAGAGCAACGGATCTCATGAATTTTTACCAGGAACATAATTTTCCCTTCGTTCAATTCATTCCTTGTATGGATTTTAAAGCACAAGATATAAATCAACCTGGTATATTTCTAATTACTCATAAGGAATACGGAGATTTTCTCTGTGAAGCCTTTGATGTTTGGTATAATGAGGGTAACCCTGACATATCTATACGCTTCTTTGATAATATGCTATCTGCTTACCTCAATCAACAAGCAGGATTATGTACTCATCGAGAATCATGCCCTAAACATCTTGTATTAGAACAAAATGGCGACGCTTATCCATGTGATTTCTTTATCCACGAGGATTACCGCTTAGGTAACGTTGGGATAGATTCTCTTGATAGTCTTTTAAATAACAAATTGATGGACAAATTCTTGTCACTAAAACCCAATTTACCTAAGCAATGTACATCTTGTGAATTTCTCCACCTATGTCACGGGGGGTGTCCTAGAAACCGAATACGAGATAATAATGAGGTGGATGTTGAATACTTTTGTGAAAGTCATAAGCAAGTATATAAATATGCACATAATAGATTGTTAGAAGTTGCATCCAAGATAAAAAAACAAAGATTAATTGAACTTGTTCAAGCTGGTTATCAATTACCTAAGAGAAACGATTATTGTATTTGCGGAAGTAAAAAAAAATACAAAAAATGTTGTAAACCTTTATTGATACAAAATGTCTAATAAATAATAAATATGCTTCAATAAATAACTTTGTTCCAAATCAGAGTACCATTAGTACACAACTTTAATTTTATACATCTTAGATCTGTTTAGAAATTTCAAAACAGCCTTTTTTATAGCCATAATAAAGTTTCGGAGGTTTTCCTTCTATCAACTTCTATATTTCATTCGTTACATATAGCATTATTGAAACCTCTTATATTTTCGTACGATTTATAATAAAGCTCTATAGCTTCTTGTCGTTCTTCTGTTGATTCAATGATTTCTTATGCTTCTTTTTGATAAGCCATTGTTTCGTTTGTCCATACTTGAATTGGCTCGTGATTATCTGTGTATTGCTGCATTTCTTCTAATCTACCTTATTATCGATATCACTAATAAAACCCATGAAAAGTGCTATATACTGACCTTCTGTTGGCTTTGGCTTTTCGTCATTGGCTTCATAAGTTCTAGCCACCATTTTTTGTTTTTCGATTAAATTGATATCCATTTTCATAATAAACAAGGTTACCTTCTGTTTTTATTATCCCTTTTTCGCGCAACTAATATTTTTTTATAAGTGTTGCTATTTCACGTTCTTGGCTTAATAATTCTATATTGTATTTTTCTTTTTCTTTTTCTTTTTCGTATGCTTCCACATCTAATGCTTCGGGTGATTTTTCACCTCTTTCAATCTCTTCTAACTTTTCGTCATTTCGCACAATTATCTCATCAATTTTGCTCGTTTCGTTCGTGTCATTTGGGGTTACGCTTTCCTTAGTTGACACCACATCTGTATTTACACTCACAATAAATACCAAAGCACTGATCGCTGAAACAAAAAAAATTTCCATTAAAACGATCATGGGAGCCATATACATATATTCTGTCACCAAATACATAAGGCTCTCCATCCGGAATATATTCATACTGGGTAAATATGGATTAAAAGACATTTTACCCATCCTTTTCAACCTTCCTTGCATAACATCTACGTCCTTCAATTAGCGAAGTTTCTAATCTAATCTCACCTAATAATTCATCAAAACAATAGCAACCAAAGTTAGAGGGGGATAAACATATAGTTGGTTCACCTTGCCATAACTTGAATGGATAATAAAGATATATATAAGTAGACTAAGGTGGCGATAACCTACTATTTTTAAAACCGCAAGATAGTATCAAAGTTTTCACGCTTGTAACTCAACACCGATTTAAGAAATCACTTTACACCTGAATCGATTGCCAATCGAGGAGGTGACGTTGTGAGTTTCGCATTTACTCCTAACGGCACACCATAATTAGGTTCACAATGACCGATGTAAAAATTCTCAACTACCGGGAAAGGAGCATCAGCGAAAAAGTCTTCAAGCACTTTCTTAATCTTCACATATTCTTCTGGATCCTCTTGGAAGTTACCAAGAACAACACCTTTTACAGCATCAAAAACAGCTGCCTGTTTAAGGTGTGTAAGCATGACATCAATTCGAAACGCAGGTTCTTGGACCTCCTCAATAAGTAGGATCGCCTCATTTGCATTCACTTGAAAAGGCGTTCCCAATCCATTAGTTATTAGCGTGAGATTCCCTCCAACTAAACGCCCTTCTCCTTTACCATGAGCTAGTGTAATGAGGGGCGATTTGTGAGAATCATAGATTAGAGTTTCTCTAGTGAATAAAGGCAAAAACGAAGATTCTGTCTCAGCTGTTCTTTCTTCGTCATTCAAATCGGATGCCACCATTGGTCCGTGGAATGTAACCAAGTCACTGCATTTTTGAATTGCATTATGTAGATAGGTAATATCACTGTATCCCCAGAATATCTTAGGGTTTTTCTGTATCATTTCATAATCAATCATAGGAGCAATTCTTGCTGATCCAACTCCCCCATTCGCACAAAAAACCCCGTTGATAGCAGGATCACTAAATGCATCATGCAAGTCAGTAAATCTCCTTTTATCTGTAACTGCAAGGTCTTCCTCTACATCAAACACATGTCGTCCAATAACTACATCAAGTTCCATTTTCTCTAAAACACGTATTCCTTGTTCTAGCTTTTCTCTGTCCGGTGCTCCAGCCGGTGCAATAATTGCTACCCGATCACCCTTTTGTAATGCAAATGGTTTAATCATAAACTTTCCTCCCTTTACTTAATACCTCTTGAAATTATGTCAGTAGTCTAATCCAATACCTTTTTAGCGTATTATTTTTTTCATCAATAAAATCTTCATCACTTATTCCACCGTTATTTACTATCACTTTATTCGATGCGATATTAGCAGAATTACAAACTAAAAGGACCTTCTCTAAATTCATATCTTTAGCTTTTTCTAATGCTAACGAAAGGATTTGAGTAGCATAGCCATTTTTTCTTTTTGAGGGTCTAATACCATATCCTATATGACCGCCAGCATTTAATAACGGCTCTGTTAGACGATGGCGAATATTTACGACACCAATCAACTCGTGATGATCTACTAACCAATAAGTAGAACTTTCCGGTATCCAAATTTCGGATGGTTCTATTCCTTTTTCACAGTCAGATAAATAGTTAAGCATCGATTGAAAATCCGCCGGTTCTTTTCTTATTACGAAAGGTATCATTTCTTCTTCGCTTTTCTTCCACTCTTGATAAAAATCATTATATTGCATTTTCAAGTCTATTGTTGGTTGTACTAAAAGCATTTATGAATTAATTCCCCTTTTTTTAAATCATCATCTCACTTCTATTAAACTGCTATCTATTTCTGTAATTGACATATTATCTGTTTTGAATTTTGTCATTTCTTCAAATGGCGTATTTGTTAGATAACATTGCAAACACATAATAACTGCACTATGTGTTACAATCAAAATATTTTCTTCATTACTATCAACTATTTTTCTTAACGTTTTTAAAACACGCATCAACATTTCTTGGTATGACTCTCCTCCTGGTGGTTTGGTGTTTCTTCGATTTTTATACCATTCACTAAATTCTGAAGGATACACTTTTTGTATCTCAGCCCAAGATAAGCCTTCCCATTCTCCGAGATTAATTTCTTCTAAGCCTTTAATCTCAATACATTCAGTCTTAGTAGTGTCACTTAGTATTTTTGCCGTTTTAGTAGCCCTTTTTTGATGACTTGAATAAACCTTTGAAAATGAATAGTCAGTCTCAACTATTTTTTTACTTAATTCTTCTGCTTGTGAAATCCCAGTTGAATTAAGTTCAACATCTTTACTTCCCTGAATCGTACCAACTATATTCCAATCTGTTTGTCCATGTCTAATCAAGTATAGCTTCATTATAGTGCTCCTTTAACATTTCTTTATAAATACACTACCTTATTTAATAAGACTTTAATTTAAAAAATAGCTTCTTACTTCTTTCCAGTTATTCACTCTGTAGTAGCCTGTTTCGTATATATTATAAGGTGAATTAAATAAAATACCTTGACCCTTAAAACGTTTAAAGTGCTTTGGATTATCGTCAATCAGATAATCTGCATCAACAATACTTTTATCACCACAAAACACAAAATGATTCGGATTCAAAAAACTAAAATGTTGTTTTAACCATTCATATTTTGCCGAAAAAGATGTAGGTAATTCCATAGCAGCTGTTACAATAAAAACTTCATAGTATTGGGTTAATTCCTTTAACACTTCTTGACTGTCTTCTATTACACCTAAATCACGAAAAAAATTAGGTTCATTTAATATACTAATAATTTCTTCTTCTAACTGAGGCCGTATTTCAGTTAAGTATTTTCCTCGTAAGTCTTGCATTGAAATTCTCTCATCGTATCTTTTATTAAAAATTTCTAAATGCTTAGACAGAGGATCAGCTAGTACATCATCCATGTCTACTGCTATTCTGTTCACAATAGGAAGCCCCCATAGATTATTTCTCAATTAATTATTAAATCTGAAACACTATTTATATCTTACACAAAAGGAATATATCCCTTTAATATGCAGTCTATAATTATCACCCAATAATCGGTATTTGTTTCTTTGATAATAAATCATCTATTAGCATTTTATGTTCTGTAAATATACATTCTGGTAGTTCATCAAGTGAATAAAATTTATTCTGTAAAGATTCCTCGTTACTTTCAACTAACTCTCCACTATATTTTTTACAAATAAATGATATAAGGACCAGTGATACTTGATCACCATTAGAAAAAGTCTTATCATATTGAGGACCAGAATAAATCCCAAATAACTCAAGTTCTTCTAATAAAAGTCCTGTTTCTTCGTACACTTCCCTTTTGGCTGTACCTTGTACACTCTCTCCTAAATCCATAAATCCACCAGGCAAACCCCATTGTCCATTATCAGAGCGTTTTTGCATTAGCACTCGATTTTCTCTATCAAAAACAAATGCTCCTGAAACAACCATAATCACCTTCTCATTTCCAACCATTGACCTTAAATGTTGTATGTAATCCATTAAATCACTCCCCATATTATATAGTTTGAATTAATACACCTAAAGTTAAAGAATTATACTCAATAGTGAAAAAGCGACTGTTCTATAGTGAACAATCGCCTTATTAGTTGTAAAGATTTACTCAATAGAATTTTTATAATAAATTAAATTATCTGTCCATCTTCCAAATTCAAAAATAAATCCTTTTCTTGTACATTCATATTCCATCCCCACACTCTCTGCTAGATTGAATGAAGCAAAATTGTCTAAATTGATGTGGGCCTCTATCCGATGGAATTTTAAATGGTCAAAAGCAATATTAAGCGCTTCTTTTACTGCTTCTTTACCGTACCCTTTTCTCCAATATTGATTATGGTTTGAGTATCCTATCCTTCCCCATTGGAAATCATCTCTTGCTAAGGTTGAAAAATCTATCATACCTATGTGTGTAGCGTCTTCTTTTCTAAATACACCAAATACGTGAGCAGTATCCGTAAGTGCTAATTCTTGATGTTTATCTACGAGATTATCGAACCATTCCTCTGTACATGCGCTCATATCTATTTTTCCTTTATCATGGCGATATTGCGTCGGATAACGGTTTTCAAATTCATTTAACCAATTTTTATAATCAGATTTCTCTAAAGGTCTTATTACTAATCTCTCTGTTTCTGAGCTTACTTCAAATATTTCTTCTTTCAATTTCAATTTGACATCTCCTCTGCATATACTTTTTCCAAAAACCAAAACCTACTTGTTTATCATGATTTAGTTTATATGCCATAAGACATCACACCTTTCTATATGTAATATAAATACCATACCATTATTCATTAAACATTTAAACTAAACTGTAACTTTTTAGGTGATTATTTTTCGTGAAATTTGGTATTTTATGTTAATATATAGAAGAAAGTGTTTACGATTAACAGTTAGATTTGTTTGTTCGAGAAGGTAAGAAAATAATATTAAATAGTTATATGATTATTTATTCAACAAGATTGGAGGAACACTTAATGGAAGATTGTTTAATTTGCACTAGGATTAAGATGATTAAAAAAGGCACAAATAAATATTTTGTTAAAGAGCTTGAGACAGGATATGTTGTTATTGGTGATCATCAATATTTCAAGGGTTATACACTGTTCCTTTGTAAAGAGCATCGAAGTGAACTACATGAATTAAATAACGACTTTAAAGAAAAGTTTCTTTTAGAAATGAGCAGAGTATCAGAAGCAGTACATAGAGCTTTTAAACCACTAAAATTAAATTATGAGCTTTTAGGTAATAGTGATCCTCATATGCATTGGCACATTTTCACTAGAAGCGAAACAGAGTCAAATCCAACTCACCCCGTTTGGTGGACACCTAGAGATCAAATGTATGCTGAAAATATAAAACCCAATGACAAAGAACTAGAAAGATTAAAATCCGTTTTATTGAGTGAGCTGGATAACCTTGTACTGTGAATGAGATATATTTTACTTAAACTATCTCAATAAACAGTAATTGACCAAAATAGTATAATGGGGGAATTAGATTTGAGAATTTTAATATTAGGTGCAACTGGATTTCTAGGATCAACTTTATTTGGTTTAGCAGAAAGTTTAAATCATACCGTACTAGGCACTTCAAGACATATGAATGAAAAAGCGAATATAACTCAATTGGACATAACAGATGAAGATGCTGTAGAACAAATTATCCAAGAATTTCTTCCAGATGTAGTTGTATGGTCATTATTAAGTATGAACGAAGAAGATGTGCTAATAAAATTTGGCCTATCAAACCTTATTTTGGCAATAAGTTCACAAACAAAACTTATTTTCATTTCTACTGATGGTGTTTTTGCAGGAGGAACAGGGGGATATAAAGAATCTGATAATCCAATTCCAATAGCTGAAGAGGCGCCTTTAGCTACTTACATCAATTCAAAAATATTAGGTGAAAAGAAGGGTCAAAATAACCATCCAAAGTACATGATTATTCGTACAGGTCCTCTTTATGGAAAGGATTTAAATCAAAATATTGAAGAGCGAACCCAAAAAGTAATCAAGGAAGTCGAGGAAAAAGGGTTCTTTCATGCAGCCACAAATATGTATCGAACATTTGTAAACATTGAGGACCTTTCAAAAGTCATATTAGAACTTTCTAATATAGATTTTAACGGAATTTTACATGTAGGACCATTGCAAAAAGAAAGTTACTTTACGTTTTATAAAAGGCGTCTAAGAAGGCTCGGTTATGATGAAGCTGTTATATTCATTTCTATATGCCTCTCCCATCCCAATATCTATGAAATACTACCTCTATTTACAAGACATCTGTAAATCAAAGTCCTTACTTTAAACGTGAAAGGCTCTTTAAAACATTTGTTTTTGTTCAACTAACGCACCCGTTACTTTAAGTGTATCTTTTCACAAACTACTTTAATTCGCTTTCTTATAGTTATAAAATCCATTTATTATAATGAAAAGTGGAATAGTTAGTAAAATTAAACCTGCTATAAAGTTAATAAAAATCGCCAGAAACAAACCTCCTAAAAGGTTAATACCCGATAATGAGAGAAAACTCCAAAAATATTTTTTATTCTTCGCCACCTTAAAAACATAAATGCTAATTATAATTGAACAAATAGCAATTATAATTGGTGCTAAATTCCACCACACTATGCTCCACCTCCCAATTCACTTCTCTAATGTACAACTACTATGCTCACATCTCTTGTTTAACTATTGCATCCGTTACTTTAAGTGTAGTTGTTCACATTTTTTTGTTTATCCCTCTAATTAAGTTTTCTCTTTCATTTTAGAAATCAATTTAAGAGAACCTAATAAATAGAAAAACATAATTAAGAAAGGAAATATTGATGGAAAAATTTCTGCCCCATTCTCTTTGACATTAACAACGTACAAAAATGATATATTGTACTTATCTGCAAGTGCATTCAAAATAATAAAACCTAAATAGAACCCAACAAAAACAATTAAATATATAGAAGAAATTTTAAATTTCAAATTTGAAACTCCTTTCTATTTACTGTTTATGTACACTTGTACATAAACTAGCTTCTTAGCAGAATAGTTAAAGCATATGTAAAATTCCCTCTTGTGCTAAAGCACCCGTTAGTCCAAAATAAAATCTTAGAGTTTGTCCTATAATTACATAATTCAATCGATATAGATGCTTTCCAATTCAAATTTATTTCGATTATTATAAGCCTTTAATAGTACAAAATATGACTCATTTTCTGATAACTCATTCCAAATTTCATTAATGTTGCCAACCCTTGATTCTTCATTTTCAATTATGTTAAAGGTATTGTATTCGGTAAAGTTGGACTTTTTAACTCCAAAGCCTCCTTCTAAAACAACTACATATTGATTATTATCTTCATTTAATTCCCTAATTTCTATTGTTTCGTAATATGTAGTTGAGGCATTATAATTGAAAAAATAAACAAATAGAAAAATCGACAATAGTAATAAAGCCGAAATAACCCTAATTTTACTTTTACTAATTGCTCTGCTTTTTATGTTACCTATCATTCGCTCTCTCCTTACCACCGTCTTCTTCAACTAACCTGCCACGTTAGTTTAAGAACAATCCTTCACAAACTCTATATTTATTTTAACATAAAATAACAATTATCTGCTTAGTTTATAAAAGTTAACAATAGTTTTTATTCTATTGTCCATGTGAATCCTCTTTTCTGTGAAATTCCTTTTGTTTTCACAAAAAACATCTAACGCTTTTATCTTTTGTAACAGTATTTGCAATCAAACGGGTGCCCTTCAAAATCCTTTTATTGTATCTTACACTTCAAGGAATCATTTTTATTTATACATGTATAGGGTTATGATTCGGTCATCCTGTTTTTCCTCATATCTTTGTCAATTATCAACTTGTTATAACTAGATTGATTGACTAAGCACGGGTTAGTACATCAAAAAAGAATTAGTTCCTTTTTATAATCTATGATATATGGATGCTATTCTTCCCCCTACTCCCAGTAATCGTTTTCTGCCATTTTCCCAAACTATCTTTTCAACTTTACCTTATTTGGTTTCAATTTATTTATGCCAGCTCTAAACCCTTGGTCTTCCATTACATAAATAAATAGCTACTACTAAGCTAATTTTCGAATATGCCATTATTTAACGATAAACCTTTTCAAAGTCAGCAAATGTTTTATACACACCATGGTAGAGCAGCAAAGGAAATTATCACCTATTGATTTTTCTGCCCCCTAGGAAGTGAAAATAACGTCTTACAGCGTTGTTTTCAGAATGCTTACCCTATTTAGTCTATTTAAAGCCCTTTGCCCCTTGAAACGATATAGAGTGCCTTGGATGAAGACCATGTTTTGCAATCGTCCGCTAATAACGTAATTATTATTACTAGAACTATATAGAACTTAATATAGTTTTGAATGGTAACTATCTACGATATGATAACAATATACAAAAAAACGAAAAGGATGATGTGACAATGACATACCAAATTAATGTATTCGAAGACGAATACCATTCAGAAGTAGTTGCTAGAGTTAAATACAATGAGGCTCTTGATTATTGGGATGGTCGAAATTGGACAAATGGTGGATTAGGGAGGCATTTAGGAATCACTAAGCTTAAAGACGGCAGGTATGTACTTATATACGGTACACATTGGCAAGGAGAAAAAGACTACGGAATGATTGTCACTTCAGAAGAAGCCTTGAATGAGATTTTAAAATCTAACAATGCTGAACTTTTGGATCAGAAAAAATTTGAGGATTTGAGAACTTTGGCAGAAGCAATGAATAGTGAATACGAAATAGAGTAGATAAACACGAAGGAGAGACTGATCTCCTTTTATTACTAAAATTATAGTTACTTTTTCAAGAGCATTATAGATTTAAGACAAGAACCAGAAGAAAAGACCAGAAATCTTACAGCATTATGATTTGTCTATTGGTAGTAATCACCTATACCACAATATAGAGCAAATCCACAAATGCCTCTTGATTTAGCTTGATACACACTTAAATAATGAGTTTTACGGTCTCACTCGTTCCATAAACAAATATCCAATCACCGCTAGTAGCCGAATCTAGTTATCTTTTGCAGACCTTCTTCTTTTAAAGCTAGAAATGTTGTAAAACCTACAAACATTAGGAGTAATCCATATAATGACGGCCTCCACCCTTTAGTGTAAATTAATTTCCGACATTTACTTTTTACTATTGCTATAATAATTCCCTATTGTTGCTCCCAAACCCCCAACAAAAAAAATAAGTATTGCTTCAACAAAGGAATTAGAAGGTTTAATTATAGCAAAAATTATTACTGCTACAATTCCTACAAAAACGGCAATTAGTAAATCCTTAATTTTAAGTTTCAAATTAAACTGCTCCTTTATTTTCAAATTATTGCTCCGTTATTCCACAAACCTGCTTCGTTAGCATAAGAAGCGACTATTCTTATTGAACAATCGCACACCTTTTGTTTAAGTGAAGTTTTTCACAATGAATTTGTAAAGACTAATTATTTGTTCTCAAAGTGGAAAGTGTGTTCCATTCAACAACTTTTGCGTATTCCTCTCCATTTGATTCATAAATGATTTTTCAAGTTTTTCGCACTATTTTCCTCTGCACTAACCAATCTTGTTTCCATTATCAAAGTCTGTTCTTCATTAAGGTTGTAATCCTCCACTTTTTCTTTCTCGCCTATTTCATCTCTACTATAAACACCTGTTTTCTTATATCTATCCCCAATATAAAAACTGGCATTTATCCCTTTTTCAGCAGATATATTCTCTCCTTGACTGTTTACTATTTGAATGGACTTTAACGTAGTTCCATCTTCACCTTCCCAATTCAAAGGAGTTATTATAAAATACTTCGTATTATTTTCAAATGCACTAACAGATATATTCCCTAATTTGAATTCTGCATTATTGCATTATCTCTCACTTCATTTTGACACCCTGCTAATAACGATACAATTAGTAAAATAAATAAATACTTCTTAATTATAAGTCCTCCTGACTTTAGTATCTCTCTTGTGCTATCCTACTCCTACTTCGTTAGCACAACAATGGTAGTAACAGCTTGTTATGCTAAAGAACCTGTTAATGCAAGAAAGAAATGTTAGTTATTAGATTGAACGTATATAAATGTTTTTCTAACTAGAAATACAGTTAATATCGGAATAAAGATATAAATCCCTATTTTAACAACGTCTGCATATGCCATTGTAAAACCTATTATAGTGATAATTAGTGATACTAAAAATAAAACCTTAATAGTCGGGCTAGACACATTCTTGAACCCTTTATTTTTCTTTTCCAATTGCAATACTACCAACCCTAGAACTAATCCTACTAAAAAGAGCAATAAATAAGTTAAATACACCTAATCCCTCCAAGGGTAATAAATTATGTTACTTATAGACTAACATACAATACATATTGCTAAAACGTTCGTTGTTCAACACTAGTCACCCGTTTGTTTCATAAACATTTAGCTTTCTCTAACGACTTTTTTATTTCTTGACCCTTTTCTTTTCATTAATCTTTTGCTTTACCCCAAGCATATACAGTACCAGTTCAAAAATAACGTAAATGACAGTTACTGTTACGAAGAGGTAAACGTTTCGTTGAATGATTAAAAAATACAATGAAATAAATGAAAAGGTAGATACGATTAATTGATACAGTTTTGGGTTCATAATTTCACCACTTCTATTAAACGGATTCAAATGGGCATCATTAGTTATATATCTTGTTTTTACTAGTTTCCTTCTTACACTAAGCTGCTATATACTTGAATTATAAAGAGCTACATATAACATCAACCCTAATAATATTGTTCTTATAATTTTCGTTCTCAATCATCACACTAATTATCCTCTATAATCCCATCCCTTTTATCTGTTTTGTTATTATTTTTTTTATTATAAATTGAAAAGCTTATTTCAAATATAGCTAAGATTATAGCTCAAAAAAGAAGATAATAAAGATTATCTTGAAATATGCCAAGAGCCATAGAGACAACAGTGATTATTGACCTAACAAAATTTTGAGTAATTGAAAATTTCTTTTTATTCATAATGTTAGTCACCTCCAAATTAATGATTTATAATCCATCCGTTCTTTATTTGTTACGGTTCAAATACTATGAAGTCTGTTCTCACTAATACTACTTCAGTAGGTACAGCTTGTTTCACAATCCTTCACAAACCCCATTTATTTTAACATAAAATAACAATTATCTGCTTAGTCTATAAAGATTATCATGGCAAATAGCCAATTAATTAACATAGGAATTTCACGTTGACAATTGCCATAATGCTAATTGAAAACTGTCTGAAGCTGTTATTATTAAAGGGAATATGGATTTGTAGCAAATGTAGGATGAAATTGACCAGATGAAAAAGGTGGGGAAATCCCACGGATTAAATCACGTGAAACCTCTCTGTTGAACCTTTTTTTGATTAATGACAGGATAACTTATGGATGTCTCCAGTTGCACAATATAGCAAACTATAACAAGTATAGGATAGCGTTTTATTTCATACTTTTGGTTTAATCTCTATTAAATTTCCCAACACTGGAAAGTGAATATACGCATGGTTGAGCTATTTCTCATTCATACAGTATTTCTAAAAAACACAATTCGTGGTGCATAATTGAGCTAAATATAACAATTTTAGGATGAAATAGAGATTAGAAACGAAAGAAAGTGTAGCAATTGTAGGATGGTGTTACAGTTAGGAAGCAAACTGTATAGGGATTGAAAACCCTATCGATTTAGTATTGGAAGATTAGTATAAGCCCTTATAGGACGGGGATTCGAGGGGTATTGGTCAACAGAAAAGGACTGAATCACTATTGGATCCAGACCAAATGTTATTATTTTTTGTTTGCTAATACAATTGAAGAACCTCCTCAGAGTATATAGCGTTTCATCCCATTTTCTTCAACAGGGAGATTACACGTTCCATAATGGAAAAACAAAATGGCTGGGAGAAAGAATAAGAAGTAATATTCTTAGACATAAATCAAGTGTTGACACCTGATTTAATTAACTAAAATATTTATTTTTGTCTTTCCTTATAGAGTTCCCACGTTTTATCCATAAATATTTTCACTTTACCAGTAAACGCTACACCATATGGTTCAACCAAATAACTGTATTTCATCATATTTTCTTTCTCAAGCAACTCAACTATGTACCAATATCTAAGTTCTTGATTTTTACAGAATCTAAATTCAGGATCCTTGAAAATAATCTCCCTCAAGTTGCTTTCGTCAACTTGTTTTTGATTCTTCTTGGTTTCACTAATTTCTTTAACTTCACTATAGAACTCATTTTCAATTAATTCCATAGCTTCTTCTGATCTGGAAATTTCTTGGCTTTCTATCCATGGATTATCTAGTATCACTCCCACTAAAGTACCGTTTTGAAGAATAAATAACGTCAGGCTCTTTGGAGTTTTAAAATCTAATGTTTCTATATGTTGATTATGTTGGCAACCTACTTTATTAAATTTTGTCGAGTAATCACTGTACCAGTCTATGGGAATTATATATTCTTCCGAATTATAGTAAGTATAATGGTAATATACATATTGAGACCCTGAACCAATTGCATATTTTAAGAAATCTTCAAATTCATCTATTTCTAAATAAATTTGATTAGATATTTTAAGAATACTTACTTCTAATGGAATTACATTGTATTCATTGATTTTGTTTTTAAGATCCTCACTCGTAATTATCGCCATACTACACCTCCAACAATAATATTCTGTAATACTTGTTTATATCATTTGCCAGGTTTATATACTTCTTATTGTATTGAGATTCCAGTAGCATAAACCCATCGAGCTTCCTAGGTGAAATTCTGTTAAATCCACACTTCTATTTTTTCCATAACCTTCTAAACATACTTTTAGGTTTTGAACTTTCTAGGATAAGAGTGGACAACTTACCTAGCATTCTAGTTAATTCACTTTCAAATTCTATGGTCTTATCATCAGTTTTTGTATAGGCGTGAACTAACTCGTGTACAAGTGTCCCAGCAAATGATTGTAAGTTTTTAAGTTGGCTTCTACGAATTATAATATAATTCGTAGAAGGTTCCCATAGTCCCAGTGCATCAGAACCAGTATAGTTGTCCGGTCGCATAGTATTAGAAATCAAAATATCCTTTACTGGATCATTCTTTTTTGGAAACCACTTCACTATAGTATCCTTATAATTAAAAATTTCTCTTTCTTTGGGCGTTAATTGGTTTACACTTACAATGTCAAAGTCGAATTGCTCATTCCATTCTATAGCATACGTTTCCAAATTCCTGAAAGTTTCCCCGTTCAAATCTTTGCTAGTTTCAAGTTTATTTGATAATGAATCAGGAACAGTTATGATACATATCGCTTCTTCTTTAGCATAGCTTAGATATTTACCACCATCCATTAAATCATAAGCAGTTAAAAACAGCACCCTTTCCTGGCTACTTAATATTTTACAAGCGTGGAGCTGAACATCAATCCATTGCAATTCATCATGAGCATTTCCTGCTTGAATTTTTTGCAAGTCATTTACCAGTTTCTCAGCAAACTCTGGACTAGTACTTTCTATGAGAATTGACTTTACTCTATCGGAATAAGCACTTCTTCCTACATTAGTACGTTCTCTATTTAAAGATTGGCGAAGTTTTTTAGTTGTGGAAGTGATGTTATAAGAAAAAAGTAAATTGTCTTCTTCAGCTACGCAAATTCCATTCACATAAATCCTTGAACGATTATTTTTGTTCTCAATTAGTTCCCCGTACTTTGTTACTTCAATCGAGTTTTCTCCAGAATATAATAAGAAGAAATCTTTGGCTTTTTCGATATCAACATCTTTCAGACCAATAAAAGTAAATTCTGTTCCTTTCATATCGGTGTGAGTTGGTTCATTTACGATAGCATGTAATGTTATCACATCGTCAAAATCCTCTTTAGATACCTTTTTAATTGTAATATCACTATATTTTGATTGGATTAGAATTTGAACGTTTCTTCGATCGAATGTTGCCATTGCATCTTTTAAACCTACTCCAAATTTACCAATGACTTTATCTGGATCTTCTGTCTTTTCTTTATTCTCATTTTGGGTTAGATGCTCATATTTAAGACCTCTCCCAAAATCTTTGATATGCCATTTGTCTTTATCTTTATAAATAAGTGGTTTCTTAGTATTTGTTAGAGTTGATTCATCCATTGCATTTGCTATAACTTCTCTTAATGCGTGAGGGATGGTCCAGTGTTCCAAAACTTTCTCGATATTCAAATCAAACCTTTTCACTTTTACACCTCTCCTTAGCTCTTTTTATAATAGAATTACAACTTATATATTTTGAATGTGATAAAATCTTTTGACATTAAGCATAAAAGTTCCTTTAAGTAGCGTTATGTTCCATTTATTGATCTAATACAAAAACATTCCTATCCATGCCAAAAACCTGTCTTCTTAAATAAAGTAATGAAAGGATAATTGTCTTCTTCACCTGTATAAGGTAAAGTATCTGTAAAAATCCAGACCGCATCACCTTTATCAATCATAGTCTCTATTTCGTTACTATCCGAGTAAGGACTATTATTCCAATTCCCTAAAAACATTTCTTTCCAATTATCTTTTATTGGTGCATCTATAGTAAGATAACTAGCTTGTTCAAACAGCGTTCCTTCTTCACCGTTATTCAATTGCTTATACTCCTCAATAACATTCCAAATTTCTTCAGCGGTTAGGTTATCATAGAAATTCTCAGTCCAATTGACTCCCTTTGCGTAACCATAATCAGAGCTACCCATATATTGATCAAATATGTATGTTCTCAACGTTTCCTTTAATGATTCCTTTTCTTCTTGGCGATTATCTGGTTGAGATGTTGATTCGAAAATATCACCAATACTTTCGTTTTTGTTAACTTCAGAGGCAGCTTCAGCATTTTCTTTTTTGGAAAATGCAACATAACCTTGTTCGCCTTTTTGCTCATTAACTTCGTTGGAGTCAACAGCAGGGGAATTAGAGGAACACCCAAATAGTAGTAAAAAAGAGAAAAATAAACTTCCAAATAGATATAAACGACTCACTTTTTCACACCCTTACTTTTATATTTATAAATAATCATTTATTTCCATGATCTTAGCTAAATCCATTATAACGTCTATTCCATACCAAAAGTAACCATACGGATTTTATAGCTAGATTACAATTGGATTAAATATTGAAACAATGATAAAAATAAGCATCCCTTATGAAACAAAAGGTTGATAGTTATTGAACAAAGAAAGGACTGAGTCATAATATTGGGTTCTTAACAAATTTTACCAACAATGAATATATTCCTCACCATTTAACTCAAAATATTTAAGAAAGATAATACTGTAGCAATTGTAGGATGGTGTTACTGTTAGGAAACAAACTAAATGGAGATTAAAAACCTTACGGATGTAGCGAATGTAAAATAAATCCCATCTACTAATACAGGTGGGATTCATGTGACGCTTACGTATAAAGTCTAACAACCTTTCTATTCTTTACTAGCTGCAACTTGATCCAAAGCCTCTATTATTTCCTCTTTAGTCTCGTCGCTAGTAGCGTTCTCCTCTACTTCACTTTCAATGTTCCCCATCATCATGTTGAAATGAGACTCATGATTAGAATTTATAAAAATCTTTTTAAACACTACAAAATAGATTTTATTTTGTTCTTGGTTACTATCCACATACAAATCATCATTTACATGATGTGATCCATCATTAGCCCAAGAAAGTAAAGTTTTGCATGCTACCTTATCTTTATCCGGGAACCCTTCAATAATCTCATCAACATCAATGTTACCAAAAAATTTAAAATAATTTTCTAATATTCTTCTCATAATATTAGGTGTTGCTATTGAATTTGGATTTTCCTTTAATTCTTTCCAAAGTAACTCATATGAATTTTTAATAGGATTTTCATCGTATTCATAAATTTGAGTTATATTATCTACCTTTCTAATAATCCCAAAGGTTTCGTCATTTAATTTTTTACTACCATGCCCTTTATTAAAGGAAATCTCCTTATGAAAATAAACGTTATGAGTTAAAATAAGCAGTTGTTTAAAGTTGGACTCAATACTCCTCACCTTTTTCTTTAAATTATTTATCAGGTTACTCACCATAAATAGTATATTGCTATCCAAGCTAGAAATTGGGTCATCAACAACAACTACTCTTGCTGTATTTACTTTGTCCTGTTCATTACTTCCATTAATAAGTTGATAGAAATACAGGAAGGTAATAAAGGTTTTCTCTCCCTCGCTTAATGTTTCATTTACATCTTCACCGTTCTCCCTTACAATTTTGTAATTACCCTGTTCATCAGATTCTGCTAACCGAAAATTTGTAAATCCAAATGATTTAAGAAGTATATTAATTTCATGAATAGAAGGTAATACACTGGTAAGTTGATTCTGTAACTCAATCGCCTCTTTTTCTAGTCTTTCTTTGTAGACCTCTTGTTCTTTCTTCCCTTTTTTCATTCCTTCTACAGCTTTATTCTCTTTTTTAAAATCACTCATGTAATTTGTATAATTACCCTTATTCTCTTCCACAATAAATCGCCATATATCTTTTATTAACTTCTCTTTTTCAACTTTAATATTGTCAATTACCCTGTTTAATTCTGTTATTTGTAAATTTGCTTGTTCTATCTCTGAGTTTATCTGCTCAATGTAACTTGTTATTGAACTTAACTCAATGCTTCTACTTGGTTCCTTTCTTTTTCTATCAAGCAACTGAATGTTTTCCTTATATATTGAATGTATTATCTCAAATAGGGATGTTACTTTTTCTTTATTAATATAAGGTACATCTTCATTTTTAAGAAAGTTGTATGTTTCAAAAAAGCCATTTGTATCTCTTTCATATTTTTCTATAGATGAATTAAGATTTTGTTTTTGATCAGTGTATGTTTCATCAAAATACTCATTCAACTTTTCCTCAAAATTCCCCGGTAACTCTTGTTGGCAAAATGGGCATATACCATTAGTATCTTCAATATGTATATGCCCTTGTTGTACCCAGTCACTTAAATTTAGTTCAGCTATTAATCTAGCAATATCTATATCCTTTTTACCTATTATTTTTGTTTGAAATATTGATTGTTTCTCTAGTGAGCTATCGTAGTGTATTTCTGAAATCTTACTATTTTTTTTCTGGGAATTTTTAAAGACGGAATCCACTCTCTTCTTTAAGTCTTCATATGTATATAGGTCTTTGTTGTTATTTGTGGCCTCATCTAAACACCTTTCCATAAATTTACTTTTATTATTACGAAGACCCATAAATGCCCCTTCAAAAACTTCATCATAGTTCTGTTTTAAGGACCAGCACTGATTTGTGAAATTTGTTTTTAAGACTTCCAATTGCTCTGACTTTAGCTTTATATTACTTTCTGCATTACCAATTCGTACCTGATGTTTTTCAGCATCCTTCATTTTTTCATCAATTAGTGCTAATATGTCAGAAGATTCTTTACCTAAAGTAAAAATCCCCGTTATTTCATTACTGATATTGAAATTTTCTTGGACAAAATTTCTATTATAAACAAACAGATCAAAGTCAGAACTTCTTTGTTTCCATTCTATATTACAATAGGTAAACTTTTGCTCATCGCTATTCCTTAGCAATTCAGAAATAGTAGTTTTACCTGTACCATTACTTCCATAAATGTAATTGACCTTACTTAAATTAACCTCAATTCCCGCAGAATCATAGCTTGCAACTTCCTTTATCCTAATCCTTTCTATCATTCTATCCCTCCTAACCTTGTCTTATTTCTATTATATTTTGCCTGTAGTCAATTTGTATTTTACAGGAAAGGTTTCACAAATGTAACTAGAACACTAAATATTCAAACAATTATTTTTTTACGTCATTTAATTACAAACAAAAAAGTATCTCAAGTTCCCAAATTTAAGGAATGGACTTTTGAGTCCTTTTTCATTTGCGTTTATCATAGATACATATCTTCACTCAATCACTAACTTTACTCTTATCTCATTTTCATAATCTGAATGAAATATTACAAACCCAACTAAATTCTTTTTTCTAACTATGTACCAAAATATTAAACATTTCCGAAACCCCACCCCTCAAACCCGCATTCCACCGTTACAGTTAAAATAAAGTTTTCCGACAGAACCCCTATTTCCATCCTTTTTCGTTTCAAAAATGACCGTTTTTCGCCGCTTTTTCACCCGTTTTTTCACCTTTTTTTCTGTTTTAAAATAAAGTTCTCCGAGAAAAGAAGGAAGAGATAATCGGGAAAAGCCTGGCAGGACAAGAGATAATAGAAAAAAGACCCTGAATTCGGAAAAGTTTATTTTCACGAAATCGGGGTCTTAATCGGAAATGTTTATTTTTACTGGGTAATTACTATTTTAACTTCACATTTTAATTCGAGCAACGCAACTGCCTCTACATGCATTGTCTGTGGGAACATATCAACGGGCTGTATTTGTTTTGTTTGATATCCACCATCTTCTAGAATACGGAGGTCACGTGCCAATGTTGATGGATTACAGGATACGTAGACAATACGCTTTGGTTGCATTGTAGTCATTGCTTCTAATAATGCTTCTTCGCACCCTTTTCTTGGGGGATCGACCACAATAACATCCGGTTTTAACCCTTGTGCTGTCCACCAGGGCATAATCTTTTCAGCTTGTCCAACAACAAACTCTACGTTGTCCATTTGGTTTAGCTTCGCATTGTTTTTTGCATCTTCAATTGCTTCTGGTACAATTTCAACGCCATAAACTTTTTTTGCTTTTTGTGCAAGGAATAACGAAATAGTACCTATACCACAATAGGCATCTATTACTGTTTCGCCACCAGTTAAATTAGCATATTCTAATGCTTTGTCATACAACTTTTTAGTTTGTGTAGGGTTTACCTGGTAAAATGACTTACCGGAAATAGCAAATTTAATATCACCAATTTTGTCATAAATATATGCTTCGCCCCACAATAATTTTGATTCTTTTCCTAGAATGACATTTGTTCGTTCTTTGTTAATATTGTGGATGATAGATTTAACATGTGGATATGTCTCATGTAACTCCTTAATTAATTCCTTTTTATGCGGTAGCTCTGCCGTTCTTGTCACGATTACAATCATTGTTTCGTTCGTTGCTTCACCTGTACGAACCATAATATGACGTAAAATTCCACGATGCGATTTCTCGTCATAAGCAGAAATACCATGTCGATCAGCAATGCTTCGTACTGCTTCTACCATGCGGTCATTTACTTCTGAGGTAATAATGCAGCGATCCATCTCGTCAATAATTTCGTGGCTTTTTTTACGATAAAAACCAGTAATCAATCCGCCATTTTTCTCTGCAACTGGGATTTGAACCTTATTACGATAGCGCCATGGGTCAACCATACCAATTGTTGGATGCACAATAACATCTTGGATATGTCCGACTTTTTTCAAGGAGTTATTTACTTGATTTCGTTTCATATCGACTTGCATCGTGTAACTCATATGTTGGAGCTGACAGCCTCCACATTGAAAGTAAACATTACAAGGAGGTTCAACTCGTTCACTGCTTGTTTTTTCTAATTCAATTAACTTACCTATTGCGAAGTTTTTTTTAACTTTAATTACTTTAACTTTTGCTGTTTCATCTGGTAATGCATATGGAACAAACAATGGATAACCATTGATCTTACCTACACCATTTCCTTCATGCGTGATGTCTTCGAAGTGAAGAGTAATTTCTTCATTTTTTTTCACTGGGACTTGTTGCTTTTCCAATTTATATCATCGTCCTTTATTTATCTACTGTGGTCAAAGTTTATCATAAGTTAGTCATTTTAAGAAATGGAGTTGTACTTCAAGAGGTCATTATCGACGGCGTTTTGCAATATTTCCTGGGAAATAAGCTATTATGACGAATAATAGTATAGTCTGCAAAAAAAAGAAAGAAGATCTGCTACTACTAGCTATCTTCTTTAATGAATGACTCGGGTACAAAATATTCAATATGTCGATATAAGTTGGTGAATTCTCCTGGTAGTAAACCACCGAATTCTCCATCAATATTTAACTGCATTTGTTCTTCGGTATTTATCTTAATCTTACTTGCACGTGTGTAAAAAATTCGGTCATCTTCTAGATGAGCACCACGTAATGCTAAAGAAGCAATTCGTACAAATTCTGCTAAATTTGTTTTGCGTAATATTAGTAGATCAAACAAGCCATCATTCATTTTGGCAGATGGAGCTAGTTTTTCAAATCCACCAACAGAATTTGTATTAGCCACCAAAAAGAGCATGATTTCATCTTCAAATAGCTTTCCATCATGTTCTATTTGTACTTTAATAGGCCTTAGCGATGGCAGCATTTCAATACCTTTTAGATAGTAAGCTAATTGACCGAGCATCGTCTTTAATTTACTTGGTACATCATAAGACAATTCAGTTAATTTCCCACCACCAGCAATATTCATGAAATATTGATCATTTACACGTCCAATGTCTAATGGAATGGAGTGATTCTCTAGAATAACATCCACCGCTTTATGAATATTTCTTGGAATAGAAAGTGCTCGACAGAAATCATTTGTTGTTCCAACTGGAATAATACCTAGTTTTGGTCGATTTGGTTGCTCTGCCATTCCATTAATCACTTCATTAATCGTCCCATCTCCACCAGCTGCCACAATCACATCGTAAGCCCTGTCAACAGCTATTCGTGCTGCTTTTGTCGCATCTCCTACACCTGTGGTTGCATGAACAGAGGTTTCATAACCTGATTCTTCAAATCTTCTTAACACATCAGGTAACTCTTTTTTAAAACCCTCTCGTCCTGAAGTTGGGTTATAAATAATTCGGGCACGTTGCATAATGAACCCCCTTTTTATGTTACTCTATCTATCTTTAGAATAATGTCTTTTTTCAATTTAAGAGAACTAGAGCAGCTATTACAATTAAACATACAGAAGGCTACAGACAATTGTGCAAGTAGCCTTCCCATTTTTATCGTTTTTTAATTTCTGCTAAAATTATTTTGTTTACCATTGGCGGATTTGCTTGTCCTTTTGTTTCTTTCATTACCTGTCCAACCAAGAATCCAATTGCTTTATCTTTACCATTTTTATAATCGATAATCGATTGTTCATTCTTGTCGAGCAATGCAGATATAATCTCTGTTAATTGCCCTTCATCTGAGATTTGAACAAGTCCCTTATCTTTGACGATTTTTTCTGGTTCTCCACCATTTTCAACAAGTTCAGCAAATACTTTTTTCGCGATTTTAGAAGAAATTGTGCCATCTTCAATTAACTTAATCATCTTCGCTAAACTCTCTGGTGTTAAAGCTAAATCATGTAACGCTTTTTGTTGTTTGTTCATATAAGCGGAAAGTTCGCCCATAATCCAATTGGAAGCTTGTTTAACATCAGCATCTGCAGCAATTGTTGACTCAAAGAAATCAGACATTTCCTTTGTGCTAGTAAGTACCATTGCATCATATGCAGGTAATTCTAATGTTTCAATATAACGTAATCTTCTAGCATCTGGTAACTCTGGAATTTCGGCACGAATTCGCTCTTTCCAAGCATCATCAATATAAAGTGGTACAAGGTCTGGTTCAGGGAAATAACGGTAATCATCTGATCCTTCCTTCACACGCATTAAGATTGTTTCTTTTGTTTGTTCATCATAACGACGCGTTTCTTGCAGGATTTCTCCACCAGCAAGCAATACTTCCTGTTGACGTTTTTCCTCAAATTCTAATCCTTTTTGAACAAAAGAAAAAGAGTTTAAGTTTTTCAATTCTGTTTTTACACCAAATTCTTCTTGTCCAATTGGTCGAATTGATATATTCGCATCACAACGAAGTGATCCTTCTTCCATTTTACAATCTGAAACGCCAGTATATTGAATAATATTTTTTATTTTCTCAAGGTAAGCATATGCTTCTGCTGGAGAACGAAGATCCGGTTCTGAAACAATCTCTACTAATGGCGTTCCTTGTCTGTTGTAATCAACAAGTGAATAACCGTCATTATTATGTGTTAATTTTCCAGCATCTTCTTCTAAATGAAGACGCGTTATGCCAATACGTTTTTTCTTACCTTCCACTTCAATTTCTATCCAACCATTTTCTCCAATTGGCTGGTCGAATTGAGAGATTTGGTAGGCTTTCGGATTATCCGGGTAAAAATAATTTTTACGGTCAAATTTTGTATTGGTCGCAACATCACAATTGATTGCCATAGAAGCTTTCATTGCATAATTTACCGCTTGCTCATTTAATACAGGTAATACACCTGGATATCCCAAATCAATTGGATTAATGTTTTCATTTGCTTCTGCACCAAAATGATTAAAACTAGGGCTAAAAATCTTTGAATCTGTTTTTAATTCGACATGGACTTCAAGGCCAATTACTGTTTCGAAATTCATTATTTAGCACCTCCCAATTCCGGGCGTTTTTTATGATGATCAGTTGCTTGTTCAAACGCGTAAGCTGTACGATAAATGGTAGACTCGTCAAAGTGTTTACCAATTATTTGTAAGCCGATTGGTAATCCTTCACTGGAGAAACCACACGGAAGTGACATTCCGGGAACACCTGCTAAGTTAACAGGAATTGTTAAAATATCATTCGCATACATTGTTAACGGATCATCAATTTTTTCGCCTACTTTAAATGCTGGTGTTGGCGTTGTTGGTCCAACGATGATGTCATAATCTTCAAATACTTTTTCGAAATCATTTTTAATTAATGTACGTACTTTTTGCGCCTTTTTATAGTATGCATCATAGTAACCAGAGCTAAGTGCAAACGTACCGAGCATAATACGACGTTTCACTTCATCTCCAAATCCTTCACTACGAGACAGCTTGTACATATCAATCATATTTGTTGCTTTCTCTGAACGAACACCGTAACGTACGCCATCAAATCGCGCCAAGTTTGCCGAAGCTTCAGATGATGAAAGTAAATAATAAGCTGCAACTGCATATTGAGAGTGTGGTAACGAAACTTCTTCCCAAGTCGCACCAAGATCTTCATAAACTTTTAATGCTTGTAGGACAGCTTCTTTCACTTCTGGTGCTACACCCTCTTGTAGGTATTCTTTTGGTACAGCAATTTTCAATCCTTTTACATCTTGTTTGATTGCATCACTATAATTTGGAATCTCGACATTTGCTGATGTTGAATCCATAGGATCTTGTCCAACAATTGCTTGTAATAAATGTGCATTATCTTCAACAGTTCTTGTAATTGGTCCAATTTGATCTAAAGAGGATGCAAATGCAACTAATCCAAAACGTGACACAAGTCCATAAGTTGGTTTTAACCCGACAACACCACAAAATGCTGCAGGCTGACGAATCGAACCACCTGTATCTGAACCTAGTGAGAAAAACACTTCACGGGCCGCCACTGCTGCAGCTGAACCACCACTAGAGCCACCTGGGACATAATCTGTGTTCCATGGATTACGAGTCGGTGCATAGCTAGAGTTCTCATTTGATGAACCCATCGCAAATTCGTCCATATTTAACTTACCAATTACAACTGTATTTTCAGCTTCTAGCTTATCAACCACAGTTGCATTATATAATGGATCATCAAAGTTATCTAAAATTTGACTAGCACATGTTGTACGAAGTCCTTTCGTCACCATATTGTCTTTTACACCTAGTGGCATACCAAACAATGGATTTGAAGCTTCGTCCACTTGTCCATCTAATTCTTTTGCTTTTGCACGTGCCGCTTCTTCATTCAATGTTAAAAATGCTTTTACCTTGTCGTCCACAGCGTTAATACGCTCATAAGACGCGGAAACGAGATCACTGACTGTAATCTCCTTACTATGTAGCTTATCTTGTAATTCTTTTAATGTATAATCAAACAGGGACATAATCTGTAAACCTCCTTATTCTAATATGGAAGGGACGCGAAATTGACCTTCTTGTTGGTCAGGTGCATTTTTTAGTGCATCTTCTTTTTCGATCCATTTTCTTGGCTCATCTTTGCGCATCACATTTTTCAAATCTAATACGTGTGTTGTCGGTTCAACATTCTCTGTATCTAAATCGTTTAATAGTTCGGCATAGCTAATAATATCTCCGAGCTGTTTCGTCATTTTCTCTACTTCTTCTTCTGATATTGCTAAACGTGCTAAGTTTGCCACGTGTCTTACTTCTTCTTTAGATATTTCTGCCATTCTTTTCACCTCCACATTTATTTCCGTGATTATATTCGTAGACTAACAATACTTATGATAATAGCAAAAAAAGGACTGTATTAGCAACTATTGGTTTACTAACTTACTATTTCCTTATCGGATTTTAATCATAAATATGAACAGTCGGTTCCTCTTCGCCAGCCTTACGGAAAATCAAGCTCTCCTGATTGTCACTTGCCGTTATATTAATCTCTAAATCGTAGTGGTTTTGAAAACCATCCATTACAAGCCCATAAGCATATTGGGTAAATCCAATTACCTCCGCTTTACCTTTAAATTGAATTGGGACTTCTAACGTGAGTTTTTGCAATTGTTCATCAATATAGAATCCTTCCCCGATTACACCAACATAGTTCGGAAAATATTCAGCAATGTCTTTTTCAAAGTCGTCTAAGTTTGCTGTTGTATCTGGATCTTTTTCAGTGGCTTCAGTGGAAGGAAATAAAATATATTCCTCATCAATAGATTCCCAATCCCCAACAGAATTGCTACCATTATCTACAGTTGCTGTTGCGACAAAATTCCCAGGTACTAATGCATCACGTGATTCTTCTCGATATACAGCTAACATAATCGGCACTTCTTCTAACCCTTCTATTTCTCGTACTCTTGTAACCACTTCTTTTGCTATCCGATTTGCTTCAGATAACATTTTATCCATACTAATATCTTCGTAATAATAAAGGCCATCCTCTGTTTCAAATCGGTAATTTGATTTCATCGCTATTCCAATTGAAATCCCAGCGAGTTGAACAGCATTATCTTCTGTTTTGACTAAATAGTCTTGTTCTAGAATATGGGATAAATATTTTGGGTTTTCTCGTTCCTCTTTTAATATTTGTTCTGGATCTCGGTCTTCTTCATTTACGGGAAGATCAATTTCAGGATTTAGACCGAGTGGATTCCCATTACTGTCATCTTCTTCAGAATAACGTTCTAACCAATTATAGACAACATCTGACGTGATCTTTTGCCCTTCTTGAAAAAAGTAATCATCAGGATCGTAAACATTCGTTGAGTGTCTTCGTAATCCTTCCTCAAACGAATCAATGTCTAAACGATTGGCAATTTGATTGACAATTACTCCTCGAGATTGACTTAGTTTATAAGGTAACAACACTTGATAATCTTGATCTGATACACTGTAGCTTGGAATAATCGCTGTTTCCTGACCTGTATCATCTAAGGTATTATCATCAACAACTTCATCTTCTTGATTATCAAATGAAGGAGCACAACTTGTTAAAAACAATAGGAGTAATAACAAGAGTACGCTAAAACCTTTTTTATTCATTAAGCATGTCATCCTCTCTCAGTTGTTTGGGTTATATATCAAGCGCATCAATTAACTGTTGCTCTTCCCAAACTTCTATATCTAACTTTCTAGCTTTATCCAATTTAGATCCAGCTTCTGATCCTGCAATGAGTAGGTCCGTCTTTTTACTAACACTTCCTGTCACATTGCCACCTAAAGCTTCAATTTTTTCTTTTGCTTCTGGACGTGTCAGTTGCTCCATTTTTCCTGTCAGAACAATTGTCTTTCCACTAAAAATCGAATCCTCAGCTTGCTGTGTCTTTTTCGGTCCTAGGTAATTCATATTCAATCCTAATAGCTTTAACTGTTCGACCAATTCTTTTACATGATCTTCTGAAAAATATCGAACAATCGAATCAGCCATTTTTTCACCAATTTCGTTCACTGCAACTAAATCATCATACGTAGCCGCTACTAAATTATCGATCGTCTCAAATTCAATTGCTAATGTTTTCGCAGCTTTTGCCCCAACAAAACGTATTCCTAAACCAAACAACAGTTTCTCAAGTGAATTACCTTTTGATACTTCGATTGCACGTAACAAATTATCAACTGACTTCTCACCCATTCGTTCTAATTCTAGTAAGGAATCACGCTCTAGTCGATAGATATCAGAAATTTTATCAACTAAATCCGCATCAAAAAGTTGCTCAATAACTTTTTCTCCTAAACCATCAATATTCATGGCGTTACGCGAAACAAAGTGCGTCAATCCTTCTTTTACTTGTGCCGGACAACTAGGATTTATACACCTTAGTGCAACTTCTTCCTCAAGCCTAACTAACTCACTTTCACATGCAGGACAATGTGTAGGCATCTCATAAGGAATTTCTTCCCCATTTCGTTTGTCAGTTAAGACACGCACAACCTCTGGGATAATATCTCCGGCTTTTTTAATTACAACTGTATCATCAATTCGAATGTCTTTATCACGAATAAAATCTGCATTGTGTAAGGAAGCACGCTGTACAGTTGTACCTGCAACTTTAACTGCATCAAGAATAGCAGTAGGCGTAATAACCCCAGTTCTTCCAACACTTAATTCGATATCTGTAAGCTTAGTGACAACTTCTTCCGCTGGAAACTTATAAGCAATTGCCCAACGTGGCCCTTTAGCTGTATTACCAAGTATATCTTGATATGCAAGATTATCCACTTTCACTACAATGCCATCTATGTCATAAGATAAGTTCTCACGATTTTGAACCCAACCTTCTACATAAGCAATCACTTCATCAATATTTTGGCATTTCCGCCATTCTGGGTTTGTTTGTAAACCTAATGAAGCTAAATAATTTAACCGTTCACTATGTGTCGTAAGTGTACCAGACTCCCATTGTCCAACCGCATAAAGGAAAACATCAAGGCTACGTTTAGAAGCAATTTTAGAATCTAATTGTCTTAAAGAACCCGCTGCCGCATTACGTGGATTCGCAAACGGTTCCTCTCCATTTTCTTCTTTTTGCGCATTTAAGGCAAGAAAAGATTTCTGTGGCATAAATGCTTCTCCACGAACTTCAATTGTACTTTTCTCTGCAATTTTTAATGGAATGTTTCGAATCGTTTTTAGATTATGTGTAATATCCTCGCCCGTTTCACCATCTCCTCGAGTAGCTCCCAGAGTGAAAATACCTTCTTCATAGCGAAGAGATACGGCTAACCCATCAATTTTCAACTCACAAACATACGTGACCGCCTCTATATCTAAGCCTTCACGGATACGTCGATCAAAATCTTTTAGATCTGTATCACTAAACGCATTAGCTAAACTAAGCATTGGTACATTATGTTGCACCTTTTTAAAACCCTCTAGAGGTTTTCCACCAACTCGGTGTGTGGGTGAATCTGGTGTAACAAGTGCGGGAAATTCTTCCTCTAATCGATGCAACTGTTGCATTTTTTTATCATATTCCGCATCTGGAACAGTCGGATTATCTAAGACATGATAGTCATAATTATACTTTTCTAATGTCTGACGTAATGCTTTTATCTCTTGATCAGCTTTTGCTTGATCCATCTGACATCCACCTCAATTTAATCTTTTGTAATCGGAGCAAACTTCGCTAATAATCGCTTAATACCAGTTGGTGATGGAAATGCGATATCTAATTCCATTGATTCACCTTCACCGGTAACTTTCACAACGGTTCCTTGACCCCATTTTTTGTGGTTAGCTTTGTCACCAACTTGCCATCCAACCTTTTCTCCACCCGTCGTTGTTTTTTGTGCTGCTTTTTTAACAGCCAACTTCGATGGTGCAGCAAATGGATTTGGCTTTTGGAGATTGGAATTGATTGAAGGCGATTTGGACATTTGCTCTTTCACTTCTTCCATACCTTCTAACAATACTTCTGGAATCTCTCTAATGAATCGGCTAATTGGATTCATATTGGTTCTGCCATATAAGGTTCGCATCTGAGCATGTGAAATGTGTAGTATCTTTTCCGCTCTTGTAATTCCTACATAGGCTAAACGACGCTCTTCTTCCATCTCGTCTTCATCAAGAATAGAACGACTATGCGGGAAGACATTCTCTTCCATACCAACTAAGAATACAATCGGGAACTCTAGTCCCTTGGCAGCGTGCAAAGTCATTAGTGTTACTTTATTATCTGCAAATGGATCATCATCTACTCGGTCAATATCAGCAACTAAGGCTAAATCAGTTAAGAAAGCAAGTAATGTCTTATCTTCACTATTTTCCTCAAAATGTTTGGTAACCGTTTTGAACTCTTCTAAGTTCTCAAGACGACTTTGCGCTTCAATGCTACGCTCATTCTGAAGCATTGTCTCATACCCTGTCTTTGTTATCACTTCTTCCACCATATCCGTTGCAGTTAAAAACTCTTGCTGTTGTGTCCAATTTCTTATTAACGCTCCAAAGTTTGCTAATTCTTTTGCAGCTTTACCACTAACACCAGCAAAGTCAACTTCTTGTACTGCTGTGTATAAAGAAATGTCATGTTCAGCTGCATAGGCTTGAAGCTTATCTAAAGATGTTTTACCAACACCACGCTTCGGCTCATTTGCCACTCTTGCAAAACTAAGGTCATCATCAGGATTAGATATTAAACGTAAGTATGCAAGCATGTCTTTAATTTCTTTTCGATCATAGAACTTAGTTCCGCCAACAATTTGATAAGGAATATTTGCTTTAACAAACGTTTCCTCGACGGATCTTGACTGGGCATTTGTTCGATAAAGAATGGCTATATCACGATAGTTATATTCATTAGATTTAACATACTCTTCCGCCTTGCCAGCCACATATAACCCTTCATATTGTTCTGTTGCCGCTTTATAATAATTTATTTTCGAGCCCTCGGTATTGTCTGTCCATAGTTTCTTCGCCTTACGACCAGGATTATTTTCAATCACACGATTAGCCGCTTCTAAAATTGATTGTGTCGAACGGTAATTTTGCTCAAGTATAACGACTCTAGCACTTGGATAATCCTTTTCAAAAGAAAGGATATTCGCAATATCTGCTCCACGCCAGCCATAGATAGATTGATCAGAATCACCTACTACGCATAAGTTTTGATAGCGTGATGCTAACTGTTTTACTAAAGAATATTGTGCATGGTTTGTATCTTGATACTCATCCACATGAACATATTGAAACCGTCGCTGGTAATATTCCAACACTTCTGGCAATCGTTTAAACAATACAATTGTCTGCATGATTAAATCATCAAAATCAAGTGATTGGTTTTTCATCAGTCGTCTTTGATACGATTCGTAAACCGTTGCTATTTGTTGTTGATAGAAATCTCCTGCTTCTGCTTTATACCCTTCAGGTGTAATTAAACTATTCTTTGCTGAACTAATTGCATTCAACATAGCTCGCGGTTCGAATTTTTTTGGATCGATATTCTTTTCTTTTAAGATGTTCTTTATTACAGTTAATTGATCCCCACTGTCTAAGATTGAAAAGCTTCGACTGTAACCAATTCGATCAATATCTCTGCGCAATATCCGTACACACATTGAGTGAAAAGTAGATACCCATATTTGATCTGCTTCAGGTCCAACTAGTCGGGAGATCCGCTCTTTCATTTCTCTTGCTGCTTTATTTGTAAAGGTAATCGCCAAAACGCTTCTAGGAGAAATTTCTTTTTCATCTAACAAATAAGCGATTCGATGTGTTAGGACTCTCGTTTTACCACTTCCCGCACCTGCCATTATGAGTAATGGACCATCTGTATGACGAACAGCATCCTGTTGTGGTTTATTTAATCCATTAAGTAATTTTTCCATTGCTTTGCTCATTAGTCCACCGCCTTTATCCTTCTTTTACTGCCTCAACTGTTTGTAACGCTTCTTCAAAATTTTCATATATACTATTTCCTACAACAATGACATCCGCGTAAGTCGCCATTTCTTTTGCCTGCTGTTTATTCTTTATCCCGCCACCGTAGAATAATTGTGTAGCGTTCAATTGTTGTTTCACTTGCCTCACTAATTCTGGATCACCGTATGTACCGCTATATTCTAAATAAAAAATTGGCAAATGAAGCATGTGTTCAACCATTTGTGCATAAGCTATTACATCTCCTGCATCTGGGAACTTACAATTAGCAAGATTGTATGCTTTTGCTTCCGGATTTAAAATACAATATCCTTCCGCCACAATTTCGTTCCAGTTCAACATATTTCCAAAATCTTTAATTGCTTGATGCTGAATGTCCATCATCCATTTTTTATCCTGACTATTTAACACCATTGGAATATAATAAAAGTCAAAACCAGGTGTAATTGCATCCATTGAAGAGACTTCTAAAATGCAAGGTACTGAAAACCTGCGAATCTGACTTAATAGTTGTAATACACCATCTAAAGTAACCCCATCTGTTCCACCAACGATTATTGCATCTGTTCCTGATTGACAAATTTTCGTTACTTCTTCGTTAGTAATTTCTTTATTAGGGTCTAATTTGAAAATATGTTTCCATTCTTTCCTATTATACAAAGTATTAGCCTCCATCCACTACTAATCCATTATTTCATTATACCAAAAATCCTACAAAATTCAGTAAGATATCTGAATCATTTTAAAAAAGGTCGTTTTTCATGAGAATCTATCTATCCCGACATTTAAATGGCAACATAGTGGCGAATAGTGACTTAAAAAGAAAATAGAATATAATAGAAAAAGCTAGCCACTTAGGCTAGCTTTTTCTATTTATTATCGGCTGGAAATACGAGTCCAAACTGTCCTCTTGCTTCTTCTAAAATAGTCGCCGTTATTAGTGTATTTTCATACGTATTAATTGAGGATTCTAATTCATTGTTTTTTATTGCATCAATAAAAGCCTTTGCTTCATAATACATGGCATTGTCTTTTTGTGGTCGCGAGATATCTTCGACAGTTCCATCATTCCATTTTATTTCTACTTTGGTAGGGTGATTAATATTGTCAATTATGATTGCGCCTTGTTCACCTTGAATTTCAGATGGCAGATAAGAATTTGTAACCTTAGAATACATTACTGAACCATTTAGTTCATCATAATCAAACAGGGCACTTCCTTGTCCATCAACACCTGATTCAAGCATATAAGCATTAGCATGAACTTTTTTTGGCTTACCAAAGAGGGTTACCATAGGATAAATACAATAGATTCCTATATCCATTAGAGAACCATTAGAGAATTCAGGCTTAAACGCATTCATGACGTTTCCTTCTTTATATGCATCATAACGTGATGAATACTGACAGTAGCTCGCAAAATAGCGACGAACTGGCCCTATCTTGTCCAAGTTTTCTTTAACTGCTTGAAAGTTGGGCAAAAAGATTGATTTAATTGCTTCCATTAGCAATACACCGTTTCGCTTTGCTGTATCAATTAATTCTTTAACTTCAGTTGCATTTGATGCTATTGCTTTTTCCACAATCACATGTTTACCTGCATTCATCGCTTCAATCGCTTGTCCTGCATGCATAACATTTGGGCTTGCTATGTACACTGCATCCATTTGATCATTTTGCAGAAAACGATCCATATCTGTAAATATTGTTTCTACAGAGAACTTGTCTGCGAATTGCTTTGCCTTATCCTCTGTGCGAGAATAAACTGCAACTAGCTCAAAATCCTCCACATCTAACGCAGCATTAATAAAACTTTCTGTTATCCAATTTGTCCCGATAATTCCGAATCTAACCATATATTTTTACCTCCTATAAAATTAATATCTATGACTCCTCTTGTTCTTCTAGACGTCCAAGTACCATTTGATAACCGTCATTACCATAATTAAGGCAACGCTTCACACGCGAAATCGTGGTTGTTGATGCGCTCGACTCTTCAACAATAGCATGATACGTATGGCCTTCTTTTAACATTTTTGCTACTTGTAACCTTTGGGAAAAGGATTGAATCTCGCTCATTGTCGCAATATCATCAAAAAATTGATAGCATTCTTCTCGGTTTTTTAATGTTAGCATTGCATCAAATAGCTGATCCAATTGTTCACCTCTTAGTTTATCGATCTGCATCGAACTATTCTCCTCCCTTTGTCTTATTCTATCTCTTCTACTGCTGATAATCCTGGATCCGTGGGAATCACATTAATCCAAGTCTGACCAGAAACTAACCCAACTTCTTCTCCATCACGAACCGGTATAATTCGTCCATCCTGGTTCTTCCATTGGATTTTTTGAAGTTTTCCTTTTTGTAAAAGATATGCATTTCCACCTGAATCTAAATCTATCTCGCGGCGTCCAGCATCATCAACCACTTCATGATTTGTCTCGATAATAAAGACATTGTCTAGCTCTACAGGTTCATCTGTATTTAACTCAAGTGTTTGTTCTTCCCCATTATAACGTAAATAGGCTTCTGATTCCGAATTATACACATAACGAACTGGTGTTGATGTGTAATTGAAAGATACCTCTGTAACCTCAGTTCCTCCAATTTCAGTAGTTTCTTCTTCTTCTAAAAATCTTAGAGACTCATACTCCATACTTGTTTGGTACCCTTTTTCTTCTGCAACATCATAAACAGCTCCAAATTGCAAATAAGAGTTGTGCGGTGCAACACGGAAAGACTCCCGTTTAAATAAATTACCATCATCATCATAATAAGCACCATTCAAATACTCAGCGGCACCATCTGCTAGCATATCTTCTATAAAGTTTGCTGCACCATGATAAACATAGAGCGCACCATAGTCATCTGCCGTATTAAAATAATAAGGACGCGCACTTCTTACTGGTCCGACAACCTCTGGCTGTTGACTTTGAAAGAGAGCCATTAGTCTTGTAATGTCACCCTCAGCCAAAATTTCAAACACAACATCTGCTTGGGATAAACCAGTCTGCGGTCGGGCTGATGGATGATTATTGATCATGACAGCGACAATTCGATTATCAACTGCTTCTTCTGTCCTTTCTCCAGTAAGCGGATATACATTTGGTAACGCTGGTTCTGATTCTCCTACTGGTTCTTCAACTTCCGGATCTGAATCAGTCTGCTCTGTTTCATTTGAACAAGCGACCAATAATAACGGAATTAAAAATATTAATAATAGCATTAACTTCTTTTTCATTTGTCACACACCTTTTCTATTTGAGGATTGATTTTTATCTGCAGTTCTTCTCCATAATTATAGCAAAAGTATGTCCAACTATCATCGCTCTTTTAATTTATCATTAAACAACATTGACATACATTACTGATTTACTTTACGCAAAAGGAGTAACATGACAAACGAAATAGCTACAATGGAAATAACCCACGCCCATGCAAGTTGCATTTGATTTGATTCAAACGCCACATAAATAGCCAGTGGAATGGTCTGGGTCTTTCCAGGAATATTACCAGCAAACATTACAGTCGCACCGAATTCTCCCAATGCACGTGCAAAACTTAAAATAAAGCCTGCAATAATCGGTTTATAGCATAGTGGTAAAGAAACAAAACGAAAAATGTGCCATTCGTTTCCACCGTCGACTCGAGCAGCATCTTCTATATCTCGATCAATCGATTGAAACCCTAGCTTAACAGTTTGATACATTAAAGGAAACGCGACAACTATAGCGGCAATAATAGCGGCAGTTATCGTAAATATAATGGACTGCCCACTAAAAAAGTGAATAATTTCCCCAATCCAACCATTACGTCCGAAAAGTATAATTAATAAAAAACCTATTACAGTCGGTGGTAATACAATTGGTAACAATAGCATTGTTTCTATTAGTAATTTAGCTGGCAAACGCTTTTTCGTCATTAACCAAGCCATTGTTATTCCAGTAATAACGACAAATAACGTGGCAACAAATGCTACAATTATAGAGAGTTGTATTGGTTGCCAAAATGTCATATTCAATCGTTCTCGCTCCCTACTGAACGAAATCCATATTCTTTAAATATAGTCGTTGCCTGTTCTGATGTTAAAAAATCATAAAATAAGATTGCTTCCGGTTCATGATTTGTATCTTTCACAACCCCAGCAGGATAAGCAATTCTGTCATGATCAGCTTGATCTGCTACCGCTACAATCTCTACTAAATCCGACTGTATTGCATCTGTCTGATAAACAATCCCTGCATCGACATTATTTGTCTCGACATACTGTAAAACTTGACGAACATCTTTAGCAGGTATTAGTTTATCTTTTTCAGATAACGTCTGATACAATCCTAACTGCTCTAACGTTTGTTTCGCGTATGCGCCAGCCGGGACACTTTCAGGTGTGCCAATTGCGATCTTTTTCACATCTGTTTCTAATAAATCTTCAAAGGAGGTAATAGTAGAATTAGCTTCTTTATTCGCAATCAATACCAAGCTATTCTCAACAATAGTCTGGTAATATCTATCATCTATTAAATTCTTCTCTAGTAAATAAATTAATTTATCTTCTGCCGCTGAAATAAATAGATCAGTCGGTGCACCTTGTTCAATTTGTTGTTGTAAAGCACCAGATGAACCCAAATTCAGTTGGATTTGAATGTTTGTATGGTCTTCTTCAAAAACTGTTACTAGTTCATCCATTACATCTGTCAAACTAGCAGCCGCTGAAATAGTTAACTCTACTTTTTCCTCATTGCTACCTTTTGAATTTTGCACACATGCTGTTGTTAATATAAGTAGGCTACCAATTAGCAAACACAATATTTGTTTTTTTTGCATTTTTCTCTTCCTTCCCTTCATTCTAGCACAGACGTCCATTCTATATTTTGTTATAATAACATAAGAGGTGATCAACATGACTGAATTTTCTCATTTTAATTCAGAAGGTAGAGCAAAAATGGTCGATATAACGGATAAACAGGAAACGACTCGTACTGCTGTTAGTCAGTCACGCGTAATTGTTAATCAAGAAATTTATCAAAAAATAACACAGCACGCATTTGCTAAGGGTGATGTACTTGCCGTTGCTCAAGTTGCTGGTATTATGGCAGCAAAGCAAACTTCAACGATCATTCCAATGTGTCATCCCTTACCTTTAAGTGGTGTAAATATAAGCTTTAGTTGGGAAAGCCAAGATAACGATAAACAGTCCCTTATTATCGAGGTAGAAGTCAAAACAAAAGGAAGCACAGGCGTGGAAATGGAGGCACTCACCGCCGCCTCTGTGACAGGTTTAACTGTGTATGACATGTGTAAAGCAGTAGATAAAGGAATGATACTAGGTCCAACATTCTTGTTAACAAAAACTGGCGGAAAAAGCGGCGATTATCAACGATAAATAGCCTTATTTTTTTATCTCTGTTATGACATGGATCAACTCAGGTAAAACTAATCGCTCCATAGCAAGTTTAACCGCTCCAGTTGATCCTGGCATTGCAAATATGGCTGTATCTCGTGCTACTCCTGCTGTTGCACGAGATAATATCGCAGCAGATCCAATATCATATTGATAGCTTAAATAACGGAATAATTCACCAAACCCTGGCAATTCCTTCTCTAAAACGCTTTGTACAACTTCTATTGTGACATCACGCTTCGCAATACCTGTCCCTCCATTTAATAAAATAGCTTCAACTTGTACATCTGCTAACCCCTGTTGGATCGCTTTATTAATCTCTTCTTTTTCATCTTTTACAATCACGTAATCTTGTAGCAGGTGATCATTTTCTTCGAGAAATCCCTTAATAGCTTGTCCACTTTTATCCGTTTCTTTATCTCGCGTATCACTCACTGTTATAACCATACAGCGAACATTTTTAATTTTATCATTATCAAGATGTGTCATAATCAGGTCCTTTCTTATTAACTCAACTTTCGTACTGTAAAACAGGCAGTTAAGCCTTAGTATATCAACGTAGTCTCATAATCCAAAATAGAAATTGACTTCACCTTCTTTGGTTATCATCCGTATGTTTGACCTGACGCACTTGAGAGAAATTCCGCCGCAAGAGGCATAAAGTTCTTACCCGCTCCTCAAATGAAATTGACTTCCTTTCCGTAGGCACGGCTTCAGCTAATTCGGTAAAGAAAAACGCTTTACCGAATGGATCTTCAGCCCGTGGGACTGCGATTACTCATCCCATCGAAAACATGTGCTGTTCCTACTGGAGTCTCGTCAATTTCATTTGATGCGCTGGATAGAGGTTAAAATAGCTTCTTGTCATAAATTTTTATTTATACTTATAACAACAGGTGCTTACAATATGCTGAGCTGATTGAAGCGTAAGGCAGTCGAATCCTGCGGGAAAAGCAAGATCTGAAGATCCACTTCGGAAAGTGCTTTTTGCTTTTCGAAGTTAGCTGAAGACTTGCCCGCGGAAAGCGACTGCCTGCAGCGGAAATCAACATTGCAGTTACGACAGATTTTATGGGTTTTCATTACTAAACATTTTTTAATCGTGTCAAGTTTTATAAGGAACACAAACCAAACTTATAACAGCCAACGTTTAGCGCTTATTTTTTAAGTGAGAAAGTTGAGTTATTAATAGAATAGTTATCTTTTATTGTAGTTGAAACACCCTGTTACGTCTATGTGACATATTCCTTTAACTGTAATTTAAAACTAGATGTTCGTTTTATCTATACGGAAACTTCTTTACAAGCTAAAATTGAAACATAAACATTGTAAGCCTTTACTCTATGTTGAAAGAAGGGTACTTACAATCAATTTGGAGGGATTCTTATGACGAAGGGATTAAAAATTGCGACAATTGGTGGCGGCTCAAGTTACACCCCAGAATTAATGGAAGGTTTTATTAATCATTATCATGAATTACCCATTCGTGAGCTTTGGTTAGTTGATATCGAAGCTGGTAAAGATAAACTAGAAATAGTTGGCGCTTTAGCAAGACGTATGGTAAAAAAGGCAGGTCTTCCAATTGAGATTCATTTAACATTAGACAGGGAAGAAGCATTAAAAGGTGCTGATTTTGTTACGACACAATTTCGCGTTGGTTTACTAGAAGCACGTGCAAAAGACGAACGCATTCCAATGAAATACGGTGTACTTGGTCAAGAAACCAACGGCCCCGGCGGCTTATTTAAAGGATTACGCACCATCCCGGTGATTCTTGAAATTTGTAAGGACATCGAACGACTATGTCCGAATGCATGGTTGATTAACTTTACTAACCCAGCGGGAATGGTGACAGAAGCCGTTCTTCGTTATTCTAACATTACCAAAATTGTTGGCCTGTGCAATGTACCTATTGGTATGGAGATGGGTATTGCTAAATTATTAGATGTAGATCATTCTCGTATTCATATCGATTTCGCTGGACTTAATCATATGGTTTACGGATTAGATGTCTATGTAGATGGAAAAAGTGTTAAAAAAGAAGTAATTGACTTATTATCAAATCCAGAGAATAGTAGCTTTGTGAAAAACATTGAGGGCTTAGGCTGGGAACCAGAATTCATTAAAAGTCTTGATGCCTTAACTTGTCCTTACCATAATTATTACTACAAATCGAAACAAATGCTAGAGAAAAATGTTAAGAATGCTGAAAAAGAAGGTACTCGTGCAGAAGTCGTTCAAAAATTAGAAAAAGAACTTTTTGAATTGTATAAAGATCCTGAATTAGATAGTAAACCACCACAATTACAAGAACGTGGCGGCGCCTATTATTCTGATGCAGCTGTTCGTTTAATTACTTCTATTTATAATGACAAACGAGACATCCAACCAGTAAACACTAGAAACAATGGCGCAATCGCAAGTATTCCCAATGATTCAGCTGTTGAAGTTAGCTGTGTCATTACCAAAGATGGTCCGAAACCTATTACAATGGGTGATTTGCCAGTGGCTGTCCGCGGATTAGTACAACAAATTAAATCATTTGAACGTATTTCAGCTGAAGCTGCAGTAACCGGGGATTACGATAAAGTCGTCTTAGCCCTAACTATTAATCCATTAACTCCATCAGATACAATAGCAAAGGAAATTATTGATGAAATGATGGAAGCACATAAAGAACATCTACCACAATTTTTCACAAAGGTGAATGCATAGCATTAGAAACACGCGCTAATCGATATGATTAGCGCGTTATTTTTCCTTTATGAACCAGTTATATATGCCTAGGATAAAATAATTATAAATAAAGGTTTATCTTTAAATAATCGGGGTATATATCAGAGCATATAAAAAATACTAGTTTCGAGAGGAATTATAAAAATGGAAACAAAAAAACTACCAATCTGGCAGCATATCCAATTTCGAATTATCATCGCACTAATCATTGTCTTACTGTTAAATACAACTATTTCAAATTTTATTTTAAGTTTAATTGAAATGACAAACATTAATTTAGGGATAATTGGTATTTGGATCAATAATCTAATGAACATTGTTGTCACCACAATTTTGATTGGAGGCTTTTTACGCTATTACATATTGAAGCCTATTAAAGATATGGAACAGAAAATTCAACAATTTGAAAATGGCGAACTCGATACTCGTATTCAATCGAAAGAAAATAATGAAATTGGTTTATTGGGAGGACAATTGAATAAATTATTTGCAAGTATAGAAGACTTTCAATTAAAGCAACAAGATCAAATTCATTTAGTCGAAGAAAGATCAACTAACATTTCGGAACGTGTTAATAATTTAACGGATGAGATAAAATCAATTAGTGAACATTTTGAGGATATATCAGCAACTTCCCAAGAACAATTAGGTTCTTTTGAAGAAACGACAGCAGTTGCGGATAATATGAATAATCAATTCCAAACAATTACAGACGACTTATCAAACTTAACTGATGCATTCCATCACATGAAGATGAAGACAGAGGACGGCGTAAAGCAAATTAATGATTCGTCCGAAACGATGGAGAAAATCGCTAGTAACTCTGAAAACGCGAAAAATAAAATCGTTCAACTTGCAGATGAAATTCTAAGAATAAACGAAGTTGTTACATTAATTAACGATATTTCAGAACAGACTAATTTACTTGCCTTAAATGCATCCATTGAAGCAGCACGTGCTGGAGAAAATGGAAAAGGTTTTTCAGTTGTAGCAGAGGAAGTTCGTAAGCTAGCAGAAAGATCTGTTGATGCAACAGAACAAATCACAAAAACGGTAGACCGAATTTTAGAAGATGTCCAGAACATTGCAAGTCAGTCGGAAGAACGTGCCAATAATATTAATCACGAATCAGAAAAAATATTAGAAATCAACACTAGTTTTGAGGATATTGCTTCAACAATTATGACAAACATTAAATCTATCGAAAAAGTTAATACAAACAGTCAAGATGTTTCGAAAGCAAGCCTTGAAATAACAACCACAATGGAGTACGTTACAAATAAAACAGAGGATACAACCGAAAAAATTATGCACTTAAACACAACATTGACAGACCAATTGACAAAAACAGAAGAAGTACAGCAAGAATTAGAAGCACTAAAAGCATCATTTTAATAAGGGAATCACAAAAATACTTAAGCAACATGCACAATAAAATGTGCCGCATGTTGCTTTTTTATAAAGTGAATTATACTTCAGATTTTAATTTATCAATATATTGTTTTCCTTCTAACAAAGAAAGACCTAATGTTTCTCTTGCTTTTTTAACTGCTTTTATATCTTTACCTTCTTTTATTAGTTCACGTAAATCATCATTTATCGGGTGTTCAGGTATTCCCGATTGTTTAACTAATTGATCTAATTTATATTGCATTCCTTTTATATGACCTTCCAATTTATCCACCTTACTTGATAAAGAAATTATGATAAGAATAGATATGGTTATAAGTAGATATTCCATTTATTCACTCCTCATTCAAAATAATTTCAATACCCAACAAGAAAGTCTCACAATCCAAAATTGGAGTTGACTTCACGCTTCTTTGGCAATCATCCGTGCATTTGTTCTGACGCACTTGAGAGAAACTATGCGGTAAGAGGCATAAAGTTCTTACCTGCTCCTCAAATAAAATTGACTCCCTTTCCGTAGGCACGGCTTCAGCTAAATCTTTAAAGAAAACCGTTTTACAGAATGGATCTTCAGCCCGCGCTGTTCCTACAGGAGTGTCGCCAATTTCATTTGATACGCTGGATAAAGGTTAAAATTAATATATTATCTGCTGGTCAATAAGTTTTATTGTGCTTATGACAACAGCTTCTCACATTATGCTGATTGAATGTAGCGTAAGGCAGTCGACTCCTGCGGGAAAAGCAAGATCTGAAGATCCACTTCGGAAAGCGCTTTTTGGGCCTAAGATTTGTAATGTACCCCCGAAAAAATTTTCCCGCGAAAAGCGACTGCCTGTAGCGGAAATCAACATGGCAGTTATCGCATAGTCTATGTTTATTCAGTAATAAACATCTTTTTTAAATCATGTTACATGTCAAAACTCATAACAGCCAACGTTTAGTGCTTATTTTTCAAGTGAGAAAGTTGAGTAACTTACTTATCAAATACCTTTTTCCATGCAATCCAATTGATTATAGCCAATATAATATTATAGAAATAAACGCCAAATGGGAGTAAGCTAACTAAATAGTGCATGAGCGTGAATATACCGATTAATGAGATGAGTAGAATCATGCTTCCTGTATTAATATTTTGGGCAAATGAAAAGGATTCAGAAAACGGATACTGTTGATTGTTCATTAATTTATAGCATATTAATGCATAAAGCCAGCCAGTTAAAATGATTGCTATAACATCTGGTAACAAATGAAATGAAAAAAAACCCATAAAGATACAACTAATGACCAAGATTACTGGCATATACAATTGAAATAAGAAGGCTTTTAAAGTAGCACGATAAATCGCTTTTGGTTTTAAAAACGGAAGCGTACGATAGATCCATGCTCCTTTATAACTACCTGAAAACTTTAACATATGAACAATATTCGGAATCATTAGGTTACAAAAATAAATAGTTAAATATGCATTAGGCGAATCAAGGCCGGTGCGTAGGACATTAAAGAGAATGATAAACGGCATAACAATAGAGAACCCTATTGAAGGATAGACTTTTAGTTTAAATTCTCGTTCCTGTCGAAGCATCTTACTAGCGAAACGAAACACTGTTCGTTCTTCCTGACTACCACAGCTGAGCTTCGCTAAAAACCTTTCCCATTTTAGTCCTTTCGATCTCTTCGTTCCACTTGTTTCTAATAATTTCTGTAGATTACGTTCAAATGACGGAACTAGATATAAGTAAAGTACAATCGATAGAATTGGTATAACAAGTGCCATAATAGAAAATAAAATAGTGTACATAGATTGATTACCTGAAAGAAACCATTCAAATGGTGCCGCAAACCAAACAGGTGGTAAAAGTAAATGCCACCACTGCCAGTCAAATTGCACATTTAAATCAACGAATTCAAATGATCGAGCGACAATCTGATAACCTATCAATATTGTAACCGATAGAAAGATTTGGACATAGTTAATGAAGTCTTTTAGTTTCTCTCCATCAAAGAATCGTAAAATAAAGATGTAAAACAAGGCCGTTACTACGATAATAAATAGTGCATTCAAAATAATTTCAGCTAAAAATAGCAAAGCAAATCCAATACCTTGAACAGCACCCGCTACAATCAATGGTATCATAACAAATGATCCAGTTATTTGACTCATGTAAATGATGACATGAATTAGTTTAGCTGCACTAATTGTCTTACTGTTAATTGGCTTCGTATGTAAGATCGTTTTATCACGAACATCAAGTAATACGGTGGAAAAATCGGATATCATTGATGTCATCAAGATAAACATAAAAATGCCAAACACAATACTCATTTGAAATAAAAAATTATCATCCATCAGAATAAACGGAATTAGAATTAATCCATAAAATCCATATAAAAGTAATGACTTTACTAATGGATTTCCGTTTTCTTTTTGTTTCATATCTTGAAAAATAGTCGGTACACGTCGTTGATCCATTGTTAACTTAATCGCTAAAATTCTACGCATTACTGGATAGTTAACACCAAACAGTGGAAAGAGGCGCTTAAAACGATCTAATACTTTTAATGTAAAAAAATCACTCATATGAACGATCTCCATGTACGATTGTGATTACCTCTTTAGCGATCTCTTGATGGTTATCAAATCCCGTTAACTGATTAAAGATTTGCTCAAGTGTACCTTCCTCATTTTTCTCCTTCAATTGACCAAATGTACCGTCTGCTACAATTTTACCATCCTTTAATAAGACAATACGGTTACTTATTTTCTCAACGACATCCATAATATGAGACGAGTAAAAGATTGTTTTTCCTTCTGCAGCCAAGAGCGTCATCATCTCTTTGATAATCATCACACTATTTGCATCCAAACCATTTAATGGCTCATCAAAAAACAGTAGCTCTGGGTCATGAATGACACTTGAGATAATAAGCAGTTTCTGTTTCATACCTTTTGAAAAAGAAGAAATTCTTTGATGTAGGGAATCACGCATACCGAATTTATCTAATAACTGGATTGTTTTCACTTCTACTTCTTCCTCAGACATGCCATATAGTTGTCCGATAAACGTAACATATTCTAAAGCTGTCAAATTATCGTAAACTTCACCGCTTTCGGGAACATAGCCGATTTTCCTTTTATATGACACATCACCTTTTGCAATATCTTGACCAAAAATTTCAACCTTACCTTGGTATCCTTCTAAGAGCCCAAGGATAATTTTTACCGTTGTACTTTTACCAGCACCATTTGGACCGATATAACCAATAATTTGACCACGAAATACTTCCAAGTCAATCCCAACCAACACTTTTTTTCCGCTAAAACTCATCGTCAAATCTTCAATCTTTAGCACACTCTCATGACTGAATTCGATACGCCTCACCTTCCTATACGTTAGTATCTTTAGCTTAACATAATTTACCTTTTAATTATTATATAATACAAAATAAACGGCTGAAAAGTTTCACCTTTTAGCCGTTCTTTATTTATTACTAAATTATCATTCTTTTCGCTCGTTTAGTTGCATTTTCGCTCGATTATCATTCTTTTCGCCCGATTATAACTCTTTTCGCCTGATTAATTGCATTTTTATTAAAAATAGCCTTTGCTTCCGTAGCGGGTATAGCACGTTATGTCTAAGTTTATAGCTTTTTCAAAAAAACGCCTACAAAGTATAGACTTTGCAGACGTTTCTATATAAACTATTTCGTTGATCCGATATCTTTTCGATAGAAAAAATCATCTGTTTGATCAAACGCTTTTACATATTGATATACTTTTTCTCGGGCATCTTCTGGATTCTTTTCAACTGCTCCAACAAGCAAGACGCGTCCACCCGTGGAATGGAAAGAACCAGAAGTAGAAAGCTTTGTACCTGCATGTATAATGAAACAATCTGATTCAATTGGTAAGTCCGGTAACTGGACTTCCTTTAGATAGTTACCAGGATAACCTTTTGAAGCAACAACTGTTCCAATTGCATAGCCTTTTTTCCACGTTAATTGCGGATCATCGCCGTTTTTCACGTCGACTATCACTTGCATTAATTCGTTTTCTAATAAAGGTAATACAACCTGTGTTTCTGGATCACCTAACCGTGCATTAAATTCAATCACTTTAGGTCCTGCTGGTGTTTCAATTAATCCACCGTAAAGAATACCAGTAAAAGAACGTCCTTCTTCCATCATTCCTTTTGCTGTTGGTTTTAAAATATGCTCTACAGCAAAGTCCACTTTGGCTTGATCAAGATCAGGTACTGGAGAAAAAGCGCCCATACCACCAGTATTTGGCCCTTGATCATGATCATAGGCACGTTTATGATCTCTTGCTGGAAGCATTGGATAAACCTTTTCACCATGGACAAAAGCCATTAAAGAGAATTCTTTACCAGCAAGAAATTCTTCAATAACAACGCGACTCCCAGCATCACCAAAACAGTTATCTACTAACATAGATTCGACAGCTTCAATTGCTTGCTCAAGCGTTGTTGCTACGACAACGCCTTTACCAGCTGCTAAACCATCTGCTTTTACAACAATAGGAGCACCTTTTTCCTCCAGATAAGCCTTGGCAGCTTCAACTTCCGTAAATGTTTGATAATCAGCTGTAGGAATATTGTGTTTTTTCATAAACGCTTTGGCAAAGTCCTTGCTACCCTCAATTAGTGCGGCTTCTTTAGTAGGTCCGAATATTTGTAATCCTTCCGCTTCAAAAGCATTCACGACACCTTCTGTTAATGCGATCTCTGGACCAACAATTGTATAATCAATTGCGTTTTCCTTAGCAAACTTTAACAGTCCTTCGATATCATCGTCTTTAATAGGGACACAAGTTGCTTGACTCGCAATACCACCGTTTCCAGGTGCAACAAAGATATCAAGACCTTGTTTACTCTGCTTTAATTTTTGAACGATAGCATGTTCTCTTCCACCACTTCCAATAACTAAAACCTTCATTTACATCACCTCAACTAGGCTTATTTTTAATGTTTGAAATGGCGCATTTTCGTCATTACCATAACAATACCATGCTTATTACATGCATCAATTGAATCTTGATCACGTTTAGATCCACCCGGTTGAATGATTGCTTTAATACCAGCTTTTGCCGCAGCCTCAACTGTATCTGGCATTGGGAAGAATGCATCTGATGCCATTACAGCTCCTACTGCCTTCTCACCTGCTTGTTCAAAAGCAATTGATGCTGCACCTACACGATTCATTTGACCTGCGCCTACACCAATGGTTTGGTCAGCTTTTGCTACCACAATTGCATTAGACTTTACATGTTTGACAACTTTCCAAGCAAACAATAGTTCCGCTAATTCAGCAGGATCTGGCTTACGTTCAGTCGCAATAGTAATATCATCAGCTGTTACAGATCCAGTATCACGATCTTGGACAAGTAAACCACCCATAACACTTACTACTTTTTCTCCATCTGCTTCATCTTTTTTCATCGAAGTTTCTAATAAACGGATATTTGGTTTGACCGTTAGAATTTCTAAGGCCTTTTCTGAGAAACTTGGTGCAATAACGATTTCTAAGAAAATTTCTTTTAGCTGATTAGCTGTTTCCGCATCAACTTCACGATTGAGCGCAACAATTCCACCAAAAATGGAAACTGGATCCCCTTGATAAGCCTTTTCGTAAGCCGAAGCAATTGTTTCACCAATTCCAACACCACATGGATTCATATGTTTAACCGCTACTGCAGCAGGCTGTTCATCAAATTCTAAAACAATTTCTAATGCTGCATTTGCATCTTGAATGTTATTGTAAGAAAGTTCTTTTCCATGTAATTGTTTCGCACCAGCAATCGAGGCACCTTTTACATTACCTTCTTTATAGAAAGAAGCTTGTTGATGTGGGTTTTCACCATAACGTAAAGATTGTACTTTTTCGTATGTAACGGTATATGTTTCTGGATCTTGCTCCCCAGTAATATCTATAAAATATTTTGCAATCATTGCATCGTAATTTGCCGTATGTCTAAATACTTTCGCCGCTAACTGTTTACGGAATTCTACTGTTGGATCTTCTGTTTTCAGTATTTCAATTACAGCGTCATAATCTGACGGATCAACAACAACCGTAACATCACGGAAATTCTTTGCAGCTGAACGTAGCATCGTTGGGCCACCAATATCAATGTTTTCAATAGCATCTTCTTCTGTGACACTTTCTTTGGCAATCGTAGCTTTAAAAGGATATAAATTGACTACTACTACATCAATAGGATGGATATCTCTTTCTTCTAATTGTTTTTGATGGGATGGATCATCTCGTTGTGCAAGCACTCCTGCATGGATAAAGGGATGTAATGTTTTAACTCGTCCATCTAATATCTCATCAAAATTAGTTACGGCTGAGACTGGCAATGCAGGTAACCCCGCTTCTTTTAGAGTCTTTAATGTGCCACCAGTAGAAATTAGCTCGTAGCCAAGTTCATCTAATCCTTTTGCAAATTCTACTAGATTGCTTTTGTCGGAAACACTTAATAATGCACGTTTTTTCATCGTTGATCTCCTTTCGATTTTCACTTCTTTTGCTTTATAATCTGTTGAATGGTTTGTGGATAAAGCTTATGCTCGATACTTTGAATCTTCGTTTGCAATTCTGATTCCGTCATTTCTGGATTTACTGTAACTGCTTCTTGCGCAAGGATTTTCCCGGTGTCCATTCCTTCATCGACAATATGAATGGTCACACCAGTAATTCTAACCCCTGCTTTAAAGGCTTGTCCAATTGCATCCAGTCCAGGAAAAGCTGGCAATAAGGATGGGTGGATATTTAGAATCTTTCCTTCATAAGGTTGCAGTAGCGTGGAGCCAATTAAACGCATATATCCAGCTAATACAATCCATTCTGCTTCCATCTGACTTAACTGCTCGACAATTTCTGCTTCAAAATCTGCCTTTTGATCATACTGTTTAGGATCAAACACAAAACAAGGTGTACTATTTTGTTTCGCCTTATCTACTACTTTTGCTGTAGGTTTGTCTGATACAAGTAGAACGATCTCACATGATAAAGCACCTGATTGAATTGCTGCTACTAAAGCATCATAGTTACTACCTGTTCCAGAAGCAAAAACAGCGATCTTTGTTTTATTCATCAATCAGTTTCACCCCAGATTCTGCTGTCACTTCCCCAATCTCTGCAGCATCTTCTCCACTATCTGCTAATAATTGCAAGGCAATATCGACTTCATGGGGCGCTACAACAATTGCCATTCCGACACCCATATTAAAGACGCCTAGCATTTCTTCAAAAGTGAAATCAGCTTGTTTTTGTAAATAAGGGAAAATTGCAGGTACTTTCCAACTATCCTGTTTAATCGTAACACCAAGACCAATTGGCAATGCGCGTGGAATATTCTCGTAAAAACCGCCACCAGTTACATGACTAACTCCTTTAATAGAGATGTCACCTTTTAATTGTTTAATCGCTTTTGCATATATTTTTGTAGGTGTTAGCAACACATTGCCCAATGTGTCACCTAATTCTTCAATATAATCGGTATATGCTAAACCTTTGTCTGCAATTATTTTCCGAACAAGCGAAAAGCCATTAGAGTGTACACCACTAGAAGCAATTCCGATCACTTTATCGCCAACTTCTATCTCAGCTCCAGTGATAACGGCTTGTTTCTCTGCAATTCCGACAACAAATCCAGCAAGATCATATTCACCATCCTGGTACATACCAGGCATTTCGGCTGTTTCTCCACCAATTAATGCACTACCACTCTCAACACAACCCGCGCTGATACCTTTAACAATTTGTTCGATTTGCGTTGGCTTGTTTTTTCCGCAAGCAATGTAATCAAGGAAGAATAATGGATCAGCACCTTGTGCGACAACATCATTCACACACATAGCAACTAGATCTATTCCAACCGTGTCATGTTGATCAAGCGCAAATGCCAGTTTCAGCTTGGTTCCAACACCGTCTGTCCCTGAAATTAAAACAGGTTCTTTATAAGAAAAACCACTTAAATCAAAAAGGCCAGCAAACGCACCAACACCACCAATTACTTCTTTGCGATTCGTTGTTTGAATATGCTTCTTCATTAAGTCTACCGCTTTGTAACCTGCGTGTACATCAACACCGGCGTCTTTATAAATATCGCTCATCTATTTAACTCCTTTTAGAGGTTGTTCAAAAAATCATCAAATGCTAAGCGGCGCATCTCTTCGTTGGCTTGTTCTTCCGGTCCTTATGTAGGGGAGATCTACACTCTGGTCATCAGAAACTTCGCCACCTCGACCTGCTTGCTTCTAATTTACCGACTTTTTGAACACACTCTTTTAATGGTTTTCTAAAAAATCAAGCTTTGTAAGCAGGAATGATCGTATCTGGATATATCTCCGTTGGGTAATTCCCAGTAAAACACGCTTTACATATGCCATGATTCATTGATTCTTCGGTAACAATTGATTGTTCCAAACCCTCTGTAGTTAGAAAAGCTAGACTATCAGCACCTATTTCTTTACGCATCTCCTCAATACTGTAATTAGAAGCGATCAATTCACCTTTGTTCGATGTATCAATCCCGTAATAGCAAGGGTTTTTAATTGGTGGAGAAGCAATTCGAACGTGTACTTCAGTCGCACCCGCTTCCTTCAACAATCCAACAATACGTCGGCATGTCGTTCCACGAACAATCGAATCATCAACCATCACAACTCTTTTTCCCTTAACAATTCCACGAACAGGTGAGAGCTTCATCTTTACTCCTTGTTCACGTAACTCTTGAGAAGGTTGAATAAATGTACGACCTACATATCTATTTTTAATTAATCCAAGTTCATATGGAATACCACTCGCTTCAGAGAAACCAATTGCAGCCGAAATACTAGAATCTGGTACACCAGTAACAACATCCGCTTCAATAGGCGCTTCACTTGCGAGTTGTTTGCCCATCGTTTTCCGACTTGCATGGACATTTAAACCATCTAAATCACTATCTGGACGAGAGAAATAGACATATTCCATCGAGCAAAGTGTACGTTGCATTGGTGACGAAAACATAGTCGTTCTAAGTCCATCATCATCAATCGTTATCAATTCTCCTGGCTTTACTTCACGTAAATACGTCGCACCAATTAAATCAAACGCACAAGTCTCTGAAGCAACAACATAAGCATCGCCTAGTTTACCAATCGAGAGAGGTCTTAATCCACGCGGATCTAATGCAACAAACAGTTTATCTTCCGTTAAGATAGAAAATGCATAAGCACCTTTGATCATACCAAGTGCTTGTTTCAACGCCTCTTCCATTTCTAAGTGACCACTTCGTTTAATGAGATGCGCAATAACCTCTGTATCGGAGGTTGTCTGCATGATACTACCTTGTGCTTCCAATTGATTCTTTAACGCTGTCGCATTTACTAAATTTCCGTTATGTGCAAGTGCCATACTCTTCTTCTGTGAACGAAATACAAGTGGTTGGACATTATCATAACCGCCACCACCCTGCGTCGCGTAACGAACATGACCTAAAGCGGCATTTCCGTTTAATCTACTAATCTCACCTTTTTCAAAAACCTCATTAATTAGTCCGTTCCCTTTATGCAAATGGAGCTCTTCCCTGTCACTTGTTACGATACCAGCACCTTCTTGACCACGATGCTGCATGGCATGTAACCCGTAATATGTCATTTCGGCTGCTTTTTCATGACCCCATATAGCAAAAACGCCACATTCTTCGTTTAAGCCTTTGATTTCAGCAAGCATGGAATAGCTCCTTTCCACAACGCGTGGATATTTTCTATCTCTTCTTTTATCACATCTTGATGATTAGCTGTAATAACTAACTGGTTAGTAGCTGTTACATTACCTATTAAATTAGCACCCTGTATGATTTTTTCGAATTTTATTTGATTTTCTTTTTTAACAGAAACGAGAAAGCGAGATTGTGTTTCACTAAATAATGCAGTCGTTGTATCACCAGCTAGCTCTACTTCACAACCGAGCCCCGCTTGACTAAATAGACTTTCAGCTAAAGCAACAGCCAATCCACCCTCTGCCAGATCATGTGCAGATACGACAAGTCCTGCTTGAATTGCTTGCAATACTTCTTGTTGACGTGTTGCCTCCACATCCAAATCGATTGTTGGCGCTTTGCCAAAGTATTTTCCTTCTAGTACGTTTTGTAACTCACTTCCACCGAACTCTGGTCTTGTTTCACCAATCACATAAATCAGATCGCCATCATTTTTAAAGAAAGAAGTGGTAATGTGAGCAAGTGACGCATGTACACCAACCATTCCAACAACTGGTGTTGGAAAAATCGCCTGACCATTGGACTCATTGTATAAGGACACGTTTCCACTAATAACTGGCGTATTTAAACGTAAGCTAGCAGCACTCATACCATCTACACTTTTCTCCATCTGCCAGAAGATTTCGGGTTTATCCGGATTACCAAAGTTCAAACCATCTGTTAACGCTAGTGGTTTAGCACCTGAACAAATAATATTTCGCGCTGCTTCTGCCACAGCGATCTTTCCTCCAGTTTCTGGATCCAAGTAAATATAGCGTGAATTACAATCAGTTGTCATCGCCAATGCTTTATCATAACCACGTACTCGAATAACCGCTGCATCCGATCCAGGTGCGAGTACAGTGTTCGTTTGTACCATTGAATCATATTGATCGTATACGTACTCTTTACTTGCAATAGTTGGCTGTTGGATTAACTTTTTCAATAACTCAGCATGATCTGTCACATTGGGAAGATATACTGGCATTTGTTGAAATTCTTCGAAATAAGCCGGTACTTTTGATAGTTTATGGTAAACAGGCGCATCTTCAGCTAAAGAGTCAACAGGAATATCTGTTACTACTTCACCCTTATGCACTAAACGGAACTGTTTGTCATCTGTTACCTGACCAACTGCTACAGCTTCAAGCCCGTATTTCTCAAAAACAGCTACAATTTCCTGTTCGCGCCCTTTCTTAACAACAAGTAGCATCCGTTCCTGTGATTCAGACAACATCATCTCATAAGGCGTCATATCTTGTTCGCGTTGTGGGATGAGATCTAAATTCATTTCCATTCCCATACCAGCCTTACTCGCCATCTCACTTGCCGATGAAGTTAGACCAGCCGCTCCCATATCTTGCATACCTACAAGTGCATCCGAGTGAATTACCTCTAAGCACGCTTCAATTAAAAGCTTCTCCATAAATGGATCACCAACTTGCACATTCGAACGTTTACTTTCTGAGTCTTCTGTTAAATCTTCCGAAGCAAAGGTCGCACCATGAATCCCGTCGCGTCCTGTCTTGGAACCAACATAAAGAACCGTGTTACCAAGTCCTGCTGCGATACCTTTTTGTATATCCTTTTGATCGATGATGCCAACACACATTGCATTAACAAGCGGATTACCTTCATAACAATCATCGAACTGTATTTCACCACCAACTGTTGGAACACCCACACAATTCCCGTATCCTGCAATTCCATGTACAATTTCTTCTAATAAGTATTTAACACGTCCGCTTGTCAGATTACCGAAACGTAATGAGTTTAATACAGCAATTGGTCTTGCACCCATTGAGAAGATATCTCGAATAATTCCACCAACACCTGTAGCTGCACCTTGATATGGTTCAACTGCTGATGGATGATTGTGACTCTCTACTTTAAACACAACTGCTTGTCCGTCACCGATGTCAACGACACCTGCACCTTCACCAGGTCCTTGAATAACATGCGGTGCTTCGGTTGGAAACTTTCTTAATAACGGTTTAGATGTTTTATAACTACAATGCTCAGACCACATCACGGAGTATATACCAGCTTCTGTGTGATTTGGTAGTCTTCCTAGAATATTTTTAACGGATTGATATTCTTGATCGGTTAAACCCATTTTTCGATAGAGTTGGTCTTGTTCAATTACTTCGGGAGTTATCTCAGGCGCCTGCAACATATGCTTCCCTCCAATTTTCTAACATTGATTTAAATAGCTTTAACCCATCATCACAGCCTAAGAGTGCTTCCACAGCACGCTCTGGATGTGGCATCATTCCTAAAACATTACCTCGTTCATTAACAATCCCGGCAATATCAGCAACAGATCCGTTTGGATTATTTACATAGCTAAACACAATCTGGTTATTCGCTTTTAATGAAGCAAGTGTTGTTGGATCACAATAGTAGTTGCCTTCTCCATGTGCAATTGGAAGCGAAATAACTTCTTTCTCACCATAGGCAGTCGTAAAGATTGTATGATTATTTTCCACCATCAGTTGTTCAAAACGACACATGAATTTTAAATTTTTATTTTTCAACATGGCTCCTGGTAGAAGTCCTGATTCTAATAAAATTTGAAATCCATTACATACACCTAAAATAAGTACGCCTTTGTCTGCTTGTATTTTCAACTGACTAACGATAGTTGAAGTAGATGCAATCGCACCAGTACGCAAGTAATCACCATAAGAGAAACCTCCTGGTAAAAGGATAGCATCATAGCTTGCTAGATTTGCATCAGCATACCAAACAAGATCAGCCTCTTCACCTAAAGCATCCTTAGATGCATGATACATATCTCGGTCACAATTAGATCCTGGGAAAACAATCACTGCAAATTTCACTGTGTGACTCCCTCCTCCACGGTATAGTGATAATCTTCAATTACTGGATTGGCAAGTAACTTCGCACACATATCTTCAATCTGTTGTTCGATGTTTGCACTGTCTTCAACATATAACTCCATGTATTTACCGACACGCACTTTTTGAACAGCCTCGTACCCTAGTGTGTTTAAAGACCCTTGTACTGCTTTTCCTTGAGGATCAAGTACACCTTCTTTTAATGTGATGTGTATTTTTACCTTTTTCATTTTACTGCCTCCAGTCGTGTTAAAATTTGATCATATACGTGGACCAAATCGCCTAAATCCTCACGAAATACATCTTTATCCATCTTCTCTCCTGTTTCAAGATCCCACAAACGACATGTATCTGGAGATATTTCATCAGAGAGAACAATTTTTCCTGCTGCGTTTTTACCAAACTCTAATTTGAAATCTACTAATTGTAAATTCACTTCTTTAAAAAGTACTTGAAGCTCTTTATTTACTTTACGTGCGATATCTTTGATTTCTGTTAAATCAGCTTCTGTTGCATCTGTTAAAAAAAGCGCATGAGCATCATTAATGATTGGATCTCCAAGCTCATCCTTTTTATAAAAGAATTCAACGAGTGGCGGGTTAAATGCTTTTTTCTCTGTTATACCTAAGCGACGTGTAATACTTCCTGCCGCAACATTACGGACAACCACCTCAATTGGAATAATTGTTGTTTTCTCCACCAATTGCTCGGTATCATTCAATGTTTGTTTAAAATGACTAGATATTCCATGTTTGTCTAGATACTCAAATACCTTTGCTGCAATCAAGTTATTGTATCGACCTTTACCAGAGATTGTTGCTTTCTTCTCACCATTAAATGCTGTCGCTTCATTTTTATAAGATAAAATGAGTGAATCCGGATCATTTACGACGGTATACACTTGTTTTGCTTTGCCTTCGTATAACAGATTTTCTTTCAAAGCACATCACCTCTTTCGTATAATTTAAGCTAAACCAATTTTGGTAAAAATACGATCGACATTTTTTAAATGATAGTTGTAATCAAAACATGCAGCAATTTGTTCACTGGAAAGCCTACTTGTAATTTCTTCTTCGACTTCAATTAATTCACGGAATGGGATAGCATTCTCCCATGCTTTCATCGCATTTGGTTGGACAATATCATATGCCTTTTCACGACTCATACCCGCATCAATCAAGGAAAGCAACACACGTTGTGAGAAGATAACGCCGTACGTTCGATCAATATTACGCTTCATATTTTCAGGGAAGACAGTTAGATTCTTAATGATATTACTAAAGCGTGTAAGCATATAGTCAAGCGCAATCGTTGCATCCGGTAAAATTACACGTTCAGCAGAAGAGTGTGAAATATCACGTTCGTGCCATAACGATACATTTTCATACGCCGTCATCATGTATCCTCTGATTACACGTGCCATTCCTGTCATATTCTCTGAACCAATTGGATTACGTTTGTGCGGCATTGCTGAAGAACCTTTTTGACCTTTCGCAAAAAATTCTTCCACTTCGCGCGTTTCTGTTTTTTGCAAGCCACGAACTTCTGTAGCAAATTTCTCAATTGAGGTTGCGACCAAAGCTAGTGCAGCAACATACTGCGCATGACGATCGCGTTGCAATGTCTGTGTTGAAACAGGTGCTGCTGCTAATCCAAGTTCTTTACAAACATACTCTTCTACAAATGGATCAATATTTGCATATGTTCCAACTGCTCCAGATAGCTTACCTGTCTCAATTACTTCTGCTGCTGCATTAAAACGTTCTAAGTTCCGTTTCATTTCTTCGTACCAAAGTGCCATTTTTAAACCGAATGTAGTTGGCTCAGCATGGACACCATGTGTTCTACCCATCATGACAGTATGCTTGTGTTCAATTGCTTTCTCTTTTAATATTTCAATGAAGTTCTCAATATCTTTACGAATAATTGTGTTTGCTTGCTTGATTATATAAGATAGCGCGGTATCGACAACATCTGTTGAAGTTAAACCGTAATGTACCCATTTTCTTTCTTCTCCTAATGTTTCCGACACAGCTCTCGTAAATGCTACAACGTCATGACGCGTTTCTTGTTCAATTTCCAAAATACGAGAAACATCAAATGATGCATTTTTCCGTAATGTGGTGACATCTTCTTTAGGGATAGCGCCTAATTCACTCCATGCCTCACACGCTAATATTTCTACCTCTAACCACGCTTTATATTTATTTTCATCTGTCCAGATAGCTCCTATTTCTTCTCGTGTATAGCGTTCAATCATTTGAAATAACCTCCTGATTTTTATGTATAATTCGTTTATTTACTAAGTTTTGTTCAAGTTTAGCTAGTTCATTTCCTATATAGGTGACATGGCCCATTTTTCGTTTCGGTTTATTTTCTTTTTTACCGTACATATGAATATGTGCGTCCCCTATTTCATCGATTCTTTCCATAAATCGGGCAACATCTTCACCCAATAAATTAATCATAATGGCTGCGCCGTGGAAATGTATGTCTATTAATGGCAGCCCACAAATTGCTCGAATATGTTGTTCAAACTGTGATACATTACAAGCCTCTATCGTATAATGACCAGAATTATGTGGACGAGGAGCCATTTCATTTATCAAAATAGCTTCTCCGTCAACGAACATTTCAATCGCAAACGTTCCAATTACACCTATTGTTTCAGCAATAGATTTCGCAGCTTCTCTTGCTTTGTCTGCAACCTTTTCTGAAATCTCAGCTGGAACACTAGTCGTTTGTAACACATGATCTTTATGTGTATTCTCAGCAATTGGAAAGAACGTAACATCACCGTCATGTCCTCTTGTGAAAATAATCGAAATTTCTTTATCAAATGCCACCCATTTTTCGACAATAGAACGACCATTTACGTCAACAAATTCAATTGCCTTCTCCATATCTTCTAATGCCTCTAGTTTTTGTTGTCCCTTCCCATCATATCCACCACGACAGGTTTTAATTACAGCTGGAAAACCAATAGATTCAATCGCTTGTTGTACTTCTAATTTTGTTTCGACAATTTTAAAACTAGCTACTGGTTGACTACTTTGGACAATTGCATTTTTTTCTTGTTCACGATCTTGGGTGATTTTCAGTGAAGTTGACCCTTGTGGAAGCAAACCTCTTTCTTCTATATATCTTGCAGCTTCAAGATCAACATTCTCAAACTCGTACGTAATAACATCACAGATATCCGTGAGTTGCACAATCGCATCTCGATCATTATATGCTGCGACCAGTTGTTGATCTGCTACTTGGGCTGCTGGACAATCTGGTGTTGGATCGAGAACAACAATCGAATATCCCATATGTTTAGCAGTTGTTGCCATCATTCGACCGAGCTGACCACCACCAATAATTCCTATTGTAGATCCGAATAGTAATTTATTGCTTTGCAAGGTCATCCCTCATTTCTAACACTTTTTCTTTCATTTGTTTTTGATAGTTTCCTAATCGATTCGCAAAATCTGATTCAAATGCACCAATAATTTGTGTTGCTAGAATCGCTGCATTCTTCGCTCCTGCTTGACCTATCGCTACTGTCGCGACTGGGACACCACCTGGCATCTGTACAATAGATAAAAGCGAGTCTAATCCATTTAAACTTTTTGTTTGAATAGGGACACCAATAACAGGTAGTGTCGTTTTAGCAGCAACCATACCAGGTAAATGTGCTGCACCACCAGCTCCAGCAATAATTACTTTTATCCCTTTATTTCGAGCTGTTTCTGCGTAAGTAAACATATCTTCTGGAGTACGATGTGCAGAGATCACTTCTTTTTCATATGCAATACCTAATTCTTCTAAAACATCACATGTATGCTTCATTGTGTCCCAATCAGAAATACTCCCCATGATTACACCAACTATGGCCATTGTTTCCCCTCATTTCCTACTTGTTCTTTATTTTATCTGATATATCCCGAATACGTTATAAAAAAATAGATAGAAAAGGCCTATTCATCTCTCTATTTATGAGAGAAGATGAATAGGCCTTGTTGTTGACATTATTGCACAAGTAAAAACAGCACTACAGCATTCATCTATCGTCTCTTGAAAGGAATCGTTCACTAACGTTATACAATTAAGAATATAACTGAACGTTCTACCACGAACCCTCTCCAAAGCGTGACTATAGAATAAATGTAGCAATGAATCATCTTCCCTCATAGTCCATCATTTACGGTAACGGGTAGAGACTATTGGGCCATATTCCCAAAATTATATGAGGTACTTATTATTTAGTTTATTAGATTTGTTGTGTTGCATATTTATGATAACAAGGAAATGATAATACGTCAATTAATATCGAACGATTAAATATCCTTATTAATTAACGTTCGTGTTTAGTCGTACAGTATCAAAGGTAATCTCTCTTGCAACAGGTTCTAGACTATTTTGATCACCTTGGATTTTTTCTTGGAATATTGGTTTCTCCGATCGTCTGATTGGTTGATAGCCAGCTTCTCTAATCCGATCTAAACAAGCATCAATTGTTTCTCCTTCTTCCAGTACAAACCTCTTTTTATTCGGCTGGTTGTCTTTCCGCCTCTTCTTGTTGTTGTTCGACACTTTTTGAAATTCGTCCTCTCTTTACTTGTTTCACCCAGAAACCACCAATAATTTGTTTTGGTTCGTAAGCGATAATAAATGCTTTTGGATCAATTTCTTTAATTGTTTTATATAAATTTAATTCATACTTTCTTGGAGTCAGAATTTGCATCGATAGTCGATCACCATCCATACCGTATGCATACCAACTGGTTACACCATAGCCTTTATCACGTAGTTGCTTCGTAAATTGAATATCAGGATTAGATGAAATTACATTGACTGTTATATAGCCAAGTGCTAATTTTTCTTCAATTTTCGAACCAACAATAACACCAATTCCATAACCTACCGCATAGGCAATTAAGTTCTCAATACGATCAAGATTATCTAGGACTAAACCTAAGCCCAAAGTATAAAACGTAATCTCAAACATACCCATACCTGCTGCGACATATCTTTTCCCTTTCAACGTTAAGATAACTCTTAACGTTGAAAGGGAAACATATACAATATTAATAGCTAAAATGATACCTAGCATGACTAATGCATTCTCTAACAAACTAAAGTCCTCCCATATTTATATTATATTACCTATAATTCCACAATCCTTGTTCAATTAACCATTTTACGTCTATTCGTTCTTTATTATGTTAATCACCCAGACTAGGAAAGCTGCATAAACTGCAACTAAGATTCACTTCTATTGTAGCTGATTTTAATAAAAATGAAAGGAATAACACAAGTAGAATGTCTTATAAGGAGGATGCTGCTATGAAACCATTTGAACACATGCAGGATTGGAAGCAAAATATGGATCATTTTTTTGGAGATAAGTTTTGGAACGAATTTGACGATGTACTTAAACCACCGATTCCACACATAAATATGTATCAAACAGAGAAAGAAATCATTTGTTATGTAAGCCTTCCTGGATTAAAAGATAGTAAAAAAATTGATATTTTTGTTAACCAAACTGAACTAGAATTAAACGGTACAATTACGATTGAACATCATCGTGGTCAGATTATTAAGGAAGAAATTTTACACGGAACATTTAACCGAAAACTAGACTTACCTTATCCTGTCCGTGAAGATAAAATTGAGGCGACATATCAGTATGGATTATTAATCATTCGATTACATCGGCTAATGCAAGAAAAAAGCAAGAAAAAACGACTAGAAATTAACCAATTAGATGAAGAATAATGAAAAAGAAGCTTTAACTGATTGTACGCAGTTAAAACTTCTTTTATAACAATTAGCTTAAAAATGCAAGATAGAGAACAAAGACAATAAATAAGAACCACATAATAGGATTAATATCTTTACCTTTCCCTTTTGCAAGCATCGTAATTGGATAGAAAATAAAACCAAATGCAATTCCTGTTGCAATACTATATGCAAGTGGCATCATAATAACAGTTAAAAAGGCGGGAACCGCAATTTCAAATTGGTCCCATTCAATATCTTTTAATGCTGTTACCATCATGACACCAACAATAATTAAAGCTGGTGCCGTTACTGCTGATGTGACAACACTTAATAATGGTGAGAATAACAAAGCCAATAAAAAGAAAAAGGCTGTTACAACTGCTGTGAAACCTGATCGTCCACCAGCACTTACCCCAGTCGCCGATTCCACATAGGCAGTAGTAGTTGATGTACCTAATGTTGCTCCCACAACTGTTGCAGTAGAGTCAGAGAACAACGCTTTACCAGCTTTAGGTAATTTGTTATCTTTCATCAAACCTGCTTTAGTCGCAACAGCAACCAATGTACCAGCTGTATCAAAAAAGTCAACAAACAAGAAAGTTAAAATAATTCCGACCATTTGCAATGTAAATACATCACCTAAATGTAAAAATGCTTGACCGAATGTTGGCGCTAAGCTAGGAGGTGCACTAACAATAGCGCTAGGTGCATCAACTAAACCAAAAATCATACCGGCAATTGCGGTAACGACCATTCCATAAAAAATACCACCCTTGATACCTAGTGTAATTAAAATGACCGTGATAACTACACCAAAGACAGCTAAGAGTGTGTTCCCACTTGTAATATCACCAAGTGCCACCATTGTAGCTTCATCACCAACAATAATTCCAGAGTTTTGAAACCCAATAAAAGCAATAAAGAGACCAATACCTGCACCTACAGCCATTTTTAAACTAGATGGTATCGCATTAATAATTTTTTCTCGCAGCCCAGAAAGTGTTAATAGAACAAAGATAAGTCCCGAAACGAGTACACCACTAAGTGCAGTTTCCCATGGGATGCCATAACCTAATACAACCGTATAAGCAAAGAATGCATTTAAACCCATTCCTGGTGCTAATGCGATCGGATATTTCGCAAGTAATCCCATAACGAGTGTACCAACAGCTGCCGCTAACGCCGTAGCTGTAAACACTGCACCTGGATCCATACCAGTAGTACCATCAACAGTTAATGTACTTGGATTAACAAATAAAATATAAGCCATAGATAAGAACGTTGTAAGACCTGCAATAATTTCTGTACGATAATTTGTTCCAAGTTGTTCAAATTCAAAAAAATTCTTCACTTTTATTTCCCCCTCTTTCGTCGAATTAAAAAACACCCTTACCAGCGGCAAAAGTGTTTCTAACTATTCAGAAGATTCAAATAAACATAGTGTACTCATTTATCCTTCTGTGTAGTTAGACCATTTACGGTGGTCAGTAGAAACTCTAGAGCCTTATTCTCAAGATTATACGACGGTTCTCTTTTTATTAAATTACATTTCTTATGATACTAAGGAATTGAAAATCAGTCAAGCTAATAACGAATATTAATTTAAAAAGACACAACCATCGTTCGGTTATGCCCTTTCGTCATTCAACTTCATTCAAATTATTCCCATTCAATCGTTGAAGGTGGCTTACTCGTTATGTCATAGACAATGCGATTGACATGATCTACTTCATTAACAATTCTAGTTGATACTTTCTCTAGTACTTCCCACGGGATTCTCGCCCAGTCAGATGTCATCCCATCAATGGAAGTGACAGCTCTGATACCAATTGTATGGTCATATGTTCGAGCATCACCCATCACACCAACACTTCTGATGTTTGGAAGGACAGTAAAGTACTGCCATATATCACGGTCAAGTCCAGCTAACTGAATCTCTTCACGCAAGATTGCATCAGATTCACGAACGATTTCAATCTTTTTGTCGGTAACTTCTCCTAATACACGGATCCCAAGACCTGGTCCAGGAAACGGCTGTCTCCAAACAACTGCTTCTGGAAGACCTAACTCTAAACCTAATACACGAACTTCATCTTTGAACAATGTATTAAGTGGTTCAAGTAATTCAAATTGCATATCTTTTGGTAATCCACCAACATTGTGGTGGGATTTTATTGTTTGAGCTGTTTCCGTTCCACTCTCAACAATATCTGTATAGAGCGTTCCTTGTGCAAGGAAATCCATATCTTTCAAACGCTCTGCTTCATCATCAAAAACATAAATAAATTCATTTCCAATAATTTTACGTTTTTCCTCTGGATCTATTACACCTCTTAATTTACTTAAAAAGCGCTCTTGTGCATCTACTTTTATGATATTCATATTAAAGCCATCTTGGAATGTTTCCATCACCATTTCGCCTTCATTTTTACGTAAAAGTCCATGATCAACAAAAATACATGTTAATTGATCGCCTATAGCTTTATGAATAAGAGCCGCTACAACAGAAGAATCTACTCCACCACTTAAGGCGCACAGCACCTTGCGATCGCCTACTTTTTCTTGTAATTTCTCTACTTCTTGTTCAACGAAGTTTGCCATTGTCCAGTCACCCGTGCAGTCACATGCGCCAAAAACAAACTGCTTTAACAAATCATTGCCATAGACAGTATTTCGTACTTCAGGATGGAATTGCACACCATATAAATCTTTTTCATTATTGCTCATTGCTGCAATTGGTGTAGATGAACTAGTAGCTTCTATTACAAAGTTAGCTGGAGCTTCAATAATTTTATCACTATGACTCATCCAAACCGTTTGTTCATTTGGCGTTCCTGTAAACAATCTCGCTTGATCTGTTACCTGAATATCCGCTTTACCATATTCGCGTTGATTGGCTCGCTCCACCTTGCCTCCAAAATGATGCGTCATTAGTTGCATACCGTAACAGATACCAAACACCGGAATATCTAAGTCAAAAATCCCCTCATCACAACGGAAACTATTCTCGTCATATACGCTATGTGGTCCACCAGAAAGAATAATGCCTTTTGGTGCCATCGCTTTTATTTCTTCAGCTGTTAGCCGATGAGAATGCAGCTCACTATATACACCAAATTCTCTTATACGCCTTGTTATTAATTGGTTATATTGACTCCCGAAGTCTAAAACAAGAATCAATTCGTTATTTACTTGCACGTTAGTCATCTCCTCCATCCATCCCTATCTTTCCTACCTTCTATATACATAGAATCTGCCTCCTATATAATATAAGAAGGCAGATTCTGCACACACATCAATCAATCCGCCTCCATAGTCAAGATATTTAAGGTATCTCGCTAGAAACTCTCGAACCATATTTTCGAGTATATACAGAGGTATTAATAATATTTATATCATTCTATCAGTGCCTTATCTACTGGTCAAGACCATAAACGCTTTAATACGTTTTCCCATAATTCTTGCATTTTTACATTGTTTTTAAGGTCTTGTTCATTTCTATATAAAGCACGCTCGTAAAAGTTCGTTAATTCACTCATTTGCTTTGTTTCAAAATAAGCATCCACATCTCTAGCATATTCTCGAAGCGTTTGTTGTTTTGTTTTATTTATTCCTTTATGCTGTAATACACGTAACAGAAAATGATACGCCTTATCTAGCGATTGTTGATCCTTAAATGTGTTATATCGTCTTACATAAATAAAACTTAACCAACGATATCGTGTAAAAATCGCTAGACTAACCAAAATCATAAGAACGATGACTACGATAACAGGGAAGTACCATCTATCATTTTGCGTTGCGCTAGAACCTACTGTTTCTTCTTTCTCGTCTATCTCTTGTGCTTGTTCTTCCTCTACTTGTTCTTCTTCCTCATCTTCGGTTGCAGTTTCTTCTGTTTCTGTATCATTATCTTGATCTGTATTTGTTTCTTGATAAAAGTCAACAGTATTAGAAAAGCCGATAGTCGGTTCAAAAGGTACCCAACCTACGTCAGGAAAATAAACTTCTACCCATGAATGTGCATTTCCGTTTGTTACTTGATACGTATTTTCTGTATTTGAAGTGATCACTTGGTCATTAGCAATTTGACCACCCGTAAAACCTTTGACCCAACGCGTTGGTATGTCTAAAGAACGTAACAGTACAACCATTGATGTTGAAAAGTTATCACAATAACCAATTTGTGTTTCAAATAAAAATTGATCAACATAATCATCATTGCGACCGGGTATAGCGACATCTTCTGTTTGATAGTCAAAACCATTTTGACTAAAGTAGCGTTCGACGGACTTTGCTTTGTCATAACGTGTCTCATCATCCATTGTAATGCTTTCTGCTAAATCAACTACACGGTTCGGAAGTTCATTTGGAAGTTGCAAATATAAATCTGTTATATGATTCGGATCATTATCCCCTGCATTTTCTAATAGATTTAACGAGAAAGAAGGATACTGATATACGATATCATGGGTAGCTAAAACTCCCTGTTGCTCGGGGCCTTCCGCTTCAATTATACCAGTCTGTTGATCTAGTAAATAACTCACCTGATCAGCCCCACTGACTTTTTCAATCCCATATGGATAGACAACTTTTGAAAAATTCACTTCATCGGTATATTGAATGGTTCCATTTAATTCACGTGTTTCTACTTCATCAGAAAATAACGCTAAATCGATATTCCCATTCGTCTGTGCTTGATAATCTAAATCTGTAGACCGCTCCCATCCTTTTCCTGTATACCTATCTTTCGATTCAATACGCCAATAGTGACTTCGTTCTACTCTCGCCTCAAAGACCAGTGTATCATCTTGTATAAAAGAGCCACCTAATTGCGAATCATCTTCCCCATAACCAACTTTCTGTAATGAGCTATTACCACCTTCCCCAAAACCTGCATTTTCAGCAGTACTGGTTAAAAACGGTACTGGATCAGGCCATTTAGGATCAAATTTAGGTGCACTATAACCAAGTAACGTTACTAATGGTAAGAGGATAAGAACAGGAATAAGGATAGATCCAAACCACTTGCCATAGTGTGGTCTTACAGATTCTTTCTCCATCTGATTTGAGAATCCTGATATCGCTAATGCAAACATCGAAATGATAAATGTCCTCACAATAGAAGCGTCAGCTTGATAGACCGTAAACGTATCTAAAACTGTCAGATAGATGAATGTGAGTATGATAAATAAGGAGACTCGTTTTACTACAACAAACCAATAATAGAGCAAGTAACTCATCAACCAGAGTAAAATAAGAAACAATAAGCTTCTAAAAAATGGCGTCAACTGGTACCATTGATGATCTCCAATCATTTCCGCATTATACTGTATTTGAAAGACAAAGTCTTTAAACCATTGTTGTGTTCCTATCGTTTGTTGAAGAAACAAGCCATCTATTATAAACAACATCCCTATTATTTTTAAGGGACTTGAAATCCACCACTTAACTTTTAAAGTGGAAAGAAAAAAACAAAAAACCGCATATACGATGAACATCGTAATATTACCTGTATCCGAAATGAATTCTAATGGTCGAAGCCATTCCCAAAACAAGATAAATCCACAAAGATACAGTAGGATTGAAAAGACAAGCGAGGGATTCCAAAATCTTTTATGGTACTTCATTACATACTCACCTCAATTACATCTTGGCGTAGAACATCTTCTGTTATTACATCTACGATCATCCCGCCTAATCGCATTTGTTGGATCAATCGGTTGTCTTCCTCTGACAGCAAATAAGATGGTTTAGATATATATATAATTATTTGTTTACTTTTCTGTTGTACTTGTTTCAAAGCTTGTACCAACGCATGGTCTACTTCTGTTGTTAATATAAGAATAAATAGATTACTAGGCATCTGGTTTATATGCTCTGTTAACTTCATTGCAAATCGACCATTTTTATGTGGTTTTAAAGTGGCCAGCTGATAATGAAGCATCTCTTTCATACTAGCTTGTTGCGGAGGAAAATAAGCTACTTCACTACCTAAAGACAATAAACCTATATTAGTAGATTTCCTATCAAAATAATGGACGATTGAACGCGCCAACACAACACTTGCCTCAACACCCATCCCATTAAAACTCTCTGAATAACTTGTATCTAAAACAAGGAAGCCATCTGTGCTTTTTTCTTGTTCAAATTCTTTTGTCATTAAACTTTGCTTTCTTGCTGTTGTTTTCCAATCTATCCAAGAGAATCTATCCCCTGGCATATATTCTCTTACACCTGTTACAACATGTGTGTTTCTGGATTGCAAAGAATAAGAGGCTTTAGCACCTTCCTCAAAGTTATTCCGTTGCTTTTTGATTGCTATTTCTTTTTTCTCTGGGTACACAACGATACTATTTTCCACTGAAAAGGTTGCTGTTTTCTCCATAAAACCAAAAATATCACTTGTCTTTATCATTACTTTATCGAAATGATGCGCACCGCGTGGTAAATCTGTAAATCGATAAGACAAACGAATTTTTCTTTTAAACAGTGGAAACACGGCTTGTTTATTTTCCGTTTTTCTTGGCTGGGCTTTATCATTAACTTTTTTCCAAACCATGTTTGATTGATAAATTGGTTCTAATGAAGCAGAAAAACAGTCTTCGATTATAAGGTATGGTAAAAACATTCCAATTTTTCTTTCTAAATCTATCGTCACTTCCACACTATTACCAGCCTGGGTGACATTTCTTGAAAGCGTACGTTTCACTTTCCAAGTCGACAATGGATAAAGTAAGAAAATAAGGAAATAACAAAAAACGGGTAAAAAAGCATAAAAAAGAAATCCACTAACAAATCCACCTTGAAACATCGTGTATGAAAATAAAATTCCGAAAAGAAGACTTAACTGGATCAGCTTTCCACTTAGCTTTAAACCACCCTTCATTAAGAAAATTCCTTCCGCATTGGTATAGATACAGTTACTATCAGTTGAGTTATAAGATTGTGAGCATCTAGACCTTCAAATTTCGCTTCAGATGTTAAAATAATCCGGTGTGATAATACAAATGGTGCTAAATATTTCACATCATCCGGTAACACATAATCACGGTTATGAATAAAAGCAAAGGCCTTGGCCGCTTTCATTAAAGCAATAGACGCCCTTGGACTAGCACCTAAATAAATGGCATTATCTACTCGCGTTCTTTTAACTAATTGAATAATATAGTTCTGAACAATTTTATCAATATATACTTCTTTAACTTGCTGTTGTAATTGCAATAATTCAGTTTTATCTAATACAGCGTCTATTCTTTCAATTGGGTGCTGTTTAGCCGTAGCCTCTAACATTTGCAATTCTTGTTCTTCAGTTGGATAACCCATTTTTAATTTTAATAGGAAACGATCTAGTTGTGCTTCTGGTAGGGGATAGGTTCCTTCATATTCAATTGGATTTTGGGTCGCCATAACAAAGAATGGTCTTTGTAAGTTAATTGTTTGACCATCAACTGTTACACTTCTTTCTTCCATTGCTTCCAATAAGGATGACTGTGTCTTTGGAGATGTTCTATTCACTTCATCTGCGAGAACAATATCTCCCATTATGGGTCCATTACGAAATTCAAAGTTTAATTCTTTTGGATTATATATGGATACACCTGTAACATCAGATGGTAATAAATCTGGGGTGAATTGGATTCGTTTAAACTCACAATCTAGAGATTTAGCTATTGTTCGCACTAACATTGTTTTACCTACTCCGGGTACATCTTCTAATAACACATGTCCTTCAGCTAATAACGCTACAATACTTAGAGTACTAACTTCTTCCTTACCAACAATAACTTTATTAATATTATCTAGTACCTTTTTAATTTGTGGATGATAGTCAATTGTCTGGTGCGTCATGAAAGCTGTTCTCCTTCCAACTTACTTATTTTAATAAAAAGTTACTTTCTATCTACTAACTATATTACAAGAGGGTTTCGATATTGCAAGTAGAGTGAATAGGAAATTCAAGGAATGACATGCATTGTTTTTTGAAAGAGGTAGACACTTCATCAAAAAAGTAGCCTACCTTTACTTATTACTAACCAATAATCATCTTTTCCGTTGGATAACGGAATACGTCTTTTTGTACTTTCCCTCTAATTATAAATAAGAAGGAGAAAATACCGATTCGTCCAACAAACATTAAAAACATAATTACAGATTTACCAAACGACGATAATTCTGGTGTAATGCCCAGCGATAATCCTGTTGTTCCAAAAGCAGATGTTACTTCAAACAACACAGCGATCATTGGTAGATTTTCCGTTGCCGCTAACACAATAGTCGAAACGACACACAACATACTTGCTGTGGTAATAACGATAAAGGAACGCATAATATCTTCTTGATCAATTTGCCTACCAAATACTTTAATTGTTGTATTTCCCTTCGCATAGTTATAGATACTTAGTAACATAATTGCGAATGTTGTCGTCCGAATTCCACCACCAACACTACTCGGAGAGGCACCAATAAACATTAACCCACTAATTGTCAATAACGTCGGAATAGAAAATTCATTCATGTCCATCGTTGCTAGACCACCATTTCTCGTAGTAACGGACTGGAACAAACTATAAAATAATGATTCATGCCATGTTTTATCCATAAAGAAATTCGTTCGTTCAAACACGAAAATAAGAACAGCACCAATAATAACTAATGAAAAGAATGTAATTGATGTCAATTTCGTAAATAAAGAAAATACATTTCTTTCATTAACACCTTCATGTTTACCACGTATTAACTCTTGTACTTCAATTAATACTGGGAATCCAATTGCGCCTAATATAAGTAGTACCATATTAATAAATTGCACAAAATAATCGTTAGCGAAAGGGATTAAAGAATTACCTGTTATATCAAATCCAGCATTTGTTGTTGCACTAACAGCACCAAAAAATCCTTGTATAAGGGCTTCTTGCCACGTATCAAAGTAAGTCAAAAAGTAAGTACTTAATATTACAGTACCGATCAACTCAATAATTATAATAATTTGTAATATTTTAAGCATTAATTTAACAAGTCCAGATAAAGTTGTCCTGTTTTGATCAATTCGGATTAACTGTCTTTCTCGAAGACCAATTTTCTTGCCGAAAAGAATATAAATAAATGTTCCTAAAGTCATAATACCAATGCCACCAAATTGCAAAATAAAAGCCAATGCAATATGTCCTGCAGTATTAAACGTTTCAGCTGTTGAAACAACTGTTAATCCTGTTACACTAATCGCACTGATCGCCGTAAATAATGTATCAATAAACGATAATGTGATGCCGTCCTCTTTAAAAAAAGAGAAGCTTAGTAACAGGGTGGAAAATGCCACTGCCGATACATAAAACAACACAATTAGTTGTACGGTGGAGAGTTGCTTCGTAATTTTGAATGGCTTGGAAAATAGTTGCATAATGAAGCTCCTTAAATGATAGTAGCAAAACTAGTTGTAAGTGTACCATATTATGAATTGATTGAAACTACTTTTGGATAAATAGACTACACGCTTTTGATTCTTAATTATAAGTTTACCTAATCCTAACAAAAAACACCTTAAACTTATATCTACTTTATATAGATACAAAATAAGATGTTTTCATTCCTAACTATCTTTCTTATACAATTCATTATAACGACGGTTTTGACGATAACCATACGCTACATTTCGGACTAGCTCTTCATTTTCCACACCTGCACCAATTGATCCAGCTAATGTTGCTACAGAAGTCGCTAACCAAGCAAGATCGATAAAGTTTTTTAAATCTACCGGCCCATCTAAACTTGCTTTTTCACTAAACAGTTCTGGTGGTACGAAAAAACTAACTGCCATTAAAAAGATGATGAATAAAACAACATAATAAAATAATACAGCTAGTAAAAGTGTGCTAATTGTTACTTCATTATAAAGGCGCCTCAATTTCTTTTTACTTTTCGATGCTTTACCTTCCCACAAATGATGCGAGGTGATCATCCAAATTACCATACTTAATACGGCAACAAACATTAAACTAATCAATCTTGTATAAGTAAAAGCCGCACTAAGCTCCCAAAGCGTGGGGAAAACAAGAACATAGGCACCAGTAGCAAACGCTATCGCAATGATTGGTTTAAATGAAGAGATTATTGACCAAGGTCGATTTGCCCTCGTCATTCCAAAAACCAGTCTTAGCAAACCATTAATTCTTGGGGTAAGTACGTATCTTATGTCCGTTTCATTCATTCCAACAGGTGCGGTGATTCTGCGAATAGGTGAAAAACGAAAGGGTCGTTTCCACTCATCCTTTTCTTCGTTCAAGGTCTGCTCATACATTTCCCTTACAATTTTAACAAACGTCTTTTTAACACGACTTCGCATTGGAGTAAAACCGAATGCTGGAAGGGAAATACGAGCAATATTTTGATGAAAATTAATATCTGATAACACAATATCTTTTTCAGCAAAAAGCGGTAAATCTGTTAAACATATAGCGTAATCCCAATTATTTTCTTGTTTTATGTCAATAGCTTCATCAATAACTTCCTTAGCCGTTTCTGCAGCTCCTGTTAAAGGATCAACGACTATCTCAACTTCCCATTCAACATTTCCATCAATCCCCTTAGAGATTATATCAGGTAATTGATTGATAATGTCATTTGAAATTTCCTGTGGTAACTCAGGTGCAGCGATTAATCCAATTCTAATTTGACTCATTAACTCACCTACTTACTAGTATTTCCATTATATAAATTACTACCCAATTGTAGCCATAGCTAATCATATAATAATGATTTCATTGATTTTCAGTAGAATTAATGAGATAATTCCTTTAAAAAATGAATAGGGGCATTTCTGTGATCAATAGCAAAACAACCAAAAGTTATTTATTCGAAAAAGCTTTGGATCATACTAAAGTTGGATTGATTATTACCGATCCATCCTTACCAGATAACCCAGTAATTTTTGCTAATCAAGGATTTACGAAGATGACTGGTTACAAGGAAGCCGAAATAACAGGGAATAATTGTCGGTTCTTACAAGGGGAAGAAACAGACCAAGCTGCGATTACTAGTATACGCGAGGCTGTATTAAAAGAAAAAACAGTCACCGTTCAACTATATAATTATAAAAAAGACGGAACGGGATTTTGGAATGAACTAACAGTTGATCCCATGTGGATAGAAGAGGAACAAAAACTTTATTTTGTTGGCGTACAAAAAGATATAACCATCACGAAAGATAAAGAACGGATTTTAACCGAGACATTGAGTGAAATGGAGAAGATTTCTACACCAATAGTTCCAATAAGTGATGGTGTTTCTATTTTACCGTTAATTGGTTCCATTGACCATAATCGGCTAGATAAACTTTCAGAAACTATATCGAATTATTTAACGAAATCAAAGGATAACTATTTAATCTTAGATCTATCCGGTTTATATAAAGTAGATACATATGTAGCATCTTCTATCCTTAAGATGCACGATTTAACCTCATTAATTGGTACACAGCTTGTCCTTACTGGTATTCGGCCAGAGTTGGCAATCAAGACAATAGTTATCGGTGAAAAATTAAAACATCTGCGAACGTATCGGACAGTAAAAGATGCATTGGTTGCTTTAGTTAACTAAAAATAATAAGGTTGTTCATCCTTAAATGGGTAAACAACCTTATTTATTTAGGTAATTCCCAATCAATTTTTTTCTTACCAAACATTTTCAAATACTGATTGGTAGTTGAAAACGGCTTACTACCATAAAAACCTTTATATGCAGACAATGGACTTGGATGTGGTGCTTTAACAAGATAATGAAGTGTCTTATCAATGAGTGATTGTTTTTTCTGAGCAGCAGCTCCCCATAAAATATATACAATAGGAGTCGTTTTTTTATTTAATAACTCAATTACATTGTCAGTGAAAATTTCCCATCCCATATTTTGATGTGAATGTGCTTTTCCTCCTCTTACTGTTAACACATTATTTAATAGTAAAACACCTTGTTCTGCCCATTTACCTAAATGGCCATGATTTGGTATTGGACAACCAATATCATTATGTAATTCTTTAAAAATATTTCGAAGTGAAGGTGGAATATTCACTTCTGATTTAACAGAAAAACTGAGTCCATGTGCCTGATCTGGTCCATGATAAGGATCTTGTCCAAGAATAACTACCTTCACATCTTCAAAAGACGTATAATGAAAAGCATTAAAAATACTATCCATCTCCGGATAGATAGTATTTTGTTTATATTCCTTATCTAGATAGCTAGTTAATTTCTGAAAATAAGGCTTCTCCCATTCTGCTGCTAAAAGTTCTGCCCAATCGTTTTTTACTATTTGTTTATTCAACTTAATGACAACTCCTTTTACACTTTACTTACTTTCCTCCGTATTCAACCTAACTAATAGTCTATAAAAAAGGGCTTCCCAACCATACTCTGATTGAAGAGCCCTTAATATTCTTTACGAATGTTGATAATAATTGTAGTTAAATTATCATTTTCTTGCTTCTCTAACTATGTTAACATATTGGTTTGCATATTCGGTAATCTTTTGATAATCTCCTGTTTTAGCTGGTGCAACCAAATTACCACCTACTCCAACTGCTACAGATCCGTTCTTAATCCATTGATCAACATTCTCTAAATTCACTCCACCGGTTGGCATTATATTTATTTGGGGAAGTGGTGCTTTAACCGTTTTGACAAACTCAGGGCCATATACTGTACCAGGGAATAACTTAACAATATCAACCCCCGCTTCTAAGGCTCTTGTCATTTCAGTCATTGTCATACATCCTGGCATATAAGGGATTTGATATAGATTACATAGTTTCACTGTATCTGCAGCAAAAGCAGGACTAACAACGAACTGAGCTCCTGCCAGAATTGCCATTCGTGCTGTTGCTGTATCAAGTACCGTCCCCGCACCAATCACCACTTCATTATTATCTTGATATAACGCACGTAGTTCTTTTATTACCTTTTCCGCACCTTGGATAGTAAAAGTAATCTCAATACCTTTAATGCCTCCTTCAACACACGCTTTTGAAATAGCAATAGCTTCTTTCTCTGAATCTGCTCTTACAACTGCCACAACGCCACATTCAGTAATCTTTTTTAACACATTTATTTTATTCATCATTTTATTCAATTCCCCTATCTATTTAGAGTAACTAGTTAATTGGTATTTATATAGAACCTAATCTATAATTAATTTACAAACGAATTAATATAACGTATCATGGTAATGGTTTTTACAAGTATTAATAACGCTCTCATTAGTTTGAAATCTTAGATGCTTTTTAAATTAAAAGTATCTAATACAAATACATCAAATACTTCTTTTAAATAATTTAAAAAGGTAGGTTACTTATGTCGAATGTCCAATCGCTAGAAAGAGCTTTAAATATATTAAATAAACTTTCTGAATATCCAAATGGGATACAAATTGTTCGATTATCTGAACAAGTAAATCTAACGAAAAGTACAACACATCGATTGTTAGCTACTTTACTTGATATGAATTACGTCGTAAAAGATCCAGAAACTGATAAATATAAACTTGGTTTACAACCTCTTTTTCTTGCTAGAAATCTTTTGAATAACTTAGATGTCGTCAGTATAGCTAAACCACATTTAGAGAATCTGGCTAAAGAAGTCAATGAAACGATTCACTTATGCATTGAAGATAAAAAAGAAATTGTCTACATAGATAAAATCGAATCAAATCAAACAATTCGAATGTATTCCCGTATAGGGAGTAGAGCACCTATGTATTGTACAGCGGTCGGAAAAGTATTACTTTCAGGTATGGATCAGGACCAATTAGAAGAAACAGTCTCAAAAATGGAGTTTATCCCCAAAACACAAACGACAATAACTTCTAAGGAAGAACTCTACAAAGAAATCAATTTAATTAAAGATCAGGGTTATGCATTAGATAATTCTGAAAATGAAGAAGGTTTAACCTGTATCGCTTCCCCAATTCTTAATCATCAAGGGGAAATCGTGGCTAGCTTCAGTATTTCAGGTCCGAGTAATCGCGTAACAATGGACTTTATAAATAGTACTTTGATCGAAAAAGTAAAAGAGTATAGCTTGATAATCTCTCGAAATCTAGGATGAAAGAAGAATAGCGTTCCCTAAATCTACAATAGGGAATGCATATTTACATTTAAATAAGATACATCCACTTTCACAAAATTATATTAAATTTTTTTAACTTATTGTTTTATGCTCTTCTGATACTACCTGTACCATTTCCTTCTTCTTCATATATTGGGACCACAATGCGGTTATTATGGGTACTAATATAGATGTCACAATTACGGAAGTTGCGACTAAAGCAGTTGCTGATTGGGCAACATTAAAAAATTCAGGCTTCATTTCAGCAATTATCATTGGATTTGCCACTGCAGCACCAGCTGTACTAGAAGCAGCAATTCCAGCTGTACCATTTCCCCCACCAATAAATTTATCAGCTAATATTAATGGTATACCTGTAATTAATATTACAATAATACCTAGTAATATGCCGGCAAAACCGGCTTTTGCAATCACTTTTAAATCAATAGAACTCCCTAAAGCAAATCCAAAAAACGGAATCATTGTATACGTAGCTTTACTAAAAAAGTCACGTGAATCAGGGTCTAGATTACCAAGAGCAAAACCAATTAAGAAAGGTAATAAAGCTCCTACAAATATTTGTGGTTCAAATACAGCCAATCCAGTACTTCCTAAAATCAACATAGTTACCAATGGACCAGATTCAATTGACATTAAAACAAATGCACCTGCTTCTTCTTTTGTTCCATACTGTTGCATAATAGAAGCATAAAGACCACCATTTGTCATGTCCATTGCAGCAATTAACGCAAGTACGGAAAAGCCAGCAAATACACCTGTTTGTATGCCGCTCTCTGGAATGAATAACGTGGCTATATAGGCAACAATCCACGCAACCAATATCTTTGTTAATACAAGCGTTCCTGATTTTCTCAAAACAGTACCGGTAGATTTCAGTTTGATACCTGCACCCATGCAAAAAAACCATACTGCTAGAATCGGCACTGTTCCGGTCATCAATCCATTTGTAAATGATCCAAAATACTCACCTGCATTTGGTGTGAATGTATGAATTACTGCTCCTGAAAATAGTGGAATTAACATTAAACCTCCTGGTACTTTTTCAATCGTTTTCATAATTCGCATTATAATTTTCCCTTCTTCCAATTTACGCGTATTTTAATAACTACAATTTGTTTCGTTATTGTTGTTTTTATCTGATTCAGTTTAAAAGATAACCCTTACATTTCTCTTTATTCCTCCACAATGATAGTAACGAATTGATAACCATAACCGTTACTATTGGAAAAAATATAGATTTGCTTTGATACAACAAATTCTTAAAATCCTTATCGTTCTAAATAACACTCGATTAACCTTCTAGGCATCTACTAATTATCACACTCCTATAATAAAATTTTTACCTTAGTTCCGTATTGCGGAACTTCGTTTCATTTAATAATTATATCATTATTCTGTTTATATTAACAACTAAAATTTGACAATACTATGAACATTATAACGTGTTATAATGTGCAAACTTACCTAAGAATTTAAACTAACCTGAAACAAAGCTCTCAGGAATTTAATCGTACAATTATATGTTCCAAAATAGAAAGACAATGGGATAGTTGCCTTTTTAGGATTTATTTCATCAAACAAAAAAAGTCATCCTATTATATAGAATGACTTTCTCATTTATGTCTACTACTAATTATTTAACTCCAGGAAACCATCCAGGGACAGAAGTAATCACATTCCAAAAACTATCTGGTATATCCAATGAATCCTTCGCATTTAAATCTAATGTTGTTTGAATTGTAGCTTCTTTTCCATTTTGAATCTTTTGGATCCAATCGGGATCAATAACTATTTCTCTTCCCAAAGCTAAAAATTCAATGCCAGTTTTCATAGCTTCTGCTGCATCATCTGCACTATAAATAGATCCAACTCCAATTAACGGCAATCGTTTATTAATTGTTTGAAGCAAAAGCTCTATGCGTGTTTTCGTTTGATCCGCTTCTCTTCTTGCTTTAGACCAAAAGTCTTGCAAGGAAACATGCAGATAATCAAGCCCTTTATCTGCCAGTACATCAACCAACTGGAGCGTTTCACCCATAGAGATTCCAGGTGTTTCTGGTTCTTCTGGTGAAAAGCGATAACCAACGATAAACGGTTCTTTCGCCTGTTCTTTAACAACTTGCTGCACTCGTTCAATAACTGTTAGCGGGAATGTCATCCGCTTTGCTAGATTTCCTCCGTATTGATCATCTCTACGATTGGAATGTGGAGAAAAGAATTGTTGAATAAGGTAGCCATTCGCTCCATGGATTTCTACTCCATCAAAGCCAGCCTCTATCGCACGACGTGTCGCTTGACCAAATGCTTCAATAATAGCCTCAATCTCTGTCGTCGTTAGTTCTCTCGGTACTATCGGAGTTCCACCACGCTCGGCAGGAATATTACTAGGAGCTACAACATCTCCTTCTGGTACAAGATCTCGTGGTGCTAATCTACCAGCATGAAAGATCTGTAAAATAGCCTTTGCACCTTCGTTTTTAATTCCATCTGCTAGCTTTTTTAAACTAGGAATTAATTCATCACGGTCACAACCAATTTCTCCGGGAAATCCTTTTCCACCAGGTGAGATATTTGCAACTGCTGAAATTACTGCACCAACACCCATAGAGCGACGGGCATAATAAGACACTTCATCCAATTTAACAGAACCATCTACGTTAGAAGAATAATTTGTCATCGGCGCCATCATTATTCTATTTCTAATTTCAATACCACTTGGTAATTTATAAGGCTCAAATAGAGCTGCATATTTATTATTCATTATTTTCCTCCATTGCTAATTTACAAATTTGCATCCTTTTATTTACTATGAAATTTACTATAGCATTATAAAAAAAAGATGAAAAGGAAATAGACTTGTGGATTTCGCGTTCGAACTATATACATTTAACGATTTTTTTGTATTTGTACTAACTCACTGTATATTTTGGAACGCGCTTAATTTGTATTATCTAATTCGTTTACATTTATCTCGTTGCACATAAGTCTCCTAAAAAAAACAGTCTTTTTTTATAATTATTTATCCTATATCTTATACACTAAGAAGATTTTTTAATTCATATCTTGATAGAAAGGTTGTTTTTCATGAAAATTGATTTACCGAATTTACCAAATGAGTTACCCTTTAAAAATTTTAGTGATATTTTATATGAGGAAGAACCAGAATTAGAACTATGTGAAATTAATGATTCTATTTTTGAAAATGAAATCTTAACTAGAAGTCGCTTATATAAAATGATCATTAAAAATTGCAGGTTTAATAATACAGATTTTTCTAATATTGATATAACCGATGTTTCTTTTGAAAACTGTGATTTTTCTAATACTACTATGAGGAAGTCTTCTATACACAGATCAGTTTTTAATAATTGTAAACTAATTGGTGCTGATTTCACAGAATCTAAACTTGGAAATGTTGCGTTTACTAATTCATTACTAAACTTGGCATCATTCGGGAGTTCAAAACTTGAAAAGGTTAAATTTCATGATAATTCATTAGAGAGTTCCGATTTTTATGATTGTAACCTAAAAAAAATAGACTTTAAATCATGCAACATTAATGATGTTAGCTTTGAAAAGACATCACTAAAAGGACTAGACCTTAGCACTTCTACTTTTGAATCACTTACTCTATCATTATCAGATTTAAAAGGTTGCAAAGTTTCCACTCACCAAGCAATTCAATTTGCTGCTTTGTTGGGCGTAATAATTGTTGAATAGTTATTGTTTGATAGGCTTTTTCGTTTTTAATTTCAAATTGAACAAATTTTTCTGTAAATATGATAATCATTCGCAAGAAAAAGAAAAAGCACAATTTAGCTATCAAAGCTAGTTGTGCCTTTTTTGATAACCTCTATCCCTCTGATAAAGTCCTTCTCAATACACTACATTAGTTCATTATTAGCAAAAGTCCTGTTACTGCGTATGAATTCCATAAAATATGAAAAAGGATCGGTACAACTAATGACTTTGTTAACTTATACAAAAGAACAAAAGCAAGACCCATTATGGTAGCAGATAACACGTGACCAGTATGAAGCAAACCAAATACTAACGAGGACACGATAACACCCACTATGAAGTGAAATTTTTTATCTAGAAATCCATGGAGGAAACCTCTATATATTATCTCCTCTTTGATTGGAGTAATAACAGTAAAAGCTAAATATAAGAGTACCGTATTCCACCACTGAAATGATATGTTATTAAGTCCAAAAGTATCTATCTGATCAGTTGCGTCTTCTAAATGTAGCACATCTATGAAGAGATATTGGCTTCCATAAACTACAATGAGTGCCGCAACCAAGTATAAGTAGGTTTTTCCCTGCTTCAAAGGACTGAATGAAAATTTACCTTTCAGAAAAATTCGTGCACTTTTAAATATTAGAAGGGCAATGACAAACGACGCAGCGTCTAAGTATAATAACCAATGACCTGATAGTACTTGATCGAGCAGATTACTGTTATTTACTGTATCAATAATTACAATTGGAATAGCTATAACTATTCCTAGAACAAAACTAGCTCCTAAATAAGTTAAAAAGAAAAGAACAATTTCCTTCCAACCAAATTGATAATTATTTTGTGGATTTGCATTCTCAAGATCATTTCTCTCACCCTCTAACTCTTTCTTATCTAATTCAAATTCATTTTCTTCCAAATTGATCACCACTTTCTCTTTAATAAATAATAATTTCACTATAACTAAGAAGTAAAAATTCATATAAGTTGGTGCCTTCTTAACTTAATGGTATCCTTGAATTATACTTTATACAAGTTCAATTTTTGAGGAGGTAATAAAATGAATCAGAAAACTTATCCACGTGCATTTTCTCATATTGGCATTTCTGTTCCAGATGTTAACAAAGCAGTTGAATTTTACAAAGAGGTGATGGGGTGGTATGTAATCATGGAACCTTCTGATGTAGTTGAAGACAACAGTCCAGTTGGTATCATGTGTAAAGATGTCTTTGGTCCTGGCTGGGGGAAGTTTCGTATTGCACATCTCTCAACCTCTGATGGTGTAGGAATTGAGTTATTTGAATTCAAAAATAACGAAAAGCCAGAGAATAACTTTGAATATTGGAAAACAGGTCTTTTTCATTATTGTGTTCAAGATCCTGATCTAGAAGGCCTTGTAGAAAAAATTAAAGAATATGGTGGCAAACAGCGTATGCCAGTCAGAGAATATTATCCAGGAGAGAAGCCTTATCGAATGGTGTACTGCGAAGATCCATTTGGAAACCTCGTTGAAATTTATAGCCATAGCTATGAATTAACTTATTCTTTAGGAGCTTATTAACGTAAAATTAATAGTAAAAATGAACACAAGCTTCCACTTTACAATAAAAGTGGAAGCTTGTTCGTTTATCTAGCCACACATTCTCAATAGCTAAAGAAATTATAATTTTTGAATTCTACATTAAATTCGCTTTAGTGGATATAGTGAACTCTCTTTCCAAGAAATATCCTTGCTATAAACAGGGTAACAATATATGGTTAACTTGTGGTTTTTTATGTATAATGAGAATGAATATCATGTACTATTTAAATACACTATACGAGGAGATAATAATTTATGAAACAAATGAATAATTATATTGATTCCTTATTCACCAATCAAGACGATCTTTTAGAAGATGTTATTTCATCCATAAAGGAAAATGGTATGCCTTCTATATCGGTTTCTCCATCATCTGGAAAACTCCTCACCATGCTAATATCCATTTCCGGGTCAAAAAACGTCTTAGAAATAGGGGCACTTGGAGGATTTAGTGGAATTTGTCTTGCAAGGGGTTTTGGTAAAGAGGGAAAATTAACTTCGCTAGAATTAGAGGAAAAGTTTGCACAACTTGCACATAGTAACCTATTTAAAGCTGGCTTTGGAAATCAGGTTTCTTATTTAACTGGACTAGCTATAGATAGCCTCGAAAAATTAGTTACAGATCAAAAGAAATTTGATTTTTTCTTTATCGATGCTGACAAACTAAATTATGAGAATTACCTTAATTACTCTATTAAATTGGCAGAACCCGGTGCTCTAATTGTAGCCGATAATGTGCTTGCTGGAGGTAGTGTGATGGACCCGGAAACAAAATCTAAACGTTATACTGAATTCATGAGAGAATTTAATAATACGGTAGCTAATCACCCTCTATTAGAATCTATACTTATACCAATTGGTGATGGGATGACCGTCTCCAGAGTAAAAAAATAAAAAGTGTTACGTTTTTATTAAAGTGGAAGAAGTCTGAAAGTCTAAAAACAATTTAAATTAATTTGTAAAAAGAAAAACTTGTTACCATACACGTTTTTCTTTTTACATATAATTTATTATAGTAAAGTTTTTTAAGGTTATATAATCTTTCACAAAAAAACTACCAAACACCAGTAAAGTGTGTGGTAGTCCATTAATTATTTTTTTCTGAACTATCTGCATAACAAATCTGATTTCGACCACTTTGTTTGGCTTTATAGAGAGACTTATCAGCCAGATCATACATTTGTTCAGGGCTATTAATATCATTTTCTAAATAAGCAACGCCAATTGATACAGTTATATGAAGAGGGTCAATTTTCTGATCCATGAAGAATTTGCGTTCTTGGATATTTAAATGAAAAGTCTCAATTAACTCTTTAACAGATAATCGATCTTTATTAGTAATCAGAACTGTAAATTCTTCTCCACCATTACGCGATACTACTTCATTTTGAAATGATTTCTTAAGTTCCTCTGCCAATCCCACTAACATTTGGTCGCCAACAAGATGTCCATGCGTATCATTAATCTCTTTAAAATGATCAATATCTATTATAGCAAGAGTTAAATTTCTGGTTGATGTGTTTTGGAACTTTTGAAATAGCTTTAAAATGATCATCTTAAAATAACGAACATTATACAATCCCGTTAAACCATCATTATAAGCTTTACGTTCAAGTTCTCTTTTATTATGATAGGAATTATACATATAGGAGATAAAATAAAAGATTAGTGCGCCTCCAGCAATTTCTATAGTTGCCCGTATTAATGTGAAATACAGATCGGTTTTTTGTGAAATCATTAAATATATTTGGAATATTACATTTAGAAGTAACCATATCTTCCACGGTTTCCAAGATAAAAATCGAAAAGTACCTGCGACAAGAATGGTGAAAAACAACATTTCTATCACATATGGTTCTATAAAAAAGAATGTATCTGGAGCAAGATCGAATTCGTTATGCGTCGGACCCATAAAATTGATACCATTACTATCAGACGATAAATTTAACATGGGATTAAAAGGATTATCTATAACCCTTTCGATAAGGTTTTTAATACTCAATGCTATAAATGTTGCTAGACTACCACCATAGACTCCTGCAATTAAAAATGTTGAACCACCTAAAAATATTGGACCCTGTTCAACAGATATAGCAATTGGAAATTGATAAAATAAAGATTGAATAAGTCCAAATCCTATCCCTAATACAATGTATTTGATGATTTTAGACTTTAAATGTGCGACAAATCTAAAATATAATTGAAAGAAGATAAACAGTGCTAGAAAATTCATCGATATGATTAATATTATTGATTCATACATTTTGTCTATCCTCACAGTTTTATAGTTACTTTTTATAACATGAACAGTATATCACGTTTAGATATTTTTCGACACATTTTTCAATACTGACTACTTTAATAAGTTTATAGCTAGAATTCATTAATTAACAGAACAAATACAGATACCAAGCCTACTTTTCCTATATTTGTTAAAAAGAGAAAGCCTCTATCCTAAGATAATTGCTTTCTCTTATTTACTAATTAACTACTACTGCAAATTTTCAGTAACATTTTATAGTTATTACGTACATCTTTTATTTTACATTTTATAACTTAAATTTTTCAATTAATTGTCTTAAATCATTAGATAGACTATTTAGTTGACTTGCACTAGATGAAACTTGCTCAATGGAATGATTTGTTTGTTGTACTGTTGCAGATGATTGTTCTATACCTGCCGCTGATTCCTCAGATACTGCTGCTATTTCTTCTATAGAGTTATTAATATTATCGCTATTATCTGATATATTATTTAAATTATCGGAAATCTGCTTAATTTCTTTTGTCATTCCTAAAAGCGAATCATTGATTTCTTCAAATGTATTCCCGGTGGTTAAAATTTTACTTCTACCATTCTCTACTTCCTTATATCCATTTTGTAATGATTCAGTTACCACTCCTGTTTCTTGTTGAATATTCGTAACAATTCGTGTAATATCTGCAACAGAAATGGAAACTCGTTCTGCTAATTTTCGCACTTCATCAGCTACAACTGCAAATCCTTTTCCTTGTTCACCTGCACGAGCAGCTTCAATCGCGGCATTCAATGCCAATAAGTTTGTCTGTTCAGCAATATCCTTAATCACACTAACTAGTTGAGATATTTCTTGTGATTGATTATCTAAACCGCTAACTTTTTCCACAGCTTCTTTTACGATGGAATCAATGACACCCATTTGATTTATAGAAGATTCCATTAAATTACTTCCTCGATTGGTTAAATCTATTAGTTGTTGTGAAGATTTATAAGCATTTCCACCACTATTATTTGCTTCTTTTATCTTGTTACTAAAATTAGCCATTGAATGCGATAGATCACTCGTTGTGTTTGCTTGGCTTTCAGCTCCAGAAGCCAATTCATCCATTGTAATAACTATTTGGCTACTTCCATCCTTAACGTTCGTTGAGCTATTCATTAAATCATTACTTTGAGCTGAAAGTGTCTCGGAAACATCATTAATTTGATTTAACATTCCTTTTATACTTTCATTTACTAGATTTGATGCCTTAATTAAGTCACCGATTTCATCCCTAGCATCTGTTTTCAATGGATCACCACTCAAATCACCATTTGACATTAAGTTCATGCGTTCTTTTAACTTAATAATTGGCTTCGAAATAGTATTAGGGATAATAACTGATAGCGCTATAACAATAACCAATATTGCCAAACCTAATACTATAAAACTATTTTTAGTTTCTTCTACGCTATTTAAAGCTATTTGACTACTTACTTCTACTTCTTGTTCTTTGGCTAATGCTAGTTGTCTATAAAATTCAAGAAACTCTTCAAGAAGTGGCTCAATTTCCTCACTTAATATTTGTTGAGCAACTACAGTATCTCCAGTTCTAATAGAAGGAAGGTATTCTTCATCAATTATTTGAAAGCTCTCTTCAAGATTACCAGCTATTTCAAGAGTTTCTGGGTCATCTGTAAGTGATACAACTACGTCTTTTGTTTGTAATGCAGATTGTCTCATACCTGCTAGCTTTTCTGGAATAGTTTCTTCCCCATCAATTAAATAACCTCTTAGCTCATTTTGGACACCGCGAACAATCATCGATACTTTCCACTCCGAAAGCGCCAGTGGAATTTCTTCATTCGCCATCTCCTCTGTTTGTTCTGACATTTCACTAATAGGTTTTACCAAATAAAGACCAAACCCAAAGACTAAAAGAGCAATCAGGAAAAATGAAGCAATTAATTTCGTTTTAATACTTTTAAATTTATACAGTTTTTTCATTTTATTATCTCCATTCACAGAAAATAGTTTTCTTTATCTTTAAAAAAATTGTCCATTTTAATTAATATAATGGAAGAAAAAAACTTAAAGAGATACCTAACTATATTTCTGTTATTTTTATTTACTATCCATAAGATATATATCGACAATATTCGACTTAAATTAAATGCATTATTTACAATCATAAATATTATTTTTTAGATGCATATATTAGAAAGAATATTACATAAGGTTATGGACAAATTACAGACAACCTTTTTAAAAACACGAACAATACCGTAATTTCAAGTGAATACATACTCATTCAAAATTACGGTATTATAAAGTTTAATATTTATTTTTATAGTAGATACCCTTTTAAAATCATGTTGAGATTTTGCGAATAAATGAGTAAGCATAATGTGTCCACCAAAGCAAAAGAATTGCTAGCACTAGATAAATGATTGTATATAGCCAAAAAGGAATTTCAACTACAAGTACTCCAAAGTAGTACAATGGCAAATCAATTCCATAAACCATAATAGGTGCAAGTAAACGCCAATATAGTTTCTTAAAACACAAAATTGCTACAACAAAAATCAGACCTTTCATCAAGCCCATGATCGATAAAATAAAAATGTCATCTCGATATACATTTTCAAAAACTCCTATTTCATAATGCCGAATTGTAGCTACAGACATGATGTACATCACAGTGCCTGCACAAGCCCATCCTTGCATCCACATTGACAAGAAAATTAACCATTTACCTCGCTGAAGAATGCGTAACCAGAGCTTCGTTAATGAACAAAAAGTTAATACGGAAATTAAAGTATATTCATATCTCCACCAATTTGTATGATAAATATTTAGCCATTCAAATAGCCATTCAACACCTACCAATGTTAAAGCAAAAAGAACACACCAGCGTACTCGAAGTTGATAAACGGCAGCCACTAAACCTAAACTGGGTATAATAAAAAAATTCGAAACAATTGCGCCTAGTGCATGATCGTAGTATTCTACAGACAGCACTTCAGGATTATAGACGTAACTATTTCCGATAATCATAACAAAGATCTCCGCTACATATACCATTCCAGAAAAACTCAAGAACAGTACAATAAATCCAAATTGTTTTTTATGAATGATTACTACGCTTAATAATATGAGGCTAATAATGATAAGGATAAAATAAGGAACGTAATTAGGCATTATATGGCTCCCTTTTTTTCCATTATCATTCCCCAGTGATCATTCCCATATTCAATAAAGAGTCGATGGTTCTAGAAGCTATATAAAATGTTGGGTCCTTCCACGTATTCGTTCTAATTCAAATTATTAAAAGGCACATTTCTTTAAATGAAATGTGCCTTTTATGTTATAAATATTGAATTATTATTACCTTATCTTTTTACTCTTTAACTTGTTCAAATAACCAGTCACGTACGGCTTCTAGGTTATAAGCATAATCAAAAGAATACATATGCTCGCTTGTACCAACTTCTACCCCTTCTGGTAGGACTGTTCCTAATTCAAAAGTTGCGAAGTTAATATCATTTCCTTCTGATAGAATACTCTCAATAGCAGCTGTAGATTCTTCAGCTGACCACGTAGCATCCAAAGTTGCTGTACTTATTGATGCTCCAGCGTTTTCTAAAGTAGTCAGAAGCTCTTCCTGTCCAGCAGATGCTTTTTCATCTCCTTCTGCAGCAATATAGAAGAAGTTTTGACTTGCTAACGGTTCAAGTGTGGTTACATCCCATTGACCAGATATAAAGAGTTCTCCAGCAAATAAATCGGGATATTCTGCACTTAAATACATTAATGTCATACAGCCCATGGATTGACCTGTCGCATATAGACGATCTTCATCAATACTATAACTTGATATTACAGAGTCTAACAATCTTTTTGTCATTTCAACATAGTCCGTCGTAGTATAACTACCATGGTCATCTATAATAGTTTCAGGATAGCTAGGCACCAGTACAAAGCTTTCATGTTTAGCCTGTTCTTCTTCAGTTGCCCAAATTAATCCACCATATCCTTGCGTTAATGACGCAGTTGCATCATCTCCAACGACACTAGAATCCGCAATAAACGTTACTAATGGATATGATTGGGATGCATCATAATTTTCAGGTGTATATAAATTATAGGTTAATGTTTCACCTGTTTCAGGATCAGTAAACTCAAGTTGCTCAAATTCTCCTTCTACTTCGGAAATCATGTCTTGAAGTAACGTATCACTACTTTTATCTACAGCTCCTCCTGCCATCATACCTTCTGGTGCTCCTTCAGGCATCTCACCCTCAGGCGGTGTGGTTTCCGTTGTTTCTTCCGTTGTTTCTTCCGTTGTACTAGTACTTGTTTCCTCTTCTTCAGTGCTAGAGCAAGCACTTAATATAATACATAGTGTTCCAGTTAGCATAAGACTTTTTAAAAATTTGTTTTTCATTTTTATTCCTCCATTTTTTTTAGAAAACATATATAGTCGAACATTACTTTAAACGCTCGTGTCAATTAGTTTTCAATTAATGTAATTAACTATATTTAGAATATAATTTAAATACCTTAAATTAACCTTAAAGGTGATAAAAGATTATAAGGGTTATCAAATAAAGAACGATTAGCCATTATAATTATGTATTTGCAAGAGAAAAACACAGAAGATTGCTATGAAATACCATGATTTTACTGCACATAATTTGATGAACATAAACGATTACATGATAAAGCTTGCATGTGCAAAAAAAAAACTTAATTTTATTTTTCTAAATGATATTAGGAAGTGAAGGAGCGTATGTTAAAAAGACTAAAGTAGCTAACTACTAACATTGGGAAACTATTACGGAGTAGAAGAGATTTTGAAAAGGTTTGGGATCAGAATCACACATCCACGGAGCAAAAGTACAGATAATTTTATCAAATGGTGGGGAACGAATTCGTTCAATGCTAGTGATACAATATATGTAAAATCTGAATTATAAAATTAGTAATCTATAAAGCAATGATAACTTCATAATCAAGTTATCATTGCTTATAATCATTAATTAAACCCTACAAGTTTCTGTGATAGTTTATATGCTTCCACCGAAATCTTACGTCCAGCAGGTCCTGGCAAATTAATTAAGCTTCCCATTATTCCGAATTTCAAGCTATGGTATAACTCGTTATCATTCTTTTTAATATATCTCCATAATTCTCTTTTTTTCTTGATATTTTCAACAGTCCCTGAACGAATTAGTAAAATTGCAGATACTACTGTAACGATTTCTAAATGCCTAAGCATATATTGGTACAGATTTTGATTCTTGATCAACTCCAGGTTAGCTTGTTCGATCATAAGTTTGTTAACTTTTATCTGTTGATCAATTCGTTTGATCATTATTTTTTCATGAACAGATTGGTCTTCTCGTCCAATAAAATACCGATAAAAATCTACATTAACATAATAGATATTGTTAACAAATTTTAATGGAGTAAAAACATATAAATTATCCACATAAAATGTGTGTTTAGGAAGCTTTAACTCACAATCTAGTAACAATTGTGTCCGATAGATAACAGAATGCATTAAAATATACTGACCTTTTCGAAAATGTTTAATATCATCCCAAGAGAAGACCATATTCTGGGGAAGTACGTTGTCATATTTCATAATCTTCTTATATTTAGCACCCTCTTTCTCATATACAAAGTTACTAATAATCAGGTCTACTAAATTATCATCAATTAAACATTTTAACACTTTCAATATTTTCATGTACGCTCTGATATCAACCCAGTCGTCACTATCTACTATCTTAAAATATCTGCCTGATGCATTTCGAATCCCTGTATTTACAGCTTCACCGTGACCGCCATTTTCCTGATGTATGGATTTAATGATAGTAGGATACTTTTTTGCATATTCATCGGCAATTTCAGCTGATCTATCAACAGATCCATCATTCACTATTAGTAACTCAACGTCTTCCCCTCCTGGTAATAGGGACTCTATGCAATATCTCATATAATCTTGTGAATTATAACAAGGTATAACTACTGATAATAATTTCATATTCACACTACCTTTTTATAACTTTTTTTCAGTCAATACTCTTAGCTTATCTCGAATTCATTCTTAAACACTAAAATTCGACTACAATTAAATTGTGCCGAATTTTAGTGTTTACTTATCTATAAACTCAACTTAAATAGCTTCATTACTTTCAATCACTCGTTTTTGTTTTTTCCTACGATTAATTACAAAGCCTGTTATTAAACCCAAAATAATAACAATATCAACAATGATTTGTACTTTTTTCCATGTTGCCATTTCATAGGAAATTGTAGTTCCAGGAATAATACCATTCATTGTATTACTATTAGCAACAGCATATAATATTCTGTGCGCTGATTTCCTTAAATCATTAACTGCTGTTACACTTTCCGTATCCTCAATCGTTTTGTTTGATGCAAATGTAATGTTGTAATCTGTTCCAGCAGCAATTCCTTGATTTACATACATATAATCATATAAATTAAAGTCACTAACAGCAACACCCTCAAATCCCCACTCATCACGTAGAACAGTCTGCATTAGTGCATGACTTCCACCAGCCCATGTAGAACCAACTCGGTTAAATGAGCTCATAATAGCTGTTGCAGCATTCATTTCTTTCTCATCTAAAACACCGTCATCATCAGCATGATACTCTAATGTCGTTTTTGAATTTTTAACTACCATCTCAAATGGTTTTAAATAGATTTCACGTATTGCTTGTTCGTTCGCCCATGTACTTACGCCATTATTTACTCGATTCGTTTCTTGATCATTTAATGCATAGTGTTTAATAAATGTAGTCAGACCTTTACTAGAAGTACCTTCAACAACAGCTTGCGCTATTTTCCCTGATAGTAATGGGTCCTCTGAATAATACTCAAAGTTTCTTCCAGCAAACTGATTACGGTGTAAGTTCAACCCTGGTGCATACCACCCGTTAACTCCAAGAGAAATTGCTTCATTACCGATCATTTGTCCCATTTGATAAAGTAAATCAGTATTAAATGTCGATGCCATAACCACTTCAGAAGTATATGCTGTACCATGTATATCACCCATGAATGCTGAGATACCTGCTGGACCATCAAGATCTACAGTAGCTGGCTTCCCGATGCTTTCAATAGGTTTTGTGTTATATGCACCATCCATTATTACAGATACAATATCTTCTGTCTTTACTTGGTCTAGAAGTAAGTCCCAAGCTGGATCGTCAAACGGTACACCACGTAAATTAATCAGTTGTAATCCATTTTCAGTATCCGCTGTTGGCATTTCTTCATCTAGATCTACATGCTCTGCAGCAACATATGGTTGGAAACCTTCAATTATTTGTTCGTCCGCCTTCATATCTTCTTCTGTAGGTGCTGTAGGGAAGGTTGTTGCTAAATCATTACGTGACATATTGAGAATTTTACCTTCTTCAGCGGTGTCAGTAAAAAGTCTATTTACATCATCAAATTGATTCGTAACTGCTACCACATCTGACGTACGTGTATTACTTTCATCATAAATATGTGTGTTATCTACTGTATAGACAATCGGTTCAATACCTTCTTTTAATTCATGCGAGTTGTTTTGAATAAGAATTTCATACTCACCTTCATCTAAAACATAGGATTTATTATCTTCATAATCATATGAAGCCATATCTTCTACTGCAATTATTACTGAAACAATTTCAGATTCTCCTGGAGCAAGTAATGATGTTTTTGCAAAGTCTCCTAATACCACTTCTGATTTTTCTATCCCACCTTCATAATATGGTGCTGAATAGTAAAGTTGAACAACTTCCTTACCAGAATAAGTATCACCTGTATTTGTAACTTCGACATCTACTGTTATCTCTCCATCTACATCCCCTAATTGTTGATCAACAACTTCCCAATCAAAAGTTGTGTAACTTAAACCATGACCGAAAGGATAGACAACAGCTTCATCATAGTCGATAAATCCTTCTTCTGCAGCTGTCTCATAGTAACGATACCCAATATAGACACCTTCTTCGTATTGGACAAAGAATGCATCTCCACTTGCATTTCTATCACTAATATTTGAATATTGATATGAACCAAAGTTCACAAATGTTGGATCTTTAGTGAAATCAGCAGGATAAATATCTGCCGTTTTACCGGACGGATTAACTGATCCATTTAAAATATTACCTAAAGCATTGAAACCAGTTTGCCCAGGTGAACCTACCCAAACAATAGCATCCACACCTTCATCTTCTTCTAAATCACCCATTTCCAGTGCAGCACTTGAATTAACTACCACAATAACATTTTCAAAGTTTTCCTTTGCTAATTCAATTGTCTCTCTTTCATCATAATTGAGCTCTAGCTGGTGTTGTCCTTCTTCATAATTTTTATCCCAACCCGCCATATCTGTGGTTAAGTCCCCTCCTTCGCCTCCACCACGACCGATAGATACAATTGCAGCATCAGAATAATTAGTAAAACTATCAATAGCTTCCTGTGTATAATTATCTACTGGCATTTCACCAATATAATAGGAAGAATCCTCTGGCCTATCCATGATAATATCAGCCTTTGGATTGTTGTACACACGCTTTTCGCTACCAGTACTGGTTAGCTCTGTTTCAAAACCTGCATATTCTTCTAAGACAGAATACACTTCTTCATTAATTTCAAATCCTGTATTCAATAAGCCTGTTTTCATGTCAACTACTGTGTCTAAAGATACTGATCCTGATCCAGAACCACCATATACAGGATCAGCTGAATTTCGCCCCAACAAAGTAACTTTTGATTGTTCTGCCATCGGTAAGACACCGTTATTCTTCATTAGGACAAAGCCTTCATTCGAAATCTCTTCTATCATTTCTTCAGAAGCACTAATTACCTCCTCTTCATTCTCATAATCTAAAGGATAATATTGGCTTTCCCATCCATCTGTTCCTTCAGCTTCATTGATTATAACGTCACCTCGACCTAAGTATAGGTTAGCGTGTGCCTCAAACACTTGAAGCAATAAATTTGCAGCAATTACTATTATAATAAAAACAGATAATAAAACCTTTCTAATTATTTTCCTTTTTTTCTTTATTGTCGGTTGTTGATTTTTTGAATTCATAAAAAAACCTTCCTTCTTTTATAATACTTTAGATATATTCATAAAAAAGAATAGCTATTTGTTTATGAAATTTGAGCATCTTCTTCGGGAACTTTCTTCATCACAATAAATTTTAGTACTGGATATATAATAATCACCTGTACCATGATGTTGATAGCGTTAGTAATATTAGTACCCCAGAAAGAGCCTACAACGCTTGATATTGGTCCTAAGACAAGTGTTGGTATATACAGACAAATGATATAAACAACAATAACTGTAAATAAATAGATAGGTATTGCTGCACCCAATTTATTATTAGAATTAAAAACCAGTTTACGTTGAACGACAAAATTCACACCTTGTGCAACAAAAAAACTAATTAAGAAAGAATAGAATGCTCCTAATCCACCATTTTCTGAGGTATAATTAAAAATCCAAAAGTTAAAATCTGTAGATGTCATAGATTTAAAGATTAAAGTCATACTAATGTTGAGAACTACGAAATTTGTAATTGTAGCAATATTACTTAATAGATTAAACATAATAAATTCATATAATTGTGCATGTTTTTCTCTAAAGTTACTTATCTGAGTAATAATAATTAACCTCTCCTTCCTAACCAAATCCAGGATTTTATCAGCCTGCTTGTTCCTTTGAAAAAATGGCCATTTACAATAGTTACAATATTTCCGACCATTTCCATAGAAACAGTACCTCCACTCATTTTAGCAATTGCCCTGAATGGCATATTTGTTAAGAAAAGGATATTTAAATTAGGTTTACCTTTCTTAAAAGAGCGCTTTCTTAGTGTAAGAAGAATTTTGATTGCCAGTCTTGCTAACCTGCTTTTAGCGTATGTCATCTGAGTAAGAGAGTCATTTAATCCTAGCGGTTTTGTTCGATCCCAATCGGCATCGGGAAGTTTATGTCCTAATAGGCCTTCAAACTCTTCGTTAGTAATCTGCTGAACATCACCACTGAAATATCTTTTAGATATATTTGTGTCTCTAATAACCTCCACACCTTTTACATATAATGTTCCCGATAACCTTATATCTCGTGAAGATGCTCCAATCATAATTTCATAATCTCCATCTTCTACTTGGAATTTCATTGTATTAATATCAAAGTACCTAAACGATTTGTCATCAAATTCAATAACTACTTCTTTAGATTCACCAGGTTCTAAATAAACTTTTTTAAAACCTTTTAATTCCTTAAGTGGGCGATAGATTGCTTTTGACTTCTTTCCTACATATAACTGTGAAATCTCACTGCCTTGCATATCACCTGTGTTCAAAATAGTAAATCTAACACTATTAGAATCAATCTTTATATCTGAATATTCGAATGAAGTATAGCTAAGTCCATAACCAAATGGATAGCGTACATCAACAGCATTTGTATCAAAATATCTGTATCCTACATATAGCCCTTCTCTATATTCACTTGTTTTTTCTAGACCTGGATAATAGTTGTAATTACTCAAATCCTTATATTCATATGGGTAAGATTCACTTAATTTACCACTTGGGTTAACTTTACCTACCATGACATTAAGTATTGCTTTTGCACCTGCCTGGCCGGGTAAATACCCATGAACAATAGCATCACAACGATCATTCCATAGCATATCTATTGGTGCGCCACAGCTAAGTACAATTACAATTGGTTGCGGCAACTTAGCTAACGCTTCAATTAGTTGAACTTGATTTTCAGGAATTTTCATATGCTCCCTGTCATAACCTTCTACTTCATTAACATCATCTAAACCGATATAAAGTAAAATCACATCAGATTTTTCAGCCAAATTTACTGCATCATTAATTTTATTAGAATCTGCTCTACCAATACGATCATAACCTTGGACATAACCAATATAGTCTAATTCATAATCAGAGATTACTTCGATAGTGCTTTCTAATTTATATGAATTCACTAAACTAGAACCAGCTCCTTGATATCGAGGAGTTTCTGCAAAATCTCCAATAACTGAAATTTTTGTATGCGGTTTCAAAGGAAGCGTGTCATTATTTTTTAGTAGAACAATAGATTCCTCTGCAGCTTTCCTTGCAAGTTCGTGATGTTCTTCATAATTCACTTGATGTTCCCCTTGAATTTGAACACTGAATAATACATCAAGATACTCTTCAACACGTTTATCTACAAGTGATTCAGTAATTACACCTTTTTTTATAGCTTCAAGTAACTGATAATCACTGTCACCTCCGGTTGTTGGCATTTCTAAGTGATTTCCATTTTTAACTCCTTCAACATGATCATTGCTTCCACCCCAATCAGAGACTACTATTCCATTAAATCCCCAATCATCAATTAGAGTGTCTCTAAGGAGTTTTTCACTTTCATTAGCATATTCACCATTAACTTTGTTATAGGATGACATAATTGTCTTAGGGTTACTTTCTTTTACTGCAATTTCAAATCCAGTCATGTAAATTTCTCTTAAAGTCCTTTCATCTACTACTGAATCATTGGTCATACGTAAATACTCTTGATTATTAGCCGCAAAGTGCTTTGGACACGCTGAAACACCTTTACTTTGAATTCCTCTAACATATGCTGCAGCTAATTTACCAGATAGATAAGGGTCCTCACTAAAGTATTCAAAATTTCTTCCACATAAAGGATTCCTTTTAATATTCATACCTGGGCCAAGTAAAACATTGACATTGCTAGCTACGGCCTCTTGACCTAGACCTTGACCAATTCTTTCACAGATCTCAACATTCCAACTATTAGCCATTGTTGCTGACGTTGGGAAACACGTTGCTTTCACACCTTCTACTAAACCTAAATGATCGCCATTTTCAGCTTGTTTTCTCACACCATGAGGGCCATCAGCCATTGCCATTGAAGGTATATTTAACCTTTCAATAGAATGAGTCGTCCAAAAGTCTTTTCCTGCCAGCAAAGAAACTTTTTCTTCTATTGTCATTTTCGTAATCAAATCTCTATATTTCATATCATTCAAATGATTATATTGATCAAATATACTTACATTAGATTATAATCATTTTCCCTCCTCACATTACTTATTGTTACTACTTTCTTCTATTGGGATTAATATACATAACCTAAACCAATTGTCTTCTGTATGAATTGTCATTGAACCATCATAGCTTTTAGCAGTGTACTTTAAACTCTTAATTCCATAACCATGGTAGTCTTTATTTTTCTTTGTAGTAGTTAACGTACCTTTTTCAAAATTAAGTTTACTTTCATAGTAATTTTCAAAACGAATTATAAGGAAATTATTCTGGTTAAATACGGCTACTTTAATCAAACGTTTATCTACTTCTTCTATTTGCTTAACACTCTCGATTGCATTATCTAATGCGTTTCCAAAAATAGTACATATGTCCATAATATCTATAAAGTCAATTAAATGTCCGTCAGCAATACACGTCATATTAATTTCATATTCCTTACATAATAATGATTTACTATTTAAAATTGTATCTAATACATGATTGCCTGTTTTATTATAAGTTTCATAGAACATAATCCCTTTTTCTAACTCATCTAGATACTCTGATTTTTTACTTATATCTGTTTCAGCTCTAATTACGGCTATTTGATGCTTTAAATCATGGTACTTTCTATTTACTATCTCAATACTTCCCTTTGACATTTTATACTGCTCATACTGCCTATTTAATATATCTTGGATGGATTTTAACTCATACTTTATCTGTGATTGAAAATGCTGTTCTTTAAGAACAAACAAACCGACTAAAGCAGAAAAATCAACCAAGGTTCTAATATAAAATATTTCCTGAGGTAATCGCCCACTAAAAGGCGTGTTTGTATAAACAAAACTAATGTTACTAACAAGAAATGCACCAGTTGCAATGATAATGGTAGCCCACATTAGTTTACTACTAACATAGAAATGAATATTAGGATGCAAGCTCCTGGATATATAGTGCCAAATTATTATCAATACACCAGCGTATATAGACATTGCAAATAGAATACTTAATAAAAATTCACCACTTTGATTTTCAGCAAATATAAATGTATGAATCTGCCACTCCAAAGACTGAATAAACTCTGCAGTAATAAATGCAAACGCAGCATAATAGGCTGCTGACCTACGATCCCTATTTAATGTAAGGTTGATAAATATATACATGATGAAAGCTGCTCCGAACATACCCACTAACCAAAATTGAACAGGCAAATGATCTGCTATCAAATGGTAAACAATCAAAGTTAATAGTGACAACAACAATATCATTATCCAATACCAGTTCCTTGATGCTTTCCTATTCGGTATAATAAAAACCAGACAAGCACCCCACTCTACTATTGCAGTAAAGATTCTAGGAATATCAGAGATAGTCATTTCGATAATCCCCCTACATAATCTGTAAGTGAGTTAAGGAAATCTTTTTTTCTAGCACGACTAATAGGGATATAGTCATCACCTACAATTGCTTCATTATCTTTTACACCAGTCACATGAAATAAATTAACTAAATAGCCATTATTGCATCTAAAAAATTTGTACATTTTCATTCTGTTCTCCATCTCTTTCATAGTACCAACAAATGAATATTTTTCATTCATCGTGTTAACTATGATACGATGCTTGTAACTTTCTATAAAAAGAATACTTTTCACATCAACCTTAACCATTCCATTGCTGTTAGGAAGCAGAATACTATTATTATTCTTATTCTGCTTTAACCTCTCGATCGAACGATTCATTTCTTGTGAAAATGCAAAATAAGGCACTGGCTTTAAAAGGTAACTCATCGCATCCACCTGATAGCCCTTAATTGCATATTGGGCCATATTAGTTATGAAGATCAATATGACCTCTTGATCCGAATTCCTTATATGTCTAGCTGTTGTCATACCATCCATGAACTTCATCTCTATGTCCAGAAAAATAATTCCATACTTAGGTGTGTAGTCCTTAGTAATTCCATCACCATCCGAAAATATATCAACCTTAAATTCCTCTCCACTTTCAACTGAATACCGCATAATATATCCTTCTAATGTATCCGCATACATCTTTTCATCTTCTACAATAGCAACATGAATCATAAAATCACCTCTAATAGTGAATGTTATGTTATGTTATGCAATGGACAACATATTGTCATGAAACAGCTTCAAGATGAGTTAGTATCTATACTATATAACATCGAAAAGCATCATATATACAAATTACACAACCTGTTGTTTTCATGCATAAACTGTAAAATTATATCTTCTGAAGAAGCTAAGAAATAACTAATTATTATATTTCAAGAAATAAAACCACTCTAATATCGGATATATGCTTACCGTATGCTTTGAATGCCTGGTAGGGGATAAATTTAATTTGTGATTATTATGATTTGTCTTTGGAACTCAAATTAAATTCTATGGGGGGCTCTTGTTTTCTAGTATGTGAATCAATTGTTAACCATCACAAGAAACTTCCATTAAATTAACTACCTACATCTTATATTCTCATTCTAAGAAAGAATCCCAAGAGATTTCTCCCTTGGGATTCTATTTACTTTTTTAAAAACTTTCTTCAACTTACGTTCAACTATTTATAACGAGCATTGATATTAATTTCCTGTATTATCAGGGGTAACTAAAGCTGGGATACCATACTGTTCTGTACGCTCATCTTGAATTACACCAGAATAATTTAGTCCGAATGCAAAGTCATAGTTGTTTCCTTCACTATCAACATAAGTTTCCATATCACGTGGTACATCCTCAAATTGTGCTTCTATCGTTTCCATGCTTTCAGGCATTTGTATAGGCAATAAACCAGATGGCTCATAGTTTCCTGAAGCTACTTCCATTAATGCACTATCACTGATACCAAAGCCCATGATTATTGCATCCACTTCATTTTCAAACTCTGAGAGTACCATCGGATTTTCTGCTCTAATAGCTGCAATAACAGGTACATCTTCTGCAACATTAGTTCCTGCAGCTAATATAGAATCTAGATCTGTTGAATTAATAATCATAGCTTCTTTTCCAAAGTATGAGCGATTCTCTTTTTCTTCTACGGTTTGTGCACCATAGGTATCTTCTACTACTTCTTCAACCATATCACCAGATATAGATTCTTTTCGTACAGATTCAGAGTCTGCTGTATATGTTCCATATTGTACTGATAGTGGAATAAATTCACCAGTCTCTTCATTAGTTCCACCTCTAGCATTTACGTTAGATGGACTATCGACAATAGCAAGAGCATAATCAACATCTGCTATCTCTGTGGAGCTTGCTCTAATAATATCGTCAACCGTTACAGTAGGATTTCCTTCTTCATCTTCAGGTCCCGTAAGTTCCTCGCTAACCGTGTCAGTTACTACATTATAGAATTGTTCTGCTTCCTTAATTTCTACTGGTAGTGTCCATGAAGCAGGCGTAACACCACTACGAGATTCAGATGCGGGCCTAAATATCATCGGAATATAGACAGTTGGTTTTTCTGAACCTTCTGCTGCTTGGATAGTATTATTACTGTTTTTTAGCATAACAACAGATTTCAGTTGTGCTTCATATCCCGCTTGAACATATTCGTCATTCGCCACCACTTCTGAAGCTTGCGCAACATCTACATAAGGATTCTCAAATAATCCTGTTCTAAAATAACCTTTTAATAATCTAACTGCAGATTCTTCAAATTGCGCACGCATAACCTCTTCCCCGTGCTCTTCAACACCCATTTGATATGCTTCTAATAAAGGCACTGGATCATTTACTCCACCAAACTGATCCACTCCTAGCATAAGAGCGACATAATGTCTTTCTGCTATAGTTAAATCTTCAACACCGTGTGGTTGACCTTCACCTTCAGGCGGCGGATCTAATACTACACGCCAGTCAGTAGTGATTACACCATCAAAACCATATTTTTCTCTAAGCAGATCCATCTTATAGTCACTAAAAGAAGTACCTTGGAACTCTCCAAGTGAGCCATCCTCACTCCACGCAATTGAATACGATGTCATAATACTACTTGCTGAGCCAGTTTCACCTTCTAAATCAAAACCGCCATCAACGAACGGAATTAAGTGTGTCTCGAATTGTCCACCAGGATAAACTGTATATTCACCAGTTTCTGAATGTGATTCACGTCCACTGTCACCCGCGCCGTCACCAGGCCAGTGTTTTATCATTGCATTTAAACTATTTTCTCCCCATCCTAAATCAGAATCACTTTCATCATAGGTCGATTGGACAGCGTTTACATAAGCTTGAGTTAAATCTCTAGACAATGCAGGATCTTCGCCAAACGTTCCTACAATACGCGACCATCTTGGTTCAGATGATAAATCGATTTGAGGTCCAAGCAGCGTAGTTATACCTAAATGTCGGTATTCTTCTGATACAGTAGCTGCAGACTCGCTAGCAATCGCAGTATCAAAAGTTGCTGCTAAACCAAGGTTAGAGGGCCATACAGATATACCTTCATCTCTTGGATCTGTACTCGTATTAACTGGAACACCAAGACCAATTCCTTCAACATAAGCTTGCATAGCATTATTCCACTTAGCAGTGTCTTCTGCCGATACTGATGGCGCTGCATTTAGAACTGCTCGAAGACCACCATCTAAAAATGTAATTTGTTCTTCTGTTAAGTTCTCACTAAGATCACGTTGGTGTCCACTGTAAAGCATCATCCCTGCTATATCCTCTTCAGGCAACAATGTTGCTAAGTTTTGTGCTCTTACATCTGTTTCTAATCTCCAATCTTCATATGCATCCAACAAGTTGTTTTTGTTCAAATCTTTGAAAGCAAACCCATCAACTTGGATTAGCTCAACACTAGACTCATTAGAACTACCTAGTGTTTCTCCATCTTCATTGGTAACTAATGAATACCCATAAGCTGTTTCTATTTCCTCCCATTTAACATCTCCAGATCCTAATTCTTCAGGTTCTATAGGCTCTATAGGTCCATCAGAATCAGTTTCACCGCCAGTCTCTTCTTGTTCAGATTCAACTTCTTCATTTTCATTGGTAGCGCTATCATTAGTGCATGCAATAAGAACAGTTAATAAAGTAAACATTACTAATAAATAAATTAATCTTTTCATCTTATCTTTCATCTAATAATCTCCCCTTTCCATTTGACTAAATTTAGTATAGCACTGAAGGTAAACACAAAAATTCAAATTACATAAACTGTTGTATAAGTTACATAATTTGAAAGCGCTTTATTTTTAGCTATAGTTTTCTTATAGAAGTCTAAGCTATTTGTTTAGTTGCACTTTAACATTTATCTGTGAAAGGTAATATATATCATTTTATGTTTCTTCTATTCTCTTTATCACATTAAAAGATGAGCGTTACTATTTTTTTATGAAGCTGGTTTATTTCTAAACATGATTTTCAATATCGTTTATAAAACATAAGGATTAATTGAAATTATTTAAAAACATTATAAGACCCCTTTAGAAAAGTTTATATAACTTAGACTTTTCTAAAGAGGTCTTGTGCTAGCATACCCTATTTTTTATAACACTTACGTACTTAATGCTACTACTTCTTTCTAATTTAATGAGAATGTTCAAGCATTTCTTCCTCCATATTCTCTTGATCTGTACTTCCTTCCTTCGATATTTCATGAACCCCTAATGCGCCAATCACACTTACTGTTAATACTAGTAATACATAAAACTCTATTCTTTTAGTAAAAAGCACTACTTTTTGACCCGACTTTTTATTTAATAACGCAATCATGATACCAACACTAACGATGAAAAACAGGATCGATGCTACTAACATAAGGACAACTTCCGTAGTAGATGTAAGCATGACTCCTAACATAGCTCCCATCATTGCTCCCATAAAACTGGCTGCTTGTGCTTCCATAATTCCGTTGATACCAAATCTTTTTACAAATAAAAAGGAGACAAGTGATGAAACAGTAATAGCAGCAATTGTCGCAATAGCAAGGAAATCAGGTATCCAAACTCCTATAATTAAACCGATGGTAACACTACTCGTCATTCCTAAAACCATCGGAACACATTTTCCTAATGATTTGATCGATTCACTACTTGCTGATTTGATTGATAAATAAAAGAAAAAACTAAACAAGATAACCGTAATAAGACTAGTAATCAGCATGTCAAGACCTCCTCCAATTGTGAAGAAGAAGTAAGAAGTGTTTACTTCTTACTTCTTCTCTCTTTTTTAATGACAACTACCACTATCTTTAGTCTTACAATGTCCTGATTTTGATACTGGTCTTGGTAAATCTAGTGCAGGATTTCGATCAAAGAATCCGACAGGCTTTAACTGAAAACTAATATAAGCAGTTGGCATTACTGGCCAATCCTCTGGTCTTGTAATATGATGATGGCCCATTGTGTACCACATGACTACATCTTCATTCTCAATATTACGGTTTGCTTCTGCATATTTGGTTATACCTTCTCCACCAGGATGTTGGTTCGGATAATCTCCTGAAGCATACTTTTCTTTCGGATCATATTTTGTAACGAATAAATGCTTATTAAGGAAACCTGCACGTTTTAAAACACTAGATTTTTGACCAGCAAATGGTAAGCAGTTTTCCCCTGGAACAATTTTATAACCAACTGGAGTACCTACTGCATTTAAGGAGTTAGCATTAATGACCTTCCAAGTACGTTGAGACGGAATGTCTATCACACGCTGTGCTTCTTGCTCATTCTTAAATGTTTTTGATACCGTGTAAAAGCCATTATCATAAGGATTGTGTTTCCCTTCGGCTTCAGCTTCCGTATGGTATTCCACGACAGAGTTTTGCATACCATCTACCATCGTATCCAAACGGAAGTTGAAAAAGTGTTGATGATGAGATGCATTCAATTGTGGCGCAACCTCTGTACCATATTTAGATTTACCTGTTTCATCGTAAGTACCGGTGTTCAACATACCAGTTAGTTTGACTTCCATTTCAATCGTACCATCTTGATAAAAACACCAATAAAAACCATAATCATAGTTTCCAACCGTACAGAAGAACGATAATACAAGTCTACGAGAGCGACGCACCTCCACTTGATTTGTTCTCCAATCCGTGTGTTTCCACGCTACGCCATAATCTTCTTCATGCAAACAGACTGCATTCGGTAATGTTCTTGCATTTCCTTTACTGTCGGACATAACTGCATCAAAGTAACGAATTTCACCTAAACAATCACATCCTAATTCTAATGAATTTGCCAACTGACCCATTCCGTATTCTCCTGCATCAAAGGCATTTTGGGTGTTGTGTGCAAAGCTACTATCCGCATAAGGCACCACCATCTCTGACAAGGAAGCGCGATATAATATTGGACGAATTTTTTCTTTATCTTCATATCCAACATTATAAAGCACTAGTCCCTCTCGTGGTGTGAAACCAAAACGAATGTCCCATTTTTGCCATTTAATGTTATGACCATCAATTTCAAAGCTTGGCCCTTCAGGTTGAATGATATCCAGTGGTTTTAAATCCGTCCTAGTAAAGATGCTATCGGATGTTTCTGGTGAGTAGTTTGCATCTGTTGGTGGAATAGAACGAACACCATGATCTTCAAATCGATGAACCTTCCGCTTATTCAAATCAACATAGACAACAATACCAGTTAATGGATAGGCGTATCCGTTATCGAGCGGAAACTTTTTCATCCAACAAATTGCACGTGCTAATCTTATACCCTCATCTTCTTTGATACCGAAATTACCTGCTGACCATGGATCAACCATTACTAATTCCGAGTCAGTAATGCCCCTTTTTAGTAAAGCCTCTTGAAATTTCGGATAATTTTTAACTATGTTTTCTACTTCTTCAAATTCATCTAACATAATCCCGGCTTGTACTCCCGGAATATAATCCCAAGATTTAACTTCCTCATTCGTAATAGATACAACTGCTTCATATGTTTTTTCTTCTTTATTATCCAATGCTACAATGAAAGCCTCACGATCAATATTTTGATCAAGTTTGAAATTAAGTACAAACTTCTTTTCTGGCTCATGTAATACTACTGTTGCAAAACGAACAGAATCATTTAATTGTTTTTCCTTCTTTAAAATACTGACTGCTTGTTCTATTTCTTCTGCTCTTAAAGGTTCTAATGGATGATTTACAGATACTAATTTTTGAATACTCATTATTACCCCTCCTTTTTCTAAACTAAATATACTAAAAATTCTGTTATTAATCATTGTAAAAAACGGAACAGATTAAGTTTCTACTTCCCTGCTATTATATTCATTCTTAAGTGACTCGATAAAATCTAATGGATACCCCGTTTGGACTAGGGCTAGGATCATCTGATATAGGCGTTTTTTCATCCAACATTGGTGTTATTTCACTTATGAAAAGCGATTTACAGAGCCACATATACTTTTCATTAGAAACCTCAAAATGTGGAGACGCTCTGGCGTAACCTAGTTCTGGGTTTATGACCCCCTTATTTACCACAAAGATTAGTGCCCCGTCGTCCGTTTTTAACGTGTACTTTGCTTCGGCTTGAATTATCCCATCTTGTCTAATAAGTTGCCAATCAGCTCCTCCTGGAATCACTTCACCGTTTAAATCGTTTCCTTTAAAATTACCGCCTATAATAGGTACGATGTTACGGAAACCATTTGCAGTTAAACCGACGTCAATCCCTTTTTCTAACTTAATATATGCCTGAAAAATGTATTCCAAACCGATCTCCATCTTGCTCCCATCTCCTTTAATTTAGTACAAGTTACTTCATAACCTCTTCATCATTTTCATATATTTTCTTTCCACCAAAAACAGTAACAAGTACCTCTGTATGATGAATCTCAGAAGCAACAATTTCAAAAATATTCTGATTCAATATGATCATATCTGCGGATTTCCCTACTTCTATAGAGCCTGTAAGATCTTCTAAGTACATTGATTTTGCTCCGTTAATCGTGAAGATTTCAACCGCATCAAACACCGTAATTGCCTCCCGTTTATTTAACGCCCCTGGAAATTCACGAGAAGGATCCTCTCGTGTAATCATAGCTTCCATTGAGTACCAAGGATTTGGATCTGGTATAATAGGATAATCTGAACCATAAACAGAAGTTGTACCCTCTTTTATGATTGATTTGATTGGATATGCTTGATCGGCACGCTTTTCTCCTAGCACAGCTTTATTTCCCTCATGAGTAATTGTTGGTGCCCAGAGTGGAGGGGAGAACTCTGCAACGGCGTTCACTTGCTTAAACCGCTTGTAATCTTTTGGACTCACAAAGTTCGTATGGGCAATTTGATGTCTTAAAGTAGATCCATTTTTTGCACTTGATGCTTCGATCGCATCTAAAACTACACTAATTGCTGCATCACCTGTCGCATGAATTTTTATCGATATACCTTGTTTGTCTAGATAAATGAAATCTTTTTTTAATGTATCTGGATCTATTAACAATTGGTCTACATAATTGTTTTCTTCCCCAACATAATTGTCAAAGAATGCAGCAGTTTTCGCAACTGGTACACCATCAATAAACATCTTAACAAAATTCGTTTGAACTAAGTCTGATTGATACTGTTTTCGATTTTCAATCAATGATAATTGTTCTGCCTCTGTAGCCTCAGCGCCTAAAACACTTGTTTTCCACGGTAAATATGCCGCTATCCTCATATTCAAGTTATCCTCTTTATCCAGTATCTGATATGTATCCAAAACAGTTTTATCTGCTAGTGCATCTTTAATACTAGTAATGCCATATTGATTTAGTGATTTCATAATAAACTTAGCTGATTCTTTATGGTTATACTTTTCATGGAACTTGATATGCTTTGCAACTAGTTGTGTTGCACTTTCTAGTAATATACCAGTCGGCTCACCATTTTCATCTCTTAAAATCATACCACCAGAAGGATTTGGTGTATTTGCATCAATCGCTGCAATTTCTAGCGCTTTACTGTTTACCCAGGCATTATGATGGGAAAAGTCATATAACAATATAGGACGATTAGGTTCAATGGCATCTAAATGCTTTCTGTGAAGCTGATCCTGTACAAATGCCTGCCATGCACCACCAGTAATCCATTCTGCTTGTGGATTTGTCTTCAAGTATTGTTCAATCATTTCGAGTAGATCTTTTAGAGTACTAGTAGCTGCAGTTGGTAGGTTACAGGTATTAAATAATTCGTATGAGCCAATTAAGGCATGTGTATGCATATCATGAAGTCCTGGAATTACTGTTTTCCCCAATAAATCTATCACTTCTGTCTCAGGAGTTATATAAGAATCTATCTCGTCGTTGCTTCCAACAGCAATGAATTTCTTATTTTTAATAGCAACGGCCTGTGCCCAAGTTCCTTTTGGTTCTACACAATAAATATTCCCATTTTTATATACTGAATCTGTCATACGAAAAATCACTCCTTAAATTTAGTTGATAGAAATATAATGATTTTTTTTTCAATTCTGTCTTACCTTCTTTAAACTTACTTTATAATTTGAAAGTCAACAATTACCCAAACGGGTGAATTTACTTATTACCCGTTTAAAAAGGTTGAAAGGATGCAAGTGCTTCCTGTTTATAATAGAGAAACCTTGTAGACGATTACATTGAGGTGAAATGCGCAGAAAAAAGATACTTCTCCAAACTTTAGAGAGAAGTATCTTTTTTATTTCCTAATTAGTGTTAATATTAGGTTTTTCATCTAGTATAGGCTCTTCATTTGGGTTGCCAGTTGATGATTCTTGATTGCTTAGATTAGTAGTTTGAAATAACTTCATTTTCATTTTTATCTTGATCCACAGCAACGAGAAAATTACAACGAAAGCTAAAAACACAAATGCAAACTGATAAATTTGAGTTTTCATCATTGGATCTGGATGAATATTTATTACCATAAATACCATTCCAATAATCCCTATTATCTGAAATGTAACACCCAACGGTGATTTAAAAGATCTTTTCATGTTAGGATATTTGAATCGTAGGACAATGACATTTATGTGTGCGATGATATAAGTTATACACCAACAAAGCGCTCCAGCTAAAATGAAGGTTGTAATGGAACTTGTTGCAGTAACGTTTGCAACAACAAGCATTAACATTAATGCACCCATAAATATAATGGAAATCCATGGTGTTCCCCACTTATTTAACTTCGCAAAAACCTTAGGTAACTGCCCTAATTCTGCCATTGATTGCAACATTTTTGGGATTGCGTATAATAATGTATTGAGTGTACTAGAAGTAGCTAAGATTGTTACTATTCCCATCCAAATTTGTCCTGTCCTTCCTAGAATCGCAGTTGAAGTATCCATATGAGGCGAGTCAGAATTAGCTAATACATCTAAAGGTACATATTTTATCGCTGCATTTCCAAATATTAAATCTGCAACTAAAATAATTAGTAATCCTAATACCATAGACAAGGGAATATATACTTTAGGATTTTTTAATTCCTCAGCCATCGGAGTCACAAACTCTATACCTACAAAGAGCCAGAAAGCTAAAGCAACTAAACTAAAAATCCCTACTCCTAGTGGATTGAATTCAATACTAGTCTCCAAGGGTTCACCACTTCCAGTTCCTGTTAATCCTATTAGCCCTATAATTACAATTGATAATATCATTAAACTTGTTAAAGCAACCTGTACCTTACCGAACAACTTAACACCGCGAATATTTACCAGTACCAAGGCTGCTACAAAAATAACAGAAACAATAGTTGGAGATATGGATAGATCAAATACATCATTAACGATAACTCCTGCAACATACATTTCTGCACCACCAGCAAACATACTGACAAGAACATAACCACTTAGTACCGAAACCATTCCCACAAAGGGACCTAACGCAGGCAATGTATAGTTAACCATTCCACCTGCTTTTGGCATCATTCCTGATAACTCAGCAAAGGTAAATGCGACTAAAACATTTAATAAAAGGGCCACGACCATTGCAATGATGAATCCAGGCCCGCCAAGCCCGTATCCTTGTCCTAATGATACCATCACTGACGACGCTACTACTATTCCCACTGCAGTAGCTGTTGCTGTCCATAAACCTACCTTATTATTCATATTATTAGTCATCCATATTACCTCCAATTTTTTAAATATTCAGATATATTTATTTAGAATAAAACATGTATTTAGCATTCTAATGGCCGATTTACCAAAAGTAAGTTTTGAAAACACATAATGCCCCTCCTTTTATAAACTTAATATACAAAAAATTCTGTAAACTTTCATTGTAAAAATAGGAACTAAAACAAAATAATTAACAAGTAGCGTTAGATAATCTCACATTGTAATTGAAATATTCAGAAAACAATCTATAATTTTTACTATAGCTATAACAAGTAGGAGGAGTTAATTTAACATGATAAATAGTTTGAGCTACAATCCTACACAACCTGAAATAAAAAGATATAGTGAGCAATATATAGAATATAAACCAAATCAAAAGCAAAGTAGTGGTGTATCCTTATTTTATCAATTTAAAGTTGGAGCAGACCAACATGGTATATTACCTATAATTCCTGATGGTTGTATCGACTTGCTCTTCAACTTACATTCAACTAATCCTTCTGCGATGGTAGCTGTTAGTCCTGAACAACGCAGGCAAGATGAATTTATAGCACATACCTCTTATTTTGGAATACGTCTATATCCGGATCAAGGCAGATTATTTTTAAATTGTTCATTAGAGGAGTTACTTCATCATAAACGTCTTCCCTTAACAGATGTTTTAAATTTTAATAACTCATTCCTTGAACAAATAGTCCAACAAAACGAATTCAAAAAACGCATTTCATTGTTTACCTCTTTTTTAACTCCTGCCAATGAGACTGGATATAACTATGATAGAAATCTAATCAATTGTTGTCTCGATATTATATACCTATCCAAGGGATTAAAAACTGTAAAAGAGCTCTCAACAGAAACAGGCTATTCAGATAGATATTTACGGAAAAAATTCGCAGAATACATTGGTTTCTCGCCTAAGGAATTTAGCCAAATAGTCAGATTGCAATATTCTGTTAACACTCTTATTAGAAAGCCTTATCTACTATCAGATATTGTTGATAAGTATGGTTATTATGATAAAGCCCATTTTTATAAAGATTTTAAAAAATACATGTTTATCACACCGAAAGAGTATCTTGAAATAATCAATTCATAAATTCATTCTCTTGGTCTAGTACATAAATAAGGCAGATTAGAAACTTTTGTTCTCTAATCTGCCTTATCTTTATAGTGAATCTAATTAATCTTCTCTAGCTTTCATTAAGCAATCGATTTATTTGTAATTGCAATTAAAAAGCTTACCAGTTTACAATATCGACTATCTTATTTTCTAAATCTCATTATTCATCAGTTTAGCAAATGATCCAACTGGAAAGTTTGATATTTTTCCCGCAGTATAATCTTCATAACCGTAAATTTTACCATATGATCTTAGAACATTGAGGTCTTCAAGAACAATTCCCATAGTAGGAATTACTTTCTCCAACCATATAAATAAGTAGAAATCTTCATCAAGCTTATAGTAGAAACATTTATCCGTGTCACTTAGACCTTTTTCATTGCCTGAGATACAATGCCACGTACACATATTTTCATTAAGATAAATATGTTCATAAATGTCCTTAGAACTATATTGAAATTGAACCCGCTTTCCAATTAAATCTTTCGTTTCTTGATGTTGAAAAGTACTTTCTGTAAATGGTGAATTAACGGAAACATGTTCAATATTAGCTTTTACTGAAGTTAACGGCATTGCTTGTTCTGCTCGTTTTAACATAGGTATGGATACCTCTGCTGTTGTTGGTAGGACACCACTTATAACTGTAGCTATTTGTTTCTTGCCGTCTAATATAATAGAAATAGACTTTGTATTTCCATAAGAAGCAATAAAGTCAATAAAATATATGTTATCTCGAGGATTTATTGCAGTATAAGAAGATATATATCTTACTTCCTTATCCTCTTCCAATTCCGACCATTTTACCGTTTCTCTATCTAAAAAAGATATTTTTCCAGTCTTTCCGGTCTTATAAAAAAAGCTGAATTCTTTACCAACTAAATGTTCAGTAGGCTCTATTATATTTTCACTAAACCCTACAGAGAGTTCACCAACACTGATAAACTTTTGTGTGTTATTTCCTGTACTCATTGAAAGAAAGCCTCCCTAGTTTAAAAAGAGTGCATACGAAGTTGATTAGCTAATACTCCTCTTTTTTATTTAATATACTAAAGATAAAGTAATATTTCATTGTAAAAAAAGGAATAAAGACAGATAGTCGATATATTGCCATAAAAAAATCCTAACATGCAATTACATCAGCATGTTAGGAGATGACAAATTGTATTTGGTTTTTAATTTTCTCTGTTTTTTATTTTAAAATGGAAAAAGTGAATGTAAAAGCCGTCGTTCATTCTATTTCTTCATTTAAGTAAGATTGTACTCTGAGTCCCTTTGCTTTACTTTTCGCAAATCAAATCTAACATTTTGATTTGCACAATACCAACGAATAATTGCTGCTAATAGAAGAGCAACTGCCATCGTTAACCATCCTAAAGTATAGGAACCTGTGATATCATAAATCATTCCAACATAAACACCACCAAATGTTCCGCCGAGGCTAATAGATAGTGTAATTAAGCCCATGAAAGTACCAAAGTCTTTCTCACCAAACATATGATTTGCTAATAGAGGTGAAATAATATTAACCGATGGACTTCCAAATGCATACCCAATGATTGCAAGCACGATTAGCCATTTAGCAGTTGGCATTGCAGCAAGTCCTAAGAAACAAATTGCAAATATAATCGCACAACCAGCAGCGCCTTGTTTTAAACTTACCTTATCACAATAATACCCAGCAACGATCGAACCAATCGTTAAAAATCCTATCATCAATGAAACAATCGAGGCACTAGCATTAGTAGAAAAACCCTGTATGATAAGGTAAGGTTGCGCATGAGCAAGGATTGAGCTAGAACTAAAGACAACTAACGCCGTCGATAAAAACAATAGCCACGTTAATGGTTTTCTTCTAGCTTCTTCAAACATAAACCCTTCATTTTTCGCTTTATTCGCTTCACTTTCTTCTAGATCTCCTATTCTCGTCATTCCTTTATCACGAGGATGCTTTACAGCAAATAGTAAAACGGCCGGAATAACTATTACGATAAAATTAGCAGCTATAAGATAATAACCCACTCTCCAGCCAAACTCTTGGACAATCCAGTTCATCGTTGGAATCATAATCATACCACCCATGGTTGATCCTCCAAAGGCAATACTCAGCGCAATCCCTCTTAGTTTTGGACCAAACCAATTATTTATTAAAAGTGTAGAAGGTGTAGCTGTTAAACATCCAAAAGTAATTCCCATTGGTATTGACCAAAGATATATAGCTATGAGTGTATTCGCACTTCCAAACCCAACAAATGAAATAGCCCCTAAAACAGCGCTAATTAACATGATTAGTTTTACATTTCCTTTACCAATTACACGTCCCATAAATGACATAACGGTTAGGCATGCAATTGAAATGATCATCAAGTATATCGAAAAATTACCAACTGAAATATCCAAACCAGTCGTTACTGGTATCATAAATACACCTGTTAAGGATACAATCGGCACATATCCTAGTGTCATAACTAGGAATCCTAATAAAACAATGAACCAGCCAAAATATATTTTCCCATTTTTATCTCTTAGTACTATGTTTTTCATTTATCCGACCCCCATTGTCAAAATATAAAAAAAGTATTTGTTTTTAAAATTCCTATAACTTATGTCTTCGCTTTTCATCAGTATTTTTTCGATCTTTACAATCTAGATATTGCCGCCATTCGTCCATTCATCGATTGATATCGTTAAAATTTCGGATCGATTGGAGTCGAAATTGTTGTCTGTGCCTCAATAATTTCTGCTGCCTCTAAAATCGTGTCTTCACGGAATCGGTCACCCAAAATTTGGACACCAGTTGGTAAACCATTTTCGATTGAAATAGGAATAGACATAGCAGGAAATCCCAGCAGTGGAATAGACATCATTGGCCATTGTGAAGACAATAGACTACGATTACTCTCCAAGCTTTCAATATCCTTATCTTGTTCAACTGCTTGTTCTCCTGAAACTGGTAACAACAATAAGGAGTAATCCTGAAGAAATTGTTGTAGTTTCGCTATTAGTGTACCTCTACGTGCGTAGCCATGTTTGTATTTCTCTAGAGTTGCTTCTCCACACACTTCTTTACCAACTTGATAATTATATTTTAGGTTTAATTTTGCTCCCTCATCACCGAACTTATTAATTAAACCCTCAATATCTTTCAAATCCTCAAAAACAAGTAACATCCATAATTTATATGCTTCCTCAAACAATGGAAGCTCTACTTCTTCCACGATATAACCAGCATTTCTTAAGTAATTTGCTGCTTTATCTAAGGCATGATTAACTACTGCACTTGATTGATATACACCAATATCCCTTAACATACCTATCTTAAGCGGTCGTTGATGAATTTTTCCCTTTAATGCGACCGAGGCATGAAAAGGATCACGCGGATGATATGCGGACATCGTAGCAAGTCCTAATCGTAAATCTGCTACACTACGCGCCAACGGACCTTGAACCGCCATTATTTGTGAAGCTAGTGGTAAATCTACATTTATATCTCCGGAGCCATTTGGTATCCTTCCAACAGTTGGACGCAATCCCATAATTCCACATGCATATGCGGGATAACGAATAGAACCTGCAATATCGTTTCCTTGAGCAAGAGAGACCATTCCTGTTGCAATCGCTGAGCTTGCTCCACCACTTGACCCACCTGGAGTTCTATTTGCATCCCATGGATTTAAAGTCCTTCCATGTAAATCATTTGTCGTAAACCATCTTAGGCTAAAAGCTGGAACGTTTGATCGACCGATAAATACTGCTCCATTTTTCCTTAGATTCGCAATAGGCGCACCATCTTTTTCTGCCAAATTATTTTGAAATGCGTTAACACCATCTGTTGTGACGTGGTTAGCTTGATCGGTATTCATCTTCGTAGCGATAGGAACACCATGAAGTGGACCAAGTATTTTCCCATTTGCAATATCTGCATCAGCATTTCTTGCCGCATTTATTGCTTCCTCATGGAAAACTTCTGCTAGTGCTTTTACTTTAGGGTTTATCTGATCAATTCTAGCTAGACAACTAGAAACCACTTCATAAGAAGAAATTGCTTTAGTACGAATTCCGTTGGCTAAATCACTAGCTGTCCACCTCCAAAACTCATTCGTGTTTTTTTTACTTTGATCCTCGTAAACATTTCCTCTCATCCCTTTCACTCCTTCATTTATAAAATTATCAATTACATGAATAACTTTAAGTTAATTTTCACATCTTTCTGAATAATAAGTAAATAACCCTTTTGGGTAATATTTTCATGAAATTAGTCTAAGAGTTTATCTTTTGAAAATGGATTGGTATAGAATCTTACACGTTTGTTGAATTAGAGAAAGGATAGTGATTATACTGTTGGTTAAATAACTAATTCATTAAAAAGTACGACTACAGAGAGAGAGCAGAAATCGTCTTTCTTGAATATACATAAATCAGGAAAGTCTAATCGAATTTTATGGACCACCAACATTTTCTTTTACTAGTTTTAACCTTGTTACAAGGAGGGATGGTTTCAGTGAGTACAAATCTTATTTCTGAAAAGGAGACAACAAAAAGGTTTCAATTTATTGAGGAGATAATAAGACCAAACAAAGACTTACGGGAACAAATACTTTCTACCTTTTGTGACATATTTGGTTATCAGAAGGGGGTTTTCTGGCAATCAAATACAACCGGAAGTACGTTATCAAATCCAATCACCCTAAATATTAACCATGGTGAAATAATGGAATATTGTGAAGTTTATAAACACAATGATCCAATCCTTCACTTTTCTTCTAAATTCAGGAATACTGATGTTTTCTGTTATAGCGATTTTTTGCGATTTAAAGATTTTAAACAGACAGATTTTTTAAAATTTATGGAAAAGAACAATAATCATGATATTATATCTTTTTATATAAATGACGGGAATAAGCGAACTGGTGTGATAAGCTTTTTAAGGTCCAGACAAGAAGAAGCGTTTACGATGAATGATAAAAGTCGCTTACTGTTTCTATCAAAATACATTTCTAAACTACAATTCTATGACAACTATTTTGAAGATTATAAAGAGAAAGTTACAGCAGCTGAACAATGGGCTAACCTTCTATCGGTTGGCATAGTAGTTATAGAGGAATCGTTCGGAATTCGTTATTATAATACAAAAGCATTAGAAATTTGCAATAACTTCTCTCCAAATCAGAACCATCCTGTCCATGAAATTCTAAACAATATATTGCTTAATGACCATAAAAGCATGGAAACTAAAAAAAGTTTCACCCTCCCACAACAACCTAACATTGAGATTAGTATTAAAAAAATAAACAACGGGAAACAATGGATGGTATTGTTAAATGAAAATTCATCATCAATTGAATATAAAGCAGATGAACTTCTTTCGCTTTTGACTCCAAGAGAAAGAGAGATTGCTAAGCTCCTTGTCCGTGGGTTATCCAATGTTAAAATTGCCAATAATTTATTTATCAGTATCAATACAGTAAAACGTCACGCAAAAAATATCTATAACAAACTAGATGTTAAAAACAAAACAGAACTATGCTTTATATTTAAGCAATAAAAATAGTAAATATTACTAAAAAAAGGAAGGAATTCGTCATTTTCTCTTACAAAAGTTAAAATGCTATTTATCTTATTATCAAATATTGTTATAGTAAAGATCGAGCTAACTTCTAGGTATGATATTGGTTATCTACGCAAGACCTAAATTAGCAGTGTTTTCGTACTGCTAAAATTAGGTCTTTTTTATTTCTATTACTTTAAAAGGGAGTCCGATTAATTATGATAAGACCTGAAGAGATTGTAAGAAGTGGACCAAATCAGTATATTTGTAGGGAAGAAGTCCTCAAAGACCTTTCGTATTTTATTAATGACTATCGTTCACCAGTAGTCGTTACTGGATATAAATCATACGCAGCTTTTCAAAAGTATGCTAACTTACCATCACATGTTGAAGTATATCAACATAATGGATACAGTTCTGATGAATCAATAAGAGATATTTCCCAATTTGCTAGTCAAGCTGATATCATTATCGGGATTGGTGGAGGAATAATTCTTGATACTGCCAAGTCCGTAGCAGACAAGTTAGGGATTGAAATCATTACTATTCCAACGGTGGTAGGAACTTGCGCTGCTGCCACGCCATTAAGTGTTATCTACGACGATAATGGGGCTTTTGTTCGGGTAGATTACCATGCCAGCACGATTCACCTAACTCTAGTAGATCCTCTCTTTCTACTATCCAGCCCTATTGATTATTTCAAGAGTGGAATTGGTGATTCCTTGGCTAAATGGTATGAAGCAGAAGCAATTATTCGAAACGACAAGAACGGGGATCTTTCCATCATGGTAAAAGTGGGATTAGAACATGCCTCCTATATCAAAGACATTTTATTGGAAGATAGCATTGCGGCAATCGAAAATATGGACGCAAGGGTTATTACCACATCCTTTATCAAGGTGGTAGAAGCAGTAATACCTCTAGCAGGAACTGTAGGAGGGTTTGGTGGACACTATGGTAGAATGTCTGGAGCACATGCTGTTCATAATGGTTTAAGCTTTATTGATGAAACACACAGCATACTCCATGGACAAAAGGTTGCTTATGGGATTTTAGTTCAGCTTCTTTTAGAAAATAGAACAGAAGAAGTAAAAGATCTACTTCCATTTTATAAAAGTCTAGGTCTTCCCGTGTATATGGAAGACTTAAACATTATGAAAGAACAAAATCAAGCAATGAAAACAGTTGCATCACATGCTATTAAACCAGAAGAAACGTTACGATTAGTCGGTAGCTTTCACGAAAACGATGTGATCGAGGCAATGGAAAAATTAGAGAATATATAAAAAAAGTGTCAGACACATAAACAGTGCCTTACCATTTAAAATAGATAAAGCCACTCGCTTAGCTAAGAAGCGAGTGGCTTTAAATTAGTTAAGTTGATTATAAGAAATCAATCGATGAATATGAACGGCAAGATAAGTGAGTTCGTCATTCGGAATACTTTTACCGTATACTTGATTAATGTAATCTTTTATTTTGAAAGCACCATCCATCGCATCTGGATATAGATTGGCAATTTGCTCGAACAAGACGTCATCCTTATCAAGCAATATATCTGCAAAGTAACGTTCAACAAAGAATTTCACATGTGTAATGAAACGGGTATAATGAATATTCTCCTTATCCATATTGATACTTAGCGTGTAACGGACTAAGTTCACAATACTTCCAATCATTTTCGCATGCTTCATGCTATCTTTGGTTTCTTTTCCGCCACCTTGCGCGTTGATTAAATGAAATGCAATATTCGCTGCTTCCTCTTGTGGTAACTCTATAACAAACTCCTGATTCACTAATTCTACAGCGAACATACCTACCTCAAATTCATTTGGATAGTAGCTTTTTATTTCCCAGAAAACACGGTTTGTAATATTGATATTTTTTTTAAACCTTTCCACTGCAAAATTCAAATGATCCATTAAGGTGAAAAAGATTCCAGAATTAAGCTTCGTATTAAGTTCCTTTTCAGCTTGGTTAACAATTTTCTGTGTTAAGTCCATATATACTGGTTGGATTGAATCCAACAAACTTAAAAATTCTTTTGCTTTTGTATTATCTATTGGCATGAAAGTTTGATCAGCTTGACGTTCCACGATGATATTACCAACTTTTTGCCCGAAGCCAATCCCTTTACCAAAAAGAATAAATTCTTGTTTGTCTTCATTCTCGACTAATACAACACTTGTATTGAGAACTTTTTTTATCTTATTCATTGTCAACACCTTTCCAACTAAAAAGCTTCTTAATCCAAATCTTCCCCGTTACTTTCTATCACCTTTTTATACCAATAAAAAGAATCTTTGCGACTGCGTTCTAGTGTCCCATTTCCTTCATCATCCTGGTCAACATAAATAAATCCATAGCGCTTTGTCATTTGAGATGTCCCTGCACTAATTAAGTCAATTGCTCCCCAGCTAGTATATCCGAACAATTCAACACCTTCTTCAACAGCTTCTTTCATTTGTTTAAAATGCTCTTTGAAGTATGTGATTCTGTAGTCATCATGGATAGATCCATCCTCTTCTACTTTATCGACTGCTCCCATCCCATTTTCAACGATGATTAAAGGTTTTTTGTACCGATCATACAACTCTATTAATGAGATTTTAAGTCCAACCGGGTCAATTTGCCAACCCCATTCAGTAGAAGGTAAATAAGGGTTTTTTACGCCCATAACAGTATTTCCTGCTGACTTCTCCATATCTTCCTGTGCTGACTCTGTTAATGACATATAATAACTGAACGAAATAAAATCTACTGTATTATTCTTCAGTATTTCTCTATCACCTGGCTCCATTTTAATGTTGATATTGTTACGCTCAAACATTCTCTCAATCATAACAGGATATTCACCAAAAACTTGAACATCGGAATAGAAATAGTTATGAAGGTTTTTCTTAAGTGATAATTCCACATCATTTGGATTACATGTATTTGGATAAGTTGTCAGTTTTGTTAACATACAACCTACTTCGCTTCCGTCAATGATTCTATGGCAATCCGCTGTAACTAAAGCAGATGCGACAAACTGGTGATGTAGCGCCTGATAAACTGTTTCATCTTCCTTACCTTCCGGACAACGATCTGGGATAATTCCAGCAGTCGTAAACGGGTGTCGATTGATACTATCAATTTCGTTAAATGTTAGCCAGTATTTTACTAAGTCTTTATATCGATGGAAACAAACATTACTAAATCTTACGAAATCATCAATAATTTTTCTTTCTACCCACCCATTATATTTCAAGCTTAATTCTAATGGCATTTCATAATGGGAAAGTGTGACAATCGGCTCAATATTAAGTCGCTTCATTTCTGTAAACAGATTCTCATAAAACTGTAACCCTTTTTCATTAGGCTCTCGTTCTTCACCTGTTGGAAAAATTCGACTCCAAGCAATCGATACACGTAATACTTTGAATCCCATTTCCGCAAATAGTGCAAGATCCTCTTTATAACGGTGGTAAAAATCAATCCCACGACGCTTCGGATAAATTTTATCACTTGGGTCTTTTCTAGCCTTTTCAATTGTTGCAGACGTTATACCGACATGGCCTTCGTAGTCATCTACTCTTAAGTTAGATTTATACGTCGCCATATCTGCAACAGATAAACCTTTACCGTCAACATTCCACGCGCCTTCTACCTGGTTGGCGGCTATAGCACCGCCCCATAAAAAATTCTTCTGAAATCCTGTTTTTGTCATAATTACTCTCCTAACATTGTTACAACCATTAATGTATCGCTGTGATTGACATGATCTTTTTGGTTCATAACATTAATATTATATTTGTCTTTATTAGTAACAACCCCGACAGTTACAGGGTCATAACCTTCTTCTACAATCTTATCTACATCAAATTTCAATAATAAATCTCCAGCCTTAACTTCATCGCCAACTTTTACTTGAGATTCGAAATATTCCCCTCCAAGTTGAACTGTGTCAAGACCAACATGAAACAATAACTCTACACCATTTTTTGTTTCCATGCCAAGGGCGTGGTGTGTATCAAAAATCATTTTAATGGTACCATCGACTGGAGCAACCAATTCACCTTTGGACGGAATAACAGCGAATCCTTCCCCCATAATCTTTGTAGAAAAAACTTCATCTTTCACTTCAGCTAATGGAATCATTTTCCCTGTCACAGGACTTTTGAATTCTTCTTCTGAATCTATCATGTCCTTAAATTCTTCTTTTTCATCTTGGTTAGTCTTATCTTTTCCAAGTAAAAATGCTGCTGTGAATGCTACCGCAAATGAAATGACTAATCCAAAACTGGCATAGAGAAGGTTACTTGGTAATTCATCAGAAATAAACATAGACATACTTGCTAAACCAGGACCTACAAGTACAAATGCTTCTATACCCATAATACCGATAAATGCACCACCAACAAATGATCCAATCATAACACTATACAACACTTTTTTATTTTGTATTGTTACCCCGTATAAGGCAGGTTCTGTAATTCCAAAAAGAGCTGAAATACCAGCAGAAATCGCAGTAGACTTTAAAGCTTTGTCCTTAGTACGTAAAGCAACTGCAAAACACGCGCCACTTTCTGCAATATTATGTGCTAGAGAAGCTGGTAAATAAAGGACTTCTTTTCCAGCGGCTGAGTATGCAGAAACAGCATAAGGAACCATCGCTTTATGCATTCCTGTTGCAACCATGAACGGAAGTACAGCTGCTAAGATCGCCACGGCAACCCATCCTACATAGTCAAACATCGTTAAAATAATATAAGTTAAACCTTCACCTAGCGTAAAACCAATTGGTCCTAAAATAAGTAACGAAATTGGCACTGTAATTACTAATGCCACCATTGGTACAAAGAAAATACGAATGGATTTTGGTGAAATTTTAGTAACTAGCTTTTCTAACTGTGCATATAAAAGTACTGTTAAAATTGCTGGAAATACTTGATACGCATAAGCAATATTTTGTAATCCAAAGCCTAACAATTGAGCTCCTTCACCAAGCATTGTAGACATACTAGGAAGTAACAATGCACTAACTGCTGACAAGGCAACTAACGAGTTTACCTTTAATTTATTAGCTGTAGTAACGGCCACTAGTAATGGCAAGAAGTATAGCGGGGCATCCCCAATCATGTTTAAGATTTGATACGTTTGAGTTTCCTTATCCATTATACCAATAACAGCCAGTAATAATAATAATGACTTTAATACCCCGCCCCCAGCGATTGCTGGAATTAGCGGTTGGAAAACACCGATTAAGAAATCAAGGAACATACTGCCAAACTTTTGCTTTTGTTTTGGTTTATCAGCGGATTCTTCGCTTCCTGTGCCTGTAGGAGTACCACCCAATAATTTATTCACTTCATTATAAACTTCCACTACTTCATTTCCGATGACGACTTGACATTGAGCCGTCATTTTTACTGCTAAAACCCCAGAGATTTGTTGTAGTTTCTCCACGTTAGCTTTGCTATTATCATGTAAGGAAAACCTTAATCTTGTGGAACAATGTTCGAAGTGTGAAATATTTTCTCTTCCACCGACATGCTTTAGAACTTCTGTAGCAATTTGTTTGTAGTCCATCTTCATTCTCCTTTTCAACTTTAATTAATATTAAAACTATTCTTTGTTTTGATACTAGAACTTATGCAACTTTGCTATTAGGCAATAAAAAAAGGACCTAAAATGATAAATGTATATTAACATCCATCCATTCTAGATCCTGCCTGCTTTACCAGTCACATGTCTATTTTTATTATTTGATTTGTTTAAAGTATATAACACAATTTTGAAAGCGTCAACAAAAAATATTATATTTATCAAAAGACTAGTTTTTTGCTTTAATTTACATTATATCATTACGTTTTTAAACTGCTAAGATCTCTTTTATCCAATTAAATAAAGCATCTAGTCATTGAAAAATATGAAATATTCCTTCATATATTCAGGTTACTCTATTAATCACTGCTATTAGTATTCCATTTGAGAATACTATCTTTCTAAAATCGAATTGTAATATGAGGGAATGAACAAATATAATAATAGATATCTTAGCTAAGAGTTTTATTAAGAATAAATTTAAAATGGAGATGTTTTGATGGCGATAAATGAGCATGAGAAAAAACAAGTATATGATTTACGATCTGCTATTGATTTACTTAAAACAGTTCCTGGTCAACTAATCGAAACCAATAAAGCTGTAGATCCACATGCAGAAATATCAGGTGTTTATCGATATGTAGGTGCAGGCGGAACAGTGACGCGTCCAACACAAACTGGTCCTGCCATGATTTTCAATAATGTAAAAGGGCATGAAGACGCAAATGTAATTATTGGCCTATTAGCAAGTCGTGAAAGAGTGGGATTACTGCTAAATGAAGAGCCAGAACGTCTTGGCTATCTATTAAATGAAGCTGTTCAGCATCCTATTCAACCAGTAACTATCTCAAACGAAGATGCGAAATGCCAAGAGGTAGTTCATTATGCTAATGAACCCGGTTTTGATATTCGCAAGTTAATTCCTGCACCAACTAATACTGAAGAAGATGCGGGACCATATATCACAATCGGTATGTGCTATGCGTCTGATACAGAAACAGGTGAATCAGATGTAACCATTCATCGTTTGTGTTTACAAAGCAAAGATGAAATTTCTATGTTCTTTACTCCTGGTGCACGCCACTTAGGCACCTTTCGTGAAAAGGCGGAAAAACTTGGTAAACCCCTGCCAATATCGATCAGTATTGGTGTAGATCCAGCTATTGAGATTGGCGCATGTTTTGAGCCACCAACTACACCACTTGGTTTTAATGAATTAGGAGTTGCGGGTGCTATTAGAAAGCGTGCAGTTGAACTTGTTCAATGTTTAACAATTAACGAAAATGCAATTGCTAATGCAGAATATGTTATAGAGGGAGAATTAATACCTAATTGCTATGTTCGTGAAGACCAAAATACAAACACCGGTAAAGCAATGCCAGAGTTTCCTGGGTATACAGGTGAAGCTAATCCGAAAGTGCCATTAATTAAAGTAACAGCTGTTACACATCGTAAAAATCCAATTATGCAAACCGTAATTGGACCAAGTGAAGAGCATGTTAGTATGGCAGGTATTCCTACAGAAGCAAGTATTCTTCAAATGGTTGAAACTGCCATGCCAGGAAGACTACTCAATGTATATGCTCATTCTGCTGGTGGTGGTAAATACATGGCAGTCCTGCAATTCAAGAAAAGTCAGCCGAGTGATGAAGGAAGACAAAGACAAGCAGCTCTGCTTGCTTTCTCTGCTTTTAGTGAATTAAAACATGTCTTTCTTGTTGATGAAGATGTTGACCCATTTGATAGTAACGACGTCTTATGGGCCATGACTACACGTTACCAAGGTGATATAGATACTATTACAATTCCTGGTGTACGTTGTCACCCACTTGATCCAACAGAATCCCCGGAATATAGTCCATTTATTAGTGACAAAGGGGTTTCATGTAAAACTATTTTTGATTGCACGGTGCCTTATCACCTTAAGGATAAATTTAAACGAGCAAAGTTTAAAGAAATGGATGCCAAACTTTTTGCTCCATCATTATTTTAATAATAACACTAATGGCAGGTGAGCTTATATATTGCCACCTGCCTTATTTTACAAATAAAGGAGATGTTAATATATGCCCGTCGGACCGATAGTAAATGCATTAGCCGTATTTTTAGGAGGACTTCTTGGAGCTTTTCTAGGCAATAAAATTCCTGAACGACTTCGAGTTGCCTTGCCTTTAACTTTTGGAGCAGCTTCCATGGGGATGGGGGTTAGTCTGATAATTAAAGTGAACCTACTACCAGCCGTTGTATTAGCTTTAGTAATAGGTAGTGCTATTGGAGAACTAATTATGCTTGAAAAAGGGATCGAATGGTGTGCCAAAAAGATAAAAGGTCCAATCGAAAAAATATTTTCAAGCAAAAATACGATGGATCCAAAAGAATTTATGGAGAAATTCGTTGGAATACTTGTATTATTTTGTGCCAGTGGAACAGGTATATTTGGGGCATTAACTGAAGGAATGACAGGAGATGCTTCTATCTTATTTTCGAAATCATTTCTTGACTTCTTTACAGCTGCTATTTTTGCTGCAGCTTTAGGTTATATCGTTATGACTATTGCTGTGCCCCAAATAATTATCTTGCTAGGATTATTTTTTAGTGCTGGATTCATTTTACCAATGGTTAATGACTTGTTAATTGCAGATTTTTCTGCAGTTGGTGGAATTATTATGTTAGTAACTGGTTTGAGAATTGCAGGGATTAAATCTTTCCCAGTTGCAAATATGCTCCCAGGTCTATTGATTGTCATGCCTATCGCTTCCATTTGGGCACATTTTTTTTAATAACAAATTAATTTACATAGCAGAGCGTCATTGTGGTACAGACGCTCTGCTAAATTATGAAACTTAGAAAAGACGTGAGCATACATGATTCATAAAGAAAAGTCACAAGGAGAGATCCATGTTGAATTAGATGCATATTTCATGGGTGAAGATTTAGTTCTATTAATTTCCGGAGGTGACCAACCACATTTGGGAACTATTACAGCAGGGGCACGACTAGAACCAATTCAAACTATTCAACTTCAAAACCATAAAGAATTTTATATTACAGAAGAGTTAGCCGTTTTACTAAGAAAGAAGTTTGCTGGGAACTTTGCAATTTGTAGCGGAGTACACATCGACAACATTAAGAAGGAAGAGATTCAACTCCTTTCACACCTATGTATTGATTTAGGAAAAGAATTAATACATGATCTAGAAAAAGCTAGTTTATAAGATAGAAAGGCGGGACTATTATGAACATTGTGATTGGTATTTCTGGCGCAACTGGAACTGTTTATGGCGTTCGAATATTAGAAATGCTTCAGTCATATAAAGATATCGACACACACGTAATTATTAGTAATTGGGCGAAAAAAAACTTAACAGTGGAAACTACTTATACCCTAGAGTATTTAGAAGGCTTGGCTACCTATTCATATGATAACAGTAATATGGGAGCTGCCGTTTCCAGTGGTTCTTTTTTAACGGATGGAATGATAATTGTTCCATGCAGCATGAAAACTTTAAGTGCAATTGCTAACGGTTATTCCGATTCCTTAATTTCTAGAACGGCAGATGTCATGATCAAAGAGCGAAGAAAATTAATAGTTTGTCCTAGGGAAACACCTCAAAGCGCTATTCATTTAGAGAATATGCTAGAGTTAGCTAGATTGGGTGTAAGTATCGTTCCACCAATGCCATCTTTTTATAACAATCCGCAAACAATTGATGACATTGTTAATCACCATGCAATGAAGACACTTGATCAATTTGGAATTTATATCAAGAATGATAAACGATGGAATGGGTTATAAAGTTTATAAAGACTTTGGTAATATCTGATTCTTCTTTGCGTTTTGGGGTGACAAGGGCTAACGTACTTGGCACTTTTTTATTTAATGCTACAATTGAAAGTTTTGATTGTTCAAAAGATTCTATTGCCCTTTTCATCAATAAAGTCACACCAAGACCTTCTCCCACTAATCCAATAATTGTTTCAATTCTACTATTGGTATATAGAATATGAGGAGAAAACTCGGCTTTTTTACACTCGTCAATGCAAGTTTGGTAGACACCAGATGTTGCATTAAGTAAGATGAATTTTTCATATTTTAGTTCATCGATACTAACAGCAGGTTGATTGGCTAATGGATGATCTTTATTCGTTACCAATACAAGTTCATCATCCATAAGTGGATAGATATTTACTAAACCTCCTGGAATGTAATTCATTCTTATAATCGCCAAATCAATTTCTGAATTTCTAATCATTTCTAAGATTAAATCATGCTCCTGTTCCAAAATTTCAAGATGAATATGAGGATGAGCGTTAGAAAAAGCAGCAATTAGGGTAGTGATTCCATATTGAGACATAATAGGAATAGCCGCAAGATGAATTTTTCCTTTTTCTAGGTTAGAGTGTTTTTTCATATTTATAACCATCTCCTGATAGTTATTTAATAATTTTTCAGCGTATACGATAAAGTCTTGTCCCGCTTCAGTGAGCGTTAAATTTCTAGATTTTCTATCAAAAAAAATGGTATTAAACTCGGATTCTAGGTTTTTAATATGTTTGGATAGAGAGGATTGCGATAAACTCAATTCCTCTGCTGCAAAAGAAAAATTTTGATACTTTCTAACTGCAAGAAAATATTTTAACTCGTCAATATTCATGGTATCTACCTCAAATTCATAGTATCTAATTAGTACTTTAACACGAAGGTTGTTGCGAGTATATAAACAGAGTTTTAGAGAATATGAATTTTTCTGAGCAATATCTACAAAAGTAATTTTAGTAGAAGAAAGTAATTTAAAGAATGGTCCTTAACAAAGAAACACACAAAAGTGCTAATCACACGGGTAACTCCCACATGACTAGCACTTTTATTATTTTACATCACCATACTTAACCTTACCTTAATAGTATAGTGATTATAATCTAGAACTCTATTCACAGAGGCTGTACTACCGTACTTATTAGATGATTACCAGTATTAATTTTCTCTTTATCAGTCATACTAATTTCTTTATAATCATCTTTATTGGTAATAAGAATAGGGGTAACTACTGAAAAACCAGCTTGTTTGATTTGAACAATATCAAATTCGATAAGTTTTTGACCTTCTTCAATCCTATCACCTTGCTTAACAAAGGTAGTAAAAAACTTCCCTTCTAACTGAACTGTATCTAACCCAATGTGCAGTAATATTTCACTACCATTATCAGTTGTGATACCAACCGCATGTTTCGTTGGAAATAGAGCTGATACTGTACCTGAAGCTGGTGAAACTAATATTCCTTCTATAGGATCAATTGCAAGCCCTTTACCAAGTGCACCTGTAGAAAAAGCCTCGTCTTTAACTTCTGAGAGTTCTATTACAGTACCCTTAAGTGGACTAACAATATCTTCGTTTTGAATCTTTATTGAAACATTATTATCTTTTTCTTGATTAGATCCCGATTTTTGTTGTTCTTTACTCAATCCAAAGAAATAAGCAAGTATAAAACCTAATACCAAGTTAACAGCCATTGCGATCATACCACCCCAGAAACCGAGGTCTAAACCATTAGGGCCAATTTTAGATGGTATACCAAAAAGTCCAAGTCCACCAAGCATGTATACTTTAGTTCCCATTGCTCCCATAATACCTCCACCAACTGCAGAGGTGATTAAAGTTAGAATAAAAGGTCTTTTTAAAGGTAGTGTAATCCCATAAAGCGCCGGCTCTGATACACCAAAGACACTTGAAATAGCAGCTGGTATACCTAGCGTTTTAATTTTTTGATCCTTTGTCTTAGCCATTACACCAAGTACCACACCGGTAGTTGCTAAAGCTGTCGCTGAAATTAAAGCTAATATAAAGTCATCACCGAATACGGCTATGTTGTTAATTGCTATCGGAATAAAACCCCAATGAAGTCCAAACATTACAAACACTTGCCATAATCCACCTAATACAAGACCTGCCAATATTGGACTCAGATCATAGATCCAAACTCCAGCTTGTCCTAAAAATGAACCGATCCATGTTGCTATTGGTCCAATTATAAGGAAAGTAAGTGGAACGATTACTAACAATGTAAAGAATGGTACAAGAAATGTTTTTACAACATCAGAAATTACTTTTTCAAGCCATTTTTCCAATTTTGAACCTACAAAAGTTGCCAAAACAATTGGAATAACAGAAGATGCATAACTCATTAAAATAACGGGTATTCCAAGGAACGTTATATGAATAGGTGATTCAAATAATGATCCAGAAAATAAAGTGTACATTGGCTCACCGCTAGTTAGACCAGTAAGTGTTGGGTAAACTAATGCTGCACCTATTGCCATTCCCACAAAATGATTTCCGCCAAATTTTTTCATTGCTGAAAAACCTAAAAAGATAGGAAAGAAATAGAATAACGAATCACCGATAGCATGTAACATATAGTAAGTTCCATCTGTATTCGTGTACAGACCTATTGCAACAAACAAAGCGTTAAAACCTTTAATCATTCCTGTAGCAGCTAACACTCCTAGAATTGGTGCAAATATTCCTGAGATAATATCAATAAACTTATTAAATAAACTTTGATTTTCATTTTCCTCTTCATCTGCTGATGATTCGTTGCCAAATCCACCAATGTCTACTACTGCTTTATAGACATCCGGCACATGGTTTCCAATAACCACTTGGTATTGTCCACCACTTTTCATAACAGTAACAACACCATCGATATCTTTTAATACATCTGTATTTGCCTTATCCTCGTCTTTTAACTTAAAACGTAAACGTGTAACACAGTGAACCACGCTGTTAACGTTTTCTTTTCCGCCGACATATTCTATAATATCTTTTGCCAACTGTTCATATTTCATCTTTAACCCTTCTTTCATTCAAGTTTTTTAGACACTTTCTATGTCAACTAGCAGATTAACTATATTTGGAAACCCTTTCAAAATGTCATACAATAAAAATCCGTAAGCAACTTTATATTAAGAACGGATTTATAAATCCGTTCCATTAGATTCAATTACTTTCTTATACCAATCGAACGATTTTTTTCGATAGCGTTTACCTGTCCCATTTCCTTCGTTATCAAGATCTACATAAATGAAACCATACCGTTTTTTCATTTCACCTGATCCTGCACTGACAATGTCAATACAACCCCAGGATGTATAACCTAATAACTCCACTCCATCATCAACTGCTTCAATCATTTGCGTAAGATGTTCACGCATATAGTCAATGCGGTAAGTATCTTCTACTGTATCATCCTCCAGTTTATCGACTGCCCCTAGTCCATTTTCTACAATGAACAATGGTTTCTGATAACGGTCATACATGTTATTCATCGTTACACGTAAGCCAATAGGGTCAATTTGCCAGCCCCACTCCGATATTTCTAGATGCGGATTCTGTAGTGAACCAAATGCGTTACCAGATTTTTGACCCGCATTTATAGCTGGATCTGCACTTGTTAAACGTGATGAATAATAAGAAAAGGAAATAAAATCAACAGGATATTTCTTCAGCAGGGACTCATCCCCTTCTTCTATCACCAATTCAACACCCAATTCACGAAACATTCGTGCGGTGTACGATGGATAAGTTCCACGAGATTGCACATCGATAAAGAAATATTGTTTTTGGTTTTCTTTTACCGACTTCAAAAGATCTTCTGGATGACAAGAGTAAGGATAGATTTCACCAGCTGCTAACATACAACCAACCATAAACCTATCACCATTAATTTCTTTCGCTGCTTTTGTTGCCAAACTTGAGGCAACAAGCTGATGGTGTGCCGCCTGAAACTTTACTTGATCTGCATTCTCGTCCTCGTCAATGATTAGACCTCCACCAAAAAATGGAATGTGAAGTAACATATTAATTTCATTAAATGTTAACCAGTATTTTACCTGATTTTTATAACGTTCTAGTACCACCTTTGCATATCGCTCATAAAATCCAATTAGCCCTCGATTACGCCAGCCTCCATACTCTTGAACCAAATAAAGTGGAGTATCGAAATGATTTAAGGTAACTAATGGCTCAATTCCATACTTCTGACACTCAGAAAATAGGTCATCATAGAATCTTAGCCCTTCTTCGTTTGGTTCCAATTCATCTCCTTTAGGGAAAATACGTGGCCAAGAGATCGATGTCCGAAATACCTTAAAGCCCATTTCAGCGAAAAGTTTAATATCTTCTTTATAAGTATGATAAAAATCAATTGCTTCATGGCTTGGATATTGATTATACGTTGTTTCTAAAGCCTTTTTCGGATTTAACAAAGCAACCCAACGCTCTTTCCCGGATGGTAAAACATCTACCAACGCCATTCCTTTTCCGCCTTCTTTATACGCTCCTTCTGCCTGGTTCGCGGCAATTGCACCGCCCCATAAAAAATCTTTTGGTAAAGTCATGCACTCTCTCCTTTCCTAATTCAGTTACTCGAATCTTACAATCAAATTCTGATATGATTACTAGTCAACTCTAAAAGCCATATCTAATTGATAGAAGAGAAAAGCTTGTTCTTTCTCATCTATGTTTTCCTTTATCCAACCCTTAAGGTGTTGATCTGAAATCGCATCTGATTCATTAGTTTTTTTAAGAGCTGATTTCAACAATTCTACTTTTGCTTTATCTTTAATAGAAAAGACCATTGTTAGAAAACCTTCCTTAACACTCTGATTGAAGAATTTAATGTTTTCACAAATAATTTCTTGCTTCCTATCAAGGACCTTGTGCTCTTCTAATAAGTCTTCAACACTATTAACTTGATCTAGACCATAGTAGCAATATAGTGAATCGGGCGCCTCATTTTCTTTCATGAGCTGCTTTAATTTTTTAATCATTTCAAATTCTTTATCTGCGTCAAGAATCGGATTTCCTTGATTTGGGTCATCTCTATAATTGAATAATTTGTTGCCAAACCGTTGATAACTTTTAGCCATCCAATCGCTGGTTTTCATCTTTAAAGTACTGATCCCTTTTGTAAAGGCGAAAGAGTTATCTAATTCTGCACCTTTTAATTCATCTGTTGAAAAACGCCTATTCATTCTCATTGGCATCAGTGTGTATTCATGAAGATATTCTTCTTTTCCAGGCATTGGACCTCTCATATAAATGTAGTCACCAGCAACTAGATTGATATTGCTACCAAAATTACCGAATAGAGCTGCGTCATGAATAACTTCTTTAGATTCAATAACTGAACGAAGTGGCTTTCCTTGCATAAATTCTGGGATATCTAAATCAAAGAATTCTAATACGGTAGCTGGCACGTCAATGTTTTGGGCTAATTGATCTCTCGATTCATTTTGAACTCCTACTTGTGGATTCCATATAAAGAATGGGAGATGAGCAATTTCATTATACACAGGCATAATGTTTTTACCCCACCATTCATGTTCGCCTAACAGTAAACCGTGATCCGTATTAACTATTAACATGGTATCTTTCCACATGTTGTTTTCATCCATAAAGTCTAGCACTTTGCCTAAATATGCGTCACACATAGTAACTAATGCTTTATAATACCCTTTAACTATCTCTGTTTTATCTGGTGTGAAATCATCGTGTGAATATAATAACCAGCCATTGAAATCGTCTTGCGAAAGACCATACATTTCTAAATACTTTTCTGGTACAAAGAAAGGCTCATGCGGGTCAAAACATTCGATTTGTAAAAACCATTGATCAGCGTCTTTATTCTCTTTTAAAAATTCCAAACCCGCCTCGACAGTTCGATATAATGAGTGATCTTCCTCTGTTTTCATGTAATCTCGATTAACTAAATCTTGTGAAATACTACCGGCCTTATGTTTCTTTGCAAAATCAGGAAGGTTTTCTAATCCTTCTATTTCCATATTTTTATTAATTCTTGCTTTCCAATTGTCGCCTTCTTGTCCACGAATTAATTCATATGAGGAGTAGCGTGTATGGTAAGTCGCACCACCATCTCGCCAGTAATGTTTATGGTCAGTAACAAGATGTGTATAAATTCCATTTTGTTTCAAAATTTCAGGCATCGAGTCATCAAAAGGTTCGATTGGTCCCCAACCACGATGCAAGAAATTGTATCGGCCAGCGTGTAAGTCTCTTCTAGCAGGCATACAGGGTAAACTTCCTGCAAAGAAATTATCGAATTGAACCGATTTTGTTTTTAAACGGTCAAAGTTAGGTGTACTTACATCAGAAGTTTCATATGGACTTAAATAATTTCGTTTTAAAGTGTCATACATGACTTGAATCACTTTCATGAATGTCTCTCCTTTCGTAAGTGTTTCTGTGTTGCACTCTTACAATGATTATAGTGTACGATTCTTTGGAAGAGAAGACCTTGACCGGATTGTGGGAAACGGTTTCATGAGTTGGGAATATATAATCCTCTCCCTTTAAATTTTCATTAAATTAAGCTAGGGTTTTTCAAAAGACAAAAAAAAGCAATTACATTAGCATGTAATTGCCCTAATCTTTAGTCAGTACTAGTTTGAAAATCACTTATTCTTTAGTGCTCTATTTTTATATTCAAAATAATTATAAGCAAGAACTTCAATAGCAATGTGAAAAGCGTTTGACGATGAAAACCAATTGTTGATAACTGTAGAATGATTATTGACATCGAGCGCAATACCAAAAGTCGCATTATTCATCAACCAATTATTATGTGATCCAGTAATTGCTAGGATATTTACGTCCTTAATTAAAGGAATACTTAGTGCTTCCTTTAACATTGCATTATTGCCTGAACCTGAAAATACGATAATCAAGTCCTGTTCTGTAATTCTCTCCGTCACTAGTTGATAAATATTTGTACTTAAATCCAAAGACAAAAATTGCATATTCTTCCCAATCCCTAAAAACAATCTTTGCATTTCTTGAGCCAAGCTTTGTTGCATGCGACCGGTACCAGTAATATAGATATTTGAACTTTTTTCAATTACTTCACAAATATCAGAAAGATCCATATTATTCAACTGACTTACTGTTTTCTCTATATTACTGATCACTAACTTCCCAAAGTACTCTTTTGAAATAGGGTTTTCCGATAATTGATCTTCCCACTTCATAAAGTTTTTCATCTCCGTATATCCTGAGAACCCTAACTTCTGAGCAAATCGTAGTACTGAAGATTTAGAACTTAAACTTTTTTTAGCAAGTTCGTTAATTCCTAAATCACAGATGTCTTTCTTATTATCTAATATAAATTTCGCTAAAACCTTTTCACCCTCACTAAAGGTTGTGAAGTTATCATTAATCAATTCTTCTATTTTCACTAGAATCACCTACTTTTTTGATATTTTATTTCTAGTTACTTATACCTCTAATATCTATCTTCACTTATAGTAACTAAACTCCAAATTCCTTTTTCATGTAAGTTAAATCTTATGCATTTACCGCACAACGAAATCCTAAATTACCTGTGGCACTATCCATTGTATTAGAGCTACGTGCTGCTACTCGATATCGATTACAATAAGACTGATGACAAAGATAGGAACCACCACGCATTACTTTGCTCTGAGCCATATTTGGTCCAATAGGATTCACAAGTTTCGACAAATCTGGTGTTCTAGTAAACCAATCCGCACACCATTCCCAGACATTACCTGAAACATTATATAATTCATATCCGTTAGCTGGAAAGGATTTTGCTGGTGCAGTGCTCACATAGCCATCATCTACTGTGTTCTCTCTCGGAAAATCCCCTTGCCATATATTACAATAGTGCTCACCATTTGGAGTGAGTTCATCTCCCCAAGGAAAAAGTTTCTGCTCGAGACCTCCTCTTGCAGCGTATTCCCATTCAGCTTCTGTTGGAAGACGTTTCCCGGCCCATTTGCAAAAAGCTACTGCATCATTCCAGCTAACTTGAATTACGGGATGATCCATCCGATCGTTAATGGATGTTCCTGGACCCTCTGGTTGATACCAGTAGGCTTCATCTACTGCATACCACCATGGCGTTTGCGGTAATTGTTTTGCCTTCCCCATTAAACTTGGTGGAATAAATTTATAAAAAACAAATGACCACCCAAAATTTTCCGACTCTGTTACGTAGCCTGTATCTTTAATAAAAGCACTAAATTCTTCATTGGTAACTGCGTAAGCATCTATGTAATATGCGTCCACTGTTACTTTTCTTATTGGTCCTTCTCCATCCGCTGGGAATCCTTCATTGTCCTCAGTTCCCATTAAAAATTCTCCACCTGGAATGTAGACCATTTTTTCTTTATATTTACTATGTTGACTTTGTTCTACTATACCAGACCTTTTTTCTTCCTTTATTTTGTCTTCAAAATCAGCTCTACTTCCAGCACAACAGGAGCATTCCATATCTCCTTTATCCATTACATCCACATCCTTTAGTAAATTCTAAAAATTGTTACCTTAATTTAAACATAATTCCTATAGTAGCAATATTTTTGTATTTTCAAACTTGATATTTCATTCAGTTATACTCTTTAAATTAAGTGATCATAACTTTTTATTATACCCTATAATAAAACGGCATTTTTTTTACCGAAAAATTACTGCTAAGATAAATCTAATGAGATATACCTCCTTATCTAAATTAGATTTTACAATCGGAGATGATTATTATTTTTATTCTTTATTTTGCAATTGGACTGATCGCCTCTACTTTAGGTGCCATCGCTGGCCTTGGAGGAGGCGTGATCATTAAACCCATATTAGACCTGTTTGGTCATTTTGATTTACCGACAATTGGCGTGTTATCCGCTACAACTGTGCTAGCAATGGCAACAGTTTCCTTAATAAACTTGAAGATCAAAAAGGTTAAAGTAGATAAAGCAACCAGCTCAATTATTGCAGGTGGATCAATAGTTGGAGGTATTGTCGGAAAAGCTATATTTAACGTCATAGCCATTTCGTTAAATATTCCAAAAACAACAGCTATTATTCAATCGACTTTACTAGCTGTTCTACTTTCTCTAATATATATTTATTTTAAAAGAAAGCATAATCTCAAATCATACTTGATAAAAGATAAAAAGATAATCTTTGGAGTCGGTTTCTCACTCGGATTCCTTTCTGCATTTCTTGGAATTGGTGGTGGACCTTTAAACGTAGCCATCTTATGTCTACTATTCTCCATGACATCTAAAAACGCTGGTGTGAATTCAATCTTTATAATATTTTTCTCTCAATTATCTGCTCTTTTATTAATAGTTTTCACTACCGGTTTTAACGATTATGAGTTGTTTATGCTTTTCTACATGATACCCGGTGGGATACTTGGTGGATTAATCGGTTCACATTTCGTTACTAAATTATCCAACTTACAGGTGGAGAAAATATTTAACATAGCCGTTCTGATTATCATTTTTATAAATATATATAATATTATTAAAGTCTCCTTTTTTGTTTAGAACTTTTAACACTATTACAAGCGGAGACTATTGATATGTTATTATCTTCATGAATTTCACTATTCTTTATCATGCCAGTGGTAACTTATTGCAATTAAATTAACTATCAACTGCTATCTATATAATAGGTTCTGAAATTACCTTTGTATAAACGATTCAAAATGTGACTGAGCACTTTTCTTAAATCTTCGTATTTTCTGAGCAACCCATAAATCTCTCATAAGACTAAAATCCTTTATCTTTACTTCTCTCAATGTATTATAGCTTAATTCTTTGCTAACAGTTATTCTCGGTAAAATACTTATACCCAAATCTGCTTCTACTGCACTTTTTATCGATTGCATACTTCCAAGCTCCATTGCATTTTCGATTTGTTCTAATTTGATATATTTACTTAATGCGTTCTCTACTAGCAATCTGGTACCGGAATCTTTCTCTCTCCATATCATTTTTTCTTCTAACAACTCTTCAACCTCAATCTCATCCTTAACTTTCCAGCGATGATTATGAGAAGTGACCAAAATTAGTTCATCCTCAGCAAATTTTTGGACTTTATATTTTGAACTAGTTACTTCACTCTCAACTAAAGCTATATCTATTTCGTTTTCTTCCAATTTCGATAACATGTAAGGTGTATTCCCAATTGATAAACTAAATTTAATGTCTTCATGGTGTTTTTTAAAGTTTCCCAATAAGCCTGGTAACAAATATTCCCCAATGGTTAGACTGGCACCTACGTTTAATATATTGTCATTTATACCGACCAGCTCTTGAATAGCGCTAAAAGAAGTATTGTCATTATCCATAATCTCCTTCGCATAAGGATAAAGTGTTTTACCAGCATCAGATAAAATCAACTTTCCTTCTAATCGGTGAAATAACAATGTGCCATACCTATTTTCTAATTGACGAATTTGTCTTGTGACCGCAGGTTGAGAAACAAACCCTAGTCGTGCAGCCTCACTAATACTTCCCTCATCCACAACCCGACAAAACATTCGTAGACTTTCTATGTTCATCTCTTAATGTCCTTTCTGGTAAATGAGTAATATGCTCATTATCCGCGTGGTATGTTATATGAACAAGGATACTTTTTCGAACTAGTAATACTTACATTCTTCACGTAAGTGTTCATCCATTTGTTGAAAAGCACATTTAACAACCTTTAGCTCTTAAAAACTAGTAACACTTCTTATCTTTTTTGCTAAAAAAGTCATTCTTTTTTCCGCATATTTATAAATCGTTTTATAGCTCTCACAAAAGTAATCTACATCTAAGTCTTTATTCTTTTGCATTCTATTTCTAGGACAACCGCCATGGCACATATTAAGGAACTCACACGATTTACATTTATCAGGAAGATTTGGTTTCATCTCTAAGAATTCATTCCATTTGGGATTGTCTATTATATCTTGTAAAGCATCCTTCTGAACGTTACCTAACTTATATTCTTCTTCAATAAAGAAATCACAAGGATAGGCATCACCATTTTGTTCTAAAACGAGCATTTTTGGACAGAATTCACTTTGTTGGCACAATTCAGCTTGATGGCCTAAATATACAGCAAGCATGTTATCGAAAAAACGTACAGATAAATAGGGTTCTCCATCATTATACCAAGCGTCAAAGAATTCACACAAAAAATCACCATATTGTTGAGCGGTGATTGCATACTTGCCTGCAGTTGAGACATCTTGGGACTGGAAACTCATACATGGTATAAACTGTACGTATTTATAATTCTCCTGCGTGTAAAACGCTACTAATTCCTTTGCCATTTTTACATTATCTTCATGTATAACAGTTAAGATATTGAAATCGACATTTTGTTCTCTTAAATGTTGAATCCCATTCATTATAAGATTAAAGCTACCATTTCCAGAATTAGTGACTCTTCTTCTATCATTAATTTCTTCAGGCCCATCCAAACTAACACCTACTAAAAAATTATGCTTTTTAAAAAAACGCGCCCAATTTTCATTTATAAGTATACCATTTGTCTGAATAGCATTAGCTACACGCATTCGCTTCTTCGCATGATTATTCTGAAGGCTAATTACTCTTTCAAAGAAACCTAATCCAGCTAATAATGGCTCTCCACCTTGCCATACAAATGTAGCGTATCCATGACTAAGTGATAGATACTCCTTGATAAATTTTTCGAGTGTTTCATCTTGAATTCGATCTAGCTTTCCTGGTTTACCATTACATCTACTGTAATAACAATAGTCACACGCTAAATTACATGCTTCTGATACTGTTTTCCACATAACACCTGCAATTTGTGGTCTCAACATAGTATGTTCCATCTCTACACCACGCTTTCTTTATTCATCAGTTTTTGTCATCTTAACTTATATAAAAAAGAAATAAAATAGAAATAAGAAGACAAAATAATTGTCTTTTTTCTCTCCCCTTTGCTTCTAAAAACGCACTCATTGAGATGTAACGATTATTTTTTCACTTGTCATTCTTCTAATATTATTATCGACTATAATGTAATTATAATTTAATTCCCAAGTTAATAAAAGAACTAAAACAGATAAAGGGAAACGGTTTCAATCTATGGGAACAAACCATTAGTAATATTACTACAAATGGGACAGGGGAATTGTCTGATATGAGTAACTACACAAAAAGGACTTCTCAAAAGTTCCATGAACTAAGGAGAAGTCTTTTCGTTATTATATCATTTAGAAAATGTTTATTTTACACTATTTCTTTTTATAGCATTCGTATACGTTAGTCAATGCTAATCGGAACACTGCTACCTTTTTTCGAGAAAAATATATTAATTACTGAGAGAACTGCTAAAATAGCAACTAGCCAAAGCACATTTTCCGCCAAGCTATTTACGATCGCATCGATAGGACTAGTAATACCAAAAGCACGATCTAATATCCAACCAATTGAAGCAATCATTGCAAATAAAGCTCCAATAATTCTAATAGGTGTAAATACTTTTGTCATGCTGAGTAACAAGAACCATGGCATAATTAGAATAATTACGATCAGTTGCATGAGTTCAATACCGATGTTGAAACCTAAGACACTCATAACTATTCGCATTGGTGTTACACCCAAGTCTGTCACTAGTGTAGCAAAGGCTAATCCATGTACCAACCCAAAAGCACCAGCTACAAAGATTTCACGACCAGCGAATAATGGACGAATTGCGTGGATTGCTGAAACTAAAATGGAAACAGCAATCAGTATTTCAATTGGTTGACTTGGAATAGATAACCCACCAGTTGCACCAATAATTAAAGTAATGGAATGACCAATTGTAAATGCAAGGGAGATTTTTAAGAGTTTTTTCATACTTGCTTTAAATCCAGCAGACTTCCCCCATCTCTTACCGTTAACCAATAATGATGCAGGTAATAAAAGTGCAAGTAGAAATAGTAAATGGTCTACACCTTCAGCAATATGAGCCATACCCGATTTTATAATACTAGAAAATCCCGTCCAAATACTTCCATTAGATTGGTCAATTTGTACTGTTGTATTATCGTTAATAATACTTGCAATAATTTCGGGATTACTTGAATAAACAGCATTATTCCAATCACTTCTTACAGCGACTGTTATAACATGTGTAACAAGTTCTCTTACTACTACGTCATAGTTAAGCGTAAAGGCATCAACAGTTGCACCTGTTGGAGGTGTAAGTGTTAGGTGAACTAATAAATCTATCGAATCTGTTGCCAAATCTGGATAAGCGATTGACATATCATTAAACGTTACAGACCACTGTTCTTCTTCAGCAGTTTCAGCACTGATATGACTTGTTATATAAGATACAAGCTCGTCATGGTATGTTGTGATGGCTTGTTCTGGATCATCATATAAATTTTCATCAAATGCAATTTCTAAGCGATCCAACGGGATAACTAACTCAGTTTCTACTTCATCTTCCAAAAAATCCAAATTCACAAGAGAAGAAGGCATGGAATGAGCAGAACTTGATGACGGTAATAGAAACAACACCGTCATCAATATACTCATTGTTATTAAAACAATTTTTTTCATCATTGTGTACTAAACTCCCCACCGTAGTCAGCTACTTTATCTCTCCAAATCGTGTGGAAGTGTAAAACATCTCCAAAGACGATACCTCCTTGCACGGAGAATTCAATCCAAACGCGTGGTCCATCAATCCGAATATAAGAACCTTCATCATCTACACTTGTAGAGCTAGACCAAGCAATATAGGTTTCTGACCATGCATCATCAGCGTAATAAGCATCTAGAAGTGCTTCTTTATCTTCTTCATTAACATCTGACACCCAAGCCTCAATTGCTTCCTTCACTAGTGCTTGTTGCTCTTCACTTAGAGAAGTTACTAGCACCCCTTCACTTTCTGTTGGGAAGTTGCCATCATTACCTGGTCCTACAAGTACATCGTCAAATATATCTGTGATTTCTGCTTCAGCTAGTTGATCATCACTGAGTGAATTTATCATAGAATAAATTGCCGTTTTATGTTCAGCCATTGGTTCAACGGTTTCTCCGTCAGCATTCTCAAATGTTTGCGGCTCTATTCCAATAAAGAAAGGCGTTGCCCCAGTTTCATCTGCATTAAAGGTAAAGTTATTTGCATAGTGATGACCACCTAACTGAAGAATCCAAGTAGAAGAATCAGAAACATCACCTAAAATGGAAACATAATATAAATCGGCATCATAACCCTCCGCTTGCTCTCCTAATGCTTCTTCTGCCTCAAGACTCATCATTAATTGTTCATATCCTTCTTCACCTAAAGCAATATAGAATAATTCTTTTGCAACTTCTAGGCTTTCCTCCGAAAGACTACCAAACAAAATTCCATTACGTTGGACCATATTTACTGGAAAATTGGACCACACTGCTGCATTTTCTGCAGTTAAATCATATTGAATAGACTCTAATTGTTCGTCAGATAATGTCTCTAAAAAGGCTTGTGCTAACTCTGTTGCCTTTTCATCTAGTGAAGCACTGTCATCTGAAACAGATACAGAAACTTCATCAGTTAATGTTGCAGCAACATCTGTTACTATACTATCTGTATCAACATTAGCTGAATCCATCCCTCCACCGAAGCCCCCACTTCGCATTCCACCTTCAGGCCTTTCACCTGATGTATTCTCTTGTTCTGTGCTTTCTTCTTGTGTGGTGCTCTCCTCTGTTGTTTGAGATTCCTCAGTATTACTACAAGCAGCCAACGTAGCTGTAAGAGTTGTTGCAAGAACAGCTCCTAGTAAAATATTCTTGTTCATTTTTATTCCCTCCATGTTAGTTTCTATGTGTTCTTATTGCTATTTAGAAAATCACCTTAATTTATCACTAATCAATTAGCATAATGAAGACTTCCTATTTTAAATAGAGGAATTAATAAAATTTCCTGACGTTATCTCTACAAAGCACATTATCAAACACGAACCTTAAAAAACTCTTAAAAAACCAAATAAACTAAAAAGTATATATATCAATAGCAGTTGAAATAATTTATTGAACATGCCATCCGTGAAATGAGCGAATATAAGCTTAGATTTTTTTGCTAAAAAAAGAGAAGGCGCTCTTTCATAAATGTTTGCTTGAATAGCAAATACATTTTAAAAGAGACCTTCTCTTGAAAAGTATTATTTTATTTAACTTATGATTTTATTGTACCTGCGTCAGCTGGATGTACGCCATGACGATAAAACTCAGCATTAATAGGCTCAAGCGGGTCACGTCCTAGGATTAAGTCTGCTGCCTTTTCTGCCAACATTAAGACGGGTGCGTGAATATTACCATTAGTTACGTAAGGCATGGCAGATGCATCGACCACTCGTACATTTTCGAGACCATGAACCTTCATCGTTAACGGATCTACAACAGCCATTGGATCTGATGCGGGTCCCATTTTTGCAGTGCAACTTGGATGAAGTGCAGTCTCGGCATCGTTTGCCACCCATTCCAAAATCTCCTCATCTGTACTAACAGCACTACCAGGTGCAATTTCTCCTGAATTGTATGGTGCCATAGCTGGCTGAGCCATAATTTCGCGTGAAATTCTAATCGCTTCGATCCATTCACGTCGGTCTTGTTCAGTAGAAAGATAGTTGTAAACCATGCTCGGATACTCTTTCGGGTCTTTCGAACGAATCTTTAATGACCCACGTGCGTCGGAGTACATAGGTCCGACATGTACCTGGAATCCGTGTTTCGTATCCGCCTTTTGCCCATCATACCTTACTGCTACCGGAAGGAAGTGGAACATAAGATTTGGATAATCGACGTCCTCGTTCGAACGAACAAAACCTCCACCTTCAAAATGGTTAGTTGCAGCTGGGCCTTTACGACCGAACAACCACTGCAAACCAATCCAAGGCATCCCCAATTTGTTTAAACTAGGCTGCTGCGAGACCGGTAATGGACAAGAGTATTGGATGTAGGCTTCAAGATGATCCTGAAGGTTTTCACCTACACCTGGAAGGTCAATCACAGGATCGATACCGACCGAGCGCAAGTGTTCCGCATCTCCTACACCTGATAGTTGAAGTAGCTGCGGTGTATTAATTGCGCCCCCAGATAGGATAACTTCTCCTGCAGTGACTTGATGTGTCTTACCGTTTCGTTGATATGTCACACCATTTGCTCGAGTGCCATTGAAATCAACACTTGTAACAAAAGCACGCGTCACCACAGTGAGATTCTCCCGCTTCATATTCGGATGTAAGTATGCACGTGAAGCTGACAAACGTCTGCCTTTATAGACATGCTTATCAAATGGTCCGAATCCTTCTTGACGAAAACCATTTACATCGGGTGTTCGTGTATAGCCAGCCTCAACAGCTGACTTAAAGAAGTTTTGGAATAAAGGATTAGTTGCTGGACCACGTTCCAATTTAAGTGGACCATCATGGCCACGAAACTCATCATCTTTTTCAGATGCTAATGCATTTTCCATGCGTTTAAAATACGGAAGACAGTGTGCAAAGTCCCATGTATCCATACCTGGGTCAGCTCCCCATCGTTCATAATCCAGTGGATTACCACGTTGGAAAATCATGCCGTTAATTGAGCTCGATCCTCCGAGCACTTTTCCACGGGCATGCTTAATACGTCGTCCATTCATATATGGTTCAGGGTCGGATTCATATTTCCAGTCGTACAAGCTTTTTCCTGCTGGGAACGGTAAAGCTGCTGGCATTTGGATTAATAGATCCCAAGAAAAATCCTTACGTCCTGCCTCTAAAACAAGGACACTCTTTTTTCCATCTGCACTTAAACGGTCACCTAGTACAGAACCTGCACTACCGCCGCCAACGATTACATAGTCGTATGTTTTATTCATTTTCCGAACCTCCTATATGTTGAAAATTAAATTTAGTTAAAGAAATCTGAAAAGCATTCATCAAAAACTCTCCTTCAGTTATTAGAACTAGTCATTAGTTTAATAGTTTTTTATATAATTTACTTTATTTAGCCTAATCAGTCGTTCAGGGTTTAAGATGAAATAAATGTTTTGTTATTATTTCTGATCCAGACTAATAATATCTACCCTACGGACATGAGCCAAATATGGATGATATCTCTTCACTTCTTAAGAACGGGCTATCCCAATTCTTGTAAATTGACATTCTTTTATTAATTTTGTTAAATATTTTTTTAACGTATTTAACTTTCTTAATTTAACACAGATTTTTTTTTTTGTAAACCTGTGGCTAGCTTCTTTTTCCTACTTTATTTAAATTAAATTAAGAAAAGTATAGAAACTATAGAATAAAAGCTCATATAAACTTTTTTAATGAAGATAAATTCCTTTCAAACAGTTATTCATTGGCCATAAGTAGTGAAAAATAAAAAAGGTCTTTCATTAAGTACCTAGTACTTAATGAAAGACCTTTTAATTCAATTCCCTTAAAAACATGAGCATATCAAATATATTGAGTCCCGCTTCATGCTTTTTCATAAATATATTTACCAAAATCAGCAAGTGAATATTTAATCCATACAATACTCTCTTAAATAGCTAACTTAATATGATTTCCAGACGGATCATGTGAAAGATTACCACTATTCTCTGGTGGTTTCGGAGCCCCTATCCCATTCCAAGTGTTTATCACAATATGATGATGGTACTTCCCTGTTGAAAAGAATATAAATACAGTCTAGGTAACGCTTAAACAAGTCATGGACCGTCTATATTTTACTAGGTATTTTTATTTATTGTACTCAAATATAAGTTTAATGAATCTTCTACTTCATCGGTCACTAACTTAATAAAATCATCATATTCATTTTTTGTATGTGCTTTATCTAATGCTTCATAATAAGCTATTCGATTTTCTACTTTAATAACAATTGGCGGATAACCATCTTTCATGAGTTCTAGATTTAATAACAAACGTGATGTCCGACCATTCCCATCAATAAATGGGTGAATCCCAACAAAAATAGCATGCAACATAGCTCCACGAGCAACTGCGTGCATTTTTTTTGTTTCTGCTTTTTCATACCATGTCATCAGCTGCTCCATCTCTTCTTTTATAAGGAAGGGAGCTGGTGGTATATGTTTAGCACCAGCAATAAAAACTTGCTGATCCCGATATACACCTGCATATTCATCATCAATTCCTTTTAATATAAGTCGATGTATATTCTTAGTTTGCCACTCCGATAAAGGTTCATCCTTTTCTACAATCTCTTCTACAAACTGAATGGCCTCCCGATGATTCAGAACTTCCAAGTGTTCACGTAGCGTTTTACCACCAACCGTAATTCCTTCTAGAACTACCTTCGTTTCATTGATAGTTAACGTGTTTCCTTCAATTGCATTAGTATTATATGTCCATTCAAGTAATAACTTTTCACGTAAGCTTTTCAATGTGTATTTAGGTAACGGTCGATTGGCATCTAAACGTTCCTTCTTTTGATTAATTTGTTCGAACATTTGCTTCACCTCTCTTACTGAAACATATACTTTAATGGAGAATTCCATCTTTTCTTTGAATATACTCCCTAAAGAAATTTTAATCAAATATTTAATAAAATACATATTTCTTATTTCAAACTACTAGAATAATTGAATTTGTTGGCTTTTCTCTTTGTTTTCACCATATAGACTATAACCAATATTTTTATATCCTTTCAACCGCTTTTCAAACATTCTCTGTAAAATAGCAACGTTCGAATCTACATAATCAAACACTTTAACTTCCTCTTTATTACTATGATCTCGGTGAAGCCGTCCTACATATTGTTGTAACGTTCCTTTCCAAGAGATTGGCATTGTTAAAAAGAGCGTATCTAATCTAGCATCATCAAATCCTTCTCCAATATATTTCCCTGTTGCAATTAACAATCTCTCATCGCTATCAGGTAATTTAATTAACTCTTCTAGCTTTTGTTGCCGCTCTTTCTTCTTCATAGCTCCTGATAAAATAATAATATTTTTAGCAAATCCCTTAAAAAGTTCGTATAACTCATTTATATGGTCTAAACGTTCTGTTAACACGATAGGAGACCTTTTTTCATTTAGGGCTTGTAGAACATCATTAAAAATCATATCGTTTCGCTCTTTATTAGTGGCTAACAAAGAATAGATAGCTTGTTTGTCTTTTAACAAGGGTTTGTTTAAACGATCGCATCTTGGCTTGCTGTTTACTATTCGTTCTATATCTTATTGGTCCACATTGCATAAATATTATTGGGTGCAGACCGTCTTTCCTAATTGGGGTTGCTGTTAAACCATAGACTCTTTTTGCTCGAACAGCCTTTAATACTCTTTCGAAGCTGACAGCAGAAATATGATGACATTCATCTATGATAATTTGTCCGTAATGGTATAACTCAGGTTTTACTATGTCCTTATGATTAAGCGATTGAATCGTAGATATATCTATATTATAGGTTGGATTATTCTTCCCGCCACCAATTTGACCAATCTCTTTTACTGGAATGTTTAAAAAAGTTGATAATCTCTCTTTCCATTGTTCAACTAATTGTGTTCGATGTACAATTATAAGTGTATTGGTTTTATTTCTACTAATTAATGCTGCAGCTACTACAGTTTTTCCGAAACCTGTATCTGCTGCTACTACTCCGTTGTCATAATTAGCCAAAGAAGTTACAGCATCCTCTTGTTGAATCGTCAGTTGACCATGAAATTTAGGAACAATCAACTTACCTTCGAATTGATCGTTGTGTATTTTAAGAAGTATATTATACTTAAAGAAAATTTCCTTCACTTTTTCTAATAGACCTCTTGGTAATAGGAGCATATTATCATTTATCTTTGTACAATCAATTATTCTAGGAATTTGATACGTGGAATAACGCATTGCTTGCGCTTTAAAAAACGCTGGATTACTAAATTCCCCAAGTTTTTGTAATTCATGTAGTATCTTACTAGGTAATAAATTCTTAGGTATTTGAATTCCATGATTTAATTCGATCGTAATTTCTTTTGGCAGTTCAATATTTTCAACTTCCTCTTTTACCATCATGGGACTGGATTCCTCTGAAAAGTTAGATACTATTTGTAAAATATCTTTTTCGGATATCCTTTTTATCGACGATAGATACTGCCATTGATCCACTATTTCCTCAAATGAATCATTTACAAACACGCTATTTCCTTTTATTTTTGCCTGCTTCTGTAATGGGAGAGCTATTAGGTTACCAAAACCACCTTTGGGTAATATATCTTGGTTCGGGAACATTCTATCAAACGAATCCATTCCAACTTCAAAACCTTTTTCACTCGTTTTCGACAATAGAATCATTCCAAATTTTCTAGCTAGCGAAGCACTTATTGCATCTACAAAAAAGAACCAAACGTGAGCACCCTGCCCTGAACGGGAACGTTCAATATAATATGGCAACTCTAAATCCCTGCATATCTCGACAAATGCATGTACATCATCTTGCCATTGTTTTTTATCAAAGTCCAAAGCCAGAAAATGACACGTATTATCTTCAAGTAATGGATATATTCCTATAGTTTTTACGCCACTTAAATGTTCATAAATAACTTGGGAAGTTAGAGTGTGAAATAATCGATTAGAACAATCCTGGCATTTGATTTTAGGTTTTTGACAAAGATCTTTATGCCACTCGTTTTCACATGCAGGTGAATAACCAGATTTACCCGTAGTACTCGATTCCCACCTTTTTGCAAATACATCAGACCTCCCTCGAAAAAGGTTCATAAATAGCGAGATTGCAGCCTTTTCTTTCGGATTGAAATCAGTCACTGTTTTCTTTATATTAAATGTTCGACTATAAGAGGTATTGCGACCTTGTGCTTTATAGAGATCCTTTTTTAATCGCATATTTTCCTTTTTTAGTCTATCAATCTCTTTTAAAGCAGACCTGAGCTGTTCTTGAATATCCATAAGCTACTCCCATCATTTATAATGTTAACTCTAGTTTAGCCAAGAATGAAGTTATTTAACAGTATAATGCTATAGGAACTTAGCTAAGGTGTCTCCATGAAAAAGAGCCCTCCACTAAACTATATGATTTATTGAGAGAGTTTTCAAGAAGCATTCAATATGCCACTTCATTCAATATGATTCAAAAAAGGGGTTAGGTTTATAACATTTGACAATGTAATTCTCATTCTAAATCCTAATTAAACTTTATTACAATATTTTATGTATTCCTATGTAAAGTATCTTCCTTTTTATACTTTCTAATATTCATATTTTTTGAATTTATCCCCTATGATATTCTTAATGGGACTTCTCCTCTTATTAAAATCAAAAGGGATATTCTACCCTTTGTACTTCAAAATGGATCTGATGATTATTAAATAACTCTTTTAAACATTCATTCATCAAGATCTCTTCACTTTCCCCTTCAACAATTACTAAAACTACTTTTTTTATAGTATTTTCCATTTGAAATCCCTGCTTTTCTAAATGACTTCTTTATATCAAAAGAATCAGTTTCTGCGTACAACGTCTCTTCTTGGTCTCCAAGTTGGTCAGCCCTTAGATAAATATCACGAGCATTATTTAATTTCTTTACGCCTTTTAATTGAATGTATCGCTCTTCTTCATTTAGAGTTGTAAACCATAAGTTACTTATTGGGAGTACTTCTAAAATTCTCAAATTATGTGATGTGAGAAATAGCTGCCCTTGACCACTCTCGTTTATAACTTCCAAAATCTCAACAAGTTAATTAGAAAACCAAATCATTTATGATTTGGTTTTCTAATCAGTTTGATATTTTCATATATTTATCTACCTAAACGATTACGCTGTTCTTTTTCTCATGAAGAGGAAGAACATGCCACTTAAGAAGAGTAAAAATCCTACTAATAAGTACTGATAGATCGTAGTGGCTGTTTCCGGTAGTTTTTGTTCGTCGTCCGTTACAGGCTGTTGTTCTATTTCTTCCTGTTCAAAAACGGTATAGGTGCTGAAGTGATCGGTTTGTGCTGTCACGTTTCCATCTTGCCACTCTCCACCGATTGCTTCCCATTCTTCGAGTTCTGGATTCCAATAGAAAAGTTGCACCTGATTTTCATCATTTACTTTGTTTCTATCAACAGAATAAGTCAGTGTCACTTTTTCGTCGAAGGTATTTAATTCTTTTTCGCCTTGTTTGATTTCAAAATCATAGACCACACTCAATGCTTCATCTATATCAGCTAAACGATCTAACAGAATTGATGCAGACTCAGATCCATTAGTGAAATTGGAGGCAGCTAGTTGCAAGCTGACATTTTTCAACTGAATGATGATCGTTATACTATTCTCCTTCAGCCATTTTATTTGGTCAGAAGTAAATGCTAGATTAACAGAATCATTATGATCAAGTAATTCTATCCTTAATTCACCATGATCAGCTAGCTGATCGAGCGAATCTGTTCCGATCGTTGCCTCTCCATTGGTAACGTCAGGCGTCAAGGTAACACTGGTTTGTTTATTTGGAGCTTCTGAGTCATCAGGAGCTTCTGGATCGACAGGGTCTTCTGAATCTTCAGGATCTGGTGAAACTGGATCAGAATTATCGATTGCTTTGACATGTGCAACGACACTATTATTGTTATAAGTGACAGTTACCTCGTAATCATCTGCAGTTATATTATCGAATTGACCAGACACATCACCAGCAGTCATTAAAGTAATATCCGCAGCCTTGTCCATTTCATAATTAGATAGATCTAAATTCAGATCCCCACCATCAAGGTACAACAGTCCATCTACATTTAGTTGAGTTTCGTCATTATCGATTGCAATATCTAGGCTTCCAGCTTCCATTGTTACGTTACCGTTTAAATTCAGAGGTTCATCTACATTAACTAAAACTGTACCATTTTCTAAATAAAGATCGCCTTCACCAAAAGCAGTCGTAGAAGTAGCTTCTAACGATCCACCTTGTAGCAACGTGCCTCCTGTATAACTATTATCTCCTGTCAATGTAAGGATTCCCGTCCCTTGTTTGGTAAGCATACCGCTACCAGTAATATCATTTCTCCACCAATCCTGGGCATTGAATCTTCCTTTTGAAGCATCCATATCAACAGTTACATTATTTAAAAACGCACCATAGCCATCAGCTGCAGTTACCAAATCAATTCTACCCCAACCATTTGACTCGTCTATAACAGGATAGCCTGATTCAATTTCTGTGGTATACAATACTTCTCTACGTTGTTCGTCTGTCAAATAAGGTTGACGCGTTTCTAATAAAACCTCTGCCCCTTTAGGTACTACAGGGTCTAAACCTATCGTTCCATTTTGAGGTAATCCATAAGTGAGTTTTTCACGATAGAAAGTTTTATTTGCATCATGATCTTCCCACTCTTGTTCATCGTACGCACTTTCAAACGTATATCCCTCTGTTACAGTATGTGCATATTCGTACAAACTCATTTCTTCTGATTCAGCTAATTCACCGAATACCTCTCCAGCATTTACATAAGCCTTATCCAATACTTCTTGGTTTTCTGTAAGGTTGAATGCGTAGGCAGTCATTGCAGTTGATTGTATTCTTGCTCCTATAACATCAAGTGGCGAGTGCATGCCCGTCACTATTCTATTTTCTCCCATTTGAGCTGCTCTTGTTAAAAATTCAGCATATCTTTCCGGTGTTGCGTATGCAAAACCAAATGTCGACAAATAAGCTGCACTTGTATGCCCACTTGGAAAAGCACCATCTTTACCTCTCCCGTCTTCCGCTTTTCTTCTTACATATTCTAATGCAGGGATTACTTCAACATTTGTTTCATACTGTTGGAAATGTTTTTCACCTGTTTCTATATTACCACCTGAAGGTAATTCAGCTACTACACTATCACCACTACCAATTGTTTCCCAAACAGGTAAGCCGTTCGCATCAACAACTTCTATCACTTCTCCATTTGAATTCATTCTGTATGGTCTTGGAGAAGAGAAAAAGTACTTCGATGGGTTTGACGAAGAAGGATTTCTAAATCTTATTAAAGCAACTAAATCCATCGCATCTGAAAGTTCAGACTCCTCCCAATCTCCCATTCCTTGGCTTTGATCTTCAACAGTCATTTCTTCTAATACTTGATTCATTTCCTCAGTAGTTCTTAAAACACTTGTTATTGGATTAACTATATCCACATAGTCATTAGCTAAAGGACCATAAGCATCCATCATACTATATATCTTATCTCGTTGATCATCATAATAGGCTGCTAACGCCTCTTCATCCGTTCTGTTTTGAGTAACATCTTCAACATATTTAATATTAGCTTCCCAAGTCTCTGCATCTTTGATTTCTTCATTAGCATATGTTTTTTTATCTGCTACTACTTTTGTAGCATCATTTTTATATCCATCAAAATAAACAGAAGGTCCGTCACCATAGTTTGCAACCTTATCAAATGCATTTGGTTCAGTTAACGCTGTTCCATCTCTCCAAGTTGGTTGATTAATTGACCATACTAGATCAAAACCGTCTAAAATATTAATAAAAGGATTAGTCGCAGCTATGTTCTTTAATGTAGAATCATTAGCATTTCCACCATTATCGACTACAGGTAAAGGTTGTCCAACTTCAGGAGGATTTGTATTTATTTCTCCAGTAGTCCCTTCTGGTTTTGAAGGTTTTGAGTGCTCCTGATCAGAATATTGACTAGCTGCTAGAACAGGAAGCTCAAAAGAAGCCATAGTTAGCATTGTAAGTAGTAGTATTATCGTTATTTTTTTGATGAATTTCATACCTTTTTTATTTCCCCTTTTCTATTGCGAATTTTCAACCCATAATTTTACTTTAATGGATATTTGTTAAATGAATGTAGGCAAACTGTAGAAGTTTCGTAAACTTTATGTAGAAGGAAAGAGACTTATCACGAAAATTAGCTGGTTCAGTATTAGTAGAGAAAATGCTATTGTCCTGCCCAGGTAAGAGTGAAACAGCAGAACCATATGCCTGTACTGTATTGCACAAGTATTGCAGATCATAGACATTCTCTTTTTTTATCAAAAAACCACCCTTACCAGACAAGCTTTTGGATGTGGTAATTTTTCTGCTATAAGGTAAGTCGCCCTATTATAGGGCAGTGCATTAACTGTCTGATGTTCTCGCACCAAGCGACGTTTCATACTGTATGACTTTCTGTTTTGCACTCTGTTTCTGGTTCATTAACTCCACACATATTTAGACACTCGCACGTTAGTCTGATGGCAGAAGCAGGGATTGATATTGCGAAGATCATGGAGAAGGTTGGTCATGAGGACATTAAAACAACGAAACACGTTACAAATAAAATAAAAAAAGACGCTTCCGCCAAAGTGAGAACTTTGTACGAAAACGTCTTATTAGACTTAATTTTAAAATAAGAGTGACATAAATGTGATGTTTTCACTATAAAAGGAGATTTAAAAGGCTATAAACCTTATTATATCAACGTTTTAGAGTGGAATATTACATCATGCCGCCCATAAGTTGAGAGTGTGTAATATCATTAACGATAGGTGCGAGAAGCGCGGTATACCAAGTTTTTTCTGCTTTCTGTCTGTAACACCTTTAACGGGAATTTACCGTTTTGCACTAGATTGCGTTAGCAAAATGTTAGCATTTTTTACACAGGAGATAACTACATTCTATAAAAGTATTTGTAGATTAATTACAAGTTTAATTGTTAAGAATTAAACTATCCCATTTTTCAGACAAGTAATTAATTATACCCTCATCATCACCTGTTTCTTTTAAGCGCAATAGATTTTTTATATCATCATCGACTAAGTAGATAATATGACCCTGCCGCTTATACAATGCAGCCCTGCATCTTTGCATTAATTTTTCCTCGTTTTCTACATTACGGCATACAAGAATCCCAAACTTACCTGAAGTATCACTTAGTCTACCTATTAGTTGGTCAACTTCTGGGTTAACCGGATCTGAAGAGTAATTTTTACATTCTATAAATATCTTTGGGCAATAAACATCAAAACGGTCTCTTATATGGGCAAAAAAACCTTCCTTATCAAAATTATCAAATACGATATCTATTCTTTTCATACCCTGATCAATCTTGACTTCCTTTTTCCCTCCTTTTAAATTATCATTGAATATCTGGCTCAAACAATCGAATATTAAATCGTGGTATTCGTTTGCCATTGATGGACCAACTTCCGTTTTCTCTAATTTACTAATAAGTACCGAGGCACTCAAATGTTGATGTAAGTTTTCTTGAGGCTCACTAGTTTTTCTAATAGAATACATTAAATCATGAAATCTTCTTGAATCTATTATTAAGTGATTTTCTCTGTAAAAGTCAAATAACATCATTACGTGGTTGGCATCAGGAGAGATACCTTGGTTGACGGTAAATTCAGTTAAATATGATAAAAGATCCACTTTTTCTTTATTATATTCAATGGCAACCTCTTTAATCATATCAATGATTGCATCCCAAATTTGTTCATCTAACTGAATAGAAAAATTTGAAAGGCGCATTACATCTGGTGGGTATAATAAATACTCAAGTGCATAGTCCCTTATAAAATCAGCCTTAATATTGACTAAGTTAGAAATTAATACTTCCCCATTTCCGAATGCCTCATCAAGTGGAGTTCCTGTAATCTCACTTATATCAATATCCATAAAAATATTACACTCGTCAACTTCTTCAACCGAATAATTAAAACCATTTTCATCAATTGTAGAATAAGCTGAAGTGTATTTTATTAAGCCATTACTAAACCAAAAAATCCTAGTTCCCTTAGCACGATATATATAGTTAAATCGCCCAAAAGCCGAACCATAAATATCATCCTTTAATATCAATCCTTGATTTTGAAATAACTTAATATTTGCCATCTTATTCTTATGTTCTTTATGTTGCTTCACCCGAGAGGTTAGACCTTCGAGCAATTTATCTTTAGGTTCTACGACATTTTCATTATGTGAGGGTACATATATATTCTCAGCCACTTCTCCAAATACATCGTGGTTTAATAAAACATCATGAATCATTTTCAAATCTTCTAGTCTTATTGATAAATTACCTTTCCAACAGTCTTCTAATATTCTAGTTATTACTCCATCTGTTAAGGGATCTGATTTAAGGTAGTATTGACTCAAATCTGCTAACCTCTCTTCTAGTCACAATTTTTGTAATGAATTACTCTTTTTCATAAATGAAAATCAGGAAAAACAAATCCAATAATAAACTTTTACAAGAAATAAGGAATTATAAATTTATATTGTTTGAGTATCTATTCTTTAGGTAGATATGTTTTTACTCTTACTGCAATTCTATTCCATACCAAGCATCCTTCTTGATATGATTCGTGAGTGTTAATCTCATATTCTCCTTTAAATTGATACAACATTAAACCTCTAGCATCTTTCTCACGTACAAAGACAATTCATTTTATGTATATCGCTATCGATATGGTAGTTTATATGTTCTCTAACTAACTTTAGTTGTATCGGCAGGGCGCTCATATATTATAGTTTCATCAGAAGATATAATATTAACCCAAGCATCATTGGGAAATATTTTGGTAAATCAAATGGTAACATCATCCCTGTAAGGATGATACGTCCCAGCTCTTTCGAAACCTTTATAGCTATGTCCAAAAATATACCCTTGTTTCTTCTTTTATGATCACTACTTAATGATACACATGCCTTTTCCTTACATATATCCTTCCTTCTCCCACACCATTTTTATCCTTTTGTATATAAACTAACTCGTTCAAAGCGGGTCCTTATTTAGTACCATTTCTTAATTTTTCTGTAACTATGTACTGATCATAAATTATATCCATTTTACTCAATTAACCCAATCCCATCATTTTATATTATGCAAACTTTTAATGATGAACTAACTGTTACTAACTGTTGTGAATTATCTACTCATAATCCTTAGCTGATAATTAGATAAAGCCATAGATCCTTAAATGAGTGTGCATTTGAAAAAAGGTAAACCTGTGGGGGTTCCCACTTTATTTAATTATTTGCATACAGATAACAGCTCTATAAAAAGCCTTTTTTGTGGGAAATACCATTATCTCAAAGACAGTTCTAATCTTTGACTCAACCTTTCAGGAGATGGATTGTCGGCTATATTATTAGGGTATCTAATTTTGTAATAGTGTAATTTTATGTTTTCATTTTGAAGAAATATCTCACCATTAGACCTTACGCAAATATCCCCGTCTTCATATAATTTATCATGAATTTTACAAAGACAAATCCCATTGTTCACTGTATCATCTGCACATAAATGTGCTGGATATATATGAGCAGCAACTAAAATTGAGTCATCGTTTATTTTGCACATTGCACATTGATGACCATATACCTTAAGTACTTTAGTTCTAAAACTACTTTCTCTTAATATTTTTCTTCCAACCTTTTCTACATATTCCCTTCCTTCGGAATATTATCTTCTTGCATTAATTAATTCTTCAGTTTCAAGTTCTACAGTACCATCATCATGATAAGTTGCTTTTGGTAATATATTATACCTATTCTTTGTAAATCTAAAAAGCCCGATGTGCTTTTTTCATCAAAGATTATCTGCACTCTGATTTCTCCTCTATTATGTTCATCAAATGAGTGCAAAATTGGATAGACCTTGTCATCTCGTAACTTTTCTAAAAATCCCTCTTTCAGTTGACGATTTCTCTCCTCTCTGATAGCTGCATTATTTGTCTCTATTAATATTTTTTTTGTAAGGGAGGAGATTTTTCGTAAGTGTGGCTTTTCCCGGTCAAACACTTCGAAGGGTCTCTTTTTTATTGTATTGTGAACTTGATAATTCCCTTTTCTTTCAAGCCATGCCAGACACTGCTCATTCCATGTTTCCATTTGATGAAACACGTGATTCTTCGCAACGTTATTTTTAATAAACTTTACTACATTTTTAATTTTTCCTTTAGATTTTGGATCTGCTGCTTTACATAGATAAATCGAAAATCCTCTCTGCTGTTTATAAGCTTGAAACGCTTCGGTATATATAATATCGCCACCATTTTCACTGACAGTCATCAACTTATCTTGATCGTATACAATCTCATCTGTCCTGCCTCCGTAATATGAAAAGGCATTTTCATGACATCGTAAAACATCACGCGTATTAAAAGGTCGATCCTGCCACTCAGCATATTTATATCATGAGTGAGAAAGGACAAAGGCAATCACATATACTTTTATCCATTTATCTTCAAACGTTTTAATCTTGATTTCTCCAAAATCTACTTGCATTTGTTTTCCCTTTGGCAACTCTTCAACTGCTTCATAACTCCGGAATGTAACTGTTTTAGGTATATGGTATTTTTCCCGAAATTCTCTGACATAAGTCCGAACAGTGCTTTCACCAACTTCAGTAAAGAAACAACGCTCCTCTAACCAATCTGAAATTTGTGAAGCTGATAAATCTTGATGTTCCTTTAGCCAGCTTAAGAATTGATCCTGAAAAGGATCTAGTTTTCGTTTTCTTATCTTCAGATTCTCCATCCACTTATATGCTTCTTCAAAATCCTTTTCTAGATATTCATAGACTGTTGTTCTCGATAAATTACATTTACGAGCGATGCTGCAACTTTAAATCCTTGCCTTTTCAATTGATGAACTTCAACAATCACTTCTAATTTCAAAACCTTCCTGATCCCCCAAATCTCAGTTATTTTTATACTTTCTAATAATAACTGATTGGAGGTAATTTGAGCAGAAAGTGTTCAGTTTTATCTAGCAATAACTGTCCATTTTAGTTTAGCAGTTACACCAATTCGATAAGCAATAATTTCATTGTTGTACAGATCCATAATGGTTGATAGATACATCGTTGATTCTCCAAAATTCAAGTAGGTTATATATGTAACCCACTTTCGATTTGGTTTATCTACTTTAAAATTCTGTTCCAGTAAATTTGGAACGATACATTTACTTTCACCGGCAATTTTTATTTTCCGTTTAGGTTTGACGCGACATTGGATCTTATATTTTTGCATGATCTTTTGCACAGTTAATCTATTAAGCGAAATCTGATGATCTTCTTTTAATAACTTTTTAACCATTCTGTGCCCTACTCTGTATTTTAGGGATTTACAACTATCGATTATTTGTTTTTCTAGTTCTGTCGGCTTCCATGACTTTTGAATCCAACGATAGTAAGTGGACCTAGGAACTTCGATACAATCGAATCGATATCGTATAAACTCCTTAGCGACTCTACTAACTCTATTACTACTTCTGGTGCCAACTCCTTTCGATTTCCTGATACTTTTTTAAGATGTCATTTTTAATTTCTAGATGCTTCACTTTCCGTTTTAATTGTTCTATCTCGCTTAGTTCCCCAGGGCCTTTCCCAAAGGAATATTGTTTACCAATGGATTTTGACAGTCGATGTTCTGCTCCTTGTCTGTACCATCTCATCCACGTCTTAATTTGAGTCTTATTACGTATCACAAGCTTAACCATAATCTGTTTATTTGTGTACTTCTTGGATAACTTCATTTCAATTACTTCTTGTTTAACTTCTTCTGTATAGAATTTTTTCTTTTTCTCCATGAGAAAAACACCTCCAATAGTCGTTTATTATATATACGACTCACGGGGTGCTTTTTCCTCTGTCACATTTAATTAGGTCTCTTCACCTTTTTAGGGTTCTCTTTTTAAATTTTAAACTGGCGTATTTTGATCAGAGTTTTGCATACTCCGAAATAATATGAAAACATTAGCACATTAGTTCAGATTTCTCGCTGAACAAATTTGAAAACGGAATGCCAAAGTAATGTGCCTGTTTACATTAATATAGAAGATCATATAATTTGTATTTTGATGCAAATTTCATTTTAAAAACTATACATTTTTATATTCACGCATGTAATCAAATGCCATTTTATTTCTAGAAAATGAGGAGACAACTGATTCTCTACATGTTTTAGAATCAATATTTGATATATTGTCAGTGGCTAAGGTTAATTCTTTCAAGTCTTTAACTAAGTATCCATTTACCCCATCTACAATTGCTTCCTTTAAAGACCCTATTTCGGAAGCGATTACAGGCGTTCCGCAAGAAAGGCTTTCTAAAACAGTTATAGCAAAAGGTTCCCGCCAACGTACTAACATCAATAAAGCCTTTGCACGTGATAAAAGTATGCATTTTAATGTTTCATCCACGCTTTCCACATATAAAACTGAGTGTTTCTTAAAAGTAGCAAATATGTTTTTTACAGTTTTCTCTGTATCATTAGTAATTAAGTGACTTATATTATAACAATTCTGTTTTACAAACTTTATCAATCCAGGGTTAGTTATGTTAGGATCTGGTTTACCAATTACAATAAGCTTTTTATTGTTTTCATTAGCCCATTTTATACCTAAATCATGACCTTTACCACTAACCAATGACGCCATAGAAAGGTAGAATTCATCTTTCTTCCCCAGATAAGGGAAGTTTTTTTCATTGACTCCATTATAAATAAAACTTTTAACCGGAAGGTATTCTGATATTAAATCCAGATGATCTTGGCTCACAGGAAAACATTTGATAATCGGTGAATAAAGTTTTAATTGCTTTTTTAATTTATGATAAATACTAATATAGTAAGGGTTATCTGGGAGTGAGTAAATAGTACAAATAACACGTATCTTGAACATCTCTTCAATTATTTGGTTACAATAACCTGAAGCCGTAAAGAAACCAAAATGGTCATGAACAACTTCGATATCATGTTCTAAAATAAAATCACAAATACATTTACATGATTCATCCATTAATTCACTATATTGTTCTGGATCTGAGTTAAGTATACTTTGGATGTTAGATGGGTAAATACTAATATTCTTTGCGCCCTTTATTAGAGTATCTTCCATTCCCATGATAGAAACATCATGATTTTTTTCAATTTGCCATGAAGCTAAATCAAATATAATACGTTCTACCCCACCATGTCTAATTCGGTTATTGACAGCTACATAATTAGTGGAAAGATGTAAAATTTTCATTTCATTACCTCTCTCTACAAATAATTTTTCCATAATACTCTTTATTTTGTTTTGTAAGTAATTATTAATTTAAGTTAAAATAGTATACTAGCACATAAAATGTGTTATTTTTTATATTTATATGTTCTTTCGATATCAAGAAGCATACTTATAATTTTATCTAGCTGATTATTAAAATTAGTTGGGAGTGTGGAGTGTTTACAATAAAACAAACTATTTACATTAATAAATGAATTTATTAATGCAAACCCCAAAAAGTACGGAAGAGACTTCATTTCATCCAACGATAAATTTTTATTATTTTCATACCCTTCTATTATTTGAGATATTGATTCACGGCACAAACTTTTTTTTAGATATAGTTGTTTACTCACAAATGTCCAATCCCAAGCAGAAGAAATAATACAAGCCCATGACAAATCAGCAATACTATAACCATAATGAAGATCATCTAAATCTATTGGAATAAGCTTAGATGTAGTATCCTTTATAACATTATAAGAATGTATATCTCCATGCACCCAAGAACTTAAGAGTTTATCAAAATTAACTAACAACTGCTGTTCTTGGAACCATACTTTTATTTTTTTAAATGTATCGTACATTCCATATTCTTGATTTGTCATTAGAGCTACATTATGAAGAATTTCAAACATCCGATTAAGAGACCTAATTGATCCATCAGAGGAATGTTTATAGGGTTGTTGAATATCCTCATCGTATAGTATGAAAGACGCGTTTTTTTGAAATTCTGCGATTAATTTTCCTAAATCAATTAAATCACTTAGATTATAAGGATTTAACATCTTTCCGGTTATCCATTCTTGCACGATAAAGGACCGACCATTCCAAGTAAGATGCATGCTTTCATTTTTGGTTGTTAAAACTTTGGGTACTAACATTCCTTTCTGATTTAATTTAGTCTGTATCTGTAAGTTTTTCAAATAGTCTTTCTGAGTTAGATAAAATGCTTTTTCCTTTAAAAAGAGGAGTTTTTTATCACTATCAAGCATTAACAAACGTATATTTTGCCTATCTTCACTTTCTAAACTATTCACAACTTGCAAATCTTTAAATTTATATGTAATTTGAATATAATTTATTAAATCCATTCCATATTTCTCCTCGATAAACCTAACCTCCATTTATACATTTTGCTAAAACAACTAAATTAATATATCTTCTATTTCACAACAATCACATTTTTTGTAAGTATACGTATTAGATATGCTTTCAACCCATTTTCTTATTATTTTACGGATTGTCCGCGGTGCTGTTGTGTTTATATTTTCATAAATTAAATTTAGACTCACCGGGGAATTATCAACATCCCAACAATCCATATCCGTGATCAGAGCAATAGGTTGATAGCACACCCCAGCTTCTTTAGCTAATTTTGCCTCTGTAGCGGTTGTCATATTTATTAAATGTGCTCCCCATAATCTATACATATATGATTCAGCTCTGCTGGAGAAAGCAGGGCCTTCGATAGAAATTAAAGTACCAGTGTCATAATAATTATATTTTAAATTTTTAATTTCACTTTTTATTGAATTTCTCAATTCTTCACAAAATGGATCAGCCATCGAAACATGTCGTAATTCTTCGCTTGAATTAAAAGAGGATATTCTATCTTTAGTAAAATCTATTAGTTGATTTGGTAATATCAAATCTCCTACCTGAAACTTCTCTGTAAGTGAACCACATGCTGTTGGTCCAATAATTACATCGACTCCAATTTTTTTCATAGCATAAATATTAGCTCTATAATTCACATGAGAGGGAGATAGAACATGAGGATGCCCATGCCTAGCTAGTACATAAATTTCATGACAATTAATTCTTTCTTTTAATATAGGAGAAGAAACCTCACCATAAGGAGTGACTATATTAATTATTTCTGCACAATCTCTATTCGCAATTTCCCCTCCACCGATTATTCCTATTTTCATTTAAATTCTCCTTCCTTAGTTCAAAACTAGCAAAATTATTTTTTTAAAACTAAGATTAATCTATCACTATCCACCTTATATTCCTTTCCTTTGTAGTCTCCTATTAATCTATCAAATTTAAACCCCGCATTATTTCCAAATTTAATAAGTTCTTTAGCCGTATAAAACCTTATTTTCATAGTTCTCTCGTCTATTATTTGCGAACCCTCCGCCTTACGCGCTGTCCAACTATTTTGTACTTCTTGATTCACTAAGTTTATTTTTGATTTTTGATAAATAGATAAACCTTCTATATCAAAAATTAAATTTTCTTTAAAATTATTGATAAATTTAAAAGGATTAAAAACATCAATAAGAAACTTTCCATTTAAGTTAATAGCTCTATACATTTTTCCGAAAATATTTTCAAGTTCATAATCATTATCAAAGTAACCTAAGGAGGTATTAAAACAAAACACAAAATCAAATTTGTCATTTATAGGTGATCTAATATCTTGCTCAATATATTGTATATTTTTAAAATTATGAGCATTATACTTGGCGTATTCTAACATTTTTTTTGATAAATCCATCCCTACTACATTATTTCCTTTTTTGCCAAATTCAATTGAATGATATCCACACCCACAACACAAATCAAGAATCTTATCTGTGTTTTTAATCCCCAAATATTCGTATATATCATTTGCGTCTTTTTCACATTCGTATTGATAATTTTCATCAAAATTATCTTGCCACTTTATATATAAATCATCAAAAAAAGTTTCATACCACATTTTATTACTTTCCTTTCTGAATTTTTAATCAATCAATTTAAAAGATTAATAACATTATTGCATTGCATCCTTAATTGATTTGACAACATAATCTTGTTCTTGATAAGTCATAGATGGGAATAATGGTAAAGTTATTAATTTATTACTTAACCTTTCTGTGATTGGTAATGTTACTTCGGGAAAATGTTTTTTATAGTAAGAAAATAGATGTACAGGTGGGTAATGAAAACTGGTTTGAATCCTCATTTTTTTTAGATGATCTTCTATTTTATTTTTGTTGAATAAATTATTAGTATTTATAACAAATAGATGATAAGCACTTTTCCCACGATGTTGTACAAAAGGGATTGTAAAGTCCTTTTCATTTTCTAGTAAATTAATATACCTATTCACTATTTTCCCCCTTTTTTGATTATTAAATTCAAGTTTTTGTAACTGTTTAATTCCGATTGATGCTCTTAACTCATCTAATCGATAGTTATAACCTAAACCTGTTACATCATAAGATTTTGCATGTCCTTGATGTCTATCCCAAGTTAATGTTGTCATATAATGAGATCTTAAAGATTTTATTTTGTTAGCATATCTCACATTTTTTGTTATTATCATTCCTCCTTCACCGGTTGTTATATTTTTGTTAGGGAAAAAACTAAAACAACCGAAATCTCCTATTGTTCCAAGTTTTGTATTGTTTATTTCGGCTCCTGGGCAATGAGCTCCATCTTCTATAATAACTAAGTTATACTTTCTTGCTAGGGTGATTATCGAGTCCATGTCACATGGATACCCACCATAGTGCATTAAGATAATACCTTTTGTATTAGATGTGATTTTTTTCTCGATTTCCAAAGTTGATAGAGTTAGGTCATCCTCGGTATTAACATCCACGAATACTGGTTTTGCACCACAATAAATAACAGCGTTACTAGTTGCCACAAAAGTTAAAGATGGAACAATCACTTCATCTCCGGGACCAAAACCAGCTGCTAAACAAGATAAATGAAGAGCAGCGGTTCCATTTGAAACAGCAAATGCATAATTAATATCAAAGTATTTTTTCCATTCATCTTCAAATGTTTTAACTTGCTCTCCCATACTCAACCAACCTGATTTTAGAGTATTAATTACTGAGTCTATTTCATCCTTTTCTATTTCAATTTTGGATAAAGGAACTCGCCACATTTTTTTACCACCAATCTACATTTTATTTTAAAACTGATATAACAATTTGTTTTTAACTATGTTAATTTTGTATTAACTAATATATGTTGTTTCAGGTATATATTGAGTAGGATTTTTTGAGAAACTCTCAATTGCTAATTTGTAATCATCTTCCCTCCCTATATCAAGCCAGCTTCCGATTAATTCAAATGAACTTACTTTATAATTACCGGAAATTAACATTTGAATAAGTTCTGGAATATCCATCTTATGAGGTCCTATAAAACATTCGATTATTTTTGTATTTATAACATAAATCCCAGTACTAGCTATATAATTAAACCTAGGTTTTTCTTTCCAGTTAGTAATCATATTCTCATTATTAACTTCTATAACACCTAAATTCACTGGTACATCTCTTTTAATAGTAGCTACCGTCATATCTGAATTTACTTTCTCATGATGTAATAAAAGTTCCTCGTAATTTATATCTGTTAGAATATCTCCATTCATCACTAAAACAGCGCTTTCTTTTATATCCTTGATTAAACTTAGAGGACCAGCAGTTCCTAATGGCTCTTTCTCTTTAGAATAGTCAATCTTAATTCCTAAATTATCTCCATCCCCAAAATATGTCTGTATTAATCTTGCTAAATATCCCACACTTAGTGTTACATGATTTATACCATAATAGTTTAATTGTCTTAATACTACTTCCAATATAGGAATATTATCTATAGGCATTAAAGGTTTTGGTAATATAGAAGTATAGGGTCTTAAGCGAGTTCCCTCTCCACCTGTTAAAATAATAGCTCTCATATAATCTATTCCCCTCCTCTTAACAAATTAATATTTTCTTGGATTTTCTCCTATATCTAATCATATACCTTGGATCTTTTAAGAATATTTTACATTATTTGATAATAAATAAATTCGTTAAGTATATGACTCCTATCGTAATGGATTCGTTTACATTGAACGATTTTCCAGGTATTATAGCACCCTTAATGTCTACTTTCGTATGCCATTGTCCATGTACACTGTACGTTCACCAGTTAAATATTGTAATCAAATGGCCTAAATAAATTTAATCTTGATTCTGTCCACTTTATTGTTTTCTCTAATCCATTTATTAAGTTTACTTCTGGTTCCCATCCAGTTAAATCATTTAATTTTTTACTATCAGCTAATAATCTTAACACTTCACTTTTATCTGGCCTGATTCTGGATTTATCTTGGACTAGGGTTAACTTTTTTCCAATAATTTTCTCTAAACTTGTAATAATATTTTCTATGGAATATTCTATTCCACTGCCTATATTTACAGTATCTCCTACTAGTTCACAGGTCTTAGCAGAGCGTATGAAACCATTCACTGTATCTGATACAAAATTAAAATCCCTAGTTGGTTTAATAGAGCCTATTTTAATTTCATCTTGTGTCAAAAATTGTGTTATTAGATTTGGTATCACAGCTCGGGCAGACTGACGAGGTCCATATGTATTAAATGGTCTGACAGTTATAATAGGCAAATTATATGATAAATAATAACTTTCTGCTATCTTATCAGCCGCAATTTTACTTGCTGCATATGGAGATTGAGCTTGTAATGGGTGATTTTCCTTTATTGGAACAGAACTAGGTGTACCATACACTTCACTTGTAGAAGTATGAACTACCCGTTTAACTTCATATTCGATACAAGCATTAAGAACATTTATAGTACCTTCAACATTTGTTTTAAAATAACTTCTAGGGTTTATATATGAATATGGAATGGAAATTAATGCTCCTAGATGGAATACTATGTCACTTCCTTTTATAATACTTGCTACGGATTCTTTACTAGATAAGTCTCCAAATTTAATATCTAAAGACTGAAGCACATTCTTAGGAATTTCATTTAACCATCCAATATCATTTCTGGAATTATAATGCACAAATGCTTTCACCAGCGAACCTTCTTTAACTAACGATTCAACCAAATGACTACCGATAAATCCTGCTGCACCTGTTACAACTACTTTTTTCCCCTTCAGATTCATTATATTCACCCTTTTAGTTTAAATTTAATTGATTGTAAATCACTTATACTTCTATTTTTCTATTTAAAGATGTCTTTTAATAATAGTAGCATTTGATCTTTTTCTGATAATATTGGTTCATTAGTTCGCCAATCAATATTCAAGCTTGGATCTCACCAATAAATGCCTCTTTCATCTCTCGGTGAATAAAGCTCATTAGTTTTATATAATACATTTGTATTTTTATAAACGGTACAGAAACCGTGAGCAAATCCCTCAGGGATAAATAGTTACTTCTTATTATTTTCGTCCAAAATGACTTTAAACCATTACCAAATGCTTTAGAATCTGTTCTTAAATCAACAGCAATATCATAAATTGCCTCAGTAACTACACGAACCAATTTGGTTGTCTTAGGATTCTCTTGGTAATGTAAGCCTCTTATTACTCCACTTTCATAAGAAAACGAGTGATTATCCTGTACAAATTCAGTATTTATTCTCGCCCGATAAAATTCTTTTTGATTATAACTTTCAAAAAGTAGCCTCGTAAATCACTATATATAGAAGGTTCGATAACTGTAAGTCCCTCAAATTTGGTTTGAATAAAACTCCCCAACTGGTAATCACTCCGTTTACTTGTTTGTTGTACTTATTCTTATGCATCGTTCACAAGGTCGATCAGAAAATCTTTCACTATATTCTTCTAATGATTTAATAAATTTCTCCACTTCATGTATTTGTGAAGAATAGTTTCTAACTATAGCCGCCTTTACTTTTGGATCAATAGTAAATAGAACTTCTTTTTCTTTGGGTATCTCTACAGTAGTTGATCTAATAAAGCTATATGGTTGTTCTTCATAGCCAAGAATCACTTGTTTATTATAACCAGTTGGCATAGATTCAAAAAAAGCATCTCTTAAAATAACATGATCTATATGATTACCAATGCCAAGAGGAATAAAAATAGTCGATTTTTTATTTGTTTTTATTAAGTTCTTAATTATTGAAACTAATTCAGTTTTCAGACTATATTCTTCCATATGAGTATTACCTCGTGGGTAATCCAAAACATCATTTACTTTATGCCCCCTCATAACCGCATCCGGTATTCCCAAAAATTCCACATCAATGTTATTATTACTACTTATATTTCTAACTAAATTCGCATTCAACATCTCTTCATTCCTCCTAATCCTCTGGATGTCGGTCATAGAAGGTTTAATTGAAAAATTGGTTTTACTAAACACATTAACTACTTTTATATCCACCCCTTTACTACTTAATAAGTGTATTGTTCCCCCTAAAGATAAAAAGGCATCATCAATATGAGGAGACATAATTAAAACTGACTTATTTATAGTCATATTAATTTCTCTCCTTTCCCTACATAGAACAAATCAATATCCTACCATTATTATAATCTGATATTAAAAGTTTCTCTTCGTCAAATAAAATAGATCTAGTATTAATTAACGCTAACGCCAAGTTCTGATCACTTGGTTTAAAATACTCTAATAAGTTCCCCAACCTGTTATAAACATATATATATCCACTGCCACCATCAATAAACAAAAAATTATTATCGTCAATAAACTCACAGTAACGCGGAAAGTGGACACTATTCATTTTGTCATTCACTGGCACTTCAGTTATGGATAAAAATATATTTCCATGATAATCCACAAGAACAATTCTATTATTACCAGAATCAGCAATAAGAGTTTCAGAAAATTTATTTCGAGATAAATAATGCGGGTCATTTAGGGACTCATTTCCCTCACCGTAAATCCAAGTTGCTTCATTATTTTGATTAACTTCTACAACAATATGATTTCCAGAGTCTGCAATAACAACATTTTTATTGCTTAATTGTATTGCATAATGTGGATCAACAAAGTAATTAAACTTTTTATTAAGCCAAAAGCCCTTTATTATTCTTTGTTGTTTGCCCTCGCTATTTATAAATACCACTTTTTTATTCAAGCTATCTGTAATCATTAATTTCCCATCACCTAATTTTTTTGCACAACGTGGCCAAAAAAAATTATTATAACTTTTAATCATTTCATTTTTTTTCATGTTAAACTCTATTACTCTATTATTTAAAGTATCTGCAATTAGCAAATTTTCATTTTCAAGTAATTGAATAGATCGGGGATATGATAATAGTTTTTTTTTAATTTTTTTACTTCCTAATTGATTAATTATTTTCCCGAATTTATCGATTTCTATAATACGTCCATTATTACTATCTACAATTATAATACCTTTTTCAGTTCCCTTTGCAGAAGTAGGAAATAATAAATTAACTTTTTCCCAAGCCCCTCTCCTATCATTTCCGTAAGACCAGATCATTTGTCCTAATTTATTTACTTCTATAATACGGTTATTCATAGAATCAGTGATTAAAGTGTTACCATTATTTAACCTACAAGCAGACTGCGGATATGTTAATCTATCATTATCATTTCCAGGGATACCATAAATACCAAAATTCCATAGTATTTTTCCAGACCAATCAACCTCAAAAACTGAATGCAATCCTTCATCAGTTAAGAGAATGTTACCATTAGCTAGAGATTGAATGTGAATTGGAAAAAGCAATTTCATTCCTTTAATAGTAGATAAAGATTTAATAATTAGCCCTGTCATATCCATCAAGAGAATTTTTTTGTTTTTCCTATCTAACAGTAACAAATCACCACTAGAATTTGCCGATAAAGAAATTGGGTCTATATTAGGATCCATTCTATAAGAACGTAATATATTCCCCTTCTTATTTAGAATGCAAATATTATTACTTTCTTGTTCAATCCCAACAAAGTGATCATTAAAGGCAATTTCAATAAATTTAAAAGATCTTTTATAGGAAATTTTATTAATTATACCCTTGAAATTCCCTAGTAAAATACTAGAATTATCTATTAAAGGATCAAATATATATAAATAGTTTTCACCTTTATGAATAAAGGTGGGAAATCGCAAAATATTCTTCATTTTCTTTTCCTTATTTAATTTTTCACCGAGAACATTTTTTAGATATATATATTTTATTTTCATTTATCCACCCTATGATAACTACAATCAACTAATTTTTTATATATAGTTTCAAATTCGTATTTCCCTATAGATAACTCTCCTGGTAAAACCCCTCCGCTACTTCCTCCAGAAAACCTTAAACCTACCTCATTTTCTACAATATCCTCAATTTCCTCAACTTCTTCTAAGCTTCTTCGGGAATCAAATAAATGTACACCCGTCAACCCTTTATGTTTCATTTGAAAAATAAAATTCAAATCCATATGTTCGGATTGTAAGTAGTCTAATATAACAACCCCTCCTAGTTCATTAATATAAGAAATAAAACCATCTATTGTATAATCTTCCAAATCATTAAATTCCTCTGGGAATTTTTTGTGCGATGCCGGTAAATAACCAATCAATCCAACTAGTCTATTAAAACAACTAAATGATTTATAAAAACCCAACAATACATTTAATCTCCTATATTGCAGTTCAAAAAGTTTAACAGATCTTACATAAGTGAAGTTATTAAATACTAATCCCACCCAGGATAAAGAGCTATTATTTTCTAAATGTTCCAATAATAAAAAATTATTGTCGTCATTACTGTCCCCATGTACATACATATCAGCATACGAACTAAATTTCAATATGGATAAGTCATTAAAAAATAAATTAAATTGTTTCCTATATTCTGTTCCTGGATCAGAATTGTGTATTAAATTTTCCATATCATTACTATTGCAACGATATTTTTGACGTAAATTAAATTTTATTAATCTAAGTTTATGTCCTGCGTTTTCACCATAAAATAGTAATACAGAAATTTTTCCGGAACTCATATATTTAGCGTATTCATCCATGTTAATATTAGTGGTAAAATTATCCATCACTTGTTGCTGAGTAAGTTGAAATTTTCGAATGTTAACTAAATCTAACCTCTCTTCTTTGGCTTTATTCAACAAAATGTCCAACAATCCTATCTTTACGCCATCTGGTTTTAACATTATCATCCCATATTCTTTAGACATTATCTTAATCTCTCCTTACGAGAAGTATTGATTTAAAAAATTCTTCAATAAGCTGCTACAACCGAATTATATTTTAAGAATTCGCGGATGATTAACTGTTCTAGTCTTCTAATACACCACTTGACTTTATAGTAAATCTGGTTATTTCTTATCTTGCTTTTTTGGATAAAACCTACATGAGCTCCCCCGAAAAGAGGGGAGAAATTATGTTCACATGACGAATGGAATTCCTTTACTAATACTAACTATTAATGATAAATAAGTAATGTTTTTTATAATTACAATTTAGTGAGGATCATAACCAAATAACATTCTTAATGGAATAAATTACCTTTTTATCTTCACTAGGAAGAATTCTTTAAACTCATAGTACTAACTTTTTTATCTTAATTACTTGTCCTGATTGTATATAAATTTTCAAATGCTTTCTCCATATTTGGTTCCGTAATCTTTATATCTTCAATTTCTCCTATGTTAGATAATATTGATATACACTCTGTAACACTTATTTCCTCCTTTCTAAACAGAATAGTTACTTTGTTATCTTTATTTTCAAGTATCGTTAAACGTGAATCCCTAACATCACTGTGTTTATTTTTGAAGTTAATGCTTAATTTATGTCCCTGACTGTAGTTATTTTTGAATTTATCTATAGAACCATCAAATATTTTTTGTCCCTTTTCAATTGCAATTACTCGATTACAGATTTGATCAATATCGTCCATATCATGGGTTGTTAAAATAATAGTAGTATTTTTTTCTTCGTTTAGTTCTCTTATGAATTTTCTAATTTTTTGTTTCACCATAATATCTAACCCAATAGTAGGTTCATCGAGATAAAGTATTTTAGGATCATGAAGCAATGACACTACTAATTCTGCTCTCATTCTTTGTCCAAGACTTAGTTGTCTTACTGGTGTTCTCAGAAAGGGTTGCATTTCTAACAATTCCACAAAGAAATCAACATTTTTTTTAAATTGAGAGGGTTCGACTTTAAAAATCTTTCTATATAGGTCAAAAGTCTCTTCTATAGGAAGATTCCAATAAAGTTGTGTACGTTGGCCAAATACAACACCTATTTTTTTAGCATTCACCTTTCTATTTTTATAAGGAACAAGTCCATCAACCATTACTTCTCCACTCGTAGGAACAAGAATACCTGATAACATTTTAATTGTTGTTGACTTCCCAGCTCCATTTGAACCAATATAGCCCACAATTTCACCTTCATTTATTCTAAAAGACAAATTTGACACAGCATTTTTCACACTATATTCCCTTTTAATTAATGTCTTAAATGCTGAAGCAACTCCTTTTTCTCTTTTGTTAATTCTAAAGTCTTTGTTGACATTTTCGACACGTATTAGTGACATTTGTATCCTCCTATGAACCAGTACTCTTATAATTATTAATTCCTATACACCAAAATAAATACGCAGCAATGAAGAGAACAATTCCTACTATAGGTGTCAGATATTGAAATGAAGAATTAAAAATAGAAAAATCGTTTTTCTCAATAAAAAATTGTGCTGGATAAAAATTAATAAAAGCATATGGAATTATCAAAGTTAGTATTATTTGTATGGGTGTATTAAAAATGGTAATAGGATACCTTATGAATCCTTTGGCTTGAGAAAAAAGTATTTCTTTAAGTCCCTTATTTTCAACAAACCAAAAAGATGGGACCGAAGTGATAATTAGTGCAGCCCCTTGAATTAATGCACCACCAATAAGTGTAATCACTAAAAATAAGTAGTTACTTATATTCATATCAATGTTTAATGCATTAAAAGAATAAATTATAACTAACAAAGATAAAATAAAATGACTAAGATAACCTGTATTAAATTCCCGACAAACTAAGTACCAGAAACTATTAAGCGGCTTTATTAACAATTCATCAAATGTACCATCTTTCACCATTACAGGTAGTTGTGAGGTTGGAGTAAAGAAAAAGAACCCCGCAATAGCATAAGAAGATAGATTTAGACCATATAGCAACAGGACTTCAGGAGCACTCCATCCATTAATTGATTGAAATTCTAGGACAATAACCCATATTAGAAAAAACTCCGCAAAATATGAAACGAATTGAGCGATTGCACCTATTATAAAAGCTTTTCTATACTCTGCTACTCCTGATATACGCAATTTAATAAACTCTATATAAAGCTTTAAATAATGCATGATCACCCTCCATGTATAACAACCTTTTTCTGAGCGTTAAACCATAATATTTTTTCAAATATCACGAGTAACACCAACCAAGTAATTTGAGTACAAATAATAGAAAATGAATCTACATAAGAATATTTGTTTAAAAAAATAGAAATCGGTTCAAAAAAGATAAGTCTAAATGGCAATAATGAACTAATTGCTGATAACCAATCCGGGAAAAACCATAGAGGAATTGTAGAACCAGAAAATAGCTCAAAAATGGCACCTACAAAGAACGGGATATACCAAGATGTCTCTAGCCAAAACGCAAACATACCAATTATGTACTTTATATAAAAAGAAATTATTACACCCAGTACAAGAGACAATAGAAATATAGATAACGTGACTAAATCTCCCTCCCACGAAAAACCGAAAAATATGCTTACAATTGTTACTGCAGGAAGTGATATAAATAATACCTGAAAAAAATTATTGCCTAGGTCTTCTGCAAATAAATAACTCCGAAAATTAACTGGTCTTGTAAAATCACTAATAATCGAACCATCCTCTACTTTTCTACCTATTTTATTCCCTGCTTCTGACCTAGTTAGACTGAAAATAATAGAGGATAGTAACACATAAGTAATCATTTGTTTTAAACTAGCACTATCTACACTGTTTCCTTTATATAGAGCCTCCCAGACGTTAATTTGCACTAAAATCACTAATATACTAGCCAAAATTGATATATAGAAATCAAATCTATATATATATTTTTCTTTAAAGGCCAATATTAGAAACTTGCTAAATAAGCTCATTTTTTACTTTTACCTCCAACTTTTAGACAACGACACGGCAGCATATGCGCCACACCGTAACTATTAGATTCCTTTAATAATTAATGGACATAAAAAATCATATTCAACTTTATTTTCATACTTTTCAATATATAAATTTAATGGAATTTCATTACCTACAATGATTTTATTAATTTCCGCAACATTAATAAAAAGTGTTAAAGTAATGGATTTACTATCCTTCTTATAAATCATAGTTTCTTTTGTATCTTCGTTAATACCTATTGTCATACCTCTAGAAACTGAACCAAAATAAGTCTTTACTAATGCTCCAAAATTCAAATTTATAATGTCATTATCTGAAATACCAGTAACATTGGATATTTCAATTTCTAATCGTAATTCTCTATCCCATTTCACATTAAAAGTTACTTGAAGTTCGTTGTTATTCGTACTTTTTGTCAACGATTTCAGCACATTTTCCTCAGCAGTATTTTTAAAAGAATAATCTTGATTTTTACTAATGAAAAGAGTTTCAGCTCCTATTTGTCTGTATAATGATATGAAGTCTTCATTTAAGATAGCAGACTTTAATGATGATGGAAAAAACCAACTATTAAAATTCCATGTCTGAATTTGTGGGTAATAAGTTAATTTTCCATTTATATAGTGAAACGGGTCTAAACCAGTTATTTCTTTTAATACTTTTCCTGTAAAATTAATTGAATCATGGCTATTATACTTGTTAACTAGTTCAATAAATTCGTTAGGTTTATAAGAAGTACTATTCAATAATTTTACAGTCTCAACTAGGTCTATTAATTTAAAGTGAGGTAATGAATCCATTCTTGAAATGTAATCACGAAACATGCTTGTACATAAAATCAATAAAGATAGATTAACACTAGGTATATAAACATTGCCAGATAAGTGATGACAATATGCTAAAACATCTTCATAATTTAATTCTGCAACTTTACTAACAGGATCTATAGTGGTTTCTCCATTTCTACTTACACTATGAATATCTTTAGGATATGCCATTATAGGTATATGTTTGTGCAAATCAATTGTGATACTTATATCTAGTTTTTCTAAACATGAGTATTCATGTCCTGAGCTATATTCAAATTCATAAAAGCTCTCATTAATAAGGTGTTTTCTTAAGTGTTTCGGATCCTTGTACAGAAGATCAAGATCTCCACTCTCTCTCTTAAATATATCTCCTTCGCCAAGAAAATAATTAGTAAAGCCTTTGAAAACTATCAAAGGATATTCTAACTTATTGCTCAATTCCCGGGCATAATTCAATTGATTGTCAAATTCATTTACAATAACTTCTAGTTCTTGTTTCAAACCTAAAGGTGGATCAATATTTCTACTTAGGAATGATTCATTCAAGTATGGTTGGATTTTATGTTTGATTGAAAATCCATATAATTCATCTTCAAAATTTTCAATTTGTGATAGCTTATCTTTGAATATTTCTTCTACTATAGTATTTGTTACTCTCATTTTTTTCTCCTAACTAATAATTAATATTCACCCTGTTATTTGAATTCATGTTGTGTCTTAGATGGAATTCGTTTTATCTTCTAATAAAAACTTCACTTACACTTAAAACATATATATACTACTAGTTTTTCACAACTTGTTCTAAAACCTAGTAGAAACCATTTACTACCTGTTTTTCTTTCTAATTGACTTATTACTGGTTCATTCCCTTGTGCTAAGAATGAATAATCTATCTTGTCTACAATTTCTATTTTTACAACATCCTCTAATTTTAAATGCGATAACAAAATCTTCGTCCGAAAAGTATCTTTGTCTTTTATGACACTAGTTAAATTGTATGTATGCCCATGTAAATATGCGCATTTTCCATTATGCTTTACAAGTTTAAGTGCGGCGTCTAAATTAAAAATCTTGTTAAAAGTGCTTCTAAAAATCACCACCTTTTATGGTTAATATTGGTACCTCTAATATATAAGAACATTATACTTTAACCATTTTTTAGAAACAACATTAAAAATTAGTGACTTTTTCATGTAAAAATAGGTGATTTATATGTTTTTAGTAAAACTATAAATTATAATAATTTCCACTAAAAATTAATATTTTTGGAATAAATGTTACACAACCAAAACAAGAAACTAGCATTAAACAACTAAAAAAAAGAATTGAAAAGTAAACGTAAAATAGTTCTCTTCCAAAGTTGCTAATTAATGTAAACTGCAAGTTGACTTTTAATTGATTATCAGTTATCATTTTTGTAATTTCATAAATAATTTGATGACGAGAAAAAGTAGTTATGTTTATCTTATCTAAAGAGAGTTGTCGATTTGCTGGAAGTCAACGTTAAGATCATAAAGAAAATCCTCTCCGAGAAACAAAGTTGAAAATACTTTTAAACTTTGACGGCATTCTACCGATATTCTGGACACGTATGATAGTACGTAGTGTAATGAACTGATAAAACCACTACTTGGTTTTTTTGTTTTGTTAAAAGAAGGTTATATATTTATATATAAAACTCGATTCTACGTATGTAGGATCGAGTTTTTTTAAATTTAAAATGAGGTGATAATGTTGAAAGAGTTCAGTGTCGAAAGAGAACTAAGGATTCGTGGAAAATGGGAGGAAAATCGAACGTTTGAACGCTCCATATCTAACCGAGAAGGAAAAGAGACCTTTGTTTTTTATGAAGGTCCTCCAACTGCAAACGGTTTGCCACATGCAGGTCACGCCCTTGGTAGAACAATCAAGGACTTTGTAGCGAGGTACAAAACAATGTCTGGTTATCAGGTATTAAGAAAAGCGGGTTGGGATACACATGGCTTACCTGTGGAATTAGAAGTTCAAAAACAATTGAATATTCTTGGTAAGGATCAAATTGAGGAGTATGGAATCGAAAATTTCATTAAGAAATGTAAAGAAAGTGTATTTACCTATGAAAATGAATGGAAACAATTTACTGAGGCACTTGGTTATTGGGTGGATATGGAAAACCCCTATATCACCTTAAACAACGAGTATATTGAGTCTGTCTGGAATATCTTATCTACTATCCATGAGAAGGGTTATTTATATAAAGGACATAGGGTGGTTCCTTATTGTCCACATTGTGAGACTTCACTTAGTTCTCACGAAGTTGCACAAGGATATAAAGATGTGTCTGATTTATCTGTTACAGCCAAATTTCGATTAAAGGGAACTTCAAATGAGTATCTTTTAGGTTGGACAACAACACCATGGACATTACCAGGTAATGTTGCTGTTGCTGTTAATCCTAAAATGAATTATGTACGAGTTAAACAAGAATCAGAAATATTTGTTCTTGCAGAGTCTTTGGTTTCCACTGTTATGAAGGGAAATTATCAGGTTCTGGAAATTATAAAAGGGAAAGACTTGATCGGACTCTCTTACGAACCGCCCTTTAAATATGTCACAGTAACAAACGGACATAAAGTTCTCGGTGCAGACTTCGTTACGGATACAAGTGGAACTGGTATTGTGCATATAGCACCAGCTCATGGTGAAGATGATTACAAGGCAGTTCAGGATAATCAATTTGATTATGTGAATGTAGTAGATTCAAAAGGTCGCTATAAGGAATATGTAACGCCACTATCAGGACAATTTGTTAAAGACTGTGATGTAGAAATTATAAAAATGATCTCGAAGCAAAATCTTTTATTTGATAAGCAAAAATATGCACATAGCTATCCACACTGTTGGCGATGTGACAGTCCTCTTCTTTATTATGCTATGGAGGGGTGGTTTATTAAGACAACAGCGGTAAAAGAAAAAATGCAATCAAATAATCAAAACGTTCAATGGCATCCATCTCATATAAAGGATGGAAGGTTTGGGAACTTTTTAAATAATATGGTTGACTGGAATATAGGTAGAAACAGATATTGGGGAACACCGTTAAACGTTTGGGTTTGCAAAAAGTGTGGTAAGGAAAAAGCCCCAAAATCCGCTAAAGAATTAAGAGAACTTTCTATTGAAGAGGTTCCAGAAGACATAGAATTGCATAAGCCCTATGTCGACAATGTGCATTTTGCTTGCTCTTGTGGTAGTAGGATGGATAGAACAAGCGAAGTTATTGATGTTTGGTTTGATAGTGGATCGATGCCATTTGCACAATATCATTATCCGTTTGAAAATGAAGATATGTTTAAGAACCAGTTTCCTGCAGATGTGGTTATTGAAGGGGTTGACCAGACAAGGGGATGGTTTTATAGCTTACTAGCGGTTTCTACTTTGTTTACTGGACAATTACCATATAAACGTGTACTTTCTTTAGGACATATTTTAGATGAAAATGGTCAAAAGATGTCAAAAAGTAAAGGGAATGCCTTGAATCCTTCTGAGCTAATAAATGAGTTCGGTGCTGATTCGTTAAGATGGGCGTTGTTAGCTGACAGTTCACCATGGAATAATAAACGCTTTTCTAAAAAAACTGTTAGTCACGCTAAATCTAAAGTCATTGATACAGTTTTGAACGTTTATTCTTTTTACTCGATGTATGCAGAAATTGATCAGTTTAATCCAGTTAGTGATATAGGTGGGACTCTGACAACTCTCGATAAATGGATTGTCTCTCGATTAAACACAGTTATTAGAGAAGTTGTCCAAAGTTTAGATGATTACGATATAACAAAAGGGGCAAGATCCATTGCAACGTTTGTTGATGAACTAAGTAATTGGTATGTAAGGCGTTCTAGACAACGTTTTTGGAATAGTGGTATGACTGATGACAAGCGGTCAGCATTTAGTACATTATTTGAGGTCTTGAAAAAGCTGTCACAACTCATGGCTCCTTATACACCTTTTGTTACAGAAGACATATACGCAAACTTAGTAAAAGAAAGTGTGCATCTATCGGACTATCCTCAACCAGATGCAAAGTTTATTGATGAACAATTAGAAAAAGATATGGATGCAGTCTTGCAAATAATAGAGCTGACAAGATCCCTTAGAAATACAGTTGGAATAAAAACCAAACAACCATTAGCTCAATTGATTGTGGTCCCAACAGAAGAGTCCACTATATCTCAGTTGCAAAAGTATGCGTCTATTATAAAAGATGAAATGAATATAAAAGAAGTGAAGTTTAAGAAGGATTATCATGATCTTTTAGAGCTTAATTTCAAATTAAATTTCTCTATAGTTGGACCGAAGTTAGGCAAAGCGGTTGGAGAAGTTAAAAATAAAGTTGAAAATTTAGATGAGGTAGAAAAGAATAAATTTAGTAAGGAAAAAGAAATACAGCTAGTATTAAATTCAGGTGAAGCAGTAACGCTTACACTTGATGACGTACTTATTGAGAAAAAGGGAAGAAGTGGTTTTGATTTACTTGAAGGTAATAATTTCCTAACTCTATTAGATACGGAATTAACGCAAGAATTAAAGGAAGAAGGATTAGTAAGGGAATTCGTTCGAACTGTTCAAACATATCGTAAGGAATTAGATCTTCCAGTTGGATTACGAGTAGATTTATTCATCCAAGCTGATTCGTGGATTCAAAAAGTATTAAATGAATATGGTGAATTAGTTCAAAGTAATCTTATATTAAATGAAATACATTTTGAAAGTATAACGAATATGAAAAGTTTCATAGTAGAAGGAAATGAAATTAGATTGCACATTAAATCTTAGTAGTTTATAATACAGGTCTTTGGAAAGGTCTCTTTGTCTTATGATTTTTCCGCTGTTAATAGTCAGAACTTACTGCTAAATAGTTAGTGTATTAGAAAAGAACCTGAAGAAAAAAGAGGGGAACAACATGTATTTAATCTTTCTTCCCAGTTTTTTAATTAAATATTAATAAAAGTGGCTCTTTGTCAAATGACGTTGGTGAAGAATTATAGTCAACTAAAAATATATGATAAACACGCTCCAAAGTAATCAAGCAGCTTTGGGGCATGATTTATTTTGATTTGATTGTTTTGTTCCTTTTCCAATAGCTTTTAAATTGAAGTGTAGTAAGATTTGGTTCTTATAATGGTTGAAATTTCGGTATCCATATGCGACGCGATTGATCACTTTAATCTTATTATTAATGCCTTCGATACGGCCATTATCGTACTTGTAATTAAAGCTATTTATTATATACGGTAAATGCTTACGTAGTGTATTCAAGCTAGTCTTTAAATAGGTTGATGTGTCCTTCGGACATCTTTTTTTAGGATGTCTGACAATGCATTATAATCTTTATGATTCATAGCTCTCAAGAGGTTTTGATACAGGTCATAATTCACCTTTAGTTCTTCATCATAAGCTAATATCTCTTGTACAATAGCTGATTCTATGCGTTGACCAAACAACGAATAGTATTTATATTCTGTAAGCGAAAGATCCGATTCTTTCTTTAATAATAGCTTCCAATAACGCTTTAAACGACGATACTTCTTCATATCTTCACCATTTGATGTATTAAATTGATTCATAATCTTTATGCGTATTTTGTTCATAGATCGATTGATGAGCTGAATGAGATGAAAACGATCAATATTAATATGAGCCTTAGGGAATACACCTTTAATAAGGTTGGCGTATCCTGCATTCATATCAATAGTAACTGTTTCAGCGTTTTTCCTATCGGATAAGTTATAGTGTGTAATGAAGTGATTATTAATCGAACTATCCCGCCTATCAAGAATATCTAAGATTTCTCCTGACGCAGCATCAATATATTCAAAGGTCATATGGCCTTTGATGTATTTAAATTCATCAAAGGAGAGATGTTTTCCAATCTCTCCATTAATTAACTCTAATTTTATAACATTGTCATTCTTATTACTCGATTCCCAAGAAAGATAATATAAAACTATAAATGGAAGGTTATTGCTTATGTATTTTCTTAACATTGCAAGTCGGTTATATTTGCTATTATCTTCTGCTCTTTCAGATACTCTATAATAATTTGATAGCTTTTCTTCAATAATTGGTATGTGCCAATTATTATCTGGAGCTTTAGTATTTTTTTGAATTCAATTATAGCAATAGTTTTGCTTTCAAAATTAAATAGCAATAAATCAACATCACCTGGCCATGCCGCACCAGAAAATACCATAAGCCTAACTCTTCGCGTTTCTCTATTGGTAAACGCACTGACATCAAGTGGTAATTCCTGTGGCAGCAATCAAATATCACTTAAATTAGAAATTTGTTAATTAAGTTAAGCATCTTCGTTTACTTGGAGCACCCTATTCATTACCTGCTTTCGAACAATCAATAACAGAAGTGATTGAAGCTACTTTTCGAACGGCCTTTATCTCTATGAAGTAAAGCTTCTAAACTTATTGTTAATAATTACACTGTCTATTTGAAGGACAGTGTAATTATTTATATCTTAATTATTTGTTTTACGAATATGCTTATATATATCCTTATTCACTTGTAGTTCCATCCCGTGGTTTCTAATATAGTTTGGATCAATATAAGTACTAGTGGAATCTAGCTTTTTATGCCCTAGTAATTGTTGAATCACTAAAATTCCCATTCCACTTTCAGCCATAATTGTTGCAAAGGAATGTCTTAATTTATGGAGTGTAAAAGAAGGCAAGTTTGCTTTTTGAAGAAAATAATTAAAAAGTTCCTGAAATTCCTTCCGACTTATTGCCTTACCACTTTCGCTTAGTAAGAAATCATCCCGATTCAACTGATTCTGTTCAATGTATCTTTTTAAAATAGATCCAAACCCTTCTCGTAATACAATACATTTACTAGATCCATTTTTCGTCTTTTTCACAAAGATGGTTTCGTGCTTATAGTCTATATCTTTCACTTTTATAGTAATAATCTCGTTGATTCGACTTCCTGTTGATATTAGTAAGGTAAAAAACAAGGCATCCCTCTCTAAATGCAAACTATTTTTCATAAGACTTTGCAGCAGCTTTAATAGATCATGTCTAGTCGGTACAATACTATCCGTTTTTTGTGGTTTTTGTTTATGCTCATCCACAATAAAGGTCATCTCTTCTGTTAGGATTGGAAAGTCGTATTTTCTATAAAGGTAAAGAAAAAAGTTTTGTAGTGTTCGTTTTGACTCAGATAACCAATTATAACTTTTATAGAGATGACTATAAAAATATTCATCAACAATAGTTACATTAAGGCCTGAATAAAATAACGTTTCTCCATTCTTATTTACTGTTTCATATATTCTTTCCAAATGTACTTTATCAACAGGCGTGCTAATAATTTCAGCGAGATAATGCAAGAAGTCTTCAAGTCTTCGCTTAAAAACACCTTTACTATCATCGCTAAGAGGCGAACGGCGAATAAAGTTACGAATCTCTTCCTTGAATGTTTTCAACATAAACCTTCCTTTACATTAATTCATTTAGTAACTTTTCAAATGGAAAAGGATAATGCTTCATAACTTGCTCTTGTAAATCAATTGGCAATAACTTGGTGTATATGGCAGTTGTTTGGGGATCTTCATGACCAAGGATTTGCATTAAATACTCCTCTCTAATACCTGCTTTTAAACATTTAACCGCAAAGGTATGACGGAAAGAATGCACCGTATAATCTCGATTTAATCCTATACCATCAAACAACCCTCGAACTAAGCTTTGCATACTTCTCTCCAATACCTTTCTTTCCCGCACCAATCCGTCGTCTTGTGCAAAAAGATATCCCTTCATATCCGTTCTCCACTCTTTTACCCCACTAATTTTCAAATATTTGATGATTTGTTTTTTTACCTCTGGAAACATAGGAATGTACCTTTCTTTCTTACCTTTTCCTTTCCTTATAAAAATAAGATTTTCATTGATATTGAAATCACAAACACGAATATTCGTTAATTCACTGATCCGACATCCTGTTCCCCATAAAAAGATAATCATTGCTCTCTTTCGATACCCATATGTTTTTTGAATAACTCCTTGAAGTACTTGCTCCACTTGCTCATCATTTAAATACCGAGGTAGTGTAGCTGTTTTGCGGATAGATAATTTATACCTTAGGTCTTTTTTTGTATATCCACGTTCAAATGCAAATCCCAATAAGCTTCTAAGAATTGCTGCATATTTATTTAATGTATTTTGCATTAAGATGTCCGCTTTCCTTGGCTTTGCATTTTCTAAGATCTCATATAGTAGGTCTTCTGTAATATGATCAATACATAAATTTGCATATTTGTTTATCACAACCGCTTTTACTCTATCCAAAAAGTTCAAATACGTAGTTAACGTTGTCTCACTTCGACGATTGTGTTCCATTAGTTTTCTGAGGTTGACCCGATACTCATCTAAAACGTGTAAAAAAAGTACCTTTTCTTTCTTATTGGATAGATGTTTATCCTTGTCTTTTACCAAGGTCAATAATTCATCAACTGTTATACCTAGTTCGTTACAGACTTTTTCATAATCAACGTTGGTTTGAATTTTGATCGACACTAGAAAACACTCCTTTATTTTCCTTCAGGGGACTTTTATCAAGGGTATTGGCTAACAAACGTTTCTTTGAGCGATGGAGATAATAATAGGTTGAACGCCATTCTGCATGTCCAATCATCTTGGATACTCTTTCAAACCCATATTCTTCTAATGCATTAGTGATGTACGTATGACGAAAGGCTTTTGGTGGATATCTCGATTCATCAAATGCTTTTATATTCCAGACATAAAAATTTCTATTAATCAACCCTGATGAAATAGCGAAACCACGATAGTCACAGAATAAACTCTCTGTTCTCGGCTTATAACGTTTTCTTACTTCGATGTACGCATTGATGATATCGATCACTTCCCGACTGATCTTTACTTTTCTTCTTGGTGTTTTACCGCAATGAAAAGAGAGTGTTCGTTCAATGCTGTTATAATCATCTACTGTCAAATTGCACACTTCTATCGGGCGACATCCCGTATCCACAATAATTAAGAACATAGCTAAGTCGCGTATACTATGATTGGAATTTTCATAGATCATATCCATTAACTTTATTACACTTTCTTTTGGAACATATTCATTGGCGCGAGTTCCTCTCCCTCTTAAATGGATCGGTAGCGAATAGTTCCGATCGATCAGACCTTTACTGCATAAAAACTTCACAAATAATTGCACTACTCTTAAGTAAATAGATGCAGTAGCTGTTGCAATTTTTTCTGTTATAACACGTTCCGATAAGGCCCTTTCATATGCTCTAATTTTTTCAAATAATAATTTCTCGCTATTTACTTCCAAGAATAGTTGGATGTCTGTCGCTTCTTTTTCTAAAAATTGATAAAACTTCCGAATATTCTTTTCATAGGCTTGTCCTTTATACCCCTTACGTTCTAGGTACGTCAAAAAATCATGAATAATTTCCGGCAAGGTGTCTTCTTTTTTCATTGTCTTTTTATCTAATTTTATTTTACTGGAAGGTTTTTTTACTGGTTTCGTCTGCGGCTTTTCCAGTTTTTTAACAACCGCTTGCCACTTCCATAAAAGAGGTTCCATATCGCTATACCCCTCACTGTGTAAAAAGGTCAGGTAATCGGTGATGATATTTATTTTTTTTAGCACCACTTTGCTAGAAAGCTGCTTATACGCTTGTACTCTTTTTAGATAGGCTACATAAGCGAGACATTCATCGATCATAAATTGATGGATTCCATGAAACAAATAAAATTCCATTATCACATTGAACGTATACGTTTGTTGCTTCTCTGAAACGTCCTCCATAAATGCTTTGATCCATTCACTTGGATAATAGTCTGAAGACGGCAACCTGTTATTTCTTTCTCTTACTGGGTTCACACCTATGCACCTCCAAATCCCCCCATTGCGAATTAATCTATGGTAAAATAGGAACCATAAAACATTGTGTAAACGCAATGAGTGGATAAGTAATAAAAAAAAGAGGCAATAAAAAAATGCCTAGCAATAGTATTGCCAGACATTTCCAAAGATATTCGTGGAATCCCGCTTCTACGAATATTTAATTTATTAAAGTAAATTATTACAGTGGTAAAGTTTTTTATTTTTTGGTTATGAAATCTTTTTCGAAAGGAGTGTTGCAAAAATGGCAAACTTAATTAGTATTACCAATTTTTATTGTAGCATACTTTTAATTTGTTTTGTCTACTTTTTTCACAACACATATTTCATTATCTGTTCTATCATAACCAAAAAAAATAACCAAAATAAGGTTGCTCTCTCCTGAGAGCAACCGATAGATTTTTCTCGGATACTAATATGATTACCTTGGTGATGCGAAATGAAAAAACCAAGGTCTGAATATCAAATTATCCAAGATGTTATTAATAAATCGATATCAGAAGAGGAATATTTCAAAAAAAGAACGGACAGTAAAGATAGGTTAAGTATTGATCTACCAGAAGCTTCTATTTTAAAAAAGCACCCACATATTTATAGGGAATTCTTGCTTTCATTGTCCGTTGAGGGTCGATTTAGAATTTTACTTGCAAAAGATCTACTAGGAATAGTTCAAACAAAACTTAGAGGTAAGTATGGTGTCGACAATAATACCTTAGCTTATCTAAAAGGAAATGATACACGCGCTGAAGTCTTGCCAGAATACACGATAAGACCAATTAGAACTAAATGGTCTCGTCTGTTGGATGTAAAATCTTCACTAGCTATTATCAGTAGAATACCAGTTGAATGGTTACTACATGAAAAACCATTAATGGACGATAAATGGAATTTAAATCATTTTTATGCAGTTGATAATGTTTATCTAACACCCGTATCTTTCACTAACTATCTACAAAAGTTTAATGAATATGTTGTAAAAAACAAAGATAGCTTCACTAGCACAAGACCAAACTTCACCTTTGCTTATGATATTAGACCTATTGTCCTAATACATGATTCAAAACATATCTATTTACTAGCAAGTATTTTAGAGCAAGGTGGGTTTGTCATTGAAATTTTTGGAATTAATCAGCTAATGAATCTTGATATAATGAGAGAAATTCTAAAACCTTTTGGTAAATTAAAAGTGGGATACTGTAAAACAGTCGTTCAGAATCACTATAATATACAGATTATTCCTGAAGAGTTGGTTAATGCAAAACACTATCCTATTGAGTTTATTGAGATCTAATTAACATATGGTTGTTCTCTCAAGAGAGCAACCATATATTAAATACTATATCTGCCTAACCTTCTTTAAGAAGGAGGTTTTTTTATGATAGATAACCATTCAAATCAACAAAAGAATTTAGAGAATATGGAAAAAAGAGAAAAAGGTATTAAATTAATAGAACAGTGGTTAAAGGAAATGGACAAATTAGTAGTATGTAGCAGCGAAGATAAAACAAATACTAATGAGATAAAACAGGATTTTAATTACTGGGATTTATTGCCTGATACACTAACAGCACTTCATATCTCTGAATATCTTCATATTTCTAGAAGGAGAGTCTATGAATTATTTCAACTTCATGAAGAAGAAGGCGGTATCCCAAACTTTCAAATTGGTGCTTCCAAAAGAGTAGATAAGCAAGATTTCAAAAAGTGGATCACTAGTAAAAAATAGAGTGCAAGAGATTGTGACATATCGTCTATATTTTATTAAAAAATCAAACACAGTTGAAATCGTTAAACTTAGATTTCAACTGTGTTTTAATGAAAAAGGTCTCTCACGATTGAGTAGCCCTTTAATTTTGTAGACTTATAATCCCGTAGTCGTGGGAAATTGGTTTCTAAGTAGTGATTTTATGAGCTTATGTGTAGATTGTTTATGGCCACAAGAATGTATTATCTCGTTCATATTTTTATTAGTACCGGTAACAGAAATCACCATTCGATGTCAAGGTGATTTTAAAATTAACAAGTATAATACTCTTTATTTTTATCGAAGAATTAGGCTTATGTTCATCCGTAATCATACCCGATTGCTGATGATAATTAATAGTAGCCTTGTACTACACAGTAAATAAAGTCGTTTTTCATATTGCTCATTCAAAAATAAGATTACTCGTAATTTATCCATTCTCCAGAAGGACCATCAAGATTTATTTCATCAAAGCAGCTTTCACAAACCGTAGGATAAGGATCATATTCGTTTATTTTATTACCGCAAAATTTACATTCCATTTTTTCAGTATTGTGTCAAATTTAAAATTGTAAAATCCTTGTTTAAGAATTACGCCCTTAGTTAAATTGAGTGGTATGGTTGTACTGTGCAGCAAAACTTCTAATATTACTTTATTGTTACCTAAATAGTTAATCGTCCAATTCAGATAGACGCGGAACCTGTACTGTCTTGTGATGATCTACGAACTTTGCCAAATCGGCTGTGTTATTTAGTAATGTCTCTGCATCTGCATAGGTATAAACTTTATTAGCTTCTGCAGGAAACCGTTGTTTTGTCTCCACCAATGCAATCGCCTCCTATAATCCTGGTGATTACAGAACTAACCTCTGTTGAAGGATCATTCGTGAAACCAAAGTCCAAACCGTGAGCAGTTCTCTGTATCTCTTTAATCTTCTCTATTGGATCAAACACTTTTACTTCAAAGTTATCAAACACAAGGCCTTCTGCAACACCCCACTCACCATCAGCAACGATTCTCGCCCTTCTGGGATTAGTCCTATATAAATCTTCATATCTATCTCTGTCGACTTTATCTAGCTACTCATTGCACCTAAATGTAGTCGTAGTAGAAAATGTGTCTTTCTCTTTCGTATCTTCATCAAAGAATGTTTTTTAAAGCCAATGTCTTTCCGACCACGGATTAAACGTTACTGTAATTTGCTTAAAGAAGTCCGGATCGCCATACATACCACGAATAGATTCGACTACAGTTCTGAATTTATCTTCTGTTTCAATCTGATAGGCTTCTTCTGCCCCAAAGCCAACAAAAAATACCAACGTTTACTGTAATTGATGTAATCTTTAGTGGGTCATCCAGTCCTCTAAACAATATCTTTTGTCCTGTAGGCCTATACGTTATCTCTGGCATTGATTCATTGAATTTAAATAAATGAGCAACCCCTAATTGCGTGGTTGCCCATTTTAAATCTGTATATGTGGATTGTTTATTTGTATTCGAATATCTTCTAACAACTAATAAATTGGCCCACGGATACTTCATAATTGGATGAACGAAGTTAATACCTGTATTCTTTGATTTCTTGCTACCACGCGATCCTTTAACAACTCTATAAGACTGTTTATTATTCCAAAAACGATTGTACCCTTTGCTGATCGATATCCGATTTTCTTTAGTCGCCATCTTTCGGCACATCCTCAACGAAAACAGGAGTAATATTAGTTACTTGTTGTTTATCGGTCCACATAGCATAACGCGCTTGCCTAACAGTTCGGATGCCTTTGTTCTATCGTTTGTATCAGAACGCTTATCATTTCTTTCTACAGACGATCCAAAGTCACCATCGCCAACAACGAGTAACACTTCATCTTGCACCTCGCCACGCAATACGGATGTTAGATACTCCATGACTTCTTGTTGATCAGCAACCTTTTCTGATTGCAGTTTTTCTAGTCGCTCCTTTATATAGGAATCCACTCTAGCATTTTCTAGCAATTTATATACATGAGTCTTTGCGTAAGCTTCACTATATCCTACATCTCTTGCAGCTTTAGATGCATTACCAGTGATGATATACTCATCAGCAAAACGTCTTTGTGTTCCCGTTAGTTTCTTACTCATGTCATATCACCACCTCCTTAAATTTTAAATATGCTATAATCTATATATCACTTAATCTAGCGAGGAATACAAATCCTTTGATGTGGGTTTACCCAAACCAAAGTGATGGTGTTCATCACTGGAAAGGGTGATTCTGTGGAGATTCAGATAAAAATCTCTAATCGTGTGTTGCTTGCAGCAATATACGGAGCGTTAGCTTTCTTCCTTTAGGGGAGGAAAGCTTTTGTTTTGTTCAAAAGAAAAAGCACCTCAAAGGGTGCTTAATCTGCTTTCGCTATTTGAAACCATCTCACTTTATTCATATTAAAATTTCTTTGTGTTTCTTCGCATTCGAGCCAATCGCTTTTCTTGATCTGACTTTCAAGATTCTGCTTTAAGTTAGAAGACATTGTAACTAAATCAGTTGTGTCATCATCAAACTTGAGAGTAACATAATAATTTTCTTTCAATTTTTCCACCTCCCCATTGTCACGTTCGACAAAAAGGATGAAATTACCTTTATTTGCACCTAAACGCTTCACCCTTACCTCGCTTATAAATATTACGATCAACCCCTATCAGTTCCCGCAACTCTCTCTCCTTAAAGAGTTAGGGAGCATTACATCTATTTCAGAAAAGGTTTGTTCCTCATCAGTCTTTAATGACTGTTGAGTTTCCCTATAGCTTTTAGCGTCAGTCCGTGGTGATTGAGAATAACTTTATCTTGTTTTCGGGCACTTATCCACTTTGCTAAATCATCTTTCAACCCGCTTTGAGGCACCAATATCAAAATTTGGAATACCTCCAACCTCCACGCTCATTTGAAATAAATCATATACTCTTCGACGAGATATACGTAAATATTGAGAAATGTGATTAGCAGTTAATGTGTCTGGTAATGAATCCCATGTGCTATATATTTGTTTTGTTTGTGTCATCGCTCTTTTACCTCCTAGTTCTATATCTCTTAACAAGTCGGGAAGACTAATTATGCTGTTGGCTCTTTCAATTCTTTTAAGATATCAGCAGGTATCTTCTCTCTGTATGCAGCTGTTTGAAATTTTATTAGATCAATTTCTAAGATTTTGGCCAGAGCGCCATTTAATTTATCGCTTGCTGGTGACATTTTTCCATTTTTCAAGCGACTTATAAGTTCTATCCGCACTTAATCCAACTTTCTCCAACCTTCTAGAAATTTGAGAAAGAGATAGATCCGCTTCAATAATTGCTTTAATCAATAATTCCGAGTAGGACATTTAAAATCACCTCTTCTCTTCGTGATTATTTAACATCTCGTTTAATGTGATTTTATAATATAACCGTAATTATTAAATGTCAATATTATTTGTGATTAATTTTTATCACTCTTTTTAGGTGTTGATATTTTTATGTCAATATGAGATAATTTTTTTATAAGGGAGTGAATAACTTGAGATATGCTGATTTACTTAGTGCTTACATAAAAGATTCTGGTTTTACCCTAGAGAGGTTATCTAAATCACTAAAAGACAAAAATATCTCCGTTACTAGAGAACATTTGAGTAGATTAAGAAACGGTAAAGTCCCTCCAGCAGGAGAGGAGTTAAACCGCGCTTTGGCTGAAGTTACTAATGGAGATGCAGAAAAGTTAAATTGGTATGCCTATATAGAAAAAGCGCCCGAAGGATTTAAAAAAGTACTATACCAATTAGGAGAAGAAATAATTCCTGCTGGGAAACGGCTATTGGAAGAATATCCAATGTTTTTCAGTTATAACATCGACGAAATAAGAAAGATTGAAGACACTAAAGCGTATAAAGAGTTTCAAGATGTTTATAGAAGATCTGTAGTAAATGAAGTATTTAAGAATACAGAAGATGTTTACGATGAAAACAACGTATTAGATATCTTCGATGAAGAGGAGCGAGAGGTTATACCAGTCAATCTATATGACGCTTATTTACACGATGCCAAAAAGACTATTAACTCTCGTTTAAATAACACAAATGATCAGGTCAAAATAAGAGGGACAATACTAACTGCATTTACAGCTCTTGAAATAAGGGTAAACGAAATTATACTTAAAGCGATAAATAATTCTGCTGAAAAAAGGTGGGTAACTGATTCTTATCTTGAAGATTTTGCTTTAAATGGTAAGCTGATCGGTCCTATAAAAAGGTATTTAGATTATGATATACATGAACAACCTTTCTATATGGAGCTATGGCGTGGTATGGCACTAAGAACTAAAGTTTTACATGGAGAGCAAGAGGAAGTAACAAAAGATCAAGCCAAAAAGGTAATAGAGATAGTTGAGATGGCTATTCATTCAATAAATGAAAAGGCTATAGAGAAGAATATCGCTGGGGATCCTTTTAAAAAAGATTAAAAATAGAACATTGAATACATCAACACTATTTTTAAAGGCCTTTTAAAAATAAGGAGGATAAAAATGTATATACCAATTATGAAAAATCGAGGACAAGAACTTAAAGTAACAGAGAACATGAACACTTATTTCAGTGATTCAATAATTCCGTTGTTTGAGCTTATTCGAGATGAGTTTGAAGATAATTTTCAAATTGATGAAAGTGGAGATTATATATATCAAATTCCAACCGGAAAAAAAAGGCGTTCTAAAATTAGATTGCCTAGAAAAAAAGACGACATTATAACTCTGAAGGCTCTTAGTGACAGGCTAAAAGAAAAAAACGGATTTGTTGATTTTTTTAGATTTAAGGAAAATGAATACAAAAATTATGATGTCACAAAAATTGACTTATCTTTTAGATTGAATAGGGATTTTAATTATTACAGGTCACGCGTGTTAGAAATTAGTAACTTTAAAAATTTGATTCCAGTGATATCTATAAAAGATGGTTTTAAAATCAGTGAACCAGATTTATATAATTTGATTATTGATCTTAGAAAGATGAACCCATCTATAGGTATAAGAATTACAGCTGACTTATTAGAAAGTTACTCGGAATTCATAGATCAGCACACAACCAAAGAAGATTATCTAATGTTAGATATTCGCGAACAGAAAGCAGAATCAAAATTTATTGAAATAGAGGAGTTAAATGAATTAACAACCCAAGCAAGTAAAGTTTTACTTAATTCTCCTAGATTAAGAGAAAATACAAATGGTGTTTATGAAAATTTAACTATTACTAAAAAAATTGATAATTCAGTTGCTGAAGCATATCTAGAAAATAAACTATGTGGATTTGGTGATTTTGGAGGTTTAAAAGATGACTTACCATCTATAGGTGGTGGTGGTGGCAAAGGATCAGCATTGGCTTTAATGTATATAAAAGAAAAAAATGCGTTCTATTCGATTGTAAATTCCAACGGTAATCTAGGTGTAAGAGGATATGAATATGTTGTAAGCGAATTATTAAAAAAATCTTCTATTTTAGATAGCGAAAAGGACTGCTTGTCATTTAAACACATAACGGAAAAATCACTAAAAGGTTCTTATGGCAACTGGCAAACTTGGACCAGCTTAATATTAACAAGATATATTCAACAACAAGCGACAAAATAGTGTACCTAAAACTATAGGTACACTATTTCAGGAGATAATAAATTTTTAAAAAACCATTGATAGTCAATTTCTAGAATCTCTTCTTTATTTTCAACAAGAAAATTCCATTTATCATAGTATTTTGTTTTTAATGATAATTTAAAAATCTTATTTATGTCTTTTGTTGTTCTAGCGGTTATAATAAGGGCTATCATAGCATCTTTGGTTTCAAGGTTTGGACACTCAAAGAATACGTTCAAATCTTTTTTTGTTAAAACTGATAATTGAGCATAAGCGGAAATACAATTCGAAGCAATTGCACTACGATTCTTCTTAAAAATATATCTACCAGTCTGTGTAATGTGATAAGTGTAAATGCCGCATTCCTTTGGGAGATAAGGCATCATAGTATCAAGATTATTCACCGAACAAATCAAATACACTTTTTCGAAAACTAAGAAGTAGTCCTTCATTTGCTGCCTTACTCGGGTTGGAGTATCCAATTCAGTTTTTATCTCAAAAGCCGTACTATTACCGTTTATCTTGCATAAATCCAGCCTGCTTTTGCCTACATTTAATTCAAATATTGATACATGGTTACTTGTCTTGAATAGAACATTATTTATAAAAGTTGATTTGATAGATGTCTCATTAGGATAATGATTTAAAAGATACTGATTTATGAATTCTCTAGGTGTCAACTCACTTTTTGCTTTATCAAACGGCAATTGACCACCGAATGTGTTTAAAACCTCTCGTTCTATACTTTCGTTACTGAGAAAAGTAGAATATTGACTTGATAATAACTTTGCATATTCAAAACAATCATTTTTATTTTGCATACTACGCACTCCTATACTAAACCAATTATATATGTATTATTGAAGTTAGTCCATAGTTGTAAAATTGACCTATAAGGTTAATTATGATAATTTTATCTTAATGTATAAGGGGGGATACAAATGAATATTACTTACACCTCGAACAAATTAGAAAATATATTGACTAATCCACGGTTGATAAAAAAAGAATATACCGCATTTCATAAAAGGGTTAGTAACAGGATGTCTGAATTGAGGGCTGCAAATAATTTGGACGAAATAACTCACGATCCACCTCCTCGCCGGCATAAACTAAGTGGAGATAAAAAAGAGTGCTGGGGAATTGACGTTTCAAAGAACTTCCGTATTGTATTAAGACCTGTTGGAGAATGGGATGAATCAGACCACAAGACAATTATTAATATAGAGATTCTATCGATAGATAATTACCATTAGAAAGGAGGTAAAACTATGAGTAAGGAATTTATTGTACACACAGGTTCAATTATAAAAGAATATCTAGAAGACCTTGGAATGAGTCAAAAAGAGTGTGCTAAGAGATTAGGAATTAGTGAAAAACATTTATCTAATCTATTGAATGGGAAGAGCAGACTAACTGAAGATATAGCTATTAAATTTGAAAAAATATTTCATAATATTCCGGCCTCTTATTGGTTAAATTATGAAAGCAAATACAGAGAATACATTAAGAGAGAAGAATTAGATACTATAAATTTTGAGGAAAAAGATTTAATAGAGCTTGATAAGAGATTCAATTTCTCAAAAGTTTTTTCAGGTTTAGATTGGGATCTTAAAAAGCAAGCCAACGAAATGCTAAAGCTTTTAAGAATAGGTAACTTCAGTCAATTTGATGCCGTTTATTCTTATATGCATGTTGACTTTATGGAAGATGGTGGTGAGAAAGAGTCTATCGCTACTTGGTTGGGCTTAGCCCGAGAAGAAGTTGAAATTCAGAATCGAGACTTGTCAAATAAACCATACAACGATTCAAATTTAATTAACTCATTAGACAAATTCAAAAAAATAGCTTTAAATAATGACTATAAGAGTTCCCTTCAGAGTGCCAGAAAATTATTAAATCGCTTGGGTATATATTTAGTCTTTTGTGATGCAGTAGTGAACAGTAAAGTTAGAGGTGCTTTAACAACTTATAAGAGAAACCCCGCCATTTTTTTGAGCGGAAGGTTTAAAACACATGATCATGTTTGGTTCGCTTTAATGCATGAGATAGGACACCTTATCAAACACTATGAACCAAATGAACCAATTGTAACACTTGAGAAAGAACTAGAATTAGATACTAATAATACTTCTGCAAAAGAAAAAGAGGCTAATTCCTTTGCAAGAGATTTTTTCATAAACGAATCAGCCTATAAAAGGTTTATTGAATTAAACGTGTTTGATCAAAAAAGTATTGAAGATTTTTCTAATTATCAAGAAATACTTCCTGGTATAGTTGTGGCGAGATTACAACATGACGGATATATTGGTTATGACAAGTTAAGTTACCTTAAAAATAAATAGATAAACAATTTGGTTTATTTAAATGCATTATTCGTTGTATATCGAATAATGCATTTTATGATTACATTATTAATAAAATACACATTGAATAAAGGAACTAAAGTTCGTATAATTAGGGCTGAAGGATAGTGATTTTATATCGCTAATTTCGAAAAGTTATGTAAAAAACTCCTAAATCGATAAGTTAATGACTTACTTTGCTGGTTTAAAAATAAAAGATATTAACAGAAATCAATACCAAAAGGTCTTAAACAACCTTAAAGAAAAAGGTTATGCTGATAATACACTAGATGGAGTTCACCGAACAGGAAGAATGATTTTTAAAAAAGCAATTGAACTAGATATGATCAATAAGGATCCTACTGAATTTGCTTACTTAAAAAAAGATAAAAAAACTATTGAACAATTTGAGCAAGAAGAACTACCGAAGTATCTAAGATCATTCTTTTATTGCATAGTATGCTTGTACTGTGCAGCATATGACAGTCTATTGTTAGCTATTCTTTATTAATATAGGCACCTATTTAATTAATTATCCCGAAACTAACCTTTAATTACATAAGTTTATACTAAAATATAATTTGACTATTTTCTTATTCTCTATAGGCAAGCATTGACAAACAGATAACTTAGATTAAACTATTCTAAAGAAATCTAATTTACTTCTCTTATCTTTTAAATCATAAAATGGATTATGTTCAAAATTAACAGGAACAACGCCTGAATATAATCGTACATTTAGTCTTTTAGTATCAATTTCAACAGAAACATAATCTACATTCTCTTTAAATAAATCTGAATACTCAATATGCGTCTTTGATGGGAATCTATATTTCATTTTATTATTATATTTAGGTTGATAATACCTTATTAAGGCAGCTTCTGTGAAATTTATTTCCTGTTTCTTACGAATTAATTCCGGTAGCTCATGTACTGCCAATTGTTTCATGAAAATATCAATACTTTTTTGATTATCAGACTCTATAGGAGAGATAAATCCTATAGTGTTCCTATCAAAATTCCAAGATGACAAAAAGATACTTTTATCATCTTCTTTCTCCGCATAAATTTTTTGTAAGGTTGAATGAGACTTTAATCTACCATAGACAGTTCTCTCACCTTCTTTACCAAAAGAACGACCAATATAAACTACTTCACAATCCATTATATATCCATTATTAATTAAGAACATAAACGAGTTAGCCTTAAGTACATAATTACCTAAGGAATCTTTAATCTCTATATCATCTTTATTCGGGCTCAATACTACTTCCAAATCTTGTTTCTTTAAATTATTTGTTAATCTATAATTGATTTCATTAATAGGTCTATCATCCATTACTCTAATTTTCAAATCTATATATTCTTCATCTATTTTTATTGAATCATGAACAAAAACTATTTTAGGGACTTTAACAACCATATAAATGTGCATTTTAGGTATAATATTGTACTCATTTTCAAGTACTAACAAATTTTTAAAATTATAATGACGAAAAAACATTCCATATGACTCGACCATGGAAATACCAAAGTTTGATCCAATCGATGATCCTATATTATTCTTCATTATGCTCCCCTGTCTTATTCCCTGTAATTTGGAAGTTCGAAAAAATTATTGCCTTATCAATATAAATTTGATAATCTTCTAGGATATTATTTTACTTACCACCTTCTCCATACTCAATTTTATAATACCAATATGCCGTATTTATCTAGTTGTAAGAAAACAAGATAATTACAAATGCAAAGTGGAGGGCGACAATCGACCTTTGCTTTATCACAGAATAAATCATTATTAAACAAGAACTCTGTATAATACAAACACACTTATTGCACAATCTACTGTGTCAGTAATTCTTCAATTGTTGGATCTATTCCAAATGAAATTAATTCCTCAGCTAATTTATGAATATTAATTTGTATGAATTAAATCTTAACATACATATCCAGATTAGAGACTATAAGAACCTAAATAATTGTGTCCGTTTTTTACTAATCAGATATAAATAAAACTTCATTAATTAAAGCACATTGCTTCATAAAAAGGGTTGTTTATTACGCAGTAAGAGTCAAATGGACAGTAACTTATTCTTGATTTGCGTGGACAAGGGAAATATTATTCATCATTTTGTAATCTTTAATGGCGTCATCTTTTACCTCAATAACCTACCTTCTCAATAAATAAATCGTAGTTTGTTGTAAAAAGATTAGTTGTACGAGGTGTTTTTCTGGAATTTGAAAGATTGAGAATACCTATTATTTTTGAGATAAAATCCACATAGTTCTCTAAGGTACTAGATATTGACTGCTCAATTTCTGAAACATCTTCCAGTAGTTTACTGCTTATTGTTTTTACTTTCTGGGCTAACACCATATTTCTTTCTTCCGTATCTTACACCTCAATCGTTTCCATTAAAGGAATAGCTGGATAAGAAGTTCCAGAACCAAATAAAAGATTTAATTGTTTTGAAATGGCCAATCTCCTAAGATTTTTTACTTTTTCATTATTTTTTATATTTTGCTGTTCGTCAGACATATAAACCTCCAATTAAGAAATCGTTATCAGTATTATACTATTATTTAGAACATTTATTTTCTTGCCATTCTTTCACAGATTCTATATCTGAATCTTTTTGAATAATCAACATTCCCTCTGCTTTTTTGACGATTTTCTGATTAATATTTTTAACCTCGTCATCTGACAAGTATACAATTTGGTTGCATATAAAAATCTTTTTTCCTTTAGTTTGTAATTTAGTTGTACCGACACATACATTAGGTGAAATTGGAAGTAAATAGTCAGTATCTTTAAATTCTTGTATTAGAATAGGTCTGTCAGAAAGAAATAGTTTTTTCACTCCTTTAGTTTTATAAATTCTTAATTGAAAATTATTCATAAGATGTTCGGCTAATGTTTTAAGCCCACTTTCTGAGCTGGTTTTCAAAAAATGTAAAGCAACCTCCAACTCATTTCCTCTAAGGTGTTCCTTAGCAAGTTTTACAGCCATCACTTGACTAGTGGTTAAAAGTCGGTAGAATATTGGTTTCAGGAATTCAGGAATTTTCTCATCATCAAAAACCAAGTTCTTTACTTGAGGACTGCGAATCAATGTAAGAATCAAATGGAAAAGTAGAGTTGCCTCTTTATCTGCCCACTCATTTGTTTTAATCATTGTATTGAACTCACTATCTGCATCTTCTGACTCTAGAAGTGAAACAAGTCTACGAAACTTAGGTGCAGTATAGTTTTCAAATCCTCTATAAGCTAGCTCCATTTCATTTCTATTTACGTAACTTCCTGTATTATCCATTACCTCATATAAATCAATATCTTGCATAATATCTTCGGTTCTCTTATGTAGAATCTCCAAAGGAGTTGCTTTTAAATTTACTGTGAGGCACAGTCCTTTAGTAATTTCAAAAGGTCTTATAGAAAATTGTGTAATATAGTGTTCTCTTTTCACAAACTGCCTACTTTCGGTCATTACACACCAAATATTTCTTCCATAATATATCTTTAAAGATATCTGCAATAGGCTGAATAATAGCATGAGCTAATAAGACTGGTACAGTATTTCCAATTTGTGCATTGTGAGAAGTCTCTCTACCTGATTTTCCTAAAGGAGAACCATAGCTAAATTCAAACCAATCTGGGAATGTTTGTATTCTCTTTATTTCTTTGATTGAAAGGCAGAAATTTTTACCATGAAATACCCATTTAATATGCCCCGCTTCTTCCATTGGTTCTCCCCCTCTAGCTTGAGGTTTGTCACCGAGAATAAAAGTAATTTTTTTAACTTTTGAAAATATAGAAATAACTTTTTGCTCCAATTTTCCATAATCTTTTTGAGCCATTTTTTATTTCTCCTTATCTAATTTTTGAGTTTATTTTATTATAACGAGAAAAAAATCACCTGTCAGAATTTTCAGGGGTATAAACTTTTACACTCCTTCAGATTTTTGGAGGGAAACCAATTAATTTTTATTAAAATTAACTTTCCTATAACTCTTAAACCCAATTGGTTCACATCCTCACAAAAAACTAACAGAATATACCATTTAGTCCACCGAACTTTTCTATTAACGAAATAACAGCTGCCTTTTTTCAAGCAGCCGATCTTGAAGGATTTTCCCCTTTACTTGAATAAGGAAATTAGATGATTCCACTTATATCTTTTCAACCATAAACAAGTTCATTTAACTTATTTCCCATCATTTCTATCTCTATTGTTTCTATTTTCTTAGCTTCTACAGACTCATAAAAGAACCGAGTACTATTTTTCTCTAAAACTAACACAATCATTGAACGTATATCTTGCACAATATCAGAAGTATAAAAAAATACAAGAAAATAACAGATTGTGGTTCTGATTTTCCAGGAATTATTCCAATCATTGTTGCGCAGTATACGTCTACTACGCAGGAAAAGAATTCATCTAATTTGTATTTTTCTCATTAATTTTAAAAGTTATTTAGTGGTTAAAAATATTGAAATCGTGGCAAACCTCATTGACCTCAATGATATTCAATAAAAATCGAACAATGGTAAACGAATATAAAACCTAAATTATTCTTTACAGAGTCCAGAATACAAACTAATGCTTCTAATATTGAAGGTCAATAATAAGATACGAATTAGCAAAAGTAACGATTCTCCTTTTTCATAAATTAAGGCCCCATGCTACTAAAATTGGAATTTAGTAATTTATTTGTTTGAACGTGAATTATGGTTCATATCTATATTAATAATTCGTTCTCCCTTACGTTCTCCAATAATACCTGAATAACGTCCATTCACAGGTTTTTTTTCTCCGGTTTCTACTTTTATACCAGCTTTGCATAATCGTTCCATAATTATTTCACGATCTTTGAGTTGTTTTTTTGAAAATTTTTTATTCATGCAAGTTTACACCTCTTTTTTTAAGTAATTACAACCTTCCATGATCACTATTTAAACCATTACATGTTTCATGATCGAAACATATCCTCTGGCAATACGCACCCTATAATGATAGTTATAAGGAGGATTAATATAATATTTCAATCATTTTAAGTTCAAATAATGAAGTATTATGTTTTCAAAAATCTTTTACTTTCTTAAAAGAAAACACTGTTTACCTTAATTATAAGCGTTCCACCATTCAAAAAGGTAGTCTAATTTAATTTTTTTCCATTAGGTATATAAGCTACCCCTATCAATAATGATTGCATCAATCAACGTAGTTGCATGTATAATTGATCCTTTAAAATATCTGTAGATAGATAAAAATTGATAATTTTGTATTAATTACTTTTTAGAGGAAATAATTAGTGATAAAATACAATATTTAAAAAGGATGCTGCTAAATAATGAAAGGGCATATTTACAGAAGAGGATGTATATGCAAGAAAAAAAGATGTACATGTGGTGCAACTTGGACAATTGTTTTGGACGTTGGCACTGACCCCAAGACCGGAAAAAGAAAACAAAAATCAAAAGGTGGGTTTAATACAAAACAAGAAGCTGAGTTAGCTGCTAATACCCTTGTCCACGAATTAAATAAAGGTACCTATATTGAAGAATCAGTTGAAACTTTTAAAAACTTCACTAAAGAATGGCTCAATATATACGTTAAGGCAAACAATGTTAAACCAGGTACTATACGTGTGAGACAGCATGAAATCGGTAAATTGATGCCATATTTTTCTCAAATAAAATTAAAAAACATCAACAGAAAAATGTATCAAAGTGCATTAGACGATTTAAAAGATAGAGGTTATGCCGACAACACTTTAGATGGCATCCATCGAACAGGGCGAATGATCTTTCGAAAAGCCCTTGAGTTAGAATCGATTAAAAAAGATCCTACTGAATTTATATATCTGAAAAAAGATAAGAAAACTGTCACTGATTTTGAATTAGAACAAGAGGTACCAAAGTACTTAGAGAAAGAAGAATTAGCTTTATTCTTAGACACTGCAAAACATAACGGTTTAGACATGGATTATCTTATGTTCCTTATCCTGTCGTATACAGGTGTTCGAGTTGGTGAACTCGTTTCATTAAAATGGAATGACATTGATTTTACCAATCAATCCATTAGTATCACCAAAACATACTATAACCCAGTAAGTAATATAAAAAAATATCAACTCGTTTCACCAAAAACTAAAAAGTCTTATCGTAAAATTATAGTTGATCAAGATGTCATCAATGAACTTAAAAAACATAAAACAGTGCAAAATAACATTAAAATGAGATATCGCGACACTTATCATGAGGAAGGGTTCATTTTTGCTTCTAGTGACTATCATCCTGGCTACCCAATCTATGTAAAAAAAGTACTATTACGCATGAAAAGAATATTGAAGCGTGCTGGCTTAAATGAAAAGCTAACTCCGCACTCTTTACGTCATACACACACTTCTTTACTTGCAGAAGCAAAAGTTAGCTTAGAACAGATCATGGACCGCTTGGGGCACTCGGATGATCATACCACCAAAAATATATACTTACATGTCACAAAAGAATTGAAAAAAGATGCTTCGCAGAAATTTGGCCTATTGATGAGGAGTTTACAAAAGTAATAGCACCTGTCATTGAGACAGGTGCTATTACTTTTTATTACACTATGTTAGCAAAATGTTAGCATTTCACTCTCATCTCACTTAAAAACCCAGTCATATCAAGGGTTTAAGGGGTGCTTTACATCATGCCGCCCATACCGCCCATACCGCCCATGTCTGGCATTCCGCCACCTGTGTTTTCTTCAGGAATGTCTGCTACTACTGCTTCAGTAGTTAGGAACATTGCTGCAACGGATGCTGCGTTTTGTAGTGCTGAGCGTGTAACTTTAGTTGGGTCTACGATACCAGCGTCGATCATGTTTACCCATTCGCCAGTAGCCGCGTTATAACCCATGCCTACTTTTTCTGTTTTAAGACGTTCTACAATAATAGAGCCTTCTAAACCAGCATTGTGTGCGATTTGACGAACTGGTTCTTCTAAAGAACGAAGTACAATATTTGCACCAGTTTGTTCGTCTCCAACTAAATCAAGTGCTTGAACGTTTTTGTAGACATTAATTAACGCTGTACCACCACCAGCTACGATGCCTTCTTCTACAGCTGCGCGCGTAGAGTTCAATGCATCTTCAATGCGTAGTTTACGTTCTTTTAATTCTGTTTCAGTTGCTGCACCAACTTTAATTACTGCAACCCCACCAGAAAGTTTTGCTAAACGTTCTTGTAGTTTCTCTTTATCAAATTCAGAAGTAGTTTCTTCTGCTTGTGCACGAATTTGTGCAACACGTGAAGAGATTTGTTCTGGATTTCCAGAGCCTTCAACTATTGTAGTATTTTCTTTTGTTACAACTACTTTAGTTGCGCGACCTAATTGTTCGATTGTTGTGTTCTTCAACTCAAGACCAAGGTCTTCTGTAATTACTTCTGCACCAGTTAATGCTGCAATGTCTTCAAGCATAGCTTTACGACGATCACCAAAACCAGGTGCTTTAACTGCTACGGCATTAAATGTACCACGAAGTTTGTTTACAACAAGTGTTGCAAGTGCTTCGCCTTCTACATCTTCAGCTATTAATAGAAGTGGTTTACCTTGTTGTACAACTTGTTCTAGAACAGGAAGTACTTCTTGGATATTATTGATTTTTTTATCTGTAATTAGAATGTACGGATCTTCAAGTTCTGCTTCCATTTTATCTTGGTCAGTAACCATATATGGAGAAGCATAACCACGATCAAATTGCATACCTTCTACTACTTCTAATTCTGTATTGAAACCTTTTGATTCTTCAATTGTAATAACACCGTCGTTACCAACGCGTTCCATAGCTTCTGCGATTAATTGTCCTACTTCATCGTCACCAGAGGAGATTGCTGCAACTTGTGCAATTGAATCTCTTCCTTCAATCGGTTTAGAAATACTGCGTAATTCTTCAGTTGCAACTTTCACTGCTTTTTCAATACCACGACGTACGCCTACTGGATTTGCACCAGAAGCAACGTTTTTCAAACCTTCTTGAATCATTGCTTGTGCAAGTACTGTTGCAGTTGTCGTACCATCACCAGCAACATCGTTTGTTTGAGATGCAACTTCAGCTACAAGCTGTGCACCCATATTTTCAAACGCATCTTCTAATTCAATTTCTTTAGCAATTGTTACACCATCATTAGTAATAAGCGGTGAACCATATTTTTTACCTAATACGACATTACGTCCTTTTGGTCCTAATGTTACTTTCACTGCATTTGCTAATGTATCTACACCTCGTAGCATTGCGCGACGAGCATCTTCACTAAATTTCAATTCTTTAGCCATCTTAAAAGCCCTCCTTGATTCTTAAGTATCTTTAAAATTAATTGTCTTCGCTTAGCCAATAATAGCTAGAATGTCACTTTCACGAAGAATTAAGTATTCATTACCTTCATACTTCACTTCTGTGCCTGCAAATTTAGAGAAAATAATTGTATTTCCTTCTGCGACTTCCAAAGGAAATCTTTCTCCATTATCTGCTACACGACCAGACCCGACTGCAACAACTTTTCCTTCTTGCGGCTTTTCTTGTGCAGAATCTGGTAAAACAATTCCACTTGCTGTTTTCTGTACTTCTTCTACGAGTTCAATAATGACACGGTCTCCTAATGGCTTTAACATTATAAAAACCCTCCTTCATATATTTCAAAATGGTTTTATTTATTCTTAGCACTCACCAATGAAGAGTGCTAACACAATTAATATAATAATGAATTGTTTACCATTTTGCAAGTATTGCACTTGTTTTTTTTATGTTTTTTTTAAACATAGTAACTTACATTGGATTTCATCATTCAATTAGAAAAATCGAACTAGTACAATTCTATTCTAAAGTTATGTTAAAATACGTATATTGGACAATTATATATTATTAAAGGAGACGTTTAGCTTTGACTAGAAACTACATATACATCTTAGGAACATATATATTGATGCAACTTTCTTCTTATCCACTTCTATTGGTCCTAGAAATTGCTGATGTGAACGAAGACTATTTTGGAACAATAGGTATCGCGTGGACCGTATTCAGCTTTTTGGCAGCATTACTCATTATATTACTGTTGTTAAAACCTGAGAAAAATTTGAGAAAAGACCCAGAAGCAGCCAGTAATGGTATGGTAATCATTTGGTCTCTTATAGGCTTAATCTTAGCATTCATTGGCCAAGGGGTTATCAACTATCTTCAAACAACATTTCTTGGAGTTAGTCCAGATTCAGAGAATACCCAAAATATAATCGAAATTGCAAGAGCAGCACCAATCTTTATCATTGTAGTTGCTGTAATTGGTCCAATTTTAGAAGAAATTGTTTTTCGAAAAATCATTTTCGGAAGCATATATAAAAGAACGAACTTCTTTATTGGCGCCTTAGCTTCTGGTTTAATTTTTGCAGTGGTGCATAATGATTTCCCACACATTTTAACCTATCTAACAATTGGATTTGTGTTTGCGTTTATTTATGTTCAATCAAAACGGATTATTGTACCAATCATTGCACATGCATCGATGAATACAATGGTCGTCATTGCACAATTAAGTATTTCACCAGAAGAGCTTGAGAAAATGCTCGAGCAATATGAAAAATTACAAATGATAGTGATTGGAGGCTAACATATGCGAACCTCGCCATTGGTTGCAGCAACCTTTTACATTGGTATTGGGATTGCATTCACATATATAGGGATAACATCAATCCAAGAGACCGGTTGGAGTTTATTAATTCTATTATTTGCTATATTTGCTACTTTAGATTTTGCAGTAGCAATTCGCCTAATTAGAATACACATTCATATAAAGAAAGCGAAGAATTCAAAATAATAAAGAGGCTGGGACAAAACCCAGATAAACAATAAAAAGTTGCACCTTTCCAAATTTATGGTTGGAGGGTGCAACTTTTTTATAAAATTGAAACAATTTAAGTAAGTAAAAAAGGATACCTTCTGATAAAATTAAAGTGACGAAACAATAACTATCGGAGGTATCCTTATGTTTAAAGATTATAACATGAATCAAGTAATTTTGCCGTTAGATTTAGAAATGAAATTGCAAAAAAATGATATTGCCTATACAATCCATGACTTAGTTGAACAAATACCAGATAAAGCTTTTTCTGTTTTCTTACATGAAACAGGTTGTCCTGCTTATCATCCACGAATGATGATGAAGGTTATTTTATGTGCTTATACGCAATCTGTTTTCTCTGGAAGAAAAATTGAAGCATTACTGAAAGATAGTATACGTATGATGTGGTTAGCGCAAGGTTATGAGCCAAGCTATCGTACAATTAACCGTTTTCGAGTCAATCAAGAAGTACAAGACCTGTTACGCCAATGTTTTGTGCAATTTCGATGCCAGCTGGTGAAAGAAGAACTGATTGATGAAGAAGCGATCTTTATTGATGGCACCAAAATAGAAGCAAATGCCAATAAATTTACGTTTGTTTGGCGAAAAGCGATTGAAAAATACAGTGCGAATTTGGTGGAGAAATCAAATCAACTGTACGATGAATTATTGGCAAACGAAATTATTCCAGAAATAGAACGCGAAAGTACGGAAGAACTATCCACTAAAGAACTCGAAAAAGTAGTTGAGAAACTAGAGAAGACCGTTGAAGGATACGACAAACAGATCGAAGAAAGTAAAGATGTCAGCAAACGGAAGCAGCTTCGCTCTGCAAGGAAAACACCAAAAAAATACCGCAAACAGTTTAAAGATTACGTAGCACGCAAACAAAAATACGAAAAGGATAGGCTTATATTTGAAGCGCGCAATAGTTATTCAAAGACAGACCATGATGCCACCTTTATGCGCATGAAAGACGATTATATGAAGAATGGCCAATTAAAAGCAGGTTACAATGTACAAATTGCGACCGAAGGACAATATACACTCGCATATGACGTATTTCCCAATCCAACTGATGTACGCACATTCACTCCTTTTCTAGATAAAATCGAGGAAAGCTTCTTTGA
>NZ_QJSK01000040.1:0-7757 GCF_003426095.1 Paraliobacillus sp. X-1268
CACGGCTAAGCATGCGCATGGTCCAACAAATCCTGAAAATAATCCAACAAAAAAAGATTCCGACCATCTTCCTAAGATGATCGGAATCTTTTTCGTTATTTTGGCTAGTTATGTCCCAGCCTCTTTTATTTTTAAGTTTTTCGTGTTAATCTAACCAATATAAAAATCGAGAGGAGTAACATGAAATGAGTAGTATCTTCACCAATCATTCATTATCAAATAAGCATGCTTTAATAACTGGAGCAAGTGGGGGTATTGGCTATGCTACTGCGCTATTACTATCTCAAATGGGTGCAAATGTAACCATCACAGGAAGAAGAAAAGAAAAGTTACAACAACTAAGAGACGAAATACTTATTAAAGATCCAGATGCAAATATCTTCATTCAAGTAACAGACTTAACAAACGACAAGGAACGTATGCAGCTAGTTGAGAACGCTGAAAAAACATTTGGTTATATATCAATCTTGATCAACTCGGCTGGAATTTTAGGAAATGGCAAAGTAGAAGAAATCTCTCAATCACAACTGGAAGAGACAATGCATCTAAACTATACCGTTCCTATTTTATTGACACAAGAAGTTTTCAAAAAAATGAAACAGAAAAAAGAAGGCGTAATTGTAAACGTCGCTTCCTTATCAGGCTTACGCGGAACATTTGGTGGAACTGCCTATTGTGGCTCAAAATTTGCTTTAATTGGTTTTACACAATCGTTTGCTCTTGAAGCGATTCAAGATGGCATAAGGGTAAATGCTGTATGTCCAGGTTATGTGGAAACTGAAATGGGTAAACAGGCAATTCTGGATAAGGCAGATCGTGAAAATCGCTCTTTTGAAGAACAATATAAAAAAGCTTGTCAAAGCTTACCTTCTGGAAGAATTACAACACCTGAAGAAGTAGCCAACACAATAGCTTTTTTATCATCTGATGCAGCTACCAATATCGTGGGTGAATCCGTTAAGATTTCTGGAGGGTCTGTCATGCGTTAAAAATGAAAATGAAGAGCACTGGTTCAGACAGTAGCTCTTCATTTATTATAATGATCCCGCATAGTTAACCATGATTTCGCATAATCTACCGCACATTTCACTTGAAAGAGTCGCGCTTGTGCAGAACCAACTTTTCTTTTTTTTACATAAGTTTCATCTTCAAAACTTTTTCCTAAATAAGTAAATAAACTGCCTCTGAATTCTAATTCTTGATACGTTTTCCATACCTTTTTGTTATCTTCTAAAATAGGAGCTGTATGGTTAATTATCTTTTGGTAAGGTATCCGATATTCTGCCAAATGAAAAGCTGTACAACTCGCATAATCTACACCCAGCAACAATACATAGGCATTGTCTATATCGTATAATCTACCAAGCGGGGATGTATCTCCTAATCCATAATTCAATTCATGGTTGTTTATTAACCTATCTTTATACTTACCCCAAGCTGCAAATGAATAATTGGGGTGACTACTTCGTTTTACTTCTGGGCAAGTGAGAAACACCTCCACTATTCTACCCATATATGACGTCGGTGTATAAAGTGGATGGTAGGGTTGCATAGCCTTACGAATTTCTTCCCATTTTTTTTCAGGTACAGACGGTTGATCCCAACTAGACGGATCAGATAAATCGACAGATTGGGTTGGCATCATTATCGTACCCTCTTCTGTTAAAATCTCCATTATTGCTTGGATTACTGTTATTGGACCGCCTTTCACAGAACCAAGTGAGGATAAGGAAGAATGCACAATTATAGTCATTCCTTTTTTTAAACCTAAATTTTGCAAGTCATAAGATAAAGTTTCTTTCGTACGTATATCCTTTGTTCTTTTTAGGACTCTACCCATCATATTCTCATCACTTTTCAATTAATTAAGTTTATTTTATAAATCAAATAGCTGTTTCATTACCTTCTGCTACTTTCTAATTCAAACTCTCACAGACTTAAGTCTTGGTAACTATACAATATAACAGCGATACTCCGAACTTAAAACAGTTCAACGATTAGTCTATGTTATTCAATTGCTTTCAAACAATTTAACAACGACTCTTTGAATAATGCACGATCAACTACTTCACATACACGTACATTAGGTTCTTTGTTTAACCTACTATTAATATCAACTACACTATAACCTCTTGTAAACTCACCTTTTGTTTCAACATCAACATAATATGTATTAGCTTCTCTCATTATTTGCTTTTGAGCAGCTATCGCGACTAACAGCGTATCTGGATGTGTTGTACCCTCAAGGCGATGGACATCTCTATTAAAATTTTTCACAACTTGATTAACCGAAATAAAAAATTCTGATCCTTTGGTTCGAAGTCCTTCTATATCAAGATGATCCGCATCATTCATAATAGAATATTGCGTGCACATTTCCCAACCAACCATTGTCATCGGTATACCCGAGTGTAAAACAATTCGCGCTGCTTCTGGATCAACATAAAAGTTATATTCAGCAGCAGGTGTGATATTACCTAAATAGTTATTTGTGCCACCCATAATAAAGAGTTCTTTTATCTCCGTCGCAATTGATGGATCCTTTTTTAGTGCCATTGCAATGTTAGTCAGAGGTGCAATTGCTAATAATGATATTTCTCCTGGATTAGCATGAATTTTTTCAATTAAAAAATCTACTGCATGTTGTGTTTCAGGTTTTTGTCTTGCCTTTGGAAAATTCGCGCCACCCATACCATCTGAACCATGTACATCTTCTACCGTACGATGTTGCGCTTTACCAAGTTGTAAAATCGGCCCTTGGTGCCCTTTAAATACTGGAACTTGGCCACCCTTTCCAGAAACTTCAATAGTATAAAGGGCATTTTCAACTTGTTGGTCAAATTGAACATTTCCTCCTGTTATCATGACGCCTTCGACTTGAAAATGATGAAGAGCCATCAGAATTGCGATTGTATCATCCCCAGCAGTATCCGTATCAATAATCACTTGCTTCATCTGTTTTACCCCCTATTTAACCTGCTGTGCAAGACTCGTTAAATAATCGAAGAAATCACTTGCATCAACATCATATACTACACTCACTTCACGACCAGATTCAGATTCTACCGTTCTACCTTGACTAGGTACTTCTGTCAATACAGTGCTCATTACTGATTTTGTTTTCACTAGTTCTGGTTTTCCAATAAAAGCAGTCGTCAGCACGTCCCATAAATAATACGTGGAATTTGTTTCTCCATAAACTAGTGGTGGTACCGCAGCATAACATTGACCCAAGAAATCAACACCCTGATATTTACGTAGAGATGCCCATTTTTGACGTACATCTAATGTTAAAGGTACTTGTTGTGTACTTTCTAAAGCGATCATTTCTATTTTTAGCCCACTTGCCCATACTCGTTGGACCGCTGTTGGGTCCCAAAAGGCATTCCATTCTGCTGTTCCGTCATGCTCTGGCTCTTGCACATTACCGACTTCTTGAAATGTTCCACCCATCCAAACTAACTTTTCAATTTTATCTTCTATTTCTGGTGCTTCATCTAGTGCCCGAGCAAGATCTGTTAAAGGACCCGTAAATAATAGTGTTGTCTTTCCTTTTGTTTCCATCAATTTTTCAATCATGTGTTGATGCGCATATGAATTACTCAATGGTGTTTTCATTTCACCACTCTCATTTAAAATAGGTAATGCATCGACTGTAAACGTGTGTAAACGCCAATCATTTGGAAATGGATTTTCTCCACGAGAATTTGATTTTGCTACTTCTACTGAATAAGCATTAAATCGATCAATAATTTTACGACTAGCGTTTATACCAGGCTCCAAATAACCATCTGCCGGTATAACGGAGACGCCAGTTAATTCAACATCTTCCATTTGTGTAAGTAAAAACAAGGATACTAGATCATCCACTCCAGCATCGTGATTAAAATAAACTTTGTTTGTCATGTTTTTCTGTCCCCTTTACTATAATTAATTGGTTTATATTATATTGTACTATATTTTCTTTGCAAAATTCGACATTATTATCTAATTTGTTTCAAGACCGATCTGTGCAACTTGAACCGTTTCACTTGTCTTTGCTAGTGCACTTGGGTAATAACTCATTACCGCATCGACATAATAAATATCACCATAACAGGCATCATATGCTTCCGCTTCTGTTCGAATACAGCTATAATCCCCTGTATCTTTTAATTCTTCATATTTCAGTTTAGAAAAAGCTATTGCTAATACTTGTGTATAGCTTCCACCATTTTCTTTAACGTAATCAATAAATCCTTCACCAAAATTATAGGATTGTAGGGCGAGTTTCACATCACCGTCTGTTTTTTCTAAGACATTAACAAAATAATCTATACCTTTATCAATTGAAACCTCTGGATCACTAATACAACCAATCTCACCACAATAACTTTCAGACGCTTGCATCGGATCATTTCCTCTACCACCTGATTCCTGCATCATCAATGCCATTATGACTGCCGTATACGCTTCTTTACCCATTTCTTTCAAGTGTCGCTCTATTAACGGTTGGTAAGAAACAACAGATTCAGTCAAGTTATTTGGAATTGAATTTGTTTCTTCTTCTTGTACATAATTTGCCAAAATCATAACAACAACCAATACAAAAGCCACAAAAGCTGTAACAGCCCCTGTCAACAGGGTAGCTTTTAGCCACTTTTTAGTTTTTCTAGTAAACTTATTTCGCATCATACTAACCCACACCTTAACTAATAAACTATTATTATTGTAGCATCTTTGTTTACTAGCGGCATTATTTATACAAAAAAAGTAGAACTAGTTCGTTCTACTTTTTTTGTTAGCTATTAACTTCAAAACATTCTCAAATTGAAGTCTATTTTTTTCAATTAATTGATCGATTACATCCAAGTTTACCACCTTATCTTCTAGTCGTTGTTCAGTTGAGCTGGAACGGCGTTTTAATTGGATCAGCAATAATAAGATTGCATCATCTACTGTCTTATTCCCCCCCAGATTATCAATATGCTCTTTTGTTACATTTTCAATTAAACTCCACAAGACATCTTCATTCACACCTAAAACCTCCATTCCGAAATTAGATCTCTGTATGTATATTAATTGCGTTTAATGCCGCTATTCCTTCTTCTTTCTCTGTGTATATAAGTCCATTAACTCTACAAGAGAAGTTCCTGCCCTGTTCCCAAGCAAGTGAAAAATCAGAAAATGAAATTGTTTCAGAAGGTGCCAATGTTTTATTTTCCATCAGTGTAAACCAATACGCTCCTTCTTCCTCATCCATATCAATACGCTTCCAATACACGGCATCGGATTTTGATTGCGGGCCACTATTTACAGTTGTATACTTACCTGAAAATTGATAGCTATCTGTCGTTTGTATTAGTAGACAAATAGAGAGATTGTTAACCATTTCGTTTGTTCTATTTTGCACATGAAGGTTACCAATGATAAGATTCTCTTCAGCCTCGCGATACGTGATATTAAACGAATAGGTGTAGTAGGCTATTAGACCATTATCTGTTGTTGGTAATACCATATTATTTAATTGTTCTAATTCTTTTTCTATTTTTTTAAGATATGCTTCTGATTGTTTATTCCATTCCAACATTTTGTTTTGCAATATTTCCGTTTCATTCATTATAAAACCTCCTCGTAAAATTACATCTATATATTCTTATGTAACAGCCTAGGAAAAAATTAATATAATAAAAAAAGAGAACTATATTTCACGTAAATGAAATATAGCTCTATATAGTAAGAAATAATTAGTCTATACTTTTCGGTATAGGTTTATGAGGGTGTGTGATACCCGGAAATACAACTGGACACTGTGGCGGGATGACCGGCGAAGGGCATTCCTCTGACACTAATACATCACGTGGTTCACAGAAATCTGCAACTAATTCTAATGTTACATCAGCAACGCTTTGTACGCTTTGACAAACATCTAAAGAAAGATTAACGCTTTCTAGCGTACCAGCTACAATATTAACACTAGCACTACAACTAACATCAGATAAGCGAACGACTAATCTTGTTCCTTCTGGTGCACAAAGAAATACTGATTCAGGTATTTCTATCTCAATTGCATTGGATATTTCTACGAATGGTGTTGTTCCATCAAATCCACTAAATTCAATTACAACGTTAAGTGTTTTGACAAAGCTAACGCGTTGTAACGTAACTTGGCAACCATCAATTATAAATTGTCTATCTTGTCTGTCATCTGATTCTACCACCTCTAATAAAGCATTTGGTGGTAATGGGTTTCCTGTTATAGGATCTACCAAATAACACGTAGTAGTTAAATTGCTTACTGCTGGATCTCCAGGATCAATTGGTAATACACCAATCTCTTCTGCAGATATAATTTGATTAACAGTCTCTTGTAAAATAACCCAGTCATATACTTTTTCTGCATTAAAGCAAAGAAGCTCCTGTGCTCCTTGCGATGATTGACTCTGCATTTTATCTAACTCCTTTACTCAATTTATTTTTAAGTCAATATCAAAGTATGTCAATCACCCGATTGTGCCATGTACAAAGGTCTAGTTTTCTCTGATTTTGCTAAAAAAAGGGCGCTATACCCATAGTCAAATGTATTAATTCCTTTTCTTATATTTATAGGACACATTTCCTTTTTAAAAAACATATACTATCACATACTTGTAATTCCAGAGGTGACAGGCATTGAAGTATTCACAAGGCATGGATATGAATTACCTATTAGAAAAACAAAAACGTTATAAAAAGCTAATTAAAAGTTATCAAATTAATGATATAAGTAGAGAATATAGTCAGGCAAAAAAGGTGAATGAAAATCTGACCGAGAAAATTAACCAACAAACAGTGGTAATAGAAAAATTAAATAATCAATTAACTAACAAGGAGAATGAGCTTCAAGAAATTATTGCAGAAAACAAACGATTAAGAAACGAATTCACTAATAACAGTTCTTCAACTACTAATAACATTATCCAACAACTTCAGGATACGGTTACAAAAGAGTTGCAACGTCATTTATTTCTAATTTATCATCTTTCTGATGTATTGATGATGCTTGATCAAAACGCTGCAAATAAGGAGGTGTTTGATATCATGGATAATTTTAATACAAACAAGACAGAAGAATCACAAAATCCTTCTAATGTCGCTGGAGAAAGCAAGGAAGTAAGTCAAGGGCAATTTTTATCTGTTATTCAACGATCTGAGAATGAAGTAAAACCAGAAATTAAAGAAAATCCAGTAGAAAAAACGGCTGAAATTGAGCCAATTCAAAAACCAAAGCAATTCTACTTTAAAGATTTACAATCTTATAAGTCAGCTTATTTACTCCCAGAAAATAACCTAAAAGATGAAGAAAATGATTTAAAACAAAATTCTATTTTTAACCAAAAAATGAAAACAATTCAAAAAATTAAACAAAATCAACTTCAAAAGGCAACTAGTTTTAATCCTCGGTTAAATAAAGAGAAAGAACCTCTGATTAAAGAAAAGATACCAACAGAGGAAAAAGTAGAAACTAGTCCTCTAATTACTGATAAAGTAGAAACAGTTCAAGAAGAAACAATTGAAAATACTATTAATAACGATCCCATTGAAAAAGAAGTCGTACCAGAAACAGAGACATTTTTAAAAAAGCTCTGGAATAAAGTCAAATCCCTCGATTAAAGAGGCTGGGACATAACTAGCCAAAATAACGAAAAAGATTCCGATCATCTTAGGAAGATGGTCGGAATCTTTTTTTGTTGGATTATTTTCAGGATTTGTTGGACCATGCGCATGCTTAGCCGTGT
>NZ_QJSK01000041.1:0-6738 GCF_003426095.1 Paraliobacillus sp. X-1268
TATTACACATACATCTAATTGGAAAATAATTCAACTTTATGTTAGAAGTTAGTTGCGTAATGTTTGTTTTTTCTATAGTTTATCCTTAGCTTGACGGCTATGGGTTGTGCCCACGGAAAGCGAAACCATTTGCTGACGTAGCGAGTAATACCAGATTGTTACGTCGTAGTTGATGATAAATCTGACACATGGAACATTATGTTGGATTTTATGGATGCTTCGTAATAAAACATAGTCTTTTAGAAACAGCTTATTTTAAGACTACCGAACAATATAGTAGGTATACTCCAAGCTTAAATCAGTCAACTGAGATAATTGAGTTAATAAAAAAAGCTTGCAACAAAAAGTTACAAGCTTTTTTAACCTATTCTTTTTTTGATAATTGAAAAGCTTTTTTAAAATCTTTTAACGAGGCGCTACGACCATACATTAGAACACCACCACGATAAACTCTAGCTCCGATAATCGCTAAAATTGCTATCGTTACAACCATAATTCCAATGCTTATAGCAACTTCCCAGAATGCCACATCCAACATCCCTACACGTAGAAACATAACCATTGGTGTAAAGAATGGAATATAAGAAGTCACCGTAATTACAGTCGATTCAGGTACACTGAGACCAAACATTGCTAGCATAAATGCAACCACTATGAGTAAAATGACTGGTGTCATTAATTGCTGCACATCTTCTATTCGACTAACTAGTGAACCTAGCATTGCTGACAAAGTTGCATATAGTAAATAACCTAACAAAAAGAAAACTATTGCATAGACAAAGGTTGCAATCGAAATGTCTGACAAGCCAAAGGCATCAAAAAAACCACCTGCTAGTTCATCTTGTTTTTGTTGAAGCATGACAAAACCTACTACCATAAACAAACCAATTTGAGTTAAGCCCAGTAGTGCAATTCCAATTATTTTCGCAAACATTTGACTTACTGGTGATGAACTAGAAATTAATATTTCCATTACACGAGAGGATTTTTCATTTGCTATATCTTGCGCTATCATATTGCCGTACGTGATAACTGCAAAGTATAACAAGAAAAGAATCACATAAACGAGACCACGCGCACCACTTAATTCTTCTTCTGTTTTTGCTGTTGTTCCATCTGCTGTTTCAATTGCTACTGTATCAAAACTGACAGGTGAATAAATAGATTCCAAGACAGTTTGATCAATACCAGCTTGATTAGTAGCTAATGCAACTTTAATTTGCTGTAATTGCGTTTCTAATTGCATTTGAATGGAATTGTTGGATAGCTGCGCAGTATGATATGTTGCAATTGGCAAATTATCTTGATCCAATTCAATGTTTAATACACCAACGTAAACTTCCTCTTGTACGCTTTCTTCCGCTTCTTCTACTGTTCCATTAAATAGCTCTAATTCTAGACTATCATCTGATGCCATATTTTCAGCAAGTAGGTTGTATACTTCCTCAGTTTCATCAATTATTGCAACTACATCTTGCTCATTATCACTATCAAATAAATCTATAATCGATTGCACATTGGCTAATCCAATAATAAACACAAGGAAAATGGCTGTTGTAATGATAAATGATTTTGATTTAAATCGTGTCCAGTACGTATGTCCTAAGACAATCCAAAATTTATTCATATGCTTCACCTGCTTTCTCAATAAAGATATCATTTAAAGAAGGTTCTTCTAACTCAAACCTACGAACAAAGCCTTTATTTTGAATTGCTGCAAAAACAGTTTGTGATACTGCTTCATTTTCGATTTGTAATTTACAACCTTCTGGAAATTTCTTTAGTGTGAGAACACCCGCAATATCTTTCAGAAAGTCTAAATCAAAATCAGCGTGAATAAATAAGTTCTTCTTACCAAATGACCGTTTAATTTCTTTTAACGCGCCATGAACAATTGGTTTACCATGTTGCATAATACAAAGGTGTTCACACAATTCTTCAACTACCTCCATCTGGTGCGAAGAAAAGACAATCGATGTACCTTGCTCTTTTAAATCAGTAACTGCGCGCACCATCATTTCAACATTAACAGGGTCTAATCCAGAAAACGGTTCATCCAGGATAAGTAATTTAGGTTTATGTATGACAGCAGAAATAAACTGGATTTTCTGTTGATTACCCTTTGATAATTCTTCAATCTTTTTATCGATATTTTCAGGAACTTTAAATCGTTCTAACCATTTTTCTAATTCAGTAACAATAGCTTTCTTTTGCATACCTCGAAGTTTTCCTAGATAAATAATTTGATCTTTTACCGTGAGTTTGGGATACAATCCTCTTTCTTCTGGTAAATAGCCAATTTGATCACTTTTACTATAATCTATCGCTTCACCATTCCAACTAACTTTTCCCTCAGTAGCGTCCATCAATCCAAGAATCATTCGGAAAGTAGTTGTTTTACCTGCACCATTAGCTCCTAGAAAACCAAAAATTTGTTTTTCTGGTATTTCTATTGACAATTGATTAACAGCAGTAAAGTCACCAAACTTTTTAGTAACTCGTTCTAACTTTAACGTCATAATTTCATTTCTCCTCTCTTATTAAAAATCTGTCTACTTATTAATACGGCCTAAACTCAAAAAAGTTTCACATTATCTTCTATGGCTTTAATCTTACGTATTATAGAATGTAGTTAAATATGCAAACTGTCAATACTTTCTCAATTAAAAAAACTTGCTGTCATCAGCAAGTTTTTTTAATCTTATATTTATTCTTGTGCACCGTATAATTCTTCTAAAGGCTTCGTGATTGTTTTACTAACATCATTAATTAGAACATTTAAACGTTGCTCTTGGTCCATTAATTTAGAAATTTGCTCATGTTGTTGAACAGTTTCAACAACTTTACGCGCTTTCTCAACTTCTTCTTCTGTAATTTCTTGTCCTTGCATTTGTTTTTCTTGTAACTCTATTTGTGTATTACGAAAATCTTCAAACATTTTTTTCGCAACTTCATCCGCCATAACAGTTTCATATGCCTGTTTTAAATCTTGAAATTCCTCACTGTTTCGTATTGCGTTTTCTAAGTCGTGTGCACTATCTTGAATATTTGACATTTTTATAAAATCCTCCCACGTTTGATCCTTCTTTATTACTCACTCATTTACTATAACAAACCTATATTAATTATCCAACCAATACGATAATAATTCCTTGAATTAATCCAATTAAACCACCCAACAATGCTCCTAAATACGTAATTAATTTCAATTCCTTACGTGAAATATTTAATACGAGCTCTTCTACTCTCTTCAAAGGAAATGCTTGAACTTCCTTTTCAACAATCTCTTCTAAACCAAGGGTATGTAGTAAAGGAGCTAGTCTTTTTTGTACAACGTGTAAGAATTGAGTCGTAGCACCTGTGACGATTTGATCGACAAAAGGAGATAATGAGCTTAACCAAACCCGAATCGGTTTATCTGCTATTTCTTTTACTGGGAAATAATTATTAACTAAGTAATCGATCGCAGTCGTAATTCGATCTTGTCCTATTTTTTCTTCGACTTGATTAGCAGAATGGAATAACACGTTTTCCCATTCTTTTCGCAATAGCTTCTCAATTACCTCATACATATCATCAGATTTTGTATAGTTTACGAATATCGGTTGTATTTTATCCACAACTGTTTTACCGCCAAAGACCGAAGCTAACATATTCCCGAAAAATCCCTTGTCAGCAAAGTATGTATCGAGTAACTCCTGCATTTTATTTGCAGCAGCTTTTCCTGCAATATATTGATTTACCTTTTCTTGAATCATTGTTGCACTATCCGTGAGGAAATCTTCTACCTTATCTTGCATATCTTGACCAATAATTTCACTCATTTGTTTCGAACCATTTTTGTGCATCCAATCCTTTTGATACCTATGTAGCCAGTTTTGTAAGCTTTGCTTTATTTGCACCTCGTCTATATTCAAATTCACTTTTTTAACGAATGTACGAACAGTCTGATCTGAATTCATCACAGTATCTAATTCTTTTGCTAACCACTTTTCCACTTGAATTTTAAAATCAGCATGAAATAATTTATTTTGTATGCCCTCAACAGTTATGAGATGTTCCACCACCATCTTTCCTAATTGCTTGGCTAACTCGTCTTTTCTTTTTGGAATCAAGCCTGGAGTGAACGGAACTTTAAACTTACCAATATATTTTGCCTCATGTGGGCGAAATAGCATTCTGATCGCTAAGGAATTCGTAATACCACCAATAAGAGCTCCAATTCCAATCATTACTAAAACTATTACTATGGGTGACATTGTGCACCAACTTCCCTTCTGAATGATTATACTTTTATCCGCTGTACAACCCTAACGAAGCTGTTAACATTGTAGTAGAGCAAAAAAAGCTCTGCTGCTTGAAGTTTCAGTTTATATTGTACCATTATAATGATAATTCAATTACATGAAAAGTTATCACACTCTATATCACTCAATTTGTTATAATAAGAGTAACAAATATAGAAAGTGAGGTATCTAAATGTTAGAAAAATTAAAAGAAGTATTCCCATCCTTACTATGGGGAAAGGAAGATCTAACCCCTAAAAAAGGATACCTTTGGTTTACTACAAATAATAATGAAATAATTGGTATAGATAAAAAAGAGATAAATACAAAAGAAAAGCAATTACTTGATACTTTTTTAACCCCATACTACGGTAATGAGTCCCCTACTAACACAAATAGGGAGAAACAATGGATACAATTGCTATTTGAAAATAACAAAGAAAAATGGGAAGCCCCGCCTGATACATATCGTTTTGTTTATTTCACATTATCTGAACCAATTGATCCACTAGCTTTTCAAGAAGCAATACATGGTTTATTTCCAGATCAAGTGCCTATTATTTGGGAAAACCAGCAAGAAGGCGTTATTATTGAAGAAAGTAAACCTACATTGGAAGAGGATACATCATACGATCAGATTATTGATGTATTTATGAGTGACTTCTACATTAATATCCTTTTTTATGTTGGACCTTTTTTTACTGATTTACAAAAGAGTCCACATTACTATCAATGGATTAAAAAATCTTTTCATACCGTACATCAATATGAGAAAAAGACAGTTATGAATTATGTTACAGCTGTGCCTTATTTAGTAAGTGCCTCATTATTAGAGACTGACTATATAATGATGATTGATTCCATTTTACAAGATACAGATCAAGATGAAGAATTGCTTAAAACAATTCAAATATTTCTTGAATGCAATTCGAATACCTCCTTAGCCGCAAAAAAAATGTACATGCATCGGAATAGTTTACAATATCGAATTGATAAATTTATCGAAAAAACAAATATTGATGTGAAACAATTTGAAGGAGCTCTATCTGTGTACTTAACACTTTTACTTAAAAAGAAATTAAAACAAAGTATGTAAGCGTGCACAAACAAGCCATCATTTTTTTGTGCATGTTTGCCATTTACGTAAACGCCTTAATTCAGTAGACTATACACATAAGATAAAACGCTTACAAAAACAGGAGGGTTTCACATGGCTGAACTAACATTGAAAAATATTGATAAAATTTACGAGAAAGATGCAGCAAAAGCAGTTGATAACTTTAATCTTGAAATAAAAGATAAGGAATTTGTAGTATTCGTTGGTCCATCTGGTTGTGGTAAATCAACAACACTTCGAATGATTGCAGGATTGGAAGAAATTTCATCAGGCGAGTTCTACATCGATGATACGTTAATGAACGATGTAGCACCTAAAGATCGCGATATTGCAATGGTATTCCAAAACTATGCATTGTATCCACATATGACTGTACGTGACAATATGGCTTTTGGACTTAAGCTTCGTAAATTTAAAAAAGACGAGATTGAAAAACGTGTTAATAATGCAGCTAAGATACTTGGCTTAGAAGCATACTTAGATCGTAAACCAAAGGCTTTATCTGGTGGACAACGTCAACGTGTAGCATTAGGACGTGCAATTGTACGTGATGCTAAAGTCTTCTTAATGGATGAACCTTTGTCTAACTTAGACGCAAAATTACGTGTGCAGATGCGTGCAGAGATACAAAAGCTACACAAGCGTTTACAGACAACAACTGTTTATGTAACACACGACCAAACAGAAGCAATGACGATGGCAACACGCCTTGTTGTCCTTAAAGATGGTATCATACAACAAGTTGGTGCTCCTAAAGAAGTATATGACAAACCTGACAATATCTTTGTTGGTGGATTTATTGGTTCACCTTCTATGAACTTCTTTACTGGTTTATTGGAAGACGGCCAATTTGCTATAAATGATGATAATAAAATTAATGTTCCTGAAGGTAAAATGAAAATTCTTCGTGAACAAGGATATGTAGGAAAAGAATTAGCTTTAGGTATTCGTCCTGAAGATATGCATGATGAACCAATCTTCATTGATGCTAATCCAAACTCTAAGATATCTGCTGTTATTGATGTAGCAGAATTAATGGGTGCAGAGTCATTCCTTTATTCAAAATTAGCTAATCAAGATTTTGTTGCTCGTGTCGATTCTCGTACAGACATAAATGGTGGGGAAACAATTGAACTAGCACTTGATATGCACAAAGCACATTTCTTTGATCAAGAAACAGAATTACGAATCAAATAATAAAACAAAAAGAGGCTGGGACATAACTAGCCAAAATAACGAAAAAGATTCCGATCATCTTAGGAAGATGGTCGGAATCTTTTTTTGTTGGATTATTTTCAGGATTTGGTGCACCATGCGCATGCTTAGCCGTGTACT
>NZ_QJSK01000042.1:0-5811 GCF_003426095.1 Paraliobacillus sp. X-1268
ACCCTTCCGAGCGTTACCTCTTCATTTGATTCTTCAATATAATCCTTCAATTCCGTAAGGAATTGCCTAGCCTTTACCAGAGAGATGTAGCCATCCTCCATTTAAACTAGGAACATTTCGCACAACTAACCTGCCCGTTAGCTCAACAAGCAATAGGAGCTGCGACGTCAACAGCACCTTGTTCAAGATAAGCCCGACGTTACTTAAAGAACTTTATTTCTTTAAACTATCCAATAAGATATATCCAAAAACAACGCCAGCGATTATATGAAATGTTGGATTATCAATCATGTTCATCTCTGGTACTTTAATCGATACTGCTTCTAAATCAGCAAATGGTAAAAACGACATTGCTATTATATAAAAAGATGGTAATCCAATCGCAATAAACTTTATCCAATCAAATGTCCATTGTTTATTCTGTTTAATTTCAATTATCAACTTTGGTAATCTTAGTAAGAGTCCAATAACAATAGGAAATATAGTTGCATATATAACAATAGGCATTATTTTAAAGTTCATTCTGGATTCTTCTTCTAATCTGACCTGAAATTTACTTCCTAAATAAATAATAAATCCAATAACAACTGTCCAACCAAAATAATAAAAAAACCTTTTAATAAAGCACACCCCCCATTGAGAACGATTTACTTAATTATATATACGAATATAATTCCTTTAATATTTCAATATCAAACAAACATATCTTATTACACTAAATGCCTTTTTTCTACCTAAACTAACGCTACCCGTTTGTTTAAATACATATCTTCACAAACTTACCAGATGTTTGTTAATTACGCTTTTGAAGTATTCAGGGTAAAAGGTAAGCCAATCCTAAAAAAACAAGTGTAGTAAAAGTTACCTTAATTAAAGAGATATGCTCTAAGAGAGGTACCGTCAGGAAAATGCGGATTTACAACGTTAAGGAAATCCCCATATTAAAAATCCCAATTTACAACATTTATATTGAGAAATATTGAGAAATTAGGCTTCTTTCGTTGCTCCGTTAAAGCGTCCTTTCGGAAGACTTGATTTCAAGATAAGTTTTTCTGGACTCATCGTTCCGAAACCTTTATACTAACTTATATGAAGGGGGGGTGTTGTAAGTTGGGTAGAAGTATTAGTTTTAACAAAGAACATGCTTTGGATAAAGCTATGTATTTATTCTGGGAAAAAGGTTATGACGCTACATATATCTCAGACCTTATTGAAAAGATGGGAATAAGTCGATCTACTCTCTACGATAGTTTTGGAGATAAGGATGAACTATATAAACTGGTTTTAGAACATTATAAAAACTATGGCCATCGAAAGAGAAATTTACTTTTTAGTGGTATAAACACTAAAGCATCACTTAAATCCTTTTTTTATCAACATATTGAAAAATGCTATTCAGATGACATTCCAAAAAGTTGTATTATAACTAATTCTTCACTGCTTATTGGACATATTGATCCTTCCATAGAAGAAATACTTCTAAATGATTTTAATGAACTTGAAAAAGTATTTAAGCAAGTTATTGAAAAAGGAAAAAACAATGGAGAAATTTCACAAGAAGCAAACTCTGAATTAGTGGCATATTCTTTATTAAGTTTAAATCATAGTATTAATTTAATGTCTAAGTATAAAAAAGAGAAGAACCTAGCCTATAATTTAGTGGATAAGACTATTGCAGACCTATAGTCTTTCTTTTTTAAATTATTTCGGAATGAACGTACCAAAATAAAAAATAAACATAAGGAATGATAAAGTTGACTAAAAAGACAAATTTTCTAATATTTATTTTGGCAATTAGTTGTGGTTCACTTGCTGCTAATATTTATTATGCACAACCAATTGTACAATTCATTGCAAAAGATCTGAACATCTCTTCTGATTTATCTGGATTACTCACTACCTTTACACAAATTGGGTATGCATTGGGCTTATTTTTCATCGTACCAATGGCTGACTTATTTAAAAGTAAGAAAATAATAGGAATTCTTATCGGGTTTACTATTGTTTCATTAATTGGTATGCTAATTTCGACAAATGGAATTATTTTTACAATATTAACAACCATAATTGGCATTGGTGCATGTGCGGCTCAAATGTTAGTTCCACTAACAATGAGGATTGTACCCATTGAAGAGACAGGTAAATATGTGGGTAAAGTGATGAGTGGTTTATTGATTGGGATTATGATTGCTCGCCCATTATCTATAGGAATAGCTGACTGGTTCGGCTGGAGAATGGTATTTCTTTTTTCATTAATCACGCTAGTTGCCGTATTACTGTTAATTATAAAATTTTTGCCCAACTATGAGGTAGTAACGTCTAGTAACATGTCATATCCAAATTTAATCGCTTCTATGGTGAAGCTACTAATAAATACATCTCCTTTACAACAACGAGCTTTTTATCACGCATGTTTATTTGCAACATTTAGTCTATATTGGACAATACTGCCAATTTTATTGAGGTCTGAGCCATTAAACTTTTCAAATAATGAAATTGCATTAATTGGCTTTGTTGCAATAGCTGGCGCCTTGTTAGCTCCTACAATTGGGAAACTAGCAGATAAAGGTTATATTTTTACAATGACTAATGTGTCAATGGCGCTCGTACTATTATCTATCGTACTATTATTTTTTGCTCAAGATCATTCATTATTGAGTGTGATTTTAATCCTTATCTCCGGAATTAGTATCGATATTGGTGTATCAGGAAATTTGTTATTAGGTCAAAAAGTTATCTTTGGTTTGAATCCCGAAATAAGAAACAGACTTAATGGATTATATATGACTATTTTCTTTTTTGGAGGTGCCTTTGGGTCATGGATTGGAAGTTATACTTACTATAAATTTAATAGTGAAGTCGCTTTACTCATTGGAACAGCTTTGCCTATAATCGCCTTATTCGTTCATTTAATAAAAAATAATACAATAAATTTATCAAAAACCAAAAGTAAATACATTTCCTAACTATCAATGCCCCCAAAAGTAGAGTCAAAATCTAATTTTTGGGGTAGTATGTCATTTTAAACGCTATCTTGCACCTCTTTTAATCGATATTTTGCATGTTGGAAATTACCACCAACATTTCATGGAATTTTGTACGCTAAGTGAATTTTAACCTAAAAAAGTCGAATTCCGGTTGAAAACAATGATTATGGTTTTGCGAGATTACTAGATTGGATAAACCAATTAAAAATTATGAGTAGCCTAACTACTGAAATTGCCGGCATGGAACCTACAGGCCACTATTGGTTAAACCTGTCTGAATGGCTTTATGACCGTAATATTGATGTAGTAAGTGTCAATCCTCATCTTGTGAAAAAGAACAAATAAAATCGAGATAATACACAATCCAAAAGCGACAAAAAAGCTGCACTAGTTATCGCTGATATGGTTAAGAATGGATACTATTCCTTTATTCGTCCAACTACAGAGGCTTTCGAAAATTAAGAGTACTGATGTCAAACCGTGATTCAGTAGTTAAGCGATATGTAAGTGCTGCAAATCAAATTAATCGATGGGTTGATATTATCTTCCCTGAATTTAGACAAGTTTTCAAAGACGTTAAATGTAAAGGAGCACTCGCTACTCTGCGTTTATTTCCTACCCCTAAAGAATTACGTTCGATGGGAGCCCAAGATATTGTTAAAGGCTGGAGAACGGTAATGAAGCATCAACCAGGCATTAAAAAAGCTGAAGCTCTAATTAAGTTGGCTAAGAACTCTGTTGGTAATGATAAAGCACATAAAGCCTATAAGTTGCACCTAGAACAATTACTTGAGGAATTTGACCTCGCTACAACACAATTAGAAATAGTTGATATACAAGTAGCTGAAGCACTTGAAAGTATTACTTTTGCCAATAAACTACTTGGAATCAAAGGTTTACCAAAATATTATTAGGTGGTATTTTAGGTGAAACTGGTGACTTAAGTCAGTTCGCTCACGGCAATTCTCTATTACGACACGGGGGCTTACATTTAGTCGAAGCCAGCTCTGGTAAATGGAAAGGGCAAATTGTCCTCTCGAAAAGAGGAAGATCCCGTCTACGGCGTTTCTTATATCTTGGGACTATGTGTCTGGTGATGAACAACCCTGAATTTAAAGAACTTCATGCACATAATGTTAAAGTGAAAAAGATGAAATCTATTATGAAACTGATTGGTAAATTCGCAAGATTATTAGTAGGAATTGCACGAAGTAATCAACCTTATTGTCCTGAAAAAGTACAACCCTTAACACCTTAAGCAGCATAATTAATTCACCTTAAGAACCCATCTATTATGAAAAGATATTGATATACTTATCAAATGTTGGCTTATTCGTAGGATCTCAAAGAAAGCACGGAGTACTGGAATTCTTAAACAAAAGGGCACAGACCCATTCCGTTATCAAAACTGGCCTCCACCCCTTGGATAGGCATGACGAAGGAATGAAAGGGCATTAGACCCGTTGAGACATGGGAGGGAAAGCCTCCAGGGGTGGCGTGGAGAATGCGTGCAGTATAAACTGGTAATAACTGGAGAAATTAACCTACTCCTCTATTTCCGCATGCCTTCATGTAGCCTTTATGCTCAATATTCATTCCAATTATCCGTCCTTGTTCTTAGAAGTGATTTGAAATCCTGCGAATAAACGAGCATTTACGAGTAAACTGAATCTATCTGAGGGAGTTGAAGAAGCATCTAATTAATTAGCATTTAATCGATAAGATAATATATGACTTACCGATTAATCCTTTTATTTAGTCTTATCTATCGAAAACTTCTTAAATGCCAAGACTGCATTATGTCCTCCAAAACCAAAACCATTAGAAATAGCATAGTTTATTTTTGTCTTAACTGCATGGTTTGGAACGTAATCTAAATCACAATTTTCATCTGGTATTTCGTAATTGATAGTGGGAGGAGCTATATCTTCCATGATACTTTTGAGTGCTATAATGGACTCAATTCCCCCTGCAGCTCCGAAAAGATGTCCAGTCATTGATTTGGTAGAACTCACCTTTAAATTATAAGCATAAATACCAAAAATACTTTTAATTGCTTTAGTTTCTGATTTATCTCCTTCAGGGGTACTAGTTCCATGGGCATTTATATAATTTACATCAGTAAGGTTGATTTCACCCATTTCTAAGGCTAATTTCATAGCATTTGCTGCACCGTTATAATCAGGGGAAGTAATATGATAGGCATCTGTTGTGGAACCATATCCTACAATTTCTCCTAAAATTGTCGCTCCTCTTTCTTTAGCGTGTTCATACTCTTCAAGGAATAATACACCTGCTCCTTCTGACATAACAAAGCCATCACGTTGACTGTCAAATGGACGGCTTGCCCTTTCTGGAATATCATTAAAAGTGGACATTGCTCTCATTCTTGAAAATCCAGCAAAAGCTAAAGGATTAATAGGAGCTTCAGCCCCTCCAGCTAATATTCCATCAGAGTAACCATGCCGAATATTTAAAAAAGCCTCCCCAATCGCTTGATTCCCTGTTGCACAAGCAGAAACAGGAGAATAGCTAGGTCCCTTAAATCCTGTTTTTATGGAAATAATACCTGAAGCCATATTATTAATCATCATAGGAACCATGAATGGAGAAACTCTTCTTGACCCTTTTTCAATTAAGGATTTATGATTATCTAATACGGTATTAATTCCTCTAATACCTGAGCCAATATATACCTGTGACCGTCAAGTAGAATGACACAATTTTTGCTTGTTAATTTGAAACACTTTGTTGACCAAATATAGTCGATCTATGCTTCATTCTCCAACTATCTTCATTCAAATGAATTATTTCTACTCGATGT
>NZ_QJSK01000043.1:0-2500 GCF_003426095.1 Paraliobacillus sp. X-1268
TTATAGTTAAGTCCTCGATCTATTAGTATTCGTCAGCTACACGTGTCACCACGCTTCCACCTCGAACCTATCAACCTCATCGTCTCTGAGGGATCTTACTCTAAAAAGATGAGAAGTCTCATCTTGAGGGGGGCTTCATGCTTAGATGCTTTCAGCACTTATCCCTTCCACACGTAGCTACCCAGCGATGCTCTTGGCAGAACAACTGGTACACCAGCGGTGTGTCCATCCCGGTCCTCTCGTACTAAGGACAGCTCCTCTCAAACTTCTTGCGCCCACGACGGATAGGGACCGAACTGTCTCACGACGTTCTGAACCCAGCTCGCGTACCGCTTTAATGGGCGAACAGCCCAACCCTTGGGACCGACTACAGCCCCAGGATGCGATGAGCCGACATCGAGGTGCCAAACCTCCCCGTCGATGTGGACTCTTGGGGGAGATAAGCCTGTTATCCCCGGGGTAGCTTTTATCCGTTGAGCGACGGCCCTTCCATACGGTACCGCCGGATCACTAAGCCCGACTTTCGTCCCTGCTCGACTTGTAGGTCTCGCAGTCAAGCTCCCTTCTGCCTTTACACTCTTCGAATGATTTCCAACCATTCTGAGGGAACCTTTGGGCGCCTCCGTTACTCTTTAGGAGGCGACCGCCCCAGTCAAACTGCCCACCTGACACTGTCTCCGAACCGGATCACGGTTCTGGGTTAGAAGGTCAACACAGCCAGGGTGGTATCCCACGGGCGCCTCGACGTAAGCTAGCGCTCACGCTTCAACGGCTCCCACCTATCCTGTACAAGCTGTGCCGACATTCAATATCAGGCTACAGTAAAGCTCCACGGGGTCTTTCCGTCCTGTCGCGGGTAATGCGCATCTTCACGCATCGTATAATTTCACCGGGTCTCTCGTTGAGACAGTGCCCAAGTCGTTGCACCTTTCGTGCGGGTCGGAACTTACCCGACAAGGAATTTCGCTACCTTAGGACCGTTATAGTTACGGCCGCCGTTTACTGGGGCTTCGGTTCAGCGCTTCGCCCGAAAGCTAACGCATCCCCTTAACCTTCCAGCACCGGGCAGGTGTCAGCCCCTATACTTCGCCTTACGGCTTCGCAGAGACCTGTGTTTTTGCTAAACAGTCGCTTGGGCCTTTTCACTGCGGCTTCTCGTAAAAGAAGCACCCCTTCTCCCGAAGTTACGGGGTCATTTTGCCGAGTTCCTTAACGAGAGTTCTCCCGATCACCTTAGAATTCTCTTCTCGCCTACCTGTGTCGGTTTACGGTACGGGCACCTCTTTCCTCACTAGAGGCTTTTCTTGGCAGTGTGAAATCCGGAACTTCGGTACTTAAGTTCCCTCCCCATCACAGCTCAACCTTACATTGGACGGATTTACCTATCCAACAGCCTCACTGCTTGGGCGCGCATAACCAGCAGCGCGCTTTCCATATCCTACTGCGTCCCCCCGTTGTTCAAACGGAAAGGAGGTGGTACAGGAATATCAACCTGTTGTCCATCGCCTACGCCTTTCGGCCTCGGCTTAGGTCCCGACTAACCCTGAGCGGACGAGCCTTCCTCAGGAAACCTTGGGCTTTCGGTGAAGAAGATTCTCACTTCTTTTTCGCTACTCATACCGGCATTCTCACTTCTAAGCGCTCCACCAGTCCTCACGGTCTGACTTCGCTGCACTTAGAACGCTCTCCTACCAATCCAAGAAGTGCAATACTTCTTGGAATCCGTAGCTTCGGTGATACGTTTAGCCCCGGTACATTTTCGGCGCAGCGTCACTCGACCAGTGAGCTATTACGCACTCTTTAAATGATGGCTGCTTCTGAGCCAACATCCTGGTTGTCTATGCAACGCCACATCCTTTTCCACTTAACGTATACTTTGGGACCTTAGCTGACGGTCTGGGCTGTTTCCCTTTCGACTATGAACCTTATCACCCATAGTCTGACTCCCAAGGCAATATGATTGGCATTCGGAGTTTGACTGAATTCGGTAACCCGGTAAGGGCCCCTAGTCCAATCAGTGCTCTACCTCCAACATACGTTCCTTGAGGCTAGCCCTAAAGCTATTTCGGAGAGAACCAGCTATCTCCGTGTTCGATTGGCATTTCACCCCTACCCACACCTCATCCCCGCATTTTTCAACATGCGTGGGTTCGGGCCTCCAGTCAGTGTTACCTGACCTTCACCCTGGACATGGGTAGATCACACGGTTTCGGGTCTACGACCCTTTACTATCACGCCCTATTCAGACTCGCTTTCGCTGCGGCTCCACCTGTGCGGCTTAACCTTGCAAAGAATCGTAACTCGCCGGTCCATTCTACAAAAGGTACGCCGTCACTCATTCTTTTTCCCGAAGGAAAATATCGAGCTTCGACTACTTGTAGGCACACGGTTTCAGGATCTCTTTCACTCCCCTTCCGGGGTGCTTTTCACCTTTCCCTCACGGTACTGGTACACTATCGGTCACTAGGGAGTATTTAGCCTTGGGAGATGGTCCTCCCGG
>NZ_QJSK01000044.1:0-2516 GCF_003426095.1 Paraliobacillus sp. X-1268
TTGTGACTGCTAAACTAGAGTAGACAGTTATTGCTGAATAAGAAGAAACACTTATTACCCAAATATACCAGTAAAATAAAATACTCTGCCATTGTATGATGTTTAATATCTATCAATAACACATCAATGGAGGGAACGGTAAAGGTGGATAAGTGGGAAATGTATATGGAGATACAACAGTTGATTAAGCAAGGTTTTAGCAAAACAAAGGCGGCAGAAAAGTTAGGCGTATCAAGATCAACAATATATCGAAATTTAGAAAAGTCTCCTTCGGAGATGGTGGACTGGGTAGAATCTTTAAAGTCACGGAGGAAAAAGTTAGATCCATATAAGGAGTTAATTCTTTCTTGGTTAAGAGAACATCCTGACATGTCAGCTGCTCAAGTACAAGATTGGCTAGAGGAAAAGTATGCAAGTATGAAGATCGGTGAAAGCACGGTTCGTGCATTCGTTAGAGAGTTAAGAGAAGAATACCAAATTGAAAAAGAAACATCACCAAGGGAGTATGAGGCTATTCCAGAGTTACCAATGGGAGAGCAAATCCAAGTTGATTTTGGTCATACAAAACAAAAAACTTCTGATAATAAGGAAGTGAAACTCAACTTTATAGCATTTGTTTTGGCTAATTCAAGATACAAATACAAAGAATGGTTAGATAGACCTTTTACAACACAAGATGTTATTCGAACTCATGAAAATGCATTTAGATGGTTCAAAGGAATACCAAGAGAACTTGTATATGATCAAGATAGTTTAATAGTGGTAAGTGAAAATAGTGGAGATTTAATCCTAACAAAAGAATTTCAACAATATAAAGAAACTAGGAACCTAAACCTTCACGTTTGTAGAAAAGCAGATCCTGAAAGTAAAGGAAAAATAGAAAATGTGGTAGGTTTTATGAAACATAACTTCGCTAAACATAGAGTGTTCCACACTATTGATTCCTGGAATGAGCAGGGTTGGCGATGGTTAAATCGGACAGGTAATTACAAGATTCACAACACAACAAAAAAAAGACCAGCCGAAGTGTTCTCCTTAGAAAAGCAACACTTAAGACCGGTCACACAAGATATAGATCTTGTAAACAATTATGAAAATAGTATAACAAGAAGTGTCCATAAGGACAATACAATTCGATATTTATCTAACAGGTATTCTCTTCCACTTGGCACTTTTAACAAGCATGAAAGTGTTTGTGTTAAAGAGATCGAAGATAATCATCTATTAATCTATATTTCTCAAACAAGTGAAATAGTTGCAAAACATAAGATTCCAGAAGGAAAAGGACATCTAGTTAAAGATAGAAATCACTCACGTGATAGAACTAAAGGTGTAGATGCCTTTATCGATACAGTTGCAAACCAATTCGTAGATACTGATATTGAGATAGCTTATGACTATTTGTATGCCCTTAGGGGAAAATATCCTAGATATATTAAAGATCAATTGCAGATTATATTAAGAGAAACGAAAAATAACAATAACAGTATTTTATCAGCAACACTGCATGAATGTATCAAAAGGAACTTATACAGTGCAACAGATTTCAGCGATGTCGTTTCATACTTAAAACGTCAACGACGAGTTGATGATACAGTAACCGATAACGATGAAACTGTGACACCATTAAATAAGATTTCTGGATGGATTATGGAGACAGAAGCACAGAAGAGAAAAGTTGATACCTATACCAATATATTGGAAGGTGATTCAATTTGAGTCAGTTAAATCAGTTACAAGACTTGATGAGGAACCTTCGCTTAGCTGAAACAGCAAATCACCTATCTACACTAATAAGAGAGGCTGAGGAAAAGGATTCATCCTTTACTCAGTTCCTCCTAGATGTAGCAGTTTATGAGCAAAACCGTAGAGAAGAAAAACAATTAGAAAAAAGATTTAAATGGGCAACATTTCCGTTTTACAGCACTTTAGATGACTATAATGTAGATGATCAAAAATCATTAAGCAATAAGAAATTAAACCAACTTAAGGACTTAACATGGATTGAGCAGTTATACAATATTATTCTGCTTGGACCGCCAGGTGTAGGTAAGACTTTTCTATCCGTTGGATTGGGGATTGAAGCTTTAAACCAGGGTTACAAAGTGATATTCACAACCATGGGAGACCTTATAAGTGTATTAAAAACAGAAGAAATTACTAGAAAATCAAAGACAAGAATGAAAAGAATTAGAGAAGCAGATCTAGTCATTATTGATGATCTGATGTTTATGGCGATGGACAAGCAAGAAGCAAATATGTTCTTCCATTTAATTAATGACCTTTATAACCAATCATCAATCATTTTGACTTCCAATAAAGGTCCTAAAGAATGGGGAGAATTATTGGGTGATCAAGCGATTACTACTGCAATATTAGATCGTATATTACATCGAGTAGAAATAATTCATTTGAATGAAGATAGTTGGAGAATGAAGCATAGATCGACTATATTTGGTCAACAAAGTGTTTCAAATTAACAAGCAAAAATTGTGTCATTCTACTTGACGGTCACA
>NZ_QJSK01000045.1:0-2083 GCF_003426095.1 Paraliobacillus sp. X-1268
CTTTATTAGATTGGGCAACTAGCGAACATCAAAAAGGAAATATCGGCACAGCAAACTTACGATATGACTGGATATTAGAAGCACCTAGTTTAAATGATAGTATAAAAGAAGAGACAGAGAGAAAGCATGCATATTCTATTAAAGGTGTGCGGTTACCAACAGTAGCAGAGTTTGTGACAAGTGCTAATAATCAGCCGAATTCTTCTTCAACAGTATATAAATATGTTGAGGGATATGAGCTATATCCAGGAAATGAACAATTAAGAACAGGTATTAATCAGAGTATTCGTTCATTACTTTTATGGGTTAATGGACAACATCAAAAAGGAAATATCGGAACAGCAAGGACTCGTTATGAGTTGATTCTAGAATCACCTGGTGTATATAGTAGTATTCGACGTGAGACTCAGATGAAATTAGATTATGCATTAGATAATAAAAAGCTTCCAACTCCAGATGAATTAATAAATAGTATCAATAACGAGAACAATTCGTCACAAAAGCTGGCTAAATCTATTGAAGGATATTACTTATATCCTGGAAATGAGAAACTCACTAACGCAATTAACGATAGTGCAGCCTCTCTTATGAGTTGGGCAACTACCCAACATCTAAAAGGGGAACTAGATACTGCTAGAGTTAGATATGAAAGAGTATTAGATTCACCATCATTAAATAGTAAAATAGAAAAAGAAGTAAGATTAAAATTAAAGTATGTTAATAAAAATGAAATATTACCAACAGAGCAGAGAATAATAGATGTAGCAAATAGTAAAAATAGTTCTTCTAAAGCGATTGAAATTTTAACAAAAGGATATTATTTATATCCGAATAGTACAGAGATAAGTGCTGCTCTAAACATGAGTGCTCGTAATTTGCTGGAATGGGCAAAAGATCAACATCAAAAAGGCCAATTCGGTACTGCAATTCATCGTTATAACTACATTATTGGTTTAGATGGAGTTTATAATAGTACACAAAATGAAGCCAAGAAATATTTGAAGTTAGCTGAAGCCGGTGAAAAAATAGCGGGAGTAAAAGATATAGTGAATGGAAAAGTTGCTGAATATTCATATAACCAAATGATTAGTGACATTAAAGCATTAGAATCTAGTTATTCAAGTATTATTGAAACGAAGATAATTGGGAAGTCAGTTGATTATCGTAATTTATACGCTGTAAAATTAGGAAAAGGGAAGAAAGAAATATTCATCAATGCTTCCCATCATGCCCGTGAACATATGACTACAAATGTAATTATGGAAATGATTGATGAGTATGCAAAATCATATGCCCTGGATACAAAATATCATGGCTATGATGCAAGACAAATACTAAATGAAGTTTCAATTTGGTTTGTTCCTATGGTAAATCCAGATGGTGTAATGTTGGTGCAAGAAGGAGCGTTATCTGCAAGTAACCCTAGTAATGTGATAGAGATTAATGGTGGTAGCTCGAACTTCTCAAGTTGGAAGGCAAACATTAGAGGAGTAGACTTAAATCGTCAATATCCGTATCTATGGAACTCGATTACTGATAATACAGGTAAGCCTAGTTCGGCTATGTATAAAGGGGTTTTACCTTTAAGTGAACCAGAAACAAAAGCTGTGTATGATTTTACTAACCAGCATAATTTTCTCGCAGCAGTTTCTTATCACTCGTCAGGAGAATTAATATATACAAGATATGGATTCTCATCGCATACAAGGAAAATAACGGCTGGAGTAGCAAATATTACAGGTTACCAGCCAATTGACTTGCAAAATAGTGTAAGTGGTGGAGGTTATACGGATTGGTTCTTGTATAAAAAGAATCAGCCAGCGATCACACAAGAAATATCTCCATACGTATATGAACAACCAGTACCATTTAAGAATTGGGATGGTGTATGGAATAAAAACAAAACGGTTGGTTTATATATTGCAAAATATACTAGTGACAGGTAGACCATACTTAAAAGAGGCTGGGACAAAACCCAGATAAACAATAAAAAGTTGCACCTTTCCAAATTTATGGTTGGAGGGTGCAACTTTTTTATAAAATTGAAACAATTTAAGTAAGTAAAAAAGGATACCTTCTGATA
>NZ_QJSK01000046.1:0-1589 GCF_003426095.1 Paraliobacillus sp. X-1268
AGTTGTGCGAAATGTTCCTAGTTTAAATGGAGGATGGCTACATCTCTCTGGTAAAGGCTAGGCAATTCCTTACGGAATTGAAGGATTATATTGAAGAATCAAATGAAGAGGTAACGCTCGGAAGGGTTCTCTCTATATCGATTAGCACTCGACTTAGTAAGAATGACAGTGTTAAAAGCTCGATGAAAAGGCGTGAGAATTTACCGTAACAGTGTAATTCAGCTGACGAAAGCCTACCTGATGGGGTGGTGTAAATCATGATGATTGAGTTGAATGAATATGGTGAGAATGCGAATAAACCTATAACAAGAAGGTCAAGCTGACAAACTTCCGAATGTACGGGTCTAGAACTGCAATACATAGAAATGTGTATATCACCAAATTGTGAGGTTAACTGTGGGTGAGTAAGACTAGCTAATATGAAAGTCCATGATACGTTATAGGCGTATGAAAGGTAACAGGCTCAAAGGAAGCACCTAATTTCATTCTATAATAAATATAATTCAACGTTGTAAGCTGATAACGTGGAGGGCTTACTCCCAATGAAACGGTGGCAAGAAAAGCAATAATGATATTAATTATTGTATAACTGCTTTTGTATCAGTGAAAGTGGTGGCACAGTACCAATGAAATGTCTAATCCACATGGAGGGATAGCCACTAGACTAATGAAGAATCATTCAACCATGTAAGGCAGGTCTTTATCGATTAATAAGGTTCTCGTGAGACTAAAAGAGGTTTAACTCCGAAAGGGGTAGCCGACTTATTGAAACGGAAGAAACTGAGGCATAACGAGTATTACAATCTACAAGAGTGCTTCGACACTCTTTATGCTCGTAGTACCAATGGTGAAAAGTTTTATGGATTAATAGAATTGATGAGTTCTAATGAAAATATACGTCTTGCCTATCGAAATATCAAAAGAAACACTGGAAGTAAAACGGCAGGCACAGATAAATTAACAATTAAAGATATTAGTCACTTGTCAGTGGAAGATGTAATAGTAAAGGTTCAAGAGATGTTTCAATCATATGAACCACAAAAAGTTAGGCGTGTTTTGATTCCAAAAGCGAATGGTAAGACTCGACCTCTAGGAATTCCCACCATCTGGGATAGGATTTTTCAACAGTGCATTCTGCAAGTATTAGAACCTATTTGCGAAGCGAAGTTTCATAAACATAGCTATGGGTTCAGACCGAATAGAAATACCCATCATGCGAAAGCAAGATTTGAATTTCTAATCAATCAATCTGGGCTTCACCATTGTATTGATGTTGATATAAAAGGTTTCTTTGATAATGTTAATCATAGTAAACTCTTAAAACAAATTTGGTCTTTAGGCATAAGAGATAGATCATTAATCGCCATTATCTCAAAACTATTAAAAGCTGAAATTTATGGTGAAGGTGTACCATCTAAAGGAACACCGCAAGGTGGCATCCTCTCTCCACTATTGTCAAACATCGTTTTAAATGAACTTGATTGGTGGATAAGTAATCAATGGGAAACCTTCACAACTGACTTTCAATACAAAACAAATGGGATTAAATATCAAGCACTAAAGAAGTCTGAACTAAAAGAATGTTATAT
>NZ_QJSK01000047.1:0-1333 GCF_003426095.1 Paraliobacillus sp. X-1268
CCAGCGTTCGTCCTGAGCCAAGATCAAACTCTCCATAAAATGCGAGCTTGCTGCTCAAATACTTAACTAGCTTGTTGTTTCTACTTACTTAACATACTGTGTGTTTCGTTCAGTTTTCAAAGATCAAAATAAATGGTGGAGCCTAGCGGGATCGAACCGCTGACCTCCTGCGTGCAAGGCAGGCGCTCTCCCAGCTGAGCTAAGGCCCCTAAAACACTTTATATAAGAAATGGTCGGGAAGACAGGATTTGAACCTGCGACCCCTTGGTCCCAAACCAAGTGCTCTACCAAGCTGAGCTACTTCCCGATAAATGGTGCGCCCGAGAGGACTTGAACCTCTAACCTCTTGATTCGTAGTCAAGTGCTCTATCCAATTGAGCTACGGGCGCTAATGGTGCCGAGGGCCGGACTCGAACCGGCACGGTAGAAACCTACCGCAGGATTTTAAGTCCTGTGCGTCTGCCAATTCCGCCACCCCGGCATGGGCTATCTAAAATCGTTTTAAAAATGGAGCGAAAGACGGGATTCGAACCCGCGACCCCCACCTTGGCAAGGTGATGTTCTACCACTGAACTACTTTCGCAAATGCGGGTGGAGGGACTTGAACCCCCACGTCATAAGACACTAGATCCTAAGTCTAGCGCGTCTGCCAATTCCGCCACACCCGCTAAATGGTGAGCCATGAAGGACTTGAACCTTCGACCCTCTGATTAAAAGTCAGATGCTCTACCGACTGAGCTAATGGCTCGTACTTTAGCAAAAAAATATTATGGTGCCGGCCAGAGGACTTGAACCCCCAACCTACTGATTACAAGTCAGTTGCTCTACCAGTTGAGCTAGGCCGGCGTATGGTGGAGGATGCAGGGCTCGAACCTGCGACCCCCTGCTTGTAAGGCAGGTGCTCTCCCAGCTGAGCTAATCCTCCTAATGAAGCCTGGCGACGTCCTACTCTCGCAGGGGCAAAGCCCCAACTACCATGAGCGCTGAAGAGCTTAACTACTGTGTTCGGCATGGGAACAGGTGTGACCTCTTCGCTATTGTCACCAGACATTATCCTATAATTTCAAGGACAAGATATATTATATTAACAATTCACCAGAAAAGCAAGTCTTTTTTTAAAAATGTTATTTTTATTTAAAAAGTTATTTTTCAGGGAATTTATACCTTCAAAACTAGATAAGAATTACAACAAGACATCATATAGTATTATAGTTAAGTCCTCGATCTATTAGTATTCGTCAGCTACACGTGTCACCACGCTTCCACCTCGAACCTATCAACCTCATCGTCTCTGAGGGATCTTACTCTAAAAAGATGAGAAGTCTCATCTTGA
>NZ_QJSK01000048.1:0-992 GCF_003426095.1 Paraliobacillus sp. X-1268
AAAAATTCTTCCGAATTTCTCGGTTTCTCCATTAAAGCAGTAAGAAAGGGTAAAACGAGGTTCGGCTATGTAGCCAAGTCAAATATGTCTAAAAATGCAAAACTCAATGCTTCTAACAAAATAAAAGAAGCAATCAAAGCTGTTCAGAAACATCCTAGTAATCAAACCGTTTGGAATTTTAACACGATCGTTATGGGGATACAAAATTACTATTCAGCAGCCACTAGAATTACGATAAATCTTAATGAGTTAAACTCTTATCTACGAAAAACGATGTATAATCGCCTAAAGATTCTTAGAACTGACGCAGAATTTCATGACATGACCAAGACATTACAAAAGAGGTATAAAGGATACAAATGCAAACTGTATAAGATACAAAACATGGTGTTTGTTCCCATTCATGCCCAAAAATATAAAACGAATTTGTGTTTTTCCCAGGATACGTGCAATTACACGACCGAAGGTAGAGAAAAGATACACAAAGGGTTAAAAGCTATAAATAAAGATGTCTTATCTTACATCATGAAAAGTTTTATTCCAAATCGGACAATTGAATATAACGACAATCGAATAAGCAAATTTATCGCTCAGTATGGTAAGTGTACCATTTCCAGAGTAAAACTAGGTCTAAATGATTGGCATTGCCACCATAAGAATCCTTATCATCTTTCAAAAGATGATTCATTTTCTAATCTAGTAATACTGCATGAATCAGTCCATAGACTAGTACACATGAAAGACAACGATAAGATTAAAGCATTAATAAAAATCTTAAATCTCTCTAAAAAGCAATTAGGAAAACTGAATGAGCTTCGATTACAATGTCATAATCAAGTAATTTGATTTCGGAAGAAAGCAAAGTCAAATCTAATAATACATAGAATTGAATGAATTGGATTAGTTGGAACGCCGTATGCGGTGAAAGTCGCATGTACGGTGTGAACAGGGGGAAAAGGGAGCGATAACTTCAAACCCTTACCTATCTGTAT
>NZ_QJSK01000049.1:0-736 GCF_003426095.1 Paraliobacillus sp. X-1268
AAAATAAATTAAAGCCAGAAGATTTCTTAAGTATTTGTGCCTTTTTAAAAGAAACAGTAGGCTCTAGTGGTTTGGGGAATCTATGTTCAAGTATCACGCGCATATCCGGTGCGGATATATCTAAACAGGCCCTACATCAACGTTTCGATGCGAAAGGTGTTGCCTTTCTCCAGGGGATTTTTAATCAACTAGCTGAACAACAAGCTATTTTTATGCGTCCATTATATATAGATCATTTATTTTCTCGTATCCGTATTTTAGACGCCACTTCTTTTGGTGTACCTAAAAATGATCCAGATCACCCGGATGGTGCCAAAATCCAATTAGAATATGAACTATTTGAAGGGAAATTTCTGCATACATTCCTTTATGACCAAACAAAAAGCGACCAACATGCAGCACGGGAATTGGCAGACACAATTGAACCAGGAGATCTTATCTTGCGCGATTTGGGTTACTTTTCTGGGGAACACTTGAAGAAAATAGATCGTGCAGGTGGCTTTTATATCTCACGTGTCCCTGCCAATATGACGTTTTGGACATGGGATAAAAAAGGGAAGATGATGCAAATCAAACCAGAAGAAGATGCAAAAAAATTGGAACATGGAGAAGCGATAGATTATGGGCACATTCAAATCGGAAAGAAAGGGAAAAACACACTCCAAACACGTCTGGTCGTGCAACAATTAACCGAGGAACAAAAAAAGAAAAGAGAGGGGTATTTACAAAAGAGAAG
>NZ_QJSK01000004.1:0-198336 GCF_003426095.1 Paraliobacillus sp. X-1268
AAGCGATAGATTATGGGCACATTCAAATCGGAAAGAAAGGGAAAAACACACTCCAAACACGTCTGGTCGTGCAACAATTAACCGAGGAACAAAAAAAGAAAAGAGAGGGGTATTTACAAAAGAGAAGGCGGAAAGGGGGTCACACCCAATCCGCCACCAAAAAAAATCAAATCCAAATCCTTGCCACCAATATAACATCGGATCAAGTAGATATGCAAGGGTTATACCCAATCTATTCCTTACGTTGGCAAGTGGAAATTCTATTTAAAACATGGAAATCATTATTTCATATCGACAAGGTGCGCGCAATGAATCCTGAACGATTTTCGTGCCATTTATATGGTACGCTAATTCATATTCTTCTATCATCTATGATTGCTTTTCAATGTCGTTATTACCTCTATCAGAAGCATCAGATCGAAGGCAGTGAGTTCAAATGTATCGACCATGTGAAAAGCGCCATTGAAGAGGATCAAGGCCAAGCGTTGTATCATAGCACTTCCTTTATTACATTGATAAAGAACATCTATCAAAATGTCTACAGGCATGGAAGGAAAGATCATCGTTATCAACATAAGAGTCCTTTTGACATTCTATATCTTACGTATGAACAAACCTTCCAAGCAGTATAGGCTTACGGTATACATTTTTTTAAAATAGTAAAGTGGCTTATTATTACGCATACATCTAATTGGAAAATAATTCAACTTTATGTTAGAAGTTAGTTGCGTAATGTTTGTTTTTTCTATAGTTTATCCTTAGCTTGACGGCTATGGGGCACGGCTTCAGCTAACTAAGTAAAGCAAAAGACGCTTTACTTAGTGGATCTTCAGACTCGTGCTGTTCCCGCAGGAGTCGTAGTGTATTTTCACCGCTAGTTGGAAATATGCATTAAGGGGATTAGACCAACAATAACAATACAAATTATGATCCAGCAGATTATTTATTCCGAAAAAAAGTCATAAACCGCTTATCAAGTAACTGTGTACTTATCTTTTTCAGTAAAGTGTTGCATTAACGTCTCTTCGGAACAGAAAACTACACTAAGCTGCAGAAAAATACGAGATCCTTGAAAATAAAAAGCGATTTTCTGCGTGCGTTGTAAATTCATAGAAGTTTTTTCAGAGTCCTGTGGGAAAGGAACATTCTGAAGACCCCACAGTGAGCGTTTTTTGGACCTGCGATTACTCGGCCCATCGAAAACATTTGCTCACGAGGAGGCTGAAGCGTTCCCCACGGAAAGCGAGTGTTTTTCTGCAGCGCTAGACCAACTCTTTTCTTGGAAAGATAGAAAAGGACCACTCTAAACTTACCACAGAGTTTCTCTCAAGTTCGCAAGATGGAGCGCAATGATGCTTATGAAAGGCGAACCACATTTCCTAAGCTTGTTAAAAAAAGCCCGCTAGTAGCTTTTGCTAATGGCGGACTTTCTCATAAAAACTTATTTTAAATGTTTCACTTCTGTTTCAATGTTTTTGTAATTAATTTCGAATAAATCTTTTCTACGATCTCGTAATTGACGAACTGTTCCTGATTTACGTTGTCTACGCAAGATTTCTAAGTCGACATCACCGACTACTACTGTTTCGATATTAGGGTGACATTCTCCAATAATTCCATCCCGTGCAAATTCAAAATCAGATGGAGTAAAAATCCCGGATTGTGCATACTGGATATCCATATTTTCTACCTGTGTTAAGTTACCAACTGTACCTGCAATAACGGTATACACTTGATTTTCAACAGCACGGGCTTGTGCACAATAGCGTACACGTAGATATCCTTGCCGATCATCTGTACAAAACGGGACAAAGATAATATTTGCACCTTGATCTACTGCATAACGAGAAAGCTCTGGGAATTGAATATCATAACAGATTTGAATGGCAATTTTACCACAGTCTGTATCAAATACTTTTACAACATCTCCTGGCTTGATTCCCCACCATTTTTTCTCATTTGGTGTTACGTGAATCTTATATTGTTTCTCAATCGTACCATCACGACGGAACAAATAGGCAATATTATAAATATGGTCATCTTCTTCAACAAAATGGGAACCACCTATAATATTCACGTTATATTTAACAGCTAGATTTGTAAAAAGTTCAATGTAATCTTCTGTATATTCAGCTAGTTTTCTAACTGATTTAGAAGGAACCTTCTCTTCTAAAAATGACATTAGCTGCGTCGTAAAGATTTCTGGAAATACAGCGAAATCGGAACCGAAATCATAGGCCACATCTACATAATATTCAACTTGTGTAGCAAACTCTTCAAACGATTCTATATTCTTCATCATATATTGGATAACAGTAATTCGGACAGGGTAAGCTGTTTTAAAATGTCGTTTTGTTTTTGCATGATAATCAACATTATTCCATTCCATTAATGTAGCATATTTTGCTGATTGTTTATCATCTGGCATGTAGCCAGGATTTATCCGCATAACGGTAAAACCATTCATGTTCTGAAATGTTAGCACGGGATCGTGAATATTTTTGCTCATTACTTCTTCTACATATTCCCGTGGTGTTAATTCATGTTCATATTTATGATAATTAGGAATTCTTCCACCAATGATAATACTTTTCAAATTCAGTTCACGCGCTAATTCTTTACGCGCTTCATACATTCTTTTGCCGATTTTCATCCCTCTAAATGCCGGATCAACCATTACCTCAATACCATAAAGGTTATATCCTTCTGGGTCATGGTTTGTAATATATCCTTCATCTGTAATGTCATCCCATGTATGTTTATCATCGTACTCATCAAAGTTAATGATAAGACTAGAACTACTTCCAATTAACTTTCCATCATACTCTACACATATTTGTCCTTCTGGAAAGATAGCATGATGACTTTCTAAATGCTCAATTTCCCAAGGATCCATATTTGGAAAACATACAGCTTGCATCTGAATAATTTGTTCAAAATCATCTTTTCTAATATTTCTTACTTCCATTTTTTTTTCGAAGCTAGATAGATCTAATTTGTCTGTGGACATGATGCACCAACCCTTTCATAATCTTGTGATTCTTCTACTTCTATATTAAGGATGTGGCAAACCACCCACCTTACTCCATAGTTATCTCTTTATTATATCATTTACAATCCAAGTTAGAAAAGAAATACCCGTTCCTAGTTTTTTCAATGGATTAATATAAAGCAGAATTTTCATACGCTTAAAACTAATTATTTTATAGCAAAAATGATCGGGATATATTAGAATATACTTCTTATGTTCTTTAAAATAGCCTTGCAATTACTGAAAGGATCGTTTTCAACGTGATAATGTTTATTGAAGAATTCTTCTTAAATCTTACAGTCTTAATTTCATTTATATTTCTATATCATCAAATCTATCGTTCAAAATTTGTAACAACTTCAACACGAAACAGTCATTTATTTAGTCATAGAGGCATTCTACTTGGTATTGCAGGTGGGCTATTAGGTATTGTATTAATGCACTTTAGTATCCAAGTCGATGGTAATACGATAATCGACTTAAGAGTAATTCCATTAATGCTTGTTGCGCTATATGGTGGTTGGATTGCGACAACTATTACAGGAGCTAGCATCATCTTTTTCCGATTTCTAATAGGTGTTAATCTATCTTCCCTATCAAATTTACTCTTAGTGATCTTTTCAGCACTAATCTTTTTATTTTTTGCTAGTAGAATGAAAAACAGGTGGTTGTCTATTATCACGATGCTTGTTCTTAGTAATACCGTATTTTCGTTTATAACATATGCTCTAATTGCTGATTTTAAAGTTTATCTTACGATTAATGTTGCGTATTGGCTAATAACAATTACAGCTGGCATACTTGCTATCTCAATGAATAATCACTTACTCCAATCAAATAGGTTATTTAAAGAGTATGAAATGAACGCATTCATAGACCCATTAACTGGACTGAATAATGTAAGAAGTTTTGACCGTGCATTTAATGGAGCGAAACAAAGAATAGTTAAAAAGCAAGAAAATTTATCTATTTTAGTTATTGATATTGATCACTTCAAGCAGGTAAATGACACCTATGGACATCCCCAAGGTGATCTAATTCTTAAACATGTCGCCACACTCATTAAAGATAGTTGTCGTTCAGTTGATACTGTATCAAGAAATGGTGGTGAAGAATTTACCGTTCTAGTTACGGATCTTTCACATGTAAGTGTCTCGCAAATAGCTGAAAAAATCAGAAAAAATGTTTCGGAATATACCTTTTCAATAAATAATGACACCTTACATATTAACATTACCGTATCAATTGGTGTCGCAACGTATCTTGTTAACACAGGTGATGTGGATGACTTGTATAGAAACGCAGATGCTGCATTATACAAGGCAAAAAATAGCGGTAGAAATATGGTCTGCTCCTACTCAGATATTGATAAAGATGGTAGTAACTACATCAAATTGGAATGACAACCAAAGCGTCCAAAGCACATATGGATATCCCAATTAGTTAAAATTAACGCAAGAGCTACTCAGTGGCACTTGCGTTTTTTTGGATTTGTGATCGTTATTTTTCACTATTTGTGATTAAACTAAACCGTTCTAAAGCACAAAAGTGATGCGGGTATGAATCTCTGATTCTTTAATATCTAAATTAATTAGAAATATATATTGCTAATAATTGTTAAATATATTACTATTATTAGTAATTAAGTAAATAAATTCAATTTATTAGCAAAGGATGACTCATATGACTATCAAACTGCATAATACTTCTATTACATTTGACGGAGTAGAAAAAGTGGAAGCATTAAAAAACATTTCTTTAACAATAGAAGACAAGGAATGCCTAGCCATATTGGGTCCATCTGGCTCTGGGAAAACAACATTGCTCAATGTCATTGGTGGAATGCTTCCGCTTACTAGTGGAGAAATTCATATTGATGGACAAGCCATTCACGAGTTAAAAGCTAGTGAATTACAAACATTCCGAAGAACAAAAATCGGTTATATTTTTCAAGACTATCGGTTATTTGATCAATTCACCGTCTTAGAAAATGTCATGTTACCCCAATGGCCCTATGATTCAAAGGATACTATTGAAATAAAAGCACGTGCATTATTAAAAGAACTACAAATTAGTCATCGCGAAAAATCGTTTCCTGCTTTACTTTCTGGTGGTGAAAAGCAGCGGGTTGCAATAGCTAGAGCTATGCTTCATCAACCTGATATTTTATTATGTGATGAACCAACTGGAAATTTAGATGCAGATAATCGTAACAATGTGATGGAAATTATCGAGGAACTCAGAATAAAAGGCATAACCATCATTCTTGTGACACATGACCAAGAAGTTGCCAAGCGCGGTACCAGAGAACTATTTATTCGTGATGGTCAACTAGTTTAACTAATTATGGAAAAAGAATAAAAATGAAAGGAGGTGAATATTATGATTAAAAAAATAATTACCAGCGCATTCACTCTTTTTTTAATAGCAGGTTTTGCAGGAGGAGTAGGAGTAGATGCAGCAGCGAGTATTAGTCCATCAAACCAAACAATTTACGGGACTGATGCTTACGCAAATTGGACATTTGCTTGGACTTCCAGTTCTTACGCAAAGCAAGTATCATTTAACCCTGGTGACGGAACTGGATACAGAACGGCTAACTCTCGAACTAATTCATCAAGTATGACACATAAGTACGAATACAGCAGTAGCAGTGTTTCAAAACTTTATTACCCTAAAATAGCTGTATATGACCTAACTTCAGGAGCAACGGTAGGAACTGGATCTGCAACAGTACACAAACGTTTAAGTAATTAAATAATAAGGGTGATCTAAGTCATTAGATCACCCTTTCTTAAAATAGTAAAATCAGCTCAAGAAACGCGCTTATAATTTTCACTATTAACTATTAGGAGTGAATCATATGCACCGTCTAGCTTTCCTTCAACTAAATCGTAATAAATGGAAACATTTCCTCTTTTTTCTTGCACTATTACTCATTTTCATAACCGTTCCTCTTGCCTTGAATTCCCTTCAAGGTGCACATCAACAAGTGGAATCTGATATCACTTTCTATGCTAGAGGTAGCTATGATTTACTTGTTCGTCCAATGGATTCAGCGGATCCATTGGAGAAAGAACTAGGAATCGTCCCAGAAAACTACATCGGTTTTGGCAATGGTGGCATTTCTATCGCTACATGGGAAACGATTAAGAACCGTGAAGATATTGAAATTGCGGCTCCAGTAGCCTCACTCGGCTACTTTACTGGGGTTGAATCCACTTTCGGCGTCTATCCACCTGATGCGGATTACATGCGTTACACTTTGGAATTCGCAACTACCGATGGGGTTACGAGTTATCCTATTGAACCCACTTATATGTGTGCTTTGTTAAAATATGAGACAGAAATGTTTACTTATGAAAACATTATCAATCATGATAATTTACGAAATAACTGTGACGAAGTCCCTGCTTTTCCTCTACCCATTACCTATCATTTGGTTGTTGGTATAGATCCGACTGAAGAGGAGAAGTTAACTAACACTTCTTTCGCAAGCATTGCACCTGACTCTAGCTTAAACGGTACTGGATCGTGGTATACTGCCGATTATCCAAATGCAACACTTCTTCCTATCATTGAAGTGGTAGATGCAGCTACTTCTTTATCAACAAACTTATCTGTAGCTAAGCTTGGTTTATCACCTGATGATATTCTTCAATTCAGGGATCAATTAGGTTTAGTTGATGCTAGTGAAACGGAAGATCCAACTTTACCAACTAGTTTTTTTCAACAAAAAGACACGCCAGAGTACAATAATCTGATAGAAATCTTGTCCACACAAGATACAATTGAAAACAAAGACTACAATCTCAATTTATCCTCGCTGATCAATGCATTTGATCAAAATAAGCAAGGAATATACCTTACAGAAGATGGCGAATTAGATACCATTGAAAATCATCCTGAACTTTTTGATCTGGGATATTCTATTTCTCAAGGTATGAGTGCAGCTAGCACATATTATCAAGCTAGCAAAACGCCATACCAGCTAACCGACGGGAAATTATCCGTTAATATATTAGACGTTAAAAATGGGGTTCCTATCTATCGGGATTTAATAAGGCATGGAAATACGATGGTGGAGGTATTTAATGATGATGCATTAACCCCTGAAGACATTGCATTCATTCCAGATCCCGTTGACACAGTAGTGATGGGAGAAAAAAATGCGCAACTAGCCGCAAGTCCGTTGGGTATTTATCAATTTGAACCAGCTAGATATATCGGAGAGGATAAAAAAGATTCAATAGAATTAGAACCAACCATGACACCTGGAAGTTTCGTTACTCCCTCTGCTAAAGGACTTACCAATATGGAAGCAGCAGTTACCGTAAAAGGGGAGGAAGCTATTGATGCTATTCGCGTAAAAGTAGCTGGTATCGATCAATATACAGACGAAGCGGCAGAAAAGATCGAAGCAATTGCCCAGGAGCTTCGTACTATGAACCTAAATGTTACGATTGTAGCAGGGGCTTCTCCGCAACAAGTAGAGGTTGACGTAGAAGGGATTGGGCTTGTGGAAGAATCTTGGACAACACTTGGAGCAGCAGGAACAATTGTTAGTGAATGGCGTATTACGAACGTTGTCTTATCCGTCCTTTTTGTTTTCGTTGGATGTGCCTACATTCTTAATCGTTTTACCTTCTGGCGGATTACTAAAGAAAATGACACACTGCTATTATCGCAACTTGGCTGGACTAATCACCATATTCAAGCGTTGTGGAGCAGAGAAGTTTTATATATTTTAGCTGGAGCAGCTATATTGGCTATCCCATTGTTAATTGGGTTATCGCAATTGGGCGGATTGACCACGGCCATATACCTATATCAGCTTATAGCTGTTATAACGACTACCGTCTTTGTTTGGTTCTTTGTTCGGAAAGCAATACCGAAAATGCTCCAACCATCGAAGCCAAAAAACATTTCGATAAAAAAAGAGCAGTCTACCAAGCGAAGATCATTAGTTAGTAGAAACATATACTATTATTGGAACTATATTGTCTCAACATTTATCCAGCTAGCAATCGTTAGTACGTTAGCAACTTTTGTCTATCTTGCAATCAATGAAACAGTTAAGCAAACAAATGCAACCGTTCTTGGTCAATATATTAACGTTCAAGTTAATCATTGGCACCTTATCTTGGTAGCCTCTGCATATATCCTAGCATTTATTACACTAATTGAAGCGTTAATGTCGTTATTTAAAATTCGTAAACAAGAAATAAAACAATTGTTATCTATCGGTTGGCAACAGAAAGACATCTTTACTCTCTACATGAAAGAGATTCTTCTATGGACCGGTTGCGCCTTATTGATCGGGAATTTAGCAAGTATCCTATTGTTTGTCGTATTATATACATTAAACTGGACTATTTTTATTGTTGCCGCCCTATCTTTTGCTAGTTTATACTTGTTCATTACGGTATTAGCAATGTTGGTCGTTTGGCGATACGTTAGCAAATAATCCCTCTCCCACCATACTTTTAAGCTCAATTACAAATGATACGCATCACATATTGAGCGGATCACGCCAATTAGTTAAAATTAACGCAAGAGCTACTCAGTGGCCCTTGCGTTTTTGGTTTGTGATCAAACTAGACTTTCTCCTCCTTTTTAAAGAATAAAAGTCACACCAGTATATAGAATCGTAGTTATTGCAGCTGCGATCAATGCTGGTTTCAGCTTGAATCGTGCATAGTCCATAGTAGATATATCTAGAATATTTGCTAATGTATTTGTGTCATCACTAAGAGGCGATGCAAACGCGCCAAACGAACCACTTGCGAAAACTGCTCCGATCATTAATGGCAAGGATACATCTGCAGATAAAGCAAGCGATACACCTAAAGGCATTAAAATTCCCCACGTCCCCCAGGCGGAACCAATAAAATAAGAAATAGTAGCGCCAAAAACAAACATAAGTGGTGTGACAAACATCTGAGGGATCCAATCCGTATGTGCTGTAACGAATTCTGAAAATCCTAAATCACTCGTCACAGATGACAATCCCCAGACAATCGACAATAGAACAATTACAGACATAAGATCATTCCCACCAACAATAAAGCTGTTAACTAAGTCACTTAATTTAAAACGTTGAATCGCATATAAAATAATCGAGACAAAAATCGTAATTAATAAGGCAACTACCATTGCCTGTAATACATCAGCACGAATAAAGGCCTCAAATAATGACTGACCGGCACCACGTCCATCCCACCAGGTCAAAAATAACGTGAGTACAATTACTAATAAAACAGGAATGAGTAAGTTTAGTGGCTTACTTGGTAAATCCTTATGCACCGCTGGATGACAGTCATGCCAGTCGTCTTCTTTTCCCTCATCCATTTCCAGTGGTGCATCCGTATGTGAATGATGAAAAAAACTCAAATAGATGCCGAGTAAAATAATTACAATAGCAAAAAAGTTAAATGGAATACTCTGAATAAAAAGTGTATAAGGATCAATAGTAGTCCCCATGGTTTCCGTAGAAATTTGAATGACAGATACCATATAACCAACAAATGCAGTTGCAACTGGAATCAAGACGATAACAGGTGTTGCTGTTGTTTCAATTACAAATCCTAGCTCTTTCGTTGACATTTTCACCTTTTTTAATATCGCCTTCATAATTGGCGCTATCGTTACAAAACGAAAGGTCGGTGCGCTAAATGTTCCAATTGTAGAGACATAAGTAAGAAATAAGGCTTGCTTTTTGGAGGTAATTATTTCTGCCGATTTCTCAACAAATCCTTTGATTCCACCTGTCATTTTGATCATCCCAATAAGTCCAGAAAAAACATAAAGGAAGACAATAATTTTAATATTACTTTCATCAATAAGTGCTTGTATCACATAGGTTAGCATCTCTTGCATGCCACCAATAAGTGAGGGTGAAATGATGTAGGATCCAACAAGTAGTCCCAACACTAAACCTGGAAGTACTTGTCGTGTAAACATGGCAACAGGAATCACAATCAAAAAAGGGATAATGGACATCCAACTCGTATCGATATGCTTTGCACACCTTTCTAAAAATAGAATCTTTTTAGAATGTGGAAAACCAGCAAATTTATGTATTTACTATTAATTTACTAAGAAAAGTTCATGATTTGGACATGCTTTGAATACTTATGGAATAGAGACATTAATGTTGTCCATCTAGGAGGAAATCGAATGATAGAAGCAATTCTACAACTTTTTACAAGTGAGCAAAAAGCACAAGCTATTCTTTCAAATCAAATGATTGAGCTAATCTTCATCATTTTATTTGTTACGTTTATTGTTACCTTCTTTGTTCATGTTTCCTTGTTCAGTAAACTAAAGAAAATACGTTCTTACTTACAAGAAACAAACCGCATGGACATTAACCCTTTGCGTACCTTCAAGGAACAGTTTGACCTTAAACAGCAAACCGAACCTGTCAAAATAGAAACATTCGTTCAAGAGAAATTTTCTAGTTGGCGTGTCTATGGTATACCTATTGTCAGTCTCATTAAAATGATTCAAATGACCGTATCTATTTTTATTTTAATCGGGATATTAGGAACATTTATTGGCTTAACCATGTCATTAGGAAATATTAATTCAGGTGGAAATCAGCTTGTTGAAGATGTCGCAAGTGTTTTATCAGGAATTGATGTAGCATTTTACACAAGTATTGCCGGTATGGGGCTTTCATTAATTATGACGGTAATGATCAAAGCGCTGAATACAGAATTTCTCCTAACTGATATTATGTTAAAAGTTGAAACAAATTTAACTGAAAACGAACAGAACGGAATAAGTAAACTAATTGAAGTTTCGGAAAGTATTAATAACTCCATTCTCATGCTTCAAAAGACAAACCAAAAATCCTTACAAAGTATTGAAAGTTCTTTTGATGGTTTTAAAGACTATACTTCTGGCTTACAACAAGCCGCAAAAGATTTAGCTACATTTAATGAAGGATTATCTACTAATCTACATGACTTTCAACTTCTATTTACTAGTATGAATAAGGTAACAAACGGCTTTGATGATGCATCTAAAAAACTAAACAAAAATTTCGATCAACTCTTCTCTTATTTTAAGAAAATTGATCAAAGAAATGAACAAATGGCAAGTACATTTGAACATACGTATCAAAAAATCGAAGAAGTCTCGACAACACAAATAGATACCTTAACTCATTTTGAAGATACCGTGGTTGATTTAAAAACATTCACCTCTTCTATCTTAGATGGCCAACAAACAATAAGTAAAGAAAGTCAGCGTTTAGTGCGTCATATGGAAGAACAAAATAAAGAATTTAAACAAATATTCGGCAAAGACCTAGGAGCGAAACTAGCCGGAATTACAACATACTTAAGCGAACTCTCTAACGGTTTTAATAGCTTAGAAGGATCACTAGTTCAATTACCAGATGTACTAGAAACCATTAACCAAGCACAAACAGAATATAAACACCTTCTATCTGATCGCTTTGATGAATTAAAACAATTTAATCGAGATTTTAATAATCATCTCAAAGCACACAATGCAGATTCTGTTTCATTTGAAAAGCACGTACGTGAAGCCACAAACACCTATGAACAAATTGGAATGAAGAACAAGCAGCTTATTACAGATATAAATACCACTATTTCACAAATGAATAGCACATTCATTCAAAGAGAAAATCAACTCGAAGCAAATGTTGGTGTATTAAAAGATACGCTTGCTAACTATGTGACTACTTTAGAAGGAACACTTGGTGAAAAGTTAGATAAGGTTGCTCGAAATATTAGTGAATATGCACAGGGAACAAATCAGGATCTAAAAAGAGAATTTAAGGAAATTCGGACGATTAACGAAGACATTCAACAAAGTAATAATCGTTATACACAACAAACATTTACGGAACTTCTCCAACAAATTGATAAATTAAACCAGCATTTACAGACCTTCAGCCAGGAAACAACAAGCCTTAATACAAGGCGTACGGGTGGTCTAAATCAACATGATTAATAAATATCAACGGTTGTTTAAGGACGAGCAGGAAGAGAATCATTTTTGGCCATCTTTCACTGATTTATTAACATCGATCTTACTGTGTTTTGTATTAATCTTTATTTCAATGATGGTTATTAAGTCCATTCAAATTGAAGAAATGAAAGAAACAATTGATCAAATTATGGGAGTACGCTCAGATCTTGTAAAGGACTTAAATGCAGAATTTCAAGATTCTACTTTAGGCATCGAGGTAGATGAGAAAACAGGCGCAATTATCTTTGACACAGAAATTTTATTTGAGTATGATGGTGCAGAATTAAAGGATGACTCCTTTCAATTTTTAGATGAGTTTGTTCCAAAATATTTAGACGTCTTATTAGCAAGTGGCTATGAAGAATATATCTCAGAAATTATTATTGAAGGTCATGCAGATCGAACAGATGGCTATTTATATAATCTACAGCTATCACAAGAAAGAGCATATAGTGTAGCAGAATATATACTAGGAGATGAATTCCCATATAAAAACATTCAAGATCACTTGCAGGAAAAATTAACGGTAAATGGTAAATCATTCTCAGACGGTCGCACCGATGAAAATGGTGACTACAGTCCAGATGCTTCACGCCGAGTTGAATTCAAGTTCCGCTTAAAAGATGAAGAAATATTAGATAAAACAATGGAAATACTAGAAGGAAATTAAAAGTAAGTATTCTTGAAGTGGCTTTCCTTTCCAAATTCTATAATTTTAAAAAAATAAACAATATTAGTTAGTTAATAAATTATTTGAATTTTTACATTATAGTAGTTGACATTATTTAGAATGTAACTTACTATAACAGGGAACATAAAACTAAATAGTTAGTCTTCTTATCAAGAGAGGTGGAGGGAACGGCCCTATGATACCTCGGCAGCTTACTTTTATATAAAAGTACTGTGCCAATTCCGTCAAACGTATGTTTGAAAGATGAGAAGAGTTAGGCTGTCGTTATATAAACCACTATAATACTGCCCCTCTTCTTAATGGAAGGGGGGTTTTTTGTTGCGTATAAAGTAAAAATTCAATCTAGTTAGTTGCAACTGGATAAAGTAAAAACAAGGGGGTTTGATCGATTGGATTTATTAACCACACTGAAGGAAAAGATTCTAATTGCTGATGGTGCTATGGGTACCTTGCTTTACTCACATGGTGTTGATCGTTGTTTTGAAGAATTAAATGTAACCCATCCTGAAGAAATTTTCCATACACATAGGGCGTATGTAGAAGCAGGGGCTAATGTTATTCAAACAAATACGTACAGTGCAAATTATATTAAATTGGCACGTTATGGCTTGGAGGATAAGGTAAAAGAAATCAACACGCAAGCAGTAAAAATAGCTAAACGAGCAGCAAATAAGGATACATTTGTTGTTGGAACAATCGGTGGTATTCGTGGAAGTCAAAAAAATCTTGGCACTATAGAGGAAATCAAGCGAATTTTTCGCGAACAACTTTATTGTCTCTTATTAGAAGGTGTAGACGGGCTCCTTTTAGAAACGTATTATAGCCTAGAAGAATTAACAACCGTGTTAGCAATTGCTAGAGAAGCAACTAATCTACCGATTATTACAAATATTTCGATGCATGAAATTGGATTATTAGAGAATGGTACACCTTTAAATGATGCATTAACACAATTGGACGATGCTGGTGCAGATATCGTTGGCGTCAATTGCCGATTAGGTCCACACTACATGATTGAATCTTTAAAAACAGTGGCCTTACCGAAGACAGCTTACCTTTCCGCTTATCCTAATGCGAGTTTACCAGCATACAGTGATGGAAAGTTAATCTATAACAATAACCCAGACTATTTTGAACAATGTGCTAGAGAATTTCGTAATCAAGGTGTGCGGTTATTTGGTGGTTGTTGTGGTACCACTCCTGAACATATTGTAGCCCTTAAAAAAGGTGTCGAAGGTTTCACTCCCTTATTGGAAAAGACGGACGTTAAGCACCCTCCAATAATAGAAGTACAGGAGCCTGCTGCTCGAAAAAAGTTAGATCTAGCTCAAATTGTGACACAGAGACATTCTATTATTGTTGAATTAGATCCACCAAGGAATTTACAAACGAAAGAATATCTAAAAGGTGTGCAAGCATTAAAAGACATTGGTGTTGACGCCATTACACTTGCTGATAATTCTTTAGCCACACCACGAATTAGCAATCTAGCAATGGCCACACTAATGAAACAACAAAGAATAGCCATCACGCCTCTTCTTCACTTAACTTGTCGTGACCGTAATTTAATCGGACTACAGTCTCATTTAATGGGATTACACACACTTGGTATCCATGAAATTTTAGCTATTACTGGTGATCCTACTAAGATAGGCGGTTTTCCAGGTGCATCGTCGGTATTTGACGCTACATCTTTTGAATTGATTAAGCTAATCAAACAATGTAATGAAGGTATCTCATTTTCAGGTAAGTCATTAAAAGAAAAAACATCCTTTCGTATCGCAGCAGCTTTTAACCCCAATGTTCATCACCTTGATAAAGCAGTACGTAGGCTAGAGAAAAAAATTGATTGTGGAGCAGATTATTTTTTGACCCAACCAATTTATCAACCCGAACAAATTGAGTCGCTAAAACAAGCAACTAAACATATTAAACAACCAATCTATATTGGTATTATGCCACTCACATCCTCACGAAATGCAGAATTCCTACATCATGAAGTACCAGGTATGAAACTAACAGATGACGTCCGTCAACGAATGAAGGCGACAGGTGATAATAGAATACTGGCAGAACAAGAAGGTATGTCAGTAGCAAAAGAATTAATCGATGTTGCTTTTGAACATTTTAATGGCATCTATTTAGTAACACCATTTATGCGCTATGACATCACAGTTAAACTTTCCAGTTATATCAAACAAAAGGTTGAAAATGCGCAAGAAATAATTTTATAAGACTATTTTAATGGAGGTTTATACATGACAAAAATAATTAGTTCCAATCTAGGTTATCCACGAATCGGTGAAAAAAGAGAATGGAAACAAGCACTCGAGCAATTTTGGGAAGGGAAAATTCAAGAAACAGAATTACTTTTAATAACGAAAGTGATAAGACTAAATAACCTTAAAAAGCAACAAGAGAAAGGCATTGATCTTATTCCAGTTGGTGACTTTTCTTTATATGATCATGTATTAGATACTTCTGTTATGTTTGGTGTCATACCAGAACGTTTTGATTATAAAGGTGGCAAGGTAGGCTTAGACACTTATTTTGCCGTTGCACGCGGAACAAAAAACGCAGTTGCATCGGAAATGACAAAGTGGTTTAACACGAATTATCATTACATCGTACCAGAGTTAGAAAATATCCAACCAAGTGTGACAGAAAATCATCCACTTTCTTTCTATCAAGAGGCAAAAGAAGAATTTGGTATTGATGGAAAACCCGTGTTATTAGGCCCAATTACGTATTTGAAATTAGCAAAAATCCAAGATGATGTACATTTTGAAAAGTTGCTAGAAACATTCATACCACTTTACATTCAAGTTTTAAAAGAGTTGGAGCAAGCTGGGGTATCTTGGGTACAAGTAGATGAACCCATTTTCGGTACGAATTTATCTCCACATATTTTAACTTTTGCAAGAAAGGCGTATGACACAATAAATAAAGCAGTTCCTAACATAAATATTCTGTTACAAACGTATTTTGAAAATGTAGTGGATTATAAAAAAGTAGTAGATTTCCCTGTACAAGGAATTGGCCTAGATTTTGTTCATGGTGATGCCCTTTCATTTATTCAAAAACATGGATTTCCACATGATAAAGTCTTAGCAGCAGGCATTATAAATGGTCGTAACATATGGCGTGCTGATTTAGAAGAACGTTTAGATGTGTTAGAGCAGTTAAAACAAATTGTAACAAATAAGTTAATTATTCAACCGTCTACCTCCCTTCTACATGTTCCAGTAACAAAAAAACTGGAGCAAGAGATTGATCCTTTTATCTATGGCGGGTTAGCATTTGCAGATGAAAAATTAGCCGAGATTGTTACGCTTACAAAAGCATTAGATAAGGGGCGAGATCTTGTTCAATCAGATTTAAAAGATGCTACTGAATCGCTTAAACAATGGAAGGATGCAAGTTTCGGTAAAAATCAAGAAGTGCATCAAAAGCTTGAAAACTTAACAGATACCGATATAAATGGGACAGTAATCTTTTCAGAACGAATAAAAAAACAAAAGCAGTATTTCCAATTACCTTTGTTACCGACAACAACAATAGGCAGTTTACCGCAAACAAGTGAATTGAAAAAAGTACGAACAAAATGGCGAAAAGGACATGTAACAACAGGAGAGTATGAACAATATATTCGTGACTATATCAAGAAATGGATAACAATACAGGATCAGATTGGGCTTGATGTTCTCGTTCATGGAGAGCCTGAGCGAACAGATATGGTGGAATATTTTGGTGAGAAGCTGAATGGCTTTACTGTTACCAAGTTTGGCTGGGTCCAGTCTTATGGCTCACGTTGTGTAAAACCACCAGTAATTGTCGGTGATGTCTCTTTTGCAAAACCGATGACAGTAAAAGAGATTGTATATGCCCAATCCTTAACAACAAAACCGGTAAAAGGCATGCTTACTGGACCAACAACTATTTATAATTGGTCGTTTGTGCATGATGATTTACCTCGTAAGACGGTTCTAAACCAAATTGCAATTGCATTAAAGGCAGAAATAGAAATATTAGAGGAAAGTAACATTAAAATTATTCAAGTGGATGAACCAGCATTACGCGAAGGACTACCATTAGATCGAAACAAATGGCCTGCCTACTTAGACGATGCGGTTACGGCATTTAGATTAGCTACATCATCAGTTGAAGTGGATACACAAATTCATACCCATATGTGTTATTCGAATTTTGAAGATATCTTTGAAGCGATTGATGGGCTTGATGCAGACGTAATTTCAATTGAAACGTCAAGAAGTCACGGGAACTTGATTGCTACTTTCGAAGATAATACCTATAACAAGGAAATTGGACTTGGTGTTTATGATATTCATAGTCCTCGTGTCCCAAGTATAGAAGAAATTAAGCAAAATATTAACCGAGCATTACAAACGATTTCACCAAATCAGTTTTGGATTAATCCCGATTGTGGTTTAAAGACTAGGAATGAAACTGAAACAATAGAAGCACTTCAAACAATGGTAGATGCTGCAAAGATCATAAGAAAAACAGCACTATCTTATCAGAAATAGAATAGTAATATTAGCAAGCCCTCCACAGTTATCTGCGCTGGAGGGCTTTTTACTTTACGAAGTTAGCTGAAGACGTAGACGTGCCTGCGGAAAGCGTCGTGTATTTTTAGAGCGAGCCTTGTGTCGCAGTTGATGATTGTTGTAATGGAAAGGTAATTGCTACGTTAACTTATGAACCTCTCACAATTGGAATTTATCATTAAGAAAGTGTTGTTTATTTCTAGATTGCGTTAAGCCTGTGATTTTTTCGTCTGAATTTATCGATGTTAACCGTGAGATTCCTTATTTTCACTATTAATTATTCGCAAATTAGGTACATTTTAATTAAAGAAACATAAAATGCTACTGAACCAATTATTATGGTTCAGTAGCAGGGGGACCAATAGGATATTATTAATTAATGGAAAGGAGAACTTCTCTTTTTATTAAAGAATGTCTAACTGTGCAACAAGTGTTAAAAGAATCTGTAAAAGCACTTGGATGGATGCTGCAACATCCGTATCGGTAGTTGTTACGTTAACAGATTCACTTCCGTCAATTACAATAAGTTGTCTGTTAGATTGATCAATTCTAGAATATCCTAGAAGTTCTTCTGTTACCTCTTGTGCTCTTGAACTACTCGCTATTGAAATGTTTACTACAATAACGATCGCTACTTGCAAGGCGGCTTGCAATGATACAGCCACCTGGGTATCAGTCGTATCCACCGTTACATCTGTGGAGTTCAAAATAAAAATTGCCTCTTTTGATTGCTGCTCAATGTCAGAAATTTGGTCTGCATACTGACTAACCGCTCTTGATTGATTATTCGTTCTACTCACAAAAATACCTCCTTGTTTTTTTTAGGACTCAGAATTGTCTTTATTGCGCTTGATTTGCTGCAATTTTTCAATTAATGCCTCTGTCTGTACAGTCATCGTTTTTTCACTATTTTGTTGATCAGCTAAAAAAGCCTCTGTTTGTGCTTTAAGTCCTTCAACCGACTTTTTAAGGTTGCTTTTTTCATCATCTGACAGTTCTGTATTTCTAGAAATATTTAGTCTCTTAAAAAGATCAGAGACATGTACTTGAATCAAGTCACTTGATATTTGATTCAACTGGTTTTGGATATCCCCATCTGTCAATGTTCTCCCCCCTTTTGGCTAAGTTATCTTACACCATATATATATACGATTATCTATAATGTGAGCGGGTTCTTATCACGAATAGTACAAGAATGGACAAATGTTACCGATTGAAACGACTAGAAAATAAAAAAGCAACCGACACAATCATTGACTGTGACGATTACTTTCATTAACTAGCATTTTTCAATCTACGGTTTCTGTTGCAAAAGAACTTAAAAGAATCTCTTCAAATGCATTAACATCTGACGGTTTCGCATATAAATAACCTTGTCCATATCCACATTGTAACTCTAAGAGAGCTTTAGCTTGCTGGTGTGTTTCTATTCCCTCAGCAATTATATTTAAATTTAAGTTTATTCCAATATCTATAATTGTTTTTACAATAGAAAGATCCTTTGCATTTTCTATATGCTCGATAAAGGACTTATCTATTTTAATTGTGTTAATAGGTAACTCTTTTAGGATATGTAATGACGAATAACCTGTACCAAAATCATCAATAGCAGTTTCAATTCCAAGTTCTTTTAAACCGTTTAAAACCTCAATGGACGATTCAATATTATGCATAATACTTTCTGTTATTTCCAATTCTAAATAGTTTGCTGGAAGACCTGTTTCAATTAAAACATCACGTACTATCGTAACAAAGCTTTCTTGTTCAAACTGTTGGACAGAAATATTTACGGAAACACATAACGGTTGAAAACCTTTCTTTTGCCAATCTATATTCTGCTGACAAGCTCTACGCATGACCCATTCACCAATCGAAAATATTTGTCCCGTTTCCTCTGCTATGGGAATAAATTCAGCAGGTGAGACTTGACCTAATACTGGATGATTCCATCTTAACAATGCTTCCATTCCAATTATCGCACCTGATTGGATATTTACTTTTGGTTGATACAAAAGTGATAATTGATTTAATTCAATTGCTTTTTTTAACTCAATCTCAATTGTCATTTTGCGCGTAATATGTGCATTTAGTTCTGGATTAAAAAAGTGATATTTATTTCCCTTACTCTTCGCAACATACATTGCTGCATCTGCATGTTTAAATAATTTAAGTCCGTCTAACCCATCGGTTGGATACATACTAATTCCAATGCTGGGTGCAATGGGAATTTCATGATAATCAATTAAAAAAGGTTTGTTAAAAACACACAACAAGTTATCGGCAATATGGCTACAATCCTTTTGATTCTGACCTGGCAAAATAACAACAAACTCGTCTCCCCCAACTCGATAAACATCTGCCGTACTGCTTAATACTTTTCTTAATCTGTCTGAGGCTATTTGTAAGACACGATCTCCAATTTGGTGTCCTAATGTATCATTAATACTCTTAAAGCGATCTAAATCCATTAACAATAACGCCAACGGTTTATTAGATTCTTTAGCCTTTTCCATCATCGTTCCTAGATCTTCAATAAAGGAAGCTCTATTTTTCAAACCTGTTAATGTATCATGATAAGCTAAGTTTCTATACTCACTTACTAACTTACTGTTTTTTCGCATAACTACTAGTTGGCGACCAATAATCATGAAAAAGGTAACACTTAATCCTATACTTAACGCATTAAGTTCCCAATTATAACTTTGTGTTACGAGGATTAATAATGTAATCGCACTAATATAAGGTAAGGCATTTTCTCTGTTGTTAAAGTAATTAATGACTTTCCAATCTAACTCTGTTGTATTTGAATGCACGAATTTCCCTGAGACACCAATCATTAATAAAGCGAAAAACCAAACAACATCCACAAGACTTCCAATCTGATATCCTCCCATTACATTTAAATACGTATAGTATATATCAGCAACTACTTGAAAAAAGAAGCCAGCAATTATAAAGATCATGATCTCCTTTTCTTTAGAATTATGTGATAGGAAATATAAATTTGAAATCGCAAACAAAATACTAATACTGCAAATTAGGTAAAGTAAGGTGACCACCGTGCCAAATATCTCTTCTCCTTGAGCAACTAGAATTGGACTCATTAAATAATACGCACTGACTGAAGTTGTAAAAGTCATAAAAACCACTACGGTAAATAAATAGGGAGTAGTAGAAATAGTTGTTTTAATAACCCTAATTTTATAAAGTAACCCAATTAGAAAACAAATATAAGCTAGTAACCATAATAAAAAAGATGCTTCAGGATACTTCATAGAATCCAGTGTTAGGAAAGCTACCAACCAATTAATACTAGAAACTGTATGAAAAAATAGACCGATACTTAAAATCAGCCAAAAATACCTTTGTTTATCAGTAGTAATACGATATGCTTTGTTTAACCAAAATAAAGCAATAATTCCGAGTATAGCTTGTAGACTAATAGTAAGAAAAGAACGTAGCCAATCATGATCCTGTAAAAGTAACAAGACAATATAATAACTAAAAGCTATACTAAAAGCGGATAAAATCGCTTTTCGTTTAGAGGAAAACATCGCACTTCACCCCGATCCAGATAGTCACAACATACATAAAAAGGCTATTCCCAATGGAAATAACCTTAGAATTACCAGTTATCGTTGCCCATTTGGTAACACAGCCACCATAGTTTTCCCTTAGGCCTGTTACTTTGCGTCCTTATTTTTCAATAAGTTTGCCTTTTCAATGCAGAAGTTCATTTTTATAATATAGTTCGATTGTATCATAAATAAGCAGCCTATGCGGTACTTTATAACTATAATTTGACTTCAAACAAAATATTTCCCATAAAATTCACTGTATTAAATAGTTGGTTTATGCAAATCACTTTATTTTTTTCTTTAACACGGTAATAATAGATATAGAAATGAGGTGTCGAACATGCAATGTAAAATGAATCGCAATGCTGCAAAAATACTTAGAGGTTGGTTGGAAAGTGATGGTGCAGAAGGAAAAATGGTTCGTGTATATGTAACGGAGATGCACGGAAATCATGCGCACTATGACGTGATGTTAGATACACCGACAGAACATGATGAAATTGTTAAAACGGATAAAGATATCGATGTATTACTAGATGCTAGAGAAGACTTTTTAGATGGCGTCTGGATTCAATATTTCTTTGTTCCACAAGAAGGATTTGCTATAAGTAACTCATCTAAAGGCTTACCGCCACATCATCATTAAAAAACACGCGTCTATCCATTATTCAGATGATAGACGCGTGTTTTTCTCACTAATAAAAAATTTCTATTTTTGATGACGTTAATTCCATTCCTTGAATTTCGAGACTAGTTTTTTCACTTTCTTTACTAGCCTTCCCTCTTCTTTTCTTTGCTTTTGCCACTCGTTATAGCTTGCTATACCAATTAATAGGAAACCTGCAAGTAATAGATACGCCCACCAAGGCATATTGCCCCAATATGGTTTAGTCTGATAGATCACATTAAAGAGAAGTGTACCAAACCCAATAAAAAAGTAAGATTTAATTTGAAATTGAGCTCCTATCACTAAAGATAGTAAGGAAAGAACTCCGACAATTAAAGCATCCCATATCGTATTACTCGAAATTGCATCCATTACTAAAATGACGGTCACTAACAATAAAGAGAGCGATTGAATAGGTGACATTATGTTTTTATAGTTTTTCCAAGTCTTCAGACTCAAAATAATTGCTAAGACAAGAACAGGTAAAACCCTAAATTCCGTATGAAAAAGTTCCGAAATAAAAGAGAGATATTCCTCTATAATAGAATAATAAGTTGGCAGAAAACTAACCAAACCTAATGTGACAATAGCTTTCTGCGCTATGTGATATTGAAACCTTCTCACTTGCGCAAATAGCCATATCGTTAGTAACACATATGGAATAATCTGTATCCAAACACTATTAAATGTTTGAAGAAAAGTGAAAGAATAACCAAGATAAAATACAGCTACAATAGAATACCAATCAATATAGCGACTTTCTTCATTCCATTGGTACAGGCTCTTAAACAAGATTTTCCCTGCAATAAATAGAATAAAAAAACTAGCCAAACTAATTAAAAACAACTGAGTATCTTGATACAAATAGCGTTGTTGTTCCCAAATGCCTAACGATAATGTTAAAGGAATCACTAAACCAACAAACCACTTTCTCCTGTGTAAAAAGTAAACATTAAGAAGTACATAAGATAGAACGGATAAAACCCCTCCTAATGAATTAACTTCGTATACGCTAAGAATCGTATATAAACCGTAGTTAGAAAAAGGAATAATATACCATTCCATTCTTTCCTTCCAAGTCTTATTTACAACGAACCATCCTACAAAGAATAGAATGCTAGACCAAAACCAATAGTAACCTTGTGAGACATTTTCAAATAAATTATAATACGGAACGGTCGTAATTAGAATAAATGTAACCAAAGTCAAAGCTGCATAAAGAAATAGCTTGATCGTCCATTCTTTTTTCTTCATTAACATACTATATATATAAACACCCAACGGAACAAACAAGAATAGTGGATTTATCATTTGCGAAAAAGCTTGATCAATCAAAATAACTAACATTACATTCAATTGAATAACCTGTGCAATCCAAAAAAAGTATGGTTTTAATGCAGGAAGACGTTTTCCTTGCCACCCTTCCACGACAAGTAAGACCAATGGGCCAAACAAAAGAAAAATTACAATAGAATCAAAATCTTGAATTGAAAAAGTGCTTAGTAAAGAAGCGTAAAAGCAAAAAGTAGTGATTGCTACAAGAAACCATAATGCGTCCAGTTTTGTCTGTCTTACTAACCAGATAAATACACCAATACCTACTAAGAGTAAGACAGGCCGAATAAAGGTCGTATCAATCGTAGAGAGACCGACAAGAGACGATAATCCAAATAGATAACTACCTTGACCTATATAAAAGGCAGCTTTAGCTAATCCAGTTTTCTTGTATCTTCGCCAAATTAAACTAACGAACAGTAGGATAAGTGATGAAATCGCAATATGAAATGGAAGATCTAAATAGACGGTGTATCCTGAAATCAGCTCTCCAATCTTTGGATTTAAGCAATACAAAGCAAACAACCAACTGACTCCATTCGTCCACTTCGCTATTTCTCTTTCTATGTTATTTTTGCTAGAAACAACAAACAATGCACTAAGACCGAATAATGTATACATAAGTGAAGCCTGTATAAGTGGTCCAAAAAGAGTTGCATACATCATGGAAGCTACCATTGCAGCAACAGACAAATAGAAAACACTTCTTTTTATCGGCAACAAAAATACAATTCGGTCACCTATACCAATTAATATAAATAGCAGCATAGCATAAAAAAATAGAAACAAATCCATTCTGATACCTATCAAATAATCAAGTAATATATCTCCAAGTTGCAAACCAAATGTGTATAGAAAAATTGTCGCTAACCAGCTGAAAATTACTCGATTGGTTATATAAGATAAATAGGTATAGGTAAAAGTAATAACCAAGTAAGCAGCTAATAAAATCAAAGAGTCCTCATTTGTTCTTATAACAATCCCTTGGTAACTAATATAAATAAAAGCAAAAAATGAAATTACAGCGCTGGTATAGCGAAACATGTGTGATATAAATACATCACTTTTTACGATTTGTGCAAAAACCAGATAAAATACACCAATCAATCCATAAACAATTAAATCAATGGAACCTAGCCAAGAGGATTCTGTTAATTGATAAGCACCATATGCAAATAATGCAGAGAATACAAATTGATATTCTTTTGTGTTATAAACAAACACCATTGCAATATAAATTGTGGCGGTTAATAGAATATTGAAACTGTAAAAAAGCGATTGTTCAAAAATTACTAACATCAGTAATGTTGACACAATTAAATTCAACTGTGCATACTTAGGCAGTTCTTTTACAAATAACGTTACTTTAGGAGCCCTACGATAATGGTGATATAAGTATAAAAGTAACGCGTTGAACACCATTATCAATAGGTAGAAAACATCGACAGATACCGGAGTAAATCCAATAAGAAAACCTACTGAAAAGGTTAAAAACAAATATGAAATCCAGACAAATAATCTAGAACGATGTTTCCAAGCATTCCGCACATATAATGGTAAAGGAATTAGAGTACCCATTGCACCTAATAAAAATCTTCCCTCCCCTCTTAACGACAAGTAATCTCCAAACAAACTAAAGTATCCAATTGCCACAATTGCAATCGGTATTAATAAACTTCCTAACGTTAAAAAAGCAAAAGCTGTTTTATCTATTTTTAAAAACTTAGATGAAATCCCGCTCAAAGCTAAGAAAAATACAGAAACACATGATAATACGAGTACTTTTAATAATGGCCCCATTTGCGCCCATGTACTTGTAGCTACAACTAAACCACTAATAAGTAAAAAGATAACACCTAGTATTAACAACCAAATAATATTTCGTTCTCTCACTTCTTCCTTTCCTTTTACTACTTTTGCAGGTTTCTCTTTTGGTTGTTTCTCTGATTTTGTAATTGTTTTTTTCTGATTCATATTTGGCGCTATATCTTTCTGGATAAGTCGTTCTTTCTTCTCTGTCTTCTGCAGTTGGTAGTTTTGATGTTTTTTATAAGCATCCATAATATGTATGAATTCTTCCTCATCAATTAATCCCTGATCTGATAATGCTCGCATTTCTTCTCTTACAATCTTTTCGCGATCTGATCTAGAAAAATCTTTCATTACTTCACCCCACTAAACACATTTATATTCAGGGTTATGGTAACCTATAAAACGTGAAAACTCAACCTGTTTTTTCCAATTATGGTTATGCCATAATTTCTAAACCAAAATAAACACATACGATATGACACTATCTTATTTCCCCGGAAATAAACCGACATAGAAATACAAATTATCTAGAAGAATTAAATGTAAGATCTTTAGCATACTTTCTAGCGATTTCAATCGACGGTCTTTCGAACAGTTATGCCAGAATAAAAAAAACTCTCTAATTATATGCACTGAACTTTGCACAATTAGAGAGTGAGACATAAACTATTTTACTTTTTACTTTTACTAGCCATTACAATATTCTGTTCAACAGCTAATTTACGTGCAACCTGTACTGCACCCCATAGTGTTGGTAACATAATAATTGATACAGGTACTGCGGTAACAACAATAGAGTTTTGAATAGCAGATACACTATTCTCTCCAATCGCAAGTAGCATAATTGACATTAATCCAAAAATCAACACCCAGAATACGCGAATAAGTCTGCTTGGATGATCTGTACCAGTTAAGGATACTGCAACTGTATAGGATATTGAATCCACTGTTGTAGAAACAAACACTAATGTAACAAGTAAGAATCCTACTGCTAAAAAGAACCCTAATGGCAATGAATCCATAATTGCCATTACTACTGCAGGCATTCCACCTTCAGCAAGTGGTCCAGAAATTGAACCAGGGACATCTAATTCAGCTTTAATTCCTGTTCCTCCAACAACTGTAAACCAAAAGTTAGTTACTAGTGGAGCGATTATAGAAACAGCAATTACTAATTCTCGAATTGTTCTACCTCGTGATATTCTAGCAATAAAAATCGCCATCATTGGACCATATCCCAGGAACCAACCCCAAAAGAATATCGTCCATCCGCCTAACCAACCTTGATCACCTTGATATAGAGCCATAGTTAGCATATTTTGGATATGGAATCCTTCAGCTGAAACAAACATATTAATGATAAAAAGTGTTGGTCCAAGCATCAGCACACAAAGCGCTAACAATACAACTAAACCAACATTCATTCGACTTAAGAATTGAATACCTCTATCAACTCCAGTTGCAACTGAAATTGCAGCGATAACAATTAGTACACTAACTACAATGATATTGGTCGTAAGTGTATTAGGAATATCAAATAAAGAATGTAAACCGTAACCTAACTGTAATCCAAGAAATCCGATTGGACCCATAGTCCCTGCAGCAACAGCTACAATTGAAATAATATCTGCAGCGCTACCTATAATACTATTTTTTTTGAATATTTTTTCACCAAAAAGTGGATATAGCATTCCTCTTGGCTTCATTGGATATCCTTTGTGATAATGTAAGTACATTAAAACTATTGTAGCCAATGTTCCGAGGATAGCCCATGCAAGAAATCCCCAATGAAAGAAGCTCTGCGCTAAAGCAGGTGAAACGCCAGCCATAGTTGAAGAATTATCATCAAATAATGGTGGGTTAGCGATAAAATGCATCATCGGTTCTGCGGCAGCCCAAAATACCCCTCCACTAGCAAGTAGTGTACAAAGTATCATTGCGATCCAACGATAATAACCATTTTCAGGTTTATCCTTTTTACCTAGTCGCACATTCCCATACTTTGTAAATGCTAAAATAATTCCAATTACGAAATTTGCTAGTAACAATAGCTCCCAATAAGCGCCAAAATATTTAGCAGAAAAAGCAAATGAAGTATTAATCCAGCTTTCTACCATACTTAAATCGATAATTGCTAATACAACAAATGAGAGCAATAACCCTCCACTAATAATTAATACGGGTTTATCCGTCGTTGTTTTACCTTCGTTTTTATACACTCTTTTCCTCCTAGTTTTTAGAAGCAAGTGCCAACAATTTTTTCTATATGTATTGTAGACAAATCGATGTAAATTAATCAACTAATGATTAGTAACAAATTATTAAAGCTCAGTATCTACCAAATCTCCAGTTAAATAATTACGTAAAGTTCTAGAACAATCCGCTTGCTTACTATACAATTGTGTCGCCTTTTTATGTCTGTTATTTTTAATAACTAAGAACATTAAAAGAAGCGCAAGTAATAATTATACGTTTTCGACACATAAACGTCAAATTTTGTACTGATAAATCAGAATTTGAAAACATATAAGTAGTATATTATTTAACGATCAAAATATGCATAAGAATGTATAACTAAAAATCCACTTAAGGAGTGGAAGTTATTTCAAAGCTATTTGATATAATAATTTCTTTACTTCTACATAAATATGTGAATTATATCACAATGATTTGAATCTTCTTTCAATTTACGTTATGCTGTTACTTATGTTTTGTTTATTTGGTGTCAAGAAAACGCATTGCGAACAAAATGAATAAGCAGAGGAGGCTATCTCATGGAAGATTTCGCACTGAGTGGTGCTACATGGTTTTGGTTATTTATACCCATGCCAATATTAATTATTTTATCAGCTATTTCCATGTTTACAGAAAGGAGGGAAAAGTAAATCATGTCTACAGTTACATTAATAACATTTATCATTTATTTACTCGGTATGCTACTTATAGGTGTTATCTCCTATCGATTAACAAATGATTTATCCGATTACGTGCTTGGCGGAAGAAGTCTAGGTCCTGGTGTTGCAGCAATAAGTGCGGGTGCATCAGATATGAGTAGTTGGTTAATACTCGGACTTCCAGGTGCGATTTACGCTTCAGGTTTAGGAGAAGCATGGATTGCTGTGGGGCTCGCAATAGGTGCCTATTTAAACTGGCAATTCATCGCTAAACGTTTACGTGTCTATACAGAAGTATCAAGCAATTCCATTACCATCCCGGATTTTCTAGAAAACCGGTTCCGCGATACATCGCATTTATTACGCGTTATTTCTGCACTCGTTATTTTGTTGTTCTTCACTTTTTATACTTCATCCGGTATGGTTGGTGGTGCAAAATTATTCGAAGCTTCGTTTGGTTTAACATATGACCAAGCACTTTGGATCGGCGCATTAGTTATCGTATCCTATACATTCTTAGGTGGATTCTTAGCAGTAAGCTGGACGGACTTTATCCAGGGTATTCTTATGTTTATTGCACTTATTGTTGTTCCAATCCGAGCAGTTATTATCGTTGGTGGTTGGGATGCTACGATTGATGCTGTAGGTAATATCTCACCTAGTCACATCAATATGGTGGCAGGTGTTGGTGTAATGAGCATTATTTCATCTCTAGCATGGGGACTAGGCTATTTTGGTCAACCACATATACTAACTCGTTTTATGGCGCTACGTTCTGCTAAAGATGTACCAAAAGCACGCTTCATTGGTATAACTTGGATGGTCCTAGGTTTGTATGGAGCTGTCTTTGTTGGCCTTGCAGGTCTTGCTTTTATTAGCACACAAGACGTTGGTGTCCTTTCTGAATTTGGTATTAAAGTTGCTACAGATGGAGCTGGCATCCAAATGTTAGCTGATCCTGAAAAGATATTTATTGCTTTTTCACAAATTTTATTTGATCCAATTATCGCTGGTGTTTTATTAGCAGCTATTTTATCAGCTATTATGAGTACGATTGATTCGCAACTACTGGTTTCTTCTTCTGCTGTTGCGGAAGATTTTTATAAAGCATTATTGCGTAAAAATGCTTCTCAAAAGGAACTTGTATGGGTCGGTCGTATTGCAGTTGCTGTTATAGCATTGATTGCAACCATTTTAGCAACTAACCCAGAAAGTTCTGTATTAACTCTCGTTAGTTATGCTTGGGCTGGTTTCGGTGGTGCATTCGGTCCAGTTCTAATCCTAGCGTTATTTTGGAAAAGAATGACTCGAAATGGAGCGTTAGCAGGGATTATCGTTGGTGCTCTAACCGTTATAATTTGGGGAGATTTCCTTTCTGGAGGAATATTTGACCTCTATGAAATTGTTCCTGCTTTTCTACTCAACTTAATTGTTGCTATCGTCATAAGTCTTTTAGGTGGTAAACCATCATCTGAAATAGAAGCAGAGTTTGATGAAACTGTTAGTAGGTTATAAGTTCATGCACGAATACAAAAACGTTCTTTTCATAAATTGAGAAGAACGTTTTTTACTATCTTCTAACTTGTTTTGTTAGGATTAAAGATAAAATACATGTAGAATAAGGGCAATTCATAAATCAAACAAAAAGGAATGATTCTTTGGTTACAAAACTTATTTTAGATAACAGATCAATTACCTTAGTTGATTATCAGGAAAACAACACAGAAACTGGTCATCTGAGGATCACGGTTCATTTTAAGGTAAGCCATGAAGAGTATCATGATGTAACTACTTTACTATATAAAGGCAGTTTCGATGTGAACATTCCAGAAAAAAATCTAACATTTATCGGAACAATCGAGAACTACTCTACATCGATAACTAATTTATATAAAAAGGGTAACATTGGAGACTTTTATTTAACTTTAATTGAAGTTAAATAATCATACTAATGAAATGATTTACTCATTTGAAAATCAAATCTTTTTAACCTCACAATAGATAGAAACAGCGACATAACAGAAGACCTTACCCGCTCCACAGTGAAATGGGCTCGCTTTCCGTGGGCACGGCTTCAGCTAACTCGGATAAGCATAAATCGCTTTCCGAGTGGATCTTCAGCTCGCGCTGTTCCCACAGGAGTCTCACCCATTTCACTGCTCCGCTGGATAGGTGTTAAAAGTGATATATCGTCTACTGGTCAGAATTTTTATTGTGCTTATGACAGTTGTTCACGTTATGCTGATTGATTGTAGCGTAGGACAGTCGACTCCTGCGGGAAAAGCAACAGCTGAAAATCCCGCAGGAAGCGCTTTTTGCTTCCGAGGAAGTTGAAGCGTTGGGTCTGCGATTACTCGACCCATCGAAAAGACTTGCCCGCGGAAAGCGACTGGCCGAAGCGAAAATCAACATGGCGGTTACGTTGCAGTTGATAAATATTCCTGCTTAAGATTATTGTAATTTCTTTTAATTCTTATTAAAATCACGGAAATCCCGTTCGCTCAGAAAGCGTAGTGTATTTCCTTTTTCGTAGGCCTTCCTATTATATAACCTCCTCTTTTTTTTACACACAAATCAAATTTGTATCTATTTGTCGCATAAAATTAATAAAAACTTAATTAAAAATTCATGACTGTATCGACATATTCAGTCAAAGTTTTCGTCTGGATATGACATTTTTCTGCATGTATGGTGCAAATATCTGCATGAATAAGTTTTATTAATAGGGCTATTTGATCTACTATAGAGTTATAACACAACTATTTACCTATCTATCACTCGACAACACCGAAAGGAGAAATACAAATGAAATATTCTAATCCAATTAAACAATTGAGTAATGAACTTTTAATAGAAGCATACCAAAAATCTTATAGTGCTAAATGCTCCAATGAATTCATTGCACTTCTTAAAGAAGAGATCGAAAACAGAGGCTTATCTTCCTCTCTTCTCATACAAAAACCTACTTGTTTCTATAATGATTACTTTACGGAAATCAAGAAAGGCGATCATAACAGCTATCAAGTTAGTTAAGTAGTTGATAGATTTATTTACCACTTTAATTCTTTTGAAAAATAGGCCAGTTTACATTAAAATCTAGTATACTTGATTTAGAAAACTACTTTAGCTTTTATCTAATGGATGGTGATAGTGTTGATTATGGATAAAAAAGGTAATGGTAAACCATTATCTAAATGGATTTTGCGTACCTTTTTAAAAACTGCACTAATTCCTCTCGTATTAGTAGAATTAGTGTTCATTGGTATCTATTTTTTTGTGAATGGTTATGCCTATAGTGAAACACGAGATTTTTTTGAATTGGAAACACAAGAAGAACTTCTAGAATATGCAGAAAACGAAGCCACCTCAATCCAAAATCAGTTAAATGGCGTTGCGAATGCAACGGAACTATATAAACAACAAGTAAAAAGAGCCTTTCAACAAACCAATACTGATGTTGTAATAAAGCCTGAGAATGAAAGCCGTCTACAAACCACTGGTGATGGTGCCCTCTATACGGAAACAAACACTAATCAAGATGGGGCTGCTATTTTCTATAGTGGTATTGTTCCTATTGGTGAAAAAGAGGAGCTAAAAGTACATAAACTTTTAGCTGTTGAAGACGTGATGAAGGATATTTATCATTCCCAACCACTTGCAAATGCCATTTATATAAATACCTATGATTCGTTAAATGTTAGGTACCCTTATTTTAATGTCATTGATCAGTATTCTCCGTTAATGGACATTCCTTCTTATAATTTTTTCTATGAAGCAGACAAAGAACATAATCCCAATGAAGAATTAATTTGGACTGAGGCCTATTTAGATCCAGCGAGTAGCGATTGGATGACCTCTGCTATTGCACCTGTTTATAACGATAATAAGTTAGAAGCTGTTGTCGGGATTAATATAACCCTCAATACGATAGTCAACCAAATATTAGATATAGAATTACCTTGGGGCGGTAATGGCCTGTTAGTAAGCGATGATGGAACGATCTTAGCGATGCCTGAACAAGGGGAAGAAACATTTCCTATTGTTAACTTGGATGACCATACTTATCAGGAAGCCATTGAGGAAAATACGTTTAAACCTGAAGAATTCAATATAAATAATCAAACAGAACTTGCCCAACTAACATCAAAAATGAACCAGAGTGGCAGTGGAACTACTTCATTACAATTAGCTAATAAACAACATTTTGTCTCTTGGACATCTATTGATGATACGAATTGGAAATTAATAGTATTTGTTCCCTTAACGAATGTATTTTCCGACTTTGATCAGTTGAGTGTGGAATTAGCACATGTAGGTATATATATGTTTGCTGGACTTGTCTTCTTTTACCTTTTGTTCTTCATATACATTTATAAACAATCTCATAAAATGAGCAATACCATTCATTCACCACTTATTCAGATTAATACGATGGCAAAAGATATTGGGAAAGGGAACTACTATCAATCCACAAAAGCTATAAAAGTTATAGAAATCCAAGAAACTGCTGATGCAATTGTTGAAATGGGAGATCAATTAGGTATTAAAAATGATGCTTTACTTGTAGCTGAGGCAGAGTTAAGACAACGCGAATCAGATTTGCGCTCCCTTGTTAATTCGATTGAAGATGTAATTTTTATATTGGACGAGCATGGTACATTCTTAAATGTATGGTTGAGTGATGAATCAAAGTTATTTCTACCAAAAGATCAGTTAATTGGACTCTCTGTTTCCGCCATTTTATCAGGGGCTGATCTGAAAATGTTCTCTAATAACTTAGAAGAAGTTTTCAGCACAGGAAATGCAACTGTGTTGGAACTATTCGTTCCAGCACCTGAAGGAGAAGGTGGTACTTGGTTACAAGGAAGAATGTCTCCAATCATTGTAGACGAACAAAATACATTTGAGAATGTATCTTTATCTGCTCGCGATATTACTGAAATTAAAGCAATGGAAAAATCACTAATAAATGCGAAAGAACAAGCAGAACGAGCAAATTTAGCTAAATCCGAATTCTTATCAAGTATGAGCCACGAGCTTAGAACACCATTAAATGCTATTATTGGTTTTAGTCAGCTCTTAGAATTAGATGACAATGAACCTTTAACAGAGGATCAACAAGAGAACGTTAGCGATATCTTAAAAGCGGGAAATCACTTATTATCTTTAATTAACGACATCCTTGATTTAGCAAAGATTGAATCAGGAAAGTTATCTATCTCAATGGAGCCTATAAATATCACATCGATCCTTCAAGATGTGATCGGCATTACAACACCAATTGCCGCGAAACAAAACATCACAATTGTAAATAACACACAAAATGATGACGCACTTTTTGTTAAAGCTGATCGGACTCGATTAAAACAAATATTATTAAATTTAATAACAAATGCAATTAAATATAATAAAGTTAACGGTTTTGTTTTCATTGATTTTAAACAACAAAACGAACAAATAGAAATAAGTGTTACAGATACAGGAATAGGTATTAATGATGATGAATTAGATTATATTTTCGAACCATTTTTAAGATTAAATGAAGAAAATAAATATATTGAGGGTACAGGTATTGGTTTATCAGTCGCGAAGCAATTAGTCGAACTCTTAAATGGAACGATTCACGTCAATAGCTTGAAAGGAAAGGGAACAACTTTCTGGATCGAATTACCAATTCACATATATGACACGGAAAACTTGGAACAAATTGATCAACTAGTTGACTTAACGTCATATAATACTGATAAAAGTGGATCTATCTATCGCATTCTTTATGTAGAGGATAACATGGCTAACGTTCGTCTAGTCGAAAGCATTCTAATAAAGTTTCCTTACGTAGAATTATTTTTCGCAACTGACGGCCAAAAGGGATTAGACTTAGCAGAAACGATTGCTCCAGATTTAGTATTACTCGACATTCACTTACCAGATATAGATGGCTATCAGGTGTTAACGAAACTAAAAAGTAAGTCGTTAACAAAAGAAATCCCTGTCATTGCTATCAGTGCAAATGCAATGGCAAGCGATTTAGAAAAGGCAAGAAACGCTGGATTTATTGATTATATGACAAAACCAATCGATGTAAAAGAATTCACCAAAACCATACATGAAATTTTAGACATTGATCTGGAAGATTAGCGAAATAGAATCAAGCAGAGCCACCTTGGCTACTTGATTCTATTTCTGGATAAATAAACCAACAAGTTACCCCTTTTTTACTATAACTAATTGAAGTATACTAAGAGTGATTGAATTACTTTACTTTCAATTAAGGGATGGTATAAATGACCGACCAAAAATATCGTGTTATTATTGCTGATGACCACGAGGAAGCTAGAAGATTATTAAGAAAATTTATTTCGCTTATTCAACCTTCTTTTGTAATAGTTGCTGAAGCAGCTGATGGAGAGGAATTAGTTGAGAAAGTCATGGTGGAAAAGCCAGATCTTGTTTTATGTGATATAGAAATGCCTAAATTAAAAGGTGTAGATGCAATCAAACAATGTCAGCAACTAATTCCAAATCTATGCTATATATTTACGACAGCACATGATGATTTTGCAGTTGAAGCATTTAAGATTAATGCACTAGACTACATTTTAAAACCGATACAAAAGGATCGAATCTTCCAAGCTTTAGAAAAAGCAAAGCAACGATTGCAAAATGATAGAATAATAAATCCACCAAAACAAATAAACAAAAAAATTCCGATTAAGTTTAATCGATCGCTTTTCTATGTCATTATTGAAGATATATTATTCATAGAAAAGGAAGGTCGAAAAGCCATTCTTCACACAACAAATCATACTTACCCTTCAATGGATTCATTAGAGGAACTTAAAACATTATTACCAGAAAAGTTTGTCCAGTCTCATCGCTCTTTTATCATTAACCTTAGTCATGTATCATATATCCAAACGATCGGTAAAAGCTATATGGTTTATTTTTATAATTATGAGAAACCTGCACAAATTTCAAAACAAAATATTACTAGTATTCAAAAACAAATAGAAGATTATTATCATTAACAGCATGGTTACCCACATGTTGTTTTTTTTATGGGAAACAATTACAGATAATTAACATATAGATAGACATGTCCCAAAAATGTCGGAGATGATGTTATCTATGTATTTCATAAAGAAAGTAGGAAGTGTTTTCATAGCAGTGGGAGTTAATTTTTTCTTAGTTCCATTTGAACTATTTGATGGTGGTGTAATCGGACTTGGATTAATCATCAAATATGTAACAGGCATAAAGGCTGGGTTGGTTATTATTTGTGTCAGTCTTCCCATTTTTATCTTTGCATTGTTTCATAATAAAAATTATTTTATCAGTAGTTTACATGGCTTATTACTTTCATCATTTGCTATCGATTATTTCGCTTCCTTACCAGAGCTCTTTCCAATTAACTATCCAATTCCAGTTATATTAAGTGCGATCTTGGGTGGCATTCTTACAGGAACAGGAATGGGGATCATGCTACGTTATAAAACGAGTACGGGCGGAACCGATTTACTAGCTCAATTTTTAGCAGCAAGATTTCAAGTTAATATTGTCATTATTATCTTTATTCTTGATATTTTCATTATTTGCTTAGGTAGCCTATTACTATCGTCAAGTTCGTTTCTACTTTCTGCAATAACAATTTTATTTAGTGGTGTTTTTACAAGTATCTGTACGTGGGATGTTTACTATTAATCATTACACCAGGTTTCCCTGGTGTAACTGATGTTATTCTTTGCTTATTTTTTTAGACAATTTCGTTGTGGTCGGTCTTTCGCGCGGAGTCATATGCATAATGAAGTTTGCAATGACAAGAACTAACACAACAAGCGCATATATTAAAGTATCTAATGGTTTATCATAATCAACAATAATCAATCTTACCATCGCAGTAATTCCAATGTACATAAAGTATCGGAGAGGAAAGTGATAGTTCTCTTTAAAGTATTTGACAATCATTGCAATAAACTCAAAATATAGGAAAAATACGAGAATCCCAGATACGAAAACTTTATAATCGTTTGTACCATCAGTCAACAATACGTTTGCAAAAACAAACAGTTCTTTTACTAGCAGGGAGCATAGAATAACAGCTAAAATAACCAATGAAACATTTAAAACTACTTGAAAAAACTTTGGAGCCATTTTTAATACATAATAAAAACCTTTTTTCAACTTTTATCCGTCCTTTTCTTTGTCTTATAATAACATTCGGTTGTAATGCCTTAGTTAGGAGATTTTCCCTTTTTTTCTGGGCTGTTTTCAATGTTAGACTTTTCTACTTTTAAAGTATTTTTCTCTGAATCTACTTCAGTCTTATCCTTCTTTATAACCTGCATTTCTTTCTTGTCAGCTTGTTGTTCCTTTTTCTCTTTAGCTTTTTCACTCTTTTTAATTTCCTTAGTTACTTTCTCTGTTTTAGGTTTGTTAACTTCAACAGGCTTCTTTTCTTCTTTTTTCGCTTCAGTCAATTTATCTTGTCTATTAGACTCTACTTTGTCCGGCTTATTAACTTGTTGATCTTCCCTTTTAATTTGGCTATTAGTAATATCATTTTTAGCCTTTTCAATCTTTGTTGAACTATTTTTATTTGCTTTTTCTATTTCAACACTTTTCTTTTTTTCACTATCTATTTGTTCCTTCTTAATATCCTCATTAACTTTAGTAATAGAATTATCGCTTAGCTCTTCGGGCTGTACTTCTATTCCTTGTATCTCTTGGTTATATAACTGTAACTTATTTATTGATAGATTCGCTTCTCTAGCATCTTCCACTAGTTCTTTACTGCCATTTTTAACTTGAACAGTCGCAGTTGTTGCATTCGTAATTAAAGATTGATCAATAGTTTCTTTTACTTTATTGATATCCACGTCATTTTTTTCCGTTAAAGAAACAACTGTTACATCTACCTGGGCGTTTTCACTTTTCAAGTAATCTCCTTTTACAGCAGCAGTAATTATTTCTTCTAAAACAATGTCAATCTGCTTATATTTGTATGCAATGGAATCCATAACAAGTTGTCCATCCTCATTTAGGGAATTCACCTTTGTTACATTAAGGTCAGCATCTGTGTAAATTTCAATACTTGGATTGATATCTATAGCAAAAAGATACGATTCATCTTTTGTCATAAATGTACTTATATAATAACTCATAACTGTTAAAAACAATATAGCTACAAGGGATAAATATTTCTTGATAATCTCGCCTTTTGGGAACTGCTTCTCACTAATAGTATATGAATCTCCTAGTTGTGGAAATTCATTCTTTGAACGCGGCATGTTTTTAAAGTTACCATCCTTACACAAGATTGTAATATAGTGTGCAGTGACTTTTATAACGACTCCATTAAACCGGTTTGACCTCATGATTTCCCCTCATTTCCGAATGTTACTTGTATATAGGCAGATAGTTGTCGCCATTCTGGATGCAGTCGTACAACAACCAAAGCCACGATATACTTCCTATGTCTCTCAACCGTTTTTAATCGATGACCAGACACTTCTATAAATCTAGTAACAGGAAAACGTTTCTTTTTTAAAAAGAAATCTACTAACTCTGGATTTTGAATAAAATCATTCGCAATTGTAATCAAGTTTGCTTTCGTTTTCCGATGTGTAGGGGAACATGCTTCCAATTCTTCAAATTCAATGTTGAATTGTTTTAAGATTTCGCTTAATTCCAGAATTTCTTCCACTAATTCTCTTTGTTGAAGATGTTGGTGATACGTATCCATAGAATGATCAACATCATAAACAGTTACTGAATCCTCACTATTAATTGATTCTACTTCTAATGGTATATGTTTTAGCTTAGTTTCTCGACGAAAGTAGTCTATTAACTCTCGTTTAATAAGTAAATATACATAATTTAGAAAGCTTTTATTAGCGCAACTATCATATGTGTCAATTGCGCGATCAAATGCTAGTAATCCTAGACTAGACTCTTCATCACTCCACGTGATAAATCTTTTACAAACATGTCCAACTGTATTGATAATATAGGGTTTATGATGATTAATTAATTTCTCTCTAGCAATGTCATCACCATTTGATGCAGCTTTTATATAGTGATTCACTTCAGTTTCATGCACCCTATTCACCCCTCAATCATCAGTCATTTGAACTCTAAGCATACGATTTTTTTATGTATAGGTAAATAACCAAAACTTGTCTATTCATATATTTGAATCTATCATCTAAATCTTCTTACTTATAAGAACAATATAATAGACTTAAGGAGCCCTAAAATAGGGCTCCTTCATTTTACCTTTAGTCTTCTTTGTTTTGTTTTCCTTTTGCTGCCTCTTTAGCTTTATCAGCTTGTTCTTTCTTCTCTTCTTTCAATTTCTCTTTCGCTTCTTTTGCCTCTTCTCTCGCTTGCTCTGCTGCTTCTTTTGCGGCTTCTCTCGCTTGTTCTGCTGCTTCTTTTTCTAATACTTTTAGTCTTTCTTTCTCTTTTTTAGCTTCTTCTTTTGCTTGTTGTTTCGCTTCTTTCTCTAACTCTTTTAATCTTGCTTTTTCTTCTTTAGCTGCCTGTTTCTCAGCCTCTGCAACTTCAGTAGCTACTTTGGACAATTCGTTTGTTTCTTCTTTTCTTTCGTTTTCTACCTCATCTTCAACCACTTCTTCTGTGTTCTCTGATGTTGTTTCCTCTATTAATTCATTTTCAGTCTCTTCTATCGTTTCAACTATCGTGTCGTTTGCCTCATCTTGTGTTGTTTCATCAGAAACTACTTCTATTTCTGTTTCATCCACAACCGCTTTATCTTCAACCGTCAATTCATCATATGTGACGTTAAAATCTAGTTTCTTTATATCAAGGTTTGCTAATGAAGTAGATAGTTTCGAGATTGCCTCTTCATCACCAGACGCATTCGCTTCTTCTAGCAATTGCTCCATTTCTTTTTCTTTTTTAGCCATTACCTTTTTCATGATTTGAGAAGGGTGGATATTCAACTCTTTCGCTATTTCACCAAATCCTTTACCTTCTTGTAATAAAGCAATAATTTCTTCCTCTGTTTTACCGCTCTCTTCTGCTAAAGTGACCACTTTAACAATTTGACCAAACCCAAGCTCTTGAGCACGTAATTCCGCAACCTTTTCGGGATCAAGGTCTTTTACAACATTTGCTACTAAATAAGCTTCTTGTTGCCTTTCTTCAAATTCTACTAACTTTTCTTCTTCTATAGTTTCTGTTACTTCCTCTGTTACCGTTGTGGAGTCTTCCAATTCAGTTGCTAATGTTTCTTTGATATCCTCTTCAACTTGTTCATTGGATACAACTTCTGCAACCTCTTCTTGTGCCTTTTCTAATGCAACTAAATATTCCTCAATTAATTCACTCATATATTCTTCTTGCTCTTCATCAACCATTTGTTCTGATTCTGATAAACGTTCTGCTACTATTTGAAGTAAAAGCTCCGATTCCTTTTCTGAATCAGTTGTAAGTAGTAATTGCAAATTTTCTACTGCTTTATCTAAAAAGTAAAAGAAGTTATCTGGTGTTAAACCTGTATCTTCTATTACATCCTCATTGTTCAAGTCCTCAATTTCATTTAATTGACTCGTATCAACTTCTGCATATACAGAATTGCTAGTAAATAATACGCCGACTATCAAAAAACCGGTAGCACATATGTCTTTTATTTTCAAAATAATTCTCTCCCTCACACGAATAATATAATGCCAAAAAACGTATCTATTTCACTTATCGCAACTGGCTGACATAGGCATATTTACCTTTTAGTCCCTCTAGCTTAGCGTCACCACCTTTCAATGGTTTTGCCTTTGTTTTTATTGAAATTAGGAATCTACTATTAATACGTGGAATTATTTTTATTTGAGGGGGTATTTTAAATTTTTTGTCGAAAAATATTAATTAATTAGAATTCAGGATAGCAAAAAGCCTACATCAAATGGTGTAGGCTCTAGAAACATAATTATAAATATTCGATTTCAAATAAATCAAACAATTAATTTAAGAATAAGTTTAATCAATATTACCTTTTACTTTTTTTGAATATATTTTCAATTGTTCTATTAACTCTTTTTTAGCATTTTCTTCAATCATTAGATTAACACCATAATCATTTGTAGTATGGTTTTTTTTCTTCCAAACTATTATCCCTTTAAATTTCATTTCTTGCTTATTTAATTCAAAAGATATGACTAGATGGATCGACTTGTCTGTTTCTGGTATATTCAATTTTGAAGTGAATTTGACCCCTTCTGTACTTATGTCAATTATTTTAGCTTCTCCAGCAGAAGTAGTTACGGAATTCCCATTAATGTTTTCTATTCTAAATAGTGCAGAAATTGGTTGTTCAAAAGCATAACGAAACGCTGTCTCTCTCTTATACTGCATAATCTCCATTCACCTCACGTTCTTAAGTACTTGAGCTGCTTATTTTTTTCAAAAATGGATAAAAATAGTATCATTTCCCGCAGTATCCAATCTTACACCAAAATATAATGAAAGAGGTCAATTCTATAAAATTTTTCGTAGATATTGGTGTCAGCTAAAAAAAATTGATATACAAGTATAATACAAGCAAATTATTGACACCGCAACGAAAAAACGTGATATTTAGTGTTGTTTCGACATTTTATTATTCGATTGTCGATTTTTATTAATTGAGCACTGTGTAGTTTTATTTGGATAATAATAGATCATAAGATAATTCGCCTCAATCACTCAAATTCATTCGAGTTCTAAGTACATTTTCAATTATGTTTAAAAAATTTTAGTATAGCAAAAAGCCTACATCAAAAGGTGTAGGCCCTAGAAAAATAATTATAAATAATCGATTTCAACTAAATTACTTTCTAATCGCTCATCTAAAAATTGTATCTACAATTCGGTTGACATGAATTTCTGTAGTATTAAAAACGGGGATATCCAAATCTTCTCCCTTAATAATCATGGGAAGTTCTGTACAGCCCAAAATTACTCCTTCGATACCTTCCTCTTCTTTCATCCGTTTGATTATGTTCAAATAGTTTATTTTGGTCTCATTATTCACAATCCCATTTTCCAGTTCCGCTACAATCTTACCATGGATATATTGCTGTTCAGATTCCGTTGGTACAGTGACTTTTTTATTCCGTGATGTAAATGGAGATTTAAAAAAGTCATTTTCCATTGTGTATTTCGTTCCGATTAATCCAATATTTTTCAAGCCAAACTCCAAAGTCTTATTATATGTGGCCTCAACAATACTTATCATTGGAATCGGGATTTGTTTTTGGACTTCTTCAAATACAATATGAGGTGTGTTTGCCGAGATTATCGCAAAGTCAGACCCCACGGCGTCCAACTTTTTAACAGCATCAACAAGGTAGTTCGTTAACCCATCTAGTTGCTTGTTATTAATAAATTCAAAAACTTGATACATATTGATGCTATTAATAAACATTTCAGGTAGAACTTCTTTACTTTGCATCCGTTCTTGGTATTTAGCGATGATAGACTGGTAGTAATCAACGGTAGATTCTGGACCTAATCCACCAACAATTCCAACCCTTTTCATATAAAATTCTCCTTTAATTTTTAAATTATTTCTTTTGATAATTATACCATTTAACTTTTAGAAAAGAAAAAGGAGTCAAGCACCAAGATGGAAAAATATCCATCTAATCGTTTGACTCCTATAATCACATGATTTTATGATTTATAGCTTAATTAAATGTACTTTTACTTATTCTAAACCTTAATTGAAACTACTTCTGTTTTTATACCTTTATAGAGATTTATTATAAGAGCACAAAATAAAATTGACCACGCAATAATAGCTATAAACACCGTGATCTTCGGAATGAAACTTAGAAAATCAACTTCAAGTGCCTTTGATAATTGCAATGTACTTGTTGTATACATTGCTAATGGAAACACCATTCCCCATAACTGTGGCTCATAGGATAAAGGGTGGCGATGATAAATATGACGCCATATCATCAGTATGAGTAGTAAGGGAACCCACCAAGTACCTGCAACCCAGAAAAATAAGGTGAAGCCTTTTAAAAAGGATGAAAATACATCTATCAATTCCCAATAGCCTCGGTGTAGTATAAGCGTCGAACCTGCTAGCGTTGTAATAGCAACAGCACCCATGTTAATCCAATATGGTGGCGTTAATGCTGAAAATTTTAATCCTAAAAAAGTAAAGCGATAAAAGATTAATGTAATAATATTTAAATAAAGCATACACCCGAGAAAATACATACACAACGTAAAGAATAGAATAACCTCTCTGCCTGTTTCAACGTGTGGTGATAACAACGTACCAAGTATAGATATCGATTGCGTTGCAACGGTAGCAATTAACCAAGCACCATTGATACCTTCGGCTAAAGTAGGCTTATCTTTACTTATTGTGACTGCAGTAAAAAAGGTATACATAACAATCACCCACAAACAAATTGCAATGAACCAAAGGATCAAAGGTATCACAATAATGTTACCAACAACAATTAGTTGGCTGCCGTACACGCATGTTCCAGCAACTAATGTAAAGAATCCAGGTCCTATAGTATGACTTGTTATATCACTTAATAATTTTTTGGAATATTTACACAAACGTAGCAGTGTCAAAGCCCATAGAACAATATAAGAAACTGTATTGATATATAGTAAGACATTAGCGAAAAAAACATACCCTAGTAAATGAGTGCCTATTGATAATGCACCCGTTGCCATTACTAGCGCAAAGTAACCAGGAAAAAGCGTTGCTGCTCTGTGGTTTATAAACTGGAACATCCTTATATCCTCCAAATCATTAATCATGAGAGATAAACAAAAACAAATGTTATTGTACCACTATTTTAACCTTTATGTATAAAAATCAGGTTACAACCTTACCTCCAGCAAATCCAGATTAAGTACAAGTCAATCACACATAATGTTCTTAGCATTGATCACAAAATCGCCTTAATTTTTAAAAAATAAATAAATAAATGATATAAATCAATTATTCTTACATAAAAGTTCGATATAATGAAGAAACACGAGGAAAGGGTGGAATAGATCATGGCAGATATAAAGTTTGAAGCAAATGTAGATTGGCATGGAACCGGAAGTGATGGTGAAGGGTCAGTAACACTTAACGAGCGGCCGATCACATTCTCAAGTCCCACTTCAATGGGGGGAAAAGGCTCTGGAACTACTCCAGAAGACTTGTTAATTAGCGCAGTTGCAACTTGCTATAGTGGTACGTTATACAGTAGCTTGGTCAATAATAAATTACCAGTTCATCACGTTGAGGTTCGTGTAGAAGGGATTGTTACCGGTTATCCTTTAACAACTAAATTCGAACAATTAATCGTTCATCCTACCATCATTGGTGGGGACAATTTAATGCTTTCTAATTACAAACAAGTCGCAGATACAGCTAAAGATAACTGTTTTATCGGAAAATCAATTGTTGGAAACATTGATTATAAGGTTGGGACTGTAGAAGTTTCTAACAACGTTATAAATCAGTCTGTAATTGATGCGTTGGTTGAAAATTTTTATCAAAACCTAACAAAAGAGTCTTACTATACTACGATGTTCGCTGAACGAAATGTAGATATTGAAAAGCTTAAAGCACGACAAAAGATTTTTATTGCACGTCTATTAAATGAGGAACATGCCACATCAGACGAAGAACAAAAAGAACAAGTTCTAGAAAGACACAGTTATCAAACCACACCTGAAAATGCTGCATTATGGTTAGACACTATGGAGAAATCTATGGATGAAGTTGATCTTGCTGAGGAAACAAAAGGTCTGCTCCTAATAAAAATGCGTAAACTTATGGATACTATGATTAAAGAATAATTTGGGGTTACAAGGTACTTCAAATAGACGTTATCTTCTATAATAGTGCCTTGCGACTATTTCCTTCTTGTTTTACTAATTAATTATTAGTACAGAAATTATAAAACAAAACACCTTCGCTTTTCACTCAACGAAGGCGTTTTTAAGTTATTATTCTTAGATAATCATCTGTTTTCTTCTGTATCTGTAATAGACTAGTAATACTAGACCCATGATGATGCTTAGGAAACCAATTAATAGCCAATCAAACATATTTGTCGACGTGTTTGCAAGTCCACTTGTTCCTCCGTCATCACTATCGCTTGTTTCAACATACAGAGGATTTGACTGTTCATTTTTTATTTCATTTAACGTATTTTCATTCGAAACAGGTTCAATTATTATATCTTCGCCATCATTCTCAACCGTTTCACCTGGAACTTCTGGAGGAGTAGGTTGATCATTTTCATCTACAGGAGAAGTAGGTGTTGGTGATTCATTCTCTTGATCCTCGTTATCTTCTTCAACAGGAACTTCAATCGGAATATCGTCCCCTTTTATAAAGGACCAGATATCTGATGTCGTTTTACCTGTGAATTGATCGGTGACTACTGCGTACCATGAATAGGTTTTATCTTCTTCTAGTCCCTTCCAAGTTACTTCCGCTATTTCACCACTTGAGACGTCCTTAACCAAACCAATCTCTGTATCACTATATACATTAACAGCAAAATAATCTGTAGCAACACGCTTATCTGTGGCTGCTAAGTCTAGCTCCAATACGAACTCATCTTTCCCTGGATAGGCATCTGTATCATAATAATTATAATCATCAAGGTAAGGCGAATAGGTATTAACCATGATTCGATTATTATCCGTATCGAAATGAAGTAATCGCATGTAGCCTTGTCCACCTTCTGGACCTCCTTGATAATCAGCCAACATCTGATAGACATTACGATCTGTATTTCCGTCTCCATCATCATCAATTTCGTCTACTAATAATTGGCTCTCATGATAATGACCAGAAAGAACCGCAAATACATTTTCATTCGGTAAAACAACTTCTTCGTATAACTTCTCACCAAGCGGGTGACGTGTACCAGTTGCCTGCATATATTCATGAAAATTGAGTATCGCCTTTCTATCTGGATATGCAGCAAGTACGTCATTCATCCATTTAATCCCTTCATCTTCTACTCCCCAACCAAGGTAAACCATAATGTAATCATTTCCATCTACAGAAATGAGATCAAAATGACCACGATTATTCTGATATGATCCACCATAATAAGATCTATCTTCAAATCTATCGGCTCCGAAGTACTTATAATATGCTGTATAATCATTTGTTTTTTGCGAGACATCATGATTTCCTGCCAGCACACCATATGGAATGTTTGCCTCATCTAATGTACGCATCGAATTGTCTGCATTTTCCCATTGAACTTCCTTATCAGATTCATCAACAAGGTCACCCGTATGAAACACATATTTAATATTCATTTCCTCTTGTTTTTCTGCAATCCATTGTGTTTGTCTATCATAAATATATGGATAACTTTCTGAATAGTACTGTGTATCTGACATCCAAACAAATGTATAATCATATTCCTCAGGAGTCTCTGGGATTTCATCTTGAACGATGACATTAATTTTACTATCTTTTACAAAATCGCTTACAATAACTGAGCCTTTTAGTTCAAAATCATTTTCTCCTGCTACTTCAGAATCAACGATATTCCACTGACTCAACGAATGGTTCCATGCATACATCGTTACTTTTCTTCCTGACAAAGAGTTACCATTCCAAACAAACTCAACAATATCGTTTTCATCCACTTTACTATCTACCGTGACATCAAAACGATGATACGGAAATTGCGTGGTTGAATCTGTTATCATGTATTCCTGATCCTGTTTAGAAGTCAAAGAAATATCCGCTTCACTAAATTCTGCTTCACCTTCTGGAACTGGTGTATTTGGCGGTTCCACATCTGATGCACCACTAAATGATTTTACCTGATTCAAATCACTCGGCTCATATTGGTATCCTTGATAAAAAGCTACGTCCATATCGTCACCTTCCGGATCAGTAACGCGCACTTTTAAAACAGGATCACCAGTAACAGAATCATTTAATTCATCTGAATTACTACCAGGTTTCTTTGGATTTTCATCTACTACTGAAAAATCAACCTCTAATATAGCTGTATTACCAACATGATCTTCTACCTCTATTTTTAATTGATGGCTACCAGCAGGCAACATACCCGATGATGTCTGGTAAGGTAGCTCAATTTTCTTATTATCTAACGATACTTCACTGTTCTTTACCCCTGCAATTTCATCTAAAATTGTCGCATCAATTTCAAATGCGCCTTTATATTCTTTTCCTTCTTCTATTGTTGTTGTAATCGTTGGTGCGGTATTATCGACAAGTACAGTCGTTTGGAGCTCTTCATCACTATCTGCCACAGTAATCAGATGTTCACCGTCAGAAATAGTTGTTGTATCCCAAAGATAAGATTGTGATGAAGCTAATTCATCCTTAACTGTAAAAATAAAGTCTTCTGAAATCCGGTCGGTACCATCGTCACCCATATCATATACCTGATTTGGATCTCCATGTGTTGGATCAATTAAAATTGTTCCATCCGCTAATACGAGACGGACATTTCTAAGATTATAATCATCCCGATTTTCACCAGGATCACCCTCCCATGGCGTTGCTTTATTTCCTGCACGTATCGTTATCGTGTTCTCTCCAATTTGAAGTTGATCTGCTTCAATTGGCACAGTAATCGTTTCCCATTGTGCCATCCAGTCATCAAATATATGAATAATCTCATCACCAATTGTGACACCATTTTGGAAATACGTATTAATTCCACTAACCTCGTATGCAAAATAGGCTTTATGTTCAATTGTATTATACAGACTCGTTATTTGCTTTACACCATCAATAGACAAGGTAATGTCATTCGGGAGGTCATCCTTAGAGGTACCTTTGATCACTTTTTCACCGTTTACTATTTCTCCCTCGCTTACGTTTAGACGTAAACTTGAATCATTTAAATCATTTGTCACTTTAACTTGATAGCTGTCACTTGTAACTTGATTGACCCCATCTGATGCAACAAAATAATATTCGACGTATTCCTTCCCAATTATTTCTGGTGAATATATCCGATAGTGATAGAGCATATCATCGTAATCCTCTGTTAATAGTGCCGTTTGAAAAGTCTCTTGTTCATTCGTTCTATAATATACTTGAACTGTCTTAACTTCCAGTTCATCCTGTACGTCTGCCAAAATGTCTATATTATCTGTTTGTAACACATCATTTTCATCCGTAAGGTTTTCAATCGTTGGTGCATGCTCATCAGTTGGCATTGTAATTTGCTGTTTTGGTACTTGGAATGCTTCAACATTTCCAGGAGTTGCAGATATCAATCCAGCACTAATCTTGTCCATGACGTTCGATCCATCTACAGGAAATTTATAAACAATACCTTTATCAGCTTGTGTATCATCGATTGTTTCTACATCATTATAATAAGCGATCGAAATTTCTTGTCCTGTATTAGTTGCGATTAGTAAACCGCGCATACTTCCATTTGCCATACCAGCACTATATATTTTAACAATATCTTCATTTTCCACTAAACTCGTATTATAATTCGAATTAAAATCCGCCACAGTTTGTGCATCATTCTGGCCATTAACTATCCAAAAAACAAGTGTTTCTTTTGATGGGATAACAACATCATCTGGAATGGACGGCCACGTAATATCACTTTCTGGATCAGAACCATAACGATATTGCAATTTATAATCTTTAAAGTTAATTGCTTGATCTGTGTTATTGTAAATTTCGATAAACTCATAACCATCTGCAGTTCCGACATTTGTACTATCAGGAACTACTTCTGTAACAAGCAATCCAGGCACCTTGCTAAAATCCACATCCTCTTTACGAACCGTTATCTTATATTCGTCTGATTTACTTATATTTGTTCCATCTGTTGATTCGAGATAATATGTTATATCCGATTCAACATATACACCGGGGATACTTACTGCATAATTACTAGGATTCTCCGGGTCTGGACTCATTGCAAATGAAGTAAACTGCTCGTCATCTTCACCTTTAACATATAAAGTCGCTACCGGAATAGCTTTATCATCTGTAATAATTGCCTCTAATTCAATCGAGGTAAAGGCATCAACTTCTGTCACCGGTGTGTGTGACATTTGTGGAGCTTCGGTGTCTTTTTCTATTTCAGGAATTAATACCGTGCTTATCGGTACTTGTTCAGATTCAATAATACCTGGTGTGGGATCAGCCATAGTTCTATATTTAACCATATTCGATCCCTCTCGCGGATACTGGTACGCGATAACAGCTCCAGTATTATCATTGTCAATTCCAAGATAATCAGCATACGTAACCTGTTCTCCTTGATTATCTTTTATTAAAAGCGCGCGATTCCCACCATTAGCAAAGCCTGGGAATGCAGTATCGGTAACTTCAATTACCTGTTTAACTGTTAAGTCGCGATCGAAATTTTGATTGAAGTCACTTAGCTCCTTTCCACTATTGTTATACCAAAAAACAAGTGTCTGTTCAGATTCAATTGTAGTTGCTGGAATCTGAAATGGAACATCTACTCCTGAATCAGTATACCGATAGACAAACGTATAATTAGTTAATGAGAGTGACTGATTCGTATTATTGTATAGTTCAAAATACTCGTAATTGTCTGTTCCACCACCTTTTGAATTAGGTGCAAGTTCTGTAATTAATAAATGAGGATAACGATTGAAATCTTCGTCTACTTCTTCTTCCATTTTGATTGAAATTTCTATCCGTTTGTCTATTGAAGTTGGATAGGAGACACGATGATTAGAATCTGTAGCCGAAATATAATAGGTTAGTGTTTCAGCTCGTAATTCATCACTAGGAATGACAGCTTGATAGGTATTACTTTCTATATTGGTCATTTCTATCATCTGATAACTATCTTGCTTATTCGTTTGATAGTAAAGTTTTGCAGAAATATCAGCTTGATCATCTACTATACTCGCTTCGATCTTCATGTCTTTTCCTGCTTCAATTTCCTTTATTTCCTCATGATTAATGGTAGGTGCTGTATGATCCGATAGAATCACTTTTTGATCTGGCACTTGTTCATTAATCAGTGAACCAGGATTCGGATCACTAAGTGTTTGGTACTTTACCATTTCATTTCCAGTTGTCGGATACTGATAGTCTACAACTTTCCCACTAGCAATATCTTCAGATAAATAATTCGCAGAAATAATAACCTCGTTGCTCGTGTTCTTGACAACTAGCGCACGGTTTCCACTATTGCTGAAACCTGTTCCAGTATATTCGACAACATCTTCTTGAGATAAGGTCGTCTCGTAATGGGCATTAAAATCAGCTAACTCGCTGCCTGCAGCATTTCGCCAAAATACAAGTGTCTGGCCGGAATCAATTGTTGCCTCAGAGAAATCTATTTGAACATCCTCCTTCCCACTACCGTCTGTATAACGAATAGCAAGGTTATGATGGTCAAGAATGATCGATTGATTTGAATTATTATATAGCTCAAAATACTCGAAATCATCTGTTCCATTGTTATTTGGCATAACCTCTGTTAGAAGTAGTTGCGGTAGTGTATTAAAGTCAATTTCTTCTTCACTTTTTGGATTATCTATTGATTCTTGTTTATCTGTTTCTTCCTCATCTGTAGATGTATCTTCTTCATTAATTGTTGGTACTTCCTCTGGTGATTCTACGACTGGCTCAGAGATGCCTTCTTCCTCTTGGGATGGTGATGGTTCGCCTTCCTGTTCAGCATCACTGTTCGGCTGATCACCCTGCTCAGGTTCTTCAACAACAGTCTCACTATCTTGTTCCGTTTTGTCTAGTTCTTGATCCGTGTCTGTGGAGGAATCTTCTTCTACTATTTCTACTTCAGAGTCTTCCGTCATATTATTAGACTCTACAGCTAGCACCCTATTAGTAGGGAAAACCATTGCAAAATCCATAAATATTACAGAAAAAATTAAGAGAGATGCCAAAACTTTTGTTACATTCTTTCTAGTTTCTTTTCTCATAGTGAACCTCCTCATAATCTCATTATGATAAGTATAAAGTTCAACCATTAACTAGATATGAATTTTTTGTTAATATATCAAATTATTTACTATTCAGTAAAGTACATGAAAAGGCGTAATAGGGAAGCTATATTAGAGATTAGAGAAAAAATACGCTTAACGTTGGAAATAAAAAAGCAGGAGTTCTTTGACTAAACCTATAGAAAAAAAACGCATTCTCTTGTATAGAGAAGCGCCTGATTTTGAAAAATAAAGTTATAGTTCACTATGTTCTCATTAAATACATTTATTAAAAATGGATTATTGAATGTTTAAATTGTTTCTTTTCTGTAAACGTCTAGAGTCTTATTGGATCATAGTCTCTCTAAATAGTATATATTAATGCAAAAAAGTATAATCGCTCGTTATATTTAAAAACTAGATACTATTATTAAAATCCCTCATAATAATCTTCCGTTTCCTGATCATATTCTACTGTTTCATCACTGTCCATAGGTACATTCGAAGTCGGCAGTTCTTCGCTATCACTAAGTTCCATTCCTGTTTCGTCTACCTCTGGTTTCTCTGTTACGATAAGACCAATTAAGACCCCATAATGTTCTCCAATATACCATGTCGGATCATCTTTCATTTGATAGAGTTGCAATTCATAACCAAAATCCCCTGTAGCACCGCCCTCTTCATCGGTAGCAGTTGCTTTAACATTCCCAGAGACCCACAACTTCCTCATTTCTCCCACAGGTTTGTCATAATCAGCTATATTATCAACGATTTCATCGGAAGTAATGTAATTTTCCGTGATCTCCCACTCTTTTAATCCAACTTGCTTTGACATCTCCTGCTCTACCAGATTCATAGCAATTTTCAGTGGATCCGTTTCATTACCTATAGGTTCACTATTCTGTTCACTTACTTCACTTTCCTCTACTTCTACACTTAATTGGCTTTCTGCTACAGTTACTGCTGCTTCACTTACTGCACTTTCCTCTTTCACTTCTTTTTCAACTTGAGAATCTTCTTGCTCTATATTCCACAGGCTCCTAATATAAAAATAGTAGTTAACAGAGTAAAGCTAAATAATCTTTTCATCATAATACTCCTCGTATTTAGTACTATAACTTTACCACATTATAGTACTTATGTAGCATTATATTATTCTGATTAAAATATCCCTATACTTCTCCCTTGAAATTTTGAATGAACCGAATCCCCTCTTATTATTACTGTATGCCTAACCCCCTTTCCATCCATGCAAAAAAATCCAATTGGGTCACCGTTATATAGCCACACTATTAGCCGTTTTTTATTATTAATAACATTAAAGATCAGACAGTGACAGCACCTTGGTTCCATGATATTCTTACAATGCGGATTTCTTATACATATAATTTAAAGTTAATCAGATTTTGGCTAGAGAGGGATAAATAATGAAACTGAGACGATCGATCTTACCCATACTGTTTTTCATTATACTGACGCTACAAGGATGCTCGAATCAACTAGCTGAGTCTGAATACTTAGCTAATAATGGCCAATTGGATCTATCTAAATGGCATGATACGAATTCTCTAATTCAATTAGATGGCGAATGGGATCTTTATTGGAACCAATTACTTGAACCAGTTGATTTCATAAATGATCCATCTATACAACCAACCGGTACAATATCTTTACCAAGTAACTGGCATACCACTTCTGTAAACGGGTCGTCACTCCCTAGAGAAGGTTTCGCTACTTTCCAAGTAAGCGTTACCAACGTGAAAGACGAGGTGTTAGGTTTAATGCTTCCCATTATGTATTCAAACTATATTATATGGATCGATGATAAACCTCTTGCGAAAAGCGGACAAGTTGGCACAAACAAGGATACAAGTGTTGCACAGAAAAATACCCAAGTTGTTTATTTTGCGCCTGAAGATAATAAATTCACTATCACAATGCAAATATCTAACTACGACAATGCCGCAGGTGGCATGTGGGAATCTATTAAACTAGGCGGATTTGAAGCCATCCATCAAAGTAATTCCAAAAAAAATTTTGTACAATCTATCTTACTTGGAGTTTTAATTTTATCCGGTATTTATCATATTAGTTTAGGTTTATTCAGGAAAACTGAATCATATTTCTTATACTTTGGATTATTTTGTTTAGTTGCTGGATTTCGTTATTTGCTGGTTGGTGAAGTTTTTATAACAAAAATGTTCCCTATGTTTGATTGGGATATTCTTATGAAACTAGAATACATAAGTCTATATAGTCATGTCCCCTTATTTGGAATGGTAATATATCGCCTATATCCAAAAGAGAGTAATAGATTATTCACTCTAATAACTATCATCGTCGCCAGTATATACGCGTTATTAACCATTTTTACTAATGCAAAATTCTATTATCATTTTTTAACCTATTTTCAAATATTTATAATTATAGGTGTACTCTATGTGTTGTTTGTCGCTGCCAAATCTCTTAGAAATAAAAGAAATGAAGCTGTATATCTACTTGTCGGAATCATTCTTTTAATGGCTTCCGTTCTCTTTGATACATTTGGTTTTATTCTTGCCTATCCTGAGTTAAATTTCTATCCTATTGGAATTGCACTCTTTATTATTTCTTTCTCAATAGTTCTATCCAAAAGACTCTCAAGTTCACTTGAACTCTCAGTTAATCTGACTAAGGATCTATCAAAATTAAATAATGAACTAGAAGCTAAAGTCGACCAGCGTACTAAACAAATTCAATTGGCTAATGTTAAATTAGAAGAACTTAACGACAAACTTAAAAAGATGGCACTAATTGATGGTCTAACAGGTATACCCAACCGGAGACGTTTTGATGCATATTATAAAGAAGAATATGAAATATGCGTGCGTGAAGATAAATTCCTGTCTCTATTATTTTTAGACATCGATTACTTTAAAGACTATAACGATTATTATGGACATCAATTGGGAGATGAGTGTCTTAAAAAAATAGCTACTGAATTAAATAGTTGTATAACAGGCTTATCAGAAGGAATAGTTGCGCGATATGGTGGCGAAGAATTTGTCTGTGTATTACCTAATTCCAATGAAATTAAAGCAAAAAAAATTGCGCAGGAACTTAAAGAACGAGTAGAAAAAATACAAATATCTCATGTGAAATCCCCAGTTTCCAAGTATGTAACATTAAGTATTGGGTTAATTACTGTCCGTCCTAACAGCATGATAAACAAAAATAATATATTAAAACAAGCGGATCAAGCCTTATACCAGGCAAAGACATCTGGAAGAAATAAAATCTCCATTTTTCCGAATCTGCAATAACATGTATCATTGAGAGAGAAGCACATAAACCACTAAAAACCTGTACGCAACATATTGAAATGTTACGTACAGGTTTATTATTTCTAAAAGTAATTTATTAGGTTTTCACTATGAATTTTCGGATAAATTAGGTTCACTATCATATTTCTTTTCCGTTTCGGCTACGATGACAGCACATGCTGCGTCACCTGTAATGTTAAGTGAAGTACGAGCCATATCAAGTAAACGATCGATACCGATAATTAATGCTATTCCTTCAACAGGTAGGGATACTTGTTCTAGTACCATCGCTAACATGATGAGACCTACACCTGGAACTCCAGCTGTCCCAACACTAGCAAGTACAGCTGTTAGAACGACCATAATCAATTGTGCAAACGATAGTTCTGTTCCATAAACTTGAGCAATAAATATCGTTGCCACACCTTGCATAATAGCTGTGCCATCCATATTAATCGTAGCCCCTAATGATTGAACAAAGCTACTGATTGGTTTAGGTACACCTAATTTTTCCTGCGCAGTTTTCATTGAAATTGGTAGTGTTGAACTACTACTTGATGTACTAAATGCTACAGTCATAGCTGGGAAGAAATTCCTGAAAAATAAAATTGGATTCATCTTTCCAAGCAACATAATTGCTGAACCATACGTTACAATTCCATGAATTAATAAGGCAATTAAAACAACACTCATATAAGAGAACATGGCATCCAGCCCATCTAATCCCATTCTACCAACTGCTGATGCTAATAAACCAAATGCACCATATGGCGCAAATTTCATAATAATATTTACAAGAAACATCATAATATCGTTTCCTTGTTCTACTAATTTATAAATACCTTCTGATTTCTTACCGAGCACCGCTAAAGCAAAGCCTACAAAAACAGCAAACGTAATAATCTGTAACATATTTCCTTCTACCATTGATTGAATTGGATTAGTAGGGATAATACTTGTAAACGTTTCTACTACAGATGGCGCTTCAGTAGACTCATATTCAGCACCTGATGTATCGATTCCTGTATTTCCTGGTTTAAATAAGTAAGCTAACCCTATTGCGATTGAAATGGCAACAGTTGTTGTCGCTAAGAAAAAGCCCAGTGTTTTAGCACCAATTCGTCCTAACTTTTTTGGGTCACCTAAGGAAGCAGTTCCTAATGTGATCGAGAAGAAAACAATTGGAACAACTAGCATCTTAATTAAATTAAGAAAAACAGTACCCAGAGGACTAAATAGATAACTATCCAGCGTAGTAAATAAATCAGGGGCTGTAAAATGTAGTAGTATGCCAATCCCTAAACCAAGTATAAGACCAATAAATATTTTTTTCGTTAAACTCATCTTGCTAACCCCCTATATGATTAATTCTATTATTTAAGACTACTTATACTAATCGTCGACTCATTTTTAAAAGAATATAAAATACGCGACCTTATAATTGAAATATAAAATCAATCATTTGTCAATTTCAGACTATTAAAGATTAAATTGAAATAACTTAACTACTAGTGCAAAATAACACGAAAAGAGAAGAATGTTTTATTTAGTAAACGCTTACAATATGGTGTATAATAAAGTTATAGAAAATATTACCTTAATACAGGAGGGATCGACCATGATCATATTTGTTCTAGGCGCTTTACTTGTTGGTATCATAGGTGTATTTATAATGAGCTTGATGGTAGTTGCTAAAAGAGCTGATGAAATAAGTGAAGAAAGAAGACATATTATCCAGCATCCCTAAAACTCCGGGATGCTTTTTCTTTGAATCAACGTACTAGTTCATAACAAGGATTCTGCCCCATCAATATATACCTCTGTACCTGAAATATGACTTGCGGAATCTGACGCTAAGAAACAAACCAAATCCGCCACTTGAGCAGGAGCACCAGCTTTGTGTTCTAATGGCTGACTTCCATTTGGGTAATTAACCGGTATTTGAACTTTTTTGAGATTATCCTGCTCAGCAAACGTATTCTTTCCTATATTCGTTTCTATCGCACCTGGACAAATAATATTAACTCTAATCCTATAAGTAGCAAGCTCTAAAGCTGCCATCTTACCAAATGCAACCTGTCCTGCTTTACTGGAACTATAAGCTGACATCCCGATCCCAGAAAATGTTCTATTGCCATTAATAGAACTCGTGATAATAATACTACCACCCTTTTCTTTCATATGTGGAATAGCATACTTCACTGTGAGAAATGTACTTTTCAAATTTGTCGTCAGTGTTTGGTCCCATTCCTCAGGCATTATATCTTCAATAGGTGCAACCTTCCCATTTATTCCTGCATTAGCAAAAACTATATCGAGTCTTCCCCACTTACGCACAATTTCCTCGATACTACTTTTCACTCGCTCTGGGTCTGAAATATCTGTATCCGTTATGATTGCTTCTCCACCCGTAGCCTCAATTTCACTTTTGACCGCTTCTGCATTTTTTTCCTTTAAATCAACTAGGCCAATTTTTGCGCCTTCTTTGGCAAGTCGAATAGCAGCTGCTTTACCAATTCCAGAGCTAGCACCAGTAATGAACGCTACTTTTCCAGCTAATAATTTTTCTGTCATGATATAATACCTCTTTTTTTAGTTATTGTTTACAACAGATGTCTAACTATGTATATTCCTTAGACTAAAATCATGTATATTCGGCGAGACTAACAGTAAGAATACGTAAAGGAGAAGATTACATTGAAAGAAAATGATTTCCTCAAGGGACTAAGATGGGGGTTACTACTTTGTTTACCATTTTGGGGAATCGTTATTTTTTTAATACTAGCCATGCGTTAATTATTTCCTGTCCTATCCTTTTACTTGGAACTGAGTAAGAATAACTCCCTTTTTTCTAACATAAGGTGATATAATTGGATCAAGCCTTCTCATCTCTACTAGTAAGACTAAAGCAGTCATGTACTACTAATCCAGAAAGCGAGGAGAGTTTATGATGTCAGTGAAAAACAATGTAATTGATTTCAGCGACTATAAACGAAAAAGAAATGGATTAGATAGACCTATTTTTGATGAACCGACAAAGATTCACGTCGGAGATCCGAGTAATCCAGATACGTCCGCTACCTACATGGTAGTATGTAATTTTGTTCGGCATGATCGTCAATTTTTAGCACTAGAGTGTGAGAATAAATTAGAAAAACAGTGTGTTATTGTAGAAGGTATCTTAGAAAATGGCTCTTTGTCAAAAGTAATCCCTATTACAGAAGCGGAATACCCTGAAATGGAAGCACTATTCAAAAAGATTTTCTTGAAAATTAACAAAGAAACAGGTCAAAACAATAAACCTGCTTTACGATTAGCTACAAAAAGATTCTAATAAAAGAGAGAAGCAGGACATGTATCCCGCTTCTCTCTTTTTCTACTTCAATATCCAAGTGCTGCTCCATCTCCTCTAGGATCCGCAGCTCCAAATTTCACATGATTCTTTTGATTAACTAATATTGCTCCAGCATGACCCATTACATCAGAAAATGGCGGTACCATTTCGATATCATGTCCTTTTTGTCTTAGAGCAGCTATTGTTTTCTCGGAAAGACGTTTTTCTACCTTAAGTGAATTTGATTCCTCTCCCCACGTTCGGCCATAAAGCCATCTTGGTGCCTCGATCGCTTGTTGAAGATCAAATTGATAATCGACTATGCGCGTAACTAAAGCAGCCTGTGTTTGCGGTTGGCCTTCTCCACCCATTGTGCCGTAGACCAAGTGTGGTTTATTATTCTTTAGTAACATAGCTGGATTAAGTGTATGGAATGGTCTTTTATTTGGTGCTAAACCATGTATGTGGTTTTCATCAAGATTAAAGAAACTTCCTCTATTTTGTAGTAAGACTCCTGTTCCTTCAGGTATAATTCCTGAACCAAAATCATGATAGATACTTTGAATAATCGAAACGGCATTACCATCTGAATCAACAATACCAAACCAAACTGTATCCCCTTTTGGATCTAAGCTAGCCAGTTCCTTTGCCTTTTCCTCTTCCACAATGCCTCGTGCAATCTCTTCTCCATATTCTTTAGATAACAGCTGCTCTATCGGCGCCTCCATATACGCTGGATCCGTCACATATTGGTCTCTAGCCTCAAATGCCTTTTTCGTTGCTTCGACAATATAATGAATATACTGGTCTTCTCCTTCTTTTACCTTACTAAAATCAATTTGATTTAGCGTATTAAGAATCATAAGAGAAGCTAGACCTTGGGTATTTGGTGGTAGATTGATAGCTTTAAAACCACGATAATCTGTTTCGATTGGGTGCACCCATACCGCACGATGGTTAGCGAGGTCATCCTTCGATAATAACCCTCTATTCTTCTTCATATCGGCAACAATTTTATCAGCTATCTTTCCTTGATAAAACGCTGATACACCTTCATCTGCTATAGCCTTCAACGTTTTAGCTAAATCAGGTTGTTTAAAAACTTCTCCCGCTTGATAGATATCTTTACTCTCTTTAAGATATGTCTTTCTAAATCCATTAAACCTTTGTAGATAACGATTCTCCTGTTGTGTAGAGTCAATATTTGTTCTTGTCCATTTTTCCTGACTTGGTGTTACTGGAAAGCCCTTTTCCGCGTAATCAATCGAATCTTGTAACAGCTCCGACCACTTAAGCTCCGAGCCCATTTCATTTTTTGCGTATGTATAAACCTCATCCCAACCAGAAAGCGCGCCTGGAACTGTATTAGCAGCTTCATAGCCTCGTGAAGGAATACGATCATGTCCTTTTTCTTTATACCATTCAATCGTAGCATTTTCACTAGACTTCCCGCTTGCATTTAATCCTTTTGTTACGCCTGTTTTCGCATTATAAATAAGCCAGAAGTTATCCCCACCTAAACCGTTCATATGCGGGTAAACAACAGATAAGACAGATGCTGCTGTAATCGCTGCCTCAACAGCATTTCCTCCTTTTTGTAATGTTGCAATTGCTGCTTGTGAAGCTAAATAATGAGGTGTGGTCACCATGCCATTCATTCCCATAGTTGTTGGTCGATATGATTTCATCGTAATCAGCCTTTCATAATGCATTTGTTTTCTAACTTAAATCATACTATTGCTAATATTCTTTATTTTATAACAAATACGAATTAAATCAAGACAGGTACTACATAACACTAAAGAACCTCTCAAGAGACTTGAGAGGTTCTATGCATCTATTCTCTTCCAGCAACTGCCATCCAATCGTATTGACGTAGCTTTAATTCAAACAAGTTAAGTGGGTCACGGTAGATTTCTGGATTTTTTTGCATGCCAGTTAATGCTGCATTATTTTCCTCAATCTCCGTTTTTGTTTCCCCTAACGTTCTATTTAATACGGCAATTGGCTCCTTGAAAAACATACTAATATCTCGTTCTAGCGACCTCTCAAATAGTTCGAATTGTTGCATGAAATTATTCGTAATGGTTATCGTTGTCGCCTTATAGTCTTTATTTTCAATGTATTGCTTATATTTATTATGAAGCAATTCCTTTTGCGATAGTGCATCAAATAGCTTTCCAGCACCTTTTAATAAAAACTGTGATTGCGTAAAACGCATGAGAATATTATTTTTTTCAAGTTGAACACTTCCAAGTGTCATTCTATCTACATCACGACGCCAATCATCGATAACTTTAAAATCACAATTTAGAACGATCTTTTCTTCTCCATATAGTTGATTGAAACTTTCACTCATCTCATCTAAATAGGACTGATTTTCATTGAACGCCCCTTCACTTTCCACAATCCAACTTTGAATTGCCGCTCGAAAGTTTGGCATTGCGGTACCTTCTAAATAGGCAGTCACTTGTTTATTCATTTCATCATTTAGTTCGACATGTATTTTACCAAAATCACTATCTTTCGTGACCATCTTAGAACAATTTCGGAGGATTTCTGGTACTTTTTTCATTATATCTTTTTTCATTTCATTTTTAATCGTACTATAAGCGTGTTTTGTAACACGAACTTGATTCTCTTCCATATCACTTAATTGATTAAATGCGCCATTTAGCTTTGCGACAATTTCTTCATTCCATTTGATATGGTCAACGATATCATTTTCCATTTCTACGCGTTTTTCAAGCAGATAGGCAATTGATTCCTTCATATAATAAAGAAGACTATTTGATTGTGCATTTTGATTTTTCAAATTTAAGGATTGAACAAGCGTAGATAACTCATTGAATAACCCTGTAGTCTCTTCATTTTCGTAAAAAGTAAATATTTTTGCACCTGGAAAATATGTTGTAATTCTTGTCGTTGTTTGTTCCACTATCTCATTATCTATTAAATTGTCTTTCTTACTTAATAGAAAATGAATTGGCATTGTTGGAATGCGTTCGCCTATTCTGATAACTGTATCCAACTCTTTCCCTGTTAGAGAAGTATCAGCGTCAAGGACAAATAGGATACTATCGGCTACATGCATATCTCTAAATCGCTCACCCTTACCCACAAGCAATCCAAGCTTATTTTCATTTAGAAAGGAATGTGGCATATCGCAACGAATAAACGTATCCTTCTGTTTTGAAAAATCTTTCAAATCACTCAAATCAGTAATGTTTTTAATCTCTTCATCTGAAATCGCCTGAATATCCGTTTCTTTAGCATCTTTAAAAAGTATGGTAGCTGCGCTTGCATGGTCTACGAGTTCATCACCTAATAACCTATTTACAAAAACAGACTTTTTACTACTTGCTGTTCCGGCAACAAGTAAGTGGTGATGATCAACATCCAATAGCTCACTAACCATCGCTTCCATTCGCTTACTAACAGATAAACTCTTACTGTCAGCCCATTTCCTAATCGATTCAAAGAGGTCTAAAGCATCACTTAAAAGCCTCGGATAGGTTCCAGCATTACGCACCAAATTTTCCGCCTCATTGACTACAGAATCTTCAAGATCCGAAGGGAAAACCTCGTTCCAAGCAAGTACAGCAGCTGACGCAACCAAAGCGTCTGATTCAGTAGATAATTTGATCCAATTTGTTAAATGATTTGCTATTAAATAAGAGAACTCCCTTATTACATACTGCCCGTTTATCAATGAAAAATAGGTTTCTTTATATAGGAGAGAAAGATCTTTCCAAATAAGCCCATACTCTGGTGCAGTATCCAAAATCAAGTCATTGATCTCTTTTAGCCAAGTGAAGTAATAATCTGTTTCCCTATAGCTCTTCCATAGTGCAGCAGTAAGACTTTCAAAACGAACATGATCGCTATTGTAGACCACCATCAAGACATCACTAAAATAGCCTGGCTCCATTTGAGCTGTATGTCCTTGTCTTATATACGATTCTAAAGAGTCTACCCAAACAAGAGATTGCGTTCGAATGACTTCATCAACCGCAAGCGCAACTGCATTATCATAATCCTGATTATCCTCAAAGAACGTTCGAGCAGTATTCGTGACATCCGCATCATCCGGGTTTAGACGTACCGCTTTCTTTATTGTTTCTGTTGCCATATCAAGCTTTCCCTGTTGTATGTAAAGTGCCATTAATTGCAAGAGTACTTCTATTTTCAAAATATCTGAATCTGTTTCAATTTCTTTATAATTCTCCTCAGCAATAGAGAATGCATGCATTTCATAATGCGCATCAGCAATATTCAACTGTGCCCAAGATTGTAACTCATTAGAAACGTTTTTCCATTTATAAATTGCCGTTTCAAAGTCTTTATTTAGGAAATAAACTTCACCCTGCGCAAAGCGAATCGAAGCTAAATCGTCCGTTTCATTCTGTTGCGCTATCCTATATTGTTCACCCAAAACCTTAATTGGATGTTCGTCTTCATTATTTTCCATAAGCGTTTTATAAAAAGATTTACTGATCAGTTGTTTCTCTAGTGTTGTCATTTAAATCCCCCATAGCGCGTATTTAGAAATGTACATCTTTGTTTTGTACATATACATTATCGATGTCTTAAAAGTCCATTTTTCTACTTTCTTTCATTGTAACAAATATTATGTTTGTACATTGTTTCATTTTCTTATCATTTTTAATACATGCTTAATGAGCAGATTATTTAGAGGATAATCCGCTGTTTAGTTAATACATAATCAATGGTTAGAGAACTCATATGTTTCAAATCATAATAGATTTCATCAGAAATGATTAGATATCCTTACAGACTATTCATCCTAAAAGATCAAGTTGAATTAATTGAAGCGCCTTCAAATGGTGTGTTAACATTGTATTATACTAGAAAAGGAGGTATGGATTTCATTTAATCGTAAATCAGATGGTTACAATAGTAGATTCTAGTAAAATTCACAGACAAACTTTTCAAAATAATAACTGGAGGGAATTTAATGGAAATGAAAGCAATTGTTACAAATGAAGAAGAACATTTTAATTATACGACGATAGCATTGGATGATCCTGGTGAGAATCAAGTGTTAGTAAAAGTTGTTGCTTCTGGTATTTGTCATACTGATGCTACGGTGCTCGATGGATCCATACCAACACCTTATCCGGCTGTTTTAGGACATGAAGGTTCTGGAATAGTCGAAAAAGTAGGTAGTAATGTAAAAAGTGTAGTAAAAGGGGACCACGTTGTCTTAGGATTTTCCTATTGTGGTCATTGCGAAGGTTGTTTAAGCGGAAATCCCGGTGGATGTGAAAACATGATCGCGTTAAATACTTCTGGTACAGATGAGAACGGAGAAACACCACTTCATTCAACAGAAGGAAAAGACATATCGCAATTTTTTGGTCAGTCGTCTTTTGCACATTATTCTGTAGCTGATGAAAAAAATGTTGTTAAAGTTTCAAAAGATGTAGATTTAAAACTATTAGGTCCTTTAGGTTGCGGAATTATGACAGGTAGCGGTACAATCCTTAATTCTTTAGCACCAAAACCAGGATCTAGCATTGTTATTTATGGTACCGGTGCCGTTGGTTTAAGTGGTTTAATGGCTGCGAAGATTAGTAACTGTTCTACAATCATTGCGGTTGATATTCATGATAGTCGTTTAGAGTTGGCGCGTGAATTAGGCGCAACACACACTATTAATAGTACAAAAGAAGATCCAGTTGAAAAAATTAACAAAATTACGAATGGTGGCGCCAATTATGGATTCGAAACCACTGGTGTCAACACCGTAATTGTTCAAGCCGTAAAATCTTTACGTGTTAAAGGGGTACTGGCCTCAGTAGCAGTAGGTAAAAAAGATGTGACATTGGATTATACAAGCGATGTGGTTTTTAAAGCCGTAACGATAAAAGGTGTCATAGAGGGCGATGCTGTTCCACAAACGTTTATACCAAAACTAGTGAAATTCTATCAAGATGGGCTCTTCCCATTCGATAAACTAGTGAAATTATACAAATACACAGATGTGAAACAAGCATTTGAAGACTCGAAGAATGGTAGTACGATTAAACCAATACTTGTTATGGAATAAGGGACTTTATTTTATAAACTGTTAGCTTTTGTTAAAGCTAACAGTTTTTTATGATGAAAAATATTAGTACCTATTGCGTTTATTTCCGATAACTCTATTCATAAATCTAGCATCTCTCCCTATTTTATTAGGTTGATTTGCTAATCGACTCGTTTGTCTTAAGAAGATATCATCACACACTTTTTGACCATATCTTCGGTAACAAGCATCATGTTCTATACAAATTGCATCTAATCGATTAACCGGCGTACCAGGACCGCTGCAATCAGGACCACAATAACGATAACCAGGATAACAAGGCATACCAGATTCCTCCATTTCATATTTTATAATATTATATGGGAACGGAGAGAGAACGACTGTGTGTGCAACTTACTGCTATTTATTTATTTTTGTAGGGTACTCTGGCTGATGGAATGTTTTTTGATAAATGAACTTCCTGATCATCAAAGAAGATACGCGCTCCAAATGCTTCTAGAATCTTTTCTTTTGAAGCCCCTCCAAGAAAAAATGCCTCGTCAATTCGAATATCCCATGATCTTAAAGTGCGAATAACACGTTCGTGGGCATGCAAATTCCGAGCTGTGACTAAAGCTGTTCGAATCGTCTTTTCATCTGATCCAAACTCTTTTTGCAGGAATACCAAAGTCTTTAATAATTATAGCATGTTACAAAAAAGCCTTGCAGCGATTACTCTCCACAAGACTCATCAGACACCATTATATTTCAAGAAGTTGTTGAACCTAAAAATTATTTCAAGTACTCTCTTACTTCATCTATATTTTTGAAATTATCTATATGGTCGATAACCAATTCTAATGTCTCGATTTCTTGTTCATTTAACTTTTTCTCCATCTCATCTGGAAGGGGAGCTACAAATTTTGTGATTAATCGAATAGCAACAGCTGCAAGTGCCTCTGTTTTTCCTTCGATCTTGCCTTCTATCTTTCCTTCTATTTTTCCTTCTATTTTTCCTTCGATCTTTCCTGCTTCCCTTCCTTCACGCAAACCTTTATCACGCCAGGAGTTAGGCAGTTTTTTCACGAATTCCTCTAGACTTTCATCTTTGGATTCTCGCAAACTTTCCATTAGAATTTCCTCCTCTGTTTGATTTAGACTCATATACGACTCAAAAAAGCCGAATATTAATTCCATTTTGGCTGGATTCAGTTCCATTCTCGCTAACATACGTAAGAATTCCTTTTTCACTTGTATTCTCTCTGTCTGTTTATAACCCATTTTACTTAATAATGCCGCTGCGATCGGATTATCAGACGTTAAAAAAGTACGCCAATTATGTTTCTTTAATTCAACTTTTAAAAATTGGAAAGTTAATACATGGTGAAAAGGAAATGTCATTTCAAAAACGTCTGGTTCATCTCGAATCGCATCATAGGTAAATAGTGCAATTGGAAGGATTGGTTTTCTATATTTAGTATACAACAAACTGAAGTATTGAAACATTCTTTCATCAAAATTTTCTTGCGGATAACTCTGTGATTCTACATGTATAATGAGTAGTGTATCCTGTTCTTTCCATGTTGCTTCCATCACCATATCTGCTTGGCGTCTTTCTCCATGAATTAAATCAGTAAATACTTCATCTGCTAGGGGCTTTAAGGATGAGAAATCTAGTTGTTGGTGAATCTCGGGGAAAAATAGCGATATAAATTCTTCGAAAAATGTACCGATCAACTGCTTGAACAACTGATCGTGGTCCATGTATATAGGCCTATCTTCATGAACTGTTAATAACGCTGGCAATCATAATCACCACCCTTTCATATAGTTACTATAAGTATACATCAAAGGAGCATACAAATAAAGAACTAATGTTCGTTTTTTCCGAATCGTTTCATTTCAGAAAGTGACTAAACAGGCAGGATTACTAGAAGAAATCATGTAATGCCTTTTTCAAGTGTCCGTTTGATTCTCGTAAATATTTGTCCGCTTGTTCAACACTTGCATCTGTCATACTTATAAAAATAGCCTTTTTCAAATCATTTCTTGTTTTTTTCATAAGTTCTTTTGCTTCAGGTTTTGATATATCTGTAATCGCCATTAAAGATTGCTCAGCGCGTTTGACTAACTTTTTATTGATAAGTTGTACTTCTACCATTTGATTTTGATAGACTTTTCCGAGTCGAATCATTGTAGCTGTAGACAACATGTTGATAATCGTCTTTTGCGCTGTACCTGCCTTCAACCGAGTTGAGCCGCGTATAACCTCAGGACCAACCACAGCTTCAATTGCGCAATCACTTATAGCAGAAGCAGCTGCTTCATGATTACAACTTATCGCTATCGTCACCGCGTCCACCTCATTCGCATAATTGATTGCCGCCAGTGCAAATGCGGTTGATCCACTAGCAGTTATTCCGATCACAACATCACGCGAATTTAATTTATACTGTTCTAATTCCTTCATAACCTTAGCGCTCTCATCTTCATGCTGTTCAAGTGGATGCCACATCGCCTCATAACCTCCAGCAACAATCGCTATCCAACGATCTGCTGAAACGGAAAAGGTAGGTCCTAGCTCGACCGCATCAAGTACACCAATTCTCCCACTTGTTCCAGCCCCAACAACAAATACACGTCCACCTTTGTTCCATTGGGAGACGATTAAATCAACAGCACGTGCTATATGAGGTAAACAGGGCTTTACGCCTTGATATATCACGCGGTCTTCTTCAAGCATTAATGTAACAATATCCATTGCATCCATTTCATCTATCGCTAAACTGTTTTCATTAACCGATTCCGTAATAGGTATTTTTTTCATTGCATTCACCCCGATACATAGAAATTTAAAGCCTCGTTAATTCAATCATAAACTTGTATCTATCTGCACGATAAGAGGATTTGACCACTTCAACTATTGTGCCGTCTTCAAGACTAGTTGCACGCTGAATTAACATAATCGGTGAATGTTCTGGAATTTTTAAGTATTCCACTTCTTCATTGTTTACAATAGCTGCCTCAATTTCTTGCGTGCCTTTAGCAATTTTCAAAAGAAGTTTCTCTTCCATATATTCATATAGAGATTGTTGTACGATTTCCTCTGTTAAGCCTTTTACTTTATTTGCAGAAATATAAGTACGCTCCAGTGCCATTGGTTCTTCTTCAGCTAAACGAATTCGTTTTATTTCATAGACCGGACCATGTTCTTGAATTCCCAACTGATTTGCTAGTTTGCTGTCAGCAGGAATAATCTCAAAGCTGATTAACTTACTACTTGCTTTCATACCTCTTGATTTCATATCCTCAGAAAAGCTAGTTAGTCCTTGTAAACTTTGTTCTAACTTTTTTTCCTTAATAAATGTTCCTTTGCCTTTTACACGATAAAGATAACGCTCATTTACTAGATTCACAATTGCCTGGCGTATTGTCATTCTACTTACGTTATACTTATCAGCATATTCACGTTCAGATGGAATCATATCACCTGGTTTTAAATCACCTTTTTCTATTAATTGTTTAATATGTTGCTCTAGTTGGTGATAGATTGGAACGGGTGAATTTTTATCAATCATTCTCGGTTACCCCTTTCAAACGTGCAAACAATCTATTCATTTGATCCAATGAATAGATTATCTCTTTAAATAGCCTTATTTAATTAACATTAGCATACTGCAATGCTTCTTCATCTGCAACAATCGTTACATTTGGATGATGGTGCAATGCAGAGGCTGGAAACGACGGATCCCATTTTTCATCCTTTAGTAATCTTGTAAGTGCATCACTCTTTTTTTTGCCAGATACTAATAGTAATATTTCTTTACTTTGCAATATGGTGCTAATTCCCATCGTAATTGCATGCGTAGGTACTTCCTCTAGACTATTAAAAAACCTTGCATTTGCAGTACGCGTCATGTCAGTCAACGTTTCTACATGTGTTCTAGTATCAAATTTCGTTCCTGGCTCATTAAATCCAATATGACCGTTACTTCCTAATCCAAGCAACTGTAGGTCAATTCCACCTTGATTTTTGATTTTATTCTCATAAAGCATACACTCATCATTTAAATTGTTAGCTAAACCATTTGGAATATGGGTTTGTTCTTTCGGTAAATGAATAGGATCGAATAGCTGCGTTTCCATAAAACGATAATAGCTAGTTGGATCAGTTGGACCGACACCTACATATTCATCTAAATTAAACGTTGTTACGTGCTGGTAATCCGTTTTATTCTGCTGATAATCATCTATCATATATTGATACGTTTCAATTGGTGTACTTCCAGTAGCTAAACCTAGCGTGAGTTTGTCTGATGACTTGATACGCTTTAATAGTAGTTCTGTAGCAATTCTGCTCATATCGCTATAATCCGTTGCCGTAATAAGTTTCATTTTATATCTCCTTCTTATATGCAAGTGCGCCTCGACATAGCGTCATAGTAATATCCAACTGTTCATCCAGAATGACGATATCAGCATCTTTACCAGTTGAGATACTGCCTTTTCGATTATACACGTTTAATTCTTTTGCCGGTGTCGTTGAGGACATCTTAATTGCATCTTCTATTTCACAATTAGTGAAAGTAATGATATTTTTAAATGCTTGTGCCATAGTTAGTACACTACCTGCTAACGTGCCATCTGCAAGTGTTGCTTTACCATCTATAACCGTTACTTGTTGTCCACCTAGATCATAACTTCCATTTTTTAAACACTTTGCCCGCATCGCATCTGTTATTAATAGTAATCGATCTGCCGTTTTTTGTTGGTAAGCTAATTTGATTGCCTCCGGTTCAACATGAATACCATCTGCGATTATTTCGGTTATTAATTCTTCTCTAAGTAAGGCTGCGCCAACAACACCAACTTCGCGATGATGGAATTCACGCATTTGATTAAATAAATGTGTGACATGCGTTAGACCAGCTGTAATTGCTTGATCAACTTCTTTAAGCGTCGCATCCGAATGACCAATAGAAGCAATAACATTTGATTCTTTCAAATAATTAATCAGTGCATTTGCGCCAGCTTTTTCAGGGGCTAATGTCACTAGTTTAATCGTATCATTCGCAATAGTTTGCCATTTTTTAAATAACGCTAGGTTAGGATCAATCACATGTTCAACTGGCTGTGCGCCAGCTCTTTTTCGATTGATAAAAGGACCTTCTAAGTGCACACCTAATATCTCAGCTTGCCCTGATGATTGTTGGTTCTTTATAAAGTCACCTGCATTACTTAATGCATTTTCTATTGATGATTGCTCTTGGGTAATGGTTGTCGCCAAAAAACTGGTTGTCCCTTCAGATGGAAGAGAAGTGACAATGGTTTGCAAACTTTCTTTCGTTGCATCCATTGTATCTGCACCGTTAACACCATGAATATGAACATCAATCATTCCAGGAATTGCTTTTGAATGATCTGGTAATCTTATTAATTCAAACCCCTCATGATTTGTAAGTTTATCCATATCTTCCACTTCGGTTATTGTTCCATTAACTACTTTAATATAACCATTTTCGATCTTGCCATTATCTGTGTAAACTTCCAAATTGGTAAGTAGCATATTATGATTATTCAATTTCTCACCGCCAGTAATTTTTAATATATAAATAATGATATCACCATAATGTATAGTTGTCTAGTTAACTAAAGCAATTAGTTAAAAATATTAAATACCACTTATTCGTATAGACAATTTTAGTTAAGATTAGTTAAAATAAAATCACTAATAAACGTTTGATTAATAAGGTTTAACACATTAAATTATAATTTTAGTAATATTATATCACAATGAAAATTGGTATAGACAACTATATTACATTTATGCTGATATCTATGTACTTGATTACATTAACTAAGTGAAAGGTTCACACTAATAGTAAAATTTAATATTACTCCCAAAGTAATTTTTATACTTCTTACAAGGATCATCATCAATAACTTTATAATCTTTTTATTTTCAAAAGTAAAATAAGAAGCGTATAATTTTATTAGTAAACAACTATTCTTTAAAAAGGAGTCTTTAAAATGGAAAGTTTAAAAGGACAAGCAATCATCGTAACAGGTGGAGCTAGCGGAATAGGTAAAGAAACTGCTTTAAAGCTAACAGCTAGAGGAGCTAGTGTAGTTATTGCGGACTTTAATGAAGAAGGTGCAAAACAGGTAGTAACAGAAATCGAAGCAACTGGTGGAAAAGCCGCTTCATATAAAGTTGACGTGGCTAACGGGGATGAAATCAAGGCCTTAATTGACTGGACAGTTGAAAAATTCGGAACGTTGAACGGTATATTCAATAACGCTGGAATTGGCCTCGTAAAGCCATTCTTAGAGATGGATCCCGAATCTTATCATAAAGTAATTGATGTTGATCAGCATAGTGTATACTATGGCTTATATTATGGCGCCAAGAAGATGGTTGAACTAGGCGTTAAGGGTACTATTGTTAATACTGCATCTATTTATGGATCACTTGCAGCAGTTGGAAGCTTTAATTATAATGCAGCAAAAGCAGCTGTTGTGATGATGAGTAGATCTGCAGCATTAGAATTAGCAGAATATAACATTCGCGTTGTAGGTGTCGCGCCTGGATTTATTGACACACCAATCATTGGTGATGATGAAGAAACGAAGAAGTTCCTAGCAGAACAACATATGCGCGGTGAATTAATTAAGCCAGATAAAGTAGCGAGTGTTGTATCATTCTTATTTAGTGAAGATGCTAGTGCAATCAACGGACAAACACTACCCGTAGATGATGGCTTCTTAAGCTTTAAAACAAAATAATTAAGTGTTAAAAGAGTAGCTTCGATACGGAGCTACTCTTTTTTTATTAAGTTAGGTGTTTTATGTCAGTACTTATCTTTTGTGACTAAATAGAAACCGTTTTTGTTTCAAGTATTAGTAACCATATTCTTACCCCTAAGTGCGAATAATGAAGTATAATGGAGTAGCAATTATATTTAGAAAACGCGGTGAAAAAGTTGATGAAAGCTTTCGAAATGGTTGGGCAGGGATATAGATTATTAACAGACCGGCGCTATAACCGAGGGGATCTGTTAGCAGACAAATACCAAGTGAAGTTAACATTAGGTATGGGTAGTTATGGGATCACTTATTTATGTGAAAACATAGAAAGTGAACAATTGTGTGTACTAAAACAAATGACTAAAAGTAAAAAAAAGACAATCATGCATGAGCAATACAAGCATGAAACGCAGATACTGGAACAATTGGATCATCCTAATATTCCAATGTTTTATGAACGTTTTATATTTGAAAATAATCACTTTTTCTCTATGGAATATATAAAAGGACGTAATCTAGAAGATATTTTATTTACAGACAAGCTCAAGTTTAAAGAAAGAGAAGCGTTACTATTAATTAGAAACTTATTACAAATTGTTGCCTATGTACACTCGATGGGGATGATTCATGGAGATCTCAGAATACCTAATGTGATTCTACAAAACAATAAAACCTATATGATAGATTTTGGATTAGCCGAATTATTTCAACATACACCAGGAAAAGGTAACTTGAAGAAAAAGACTGACTTACTTAGAGAAGATTATTTTGATATAGGCGATCTGTTGTTGTTTTTACTCTATTCTAATTACAGTTCTAACGTAAAAAAAGGTCGTTCTTGGACGGAAGAATTAACGCTTCATCCAGAAACGACGCATTGTTTAAAGAGATTACTAAGTATCGAACAACCATACTCACATACGGAAGCAGCATTAGATGATATTAATCATACAATAGCTTGTTTAGAAAGTCAGTCTTAACTACTGCTGTTTCCGTGTCCTCTTCTTTTATAACGACTACTCCCTTGATATGGCGAGTGTCTATGATGACCACTACTACTATGACGACTATATTTACGGCGACTCGAACTATGGTTATAGCTTCTATGCTTTCTCTTACTACTGCTACCAGTGTATTGTTTTAATTTTTTAAAGAATTTATCAAACATATTAAAAACTCCCTTCGTTCTACATATGAATACGTCTAATTGGTCAAAAGGTTTCAAAAAAGAAAAATAGTCCCCCTTATAATACCATGAGATTTGGCATGTCGGTGAATAGTACAAAAATAAATCTATGATAGAGCTATTGTGATCCCACCTCCAACTTCAAAGCTGTTTGATGCCTCCATTTCCATCCCGACAAGATTTTCTCTCAATCAAAGAAAATATCGTGTTATAATAAACAAACATATATTAATCGCTTCACCACATTTCCATACCCTCAAACATAAATAAATCCCTTAATGATTGGAGTACAACAATGAAATTATTTATAGCTGAAAAGCCCTCGGTAGCAAAAAATATTGCGGATGCATTAAAAGTAAAAGAGAAAAAAGATGGTTATTTTGATGGCAATGGATATATAATCACTTGGGCTTTCGGTCATTTACTAGAGTTATATGATTCGAAAGATTATGATGAAAAAATGGCACGATGGAAATTGGATAACTTCCCATTTATTCCTCCTGCATTTCAATATAAAGTGAAAAGTAATCCACGAAATCGGAAACAACGTGATGCAGGGGCAGCAAAACAATTGCAAATCATTCATTCCCTTATTAAGCGACAAGATGTTGTTGCAATTGTTTCTGCTTGTGACTTCGATCGAGAAGGCCAACTGATTGGAGATAGTATCATTTACAATAGCAAAACAAAGAAGCAGGTTTACCGTTTACTTTTAAATGAATGGACACCAAAAGAAATACTACGTGGAATGGAGAATCTAAAGCCTAACGAAGAAATGAGGCCATTACTTCATGCAGGTTTAAGCCGGCAATGGACAGATTGGGTGATTGGTATTAATCTGACTTCTGTCGCAACCTTGAAGTTCCAAAAAGGTAGAGGGAGGGTACTTAATATCGGCCGTGTACTGCTACCTACTTTAAAAGTAATCTATGATCGAGATAGTGAGATTGAACAATTTAAACCCGAAGATTATTACAAGTTAAATGCAAATTTTCAGACAGTTGAAACCCAAGTATATCAAGGTACATATATTGAAAAAAATGCTAAATTCAAGGATAAAACACAGTTAGTAGCGGTACAAAAGCAGATAGAAAATCAACCTGCAACGATAACAGATAAACAGGTTGAACAAAAAACAGAATATCCACCATTTTTATTTAATCTATCTAACTTACAAGGTTATATTACAAACAAATATAAAGGTTGGACGTCAGATAAAGTCTTAAAAGTGGCCCAGTCAATCTATGAAAAGAAATTCATTACATATCCAAGAACATCCAGTACTGCTTTAGAAGAGAGCTTAGTTGATAAGACAGCAAAAGTCCTTGAAGCTGTTTCGACCGATTTACCTTATAGAAATGAAATTAAATTTCAAAAGAATAAACGTATATTTAATAATGCAAAAGTAGAGAGTCATAGTGCGATTATACCAACCTATCTGATTCCAAAACGCCTGACAAGCGATGAACAGATTGTCTACACCGTAATTAAAAATCGTTTCATCATGCAATTTATGCCAATTGCAAAATATGAGGAAACAACAATTAAAACAGAAGTAGATAACGTCAACTTAGCAGGGTTCTTTCAAACAAAGGGAAAAGTACAAATTACAGAAGGTTGGAAAAAGGTAGAGCGGATTCAAACAAAGGACGTACTTTTACCTGCCGTAGAAGTAAATATGAAAGTTCAACTATTAGATACAGAACTATCTACCCATGCGACAAAACCTCCCAAAAAGCATACCGAGAGAACGCTTCTCCGTGTTATGGAAACGTGTGGGAAGTCTTATAAAGATGACGATAGTGAAACAAGTGAAGCAATAATGGGAACAATTTTACAAGGATTTAGTATTGGTACCGCGGCAACCCGTGCTGACACAATTAAGAAACTTAAAGATGTCGGTTATATTACAACAGAACAAAAGAACTTAACCTGTACTGCATTAGGAAAAAGATTGGTAGAATCCTTTCCTATCAAACAATTATTTGATCTGGAATTTACAGGTCGGTTAGAGAAATCCTTATTCGATATGGAAAAAAGCAAAATCAGCAAAAATGAATTTCTTAATGAAGTATATGCATTCACCACTAACGCTGTTTCTACTATAAAGGGAACAGAAGCGATAACAATTCGAAATATCCCTGGAAGCGAAAATAATGAAGCAACTTCTAAGGAATCACTTGGAAAGTGCCCTGCATGTGGAAGTCATGTGATCGAAGGCGTAAAAGGTTTCGGATGTAGCAATTGGAAAAACGGTTGTACCTTCGTATTATGGAAGAATGATAAATTCCTAGCAACGATGAAAAAGTGTGTAACCAAAACAATGGCAAAGACGCTGTTAACAAAAGAAGTTGTCCACGTTAAAGGATTAACAAGTAAAAAGGGCAACACATTTAATGCCTTTTTACGCTATCATAAAAATCTCGACAATGACTACTACAGCTGGAAAATGGCTTTTAATGAGAAAGAGTTTATTAATTAAATATGCTATGAAGTAATGTTTCAAAATGGATTATGAAAATAATGGAGGGTAAAATCTCATGCGAGCCTTTAAACAACTTTACCTATTTGGTTGGCAACAAGCATTGTCCTGTATCTTTCCAGTTGTCATTTTTGCTTCACTTGCACTTACCAAGCTAGTTTCACTCCCGCTACTTTCTCGTTATGATTGGTTATTGCTGCTTTGTCTCGTCACACAGGTCTTGATGGTTTATACACGTCTGGAAACGTGGGATGAATTAAAAGTGATTACTATCTTTCATTTAATCGGACTTGCTCTTGAACTATTTAAAGTACATATGGGCTCGTGGTCCTATCCCGGTGAAGGTTACTCTAAATTATTCGGTGTGCCATTATATAGTGGCTTTATGTATGCCAGTGTGGCCAGCTATTTATGTCAGGCATGGCGGAGACTTAATGTTCGCTTAATTAAATGGCCTCCTTTTTTACTTGTTGTTCCACTTGCTGCAGCCATTTATTTAAACTTTTTCACACATCATTTTTGGATTGATACTAGGTGGTTCATATCCGCACTAGTTATTGTTGTCTTCTGGAGAACATGGGTAGTGTTCGAAGTAGGAAGCAGGTTCTACCGTATGCCACTTTCCTTATCTTTTGTATTGATTGGATTTTTTATTTGGATAGCTGAAAACATTGCAACATTTTTCAGTGCTTGGGAATACCCCAACCAAGCAGAAGCCTGGACTCTCGTTCACTTAGGAAAAGTAAGTTCTTGGCTATTGCTTGTTATTGTCAGCTTTTTAATAGTAGCGACGTTAAAACAAGTAAAAAATACACGTTCTACTGGTGAAGGCATAGATAATTCTGCAGGTAATTAATTATAGTAAACTCAAATTTTTCACCAAATAAAATAACCGACCTATTGTTGAATTAACAACTACTAGAGATCGGTTATTTCATCGCCTTATTTACTTTTTTCCTGAATTATTATCCTATTACCAAGCTACATATAGATGAAATTGAAATTACTCATTCACTATTAACGTACACTTGCTATTTTATCTTGGCCATTTTTATTCTTTGGCTTCCAAATCAATGCGATTTCTTCTAGGGATTTATTTTTTGTTTCTGGAACAATTGTCATTACAAATGTAAAGCAGACAACGTTAATTGCTGCGAACATCCAAAATGTAAATGCACCACCCATGCCATTAATTAGCATTGGTGTAAATTGACCAATTGACCAATTCGCTCCCCAAAGAAACATTGTTGCAATTCCAACAGCTTTTCCACGTAAATGGTTTGGAAAAATCTCCGGTATCATAACCCAAGGAATTGGTCCCATGGAAACACAGAAAGCAGCTGTGAAACCTGCAATGAAAATTACCAGTAAAGGACCACTGTTTTCTGGCGTAAAGTAGAACACGCATCCAATTAGCACCATAAAGATCGCCATTAAACTCGAACCGATAGCCATTAATTTTTTTCTTCCTAATCTATCAATTAATAGAATCGCAACTACAGTAAACACAAGTTGTACACTACCAATAATACTTGTCGCCAAAAATTCTGTGTTATTTTCAAAACCAACACTTCGGAAAATATCTGGACCATAGTACGTAACCGCATTCATTCCAATTACTTGATTAAACAAAGCTAGAAATATCCCAACACCCATTGCTGCCCGAAGACCAGGCTTGAATAACTGTTTAACTGAAGTATTCTCTTCCACTTCAATAGAATGCTTTATTTCTTTAGCTTCCTTTATCGCTACTTTTTCTCCATTAATTTTCTTTAATATCTGAAATGCTTCTGTTTCGTTTCCTTTTTTAATTAAGAATCTTGGACTTTCTGGAATAAAAAACAATAGAATCAAGAAAATAATTCCTGGGAAAGTTCCATATCCCAACATCCAACGCCAACCAGTTTCTAGACCCCATTCATAAGTTCCACTATTTGCTACACCAAAATTAATATAAAAAGTAACCGAAATACCTATGATCGTAAACAATTGATAAAGTGAACCTAAACGTCCTCTAATTGCAGGTGGAGCACATTCACTAATGTACGTAACAGATAAAGCAGAAGCAAAGCCAATACCAAATCCACCTAGTATTCTAGCAAAAACAAGCATTGTTACGTTTATAGCAAGTGCAGAACCAAGGGCAGAAACAATAAAGAACACTGCCGAAATGATAAGGATGTTTTTTCTTCCATATTTATCACTTAAAAAGCCTGACATCGCGACACCTAAAACACCACCAATCATTACACATGAAATGACCCAACCTTCCATCGCTGGACTCAAATCATATAAAACTTGTAAATAGCCAATTGCTCCTGAAATTACTGCCGTATCAAAACCGTATAATAAACCACCCATACCAGCAGATGCCGTGATTAAAATTACATACCAAAAAGAATGTTTTTTTACCATGATGATCCCCCTCCATTTTTTTAAGCTAAACCCTACAAATGATTCCGTTTACAATATTTCGTTTTAACTTATATTTAATTTATCAAGAATTCGTTTATTTGTTAGCGCTTTCGTCTGTACATTCTTGTGAAAACCTAGATTATCTTGTGAAACGAAAAAATGAGACAAGTATAAGCTTGTCCCATTTAGGTCGATCACAATGCATTTATATATGAACTAATCGTCTTTTGTTACTGTTGATAGTTAGCTCGATAATAACGTGGGCTCCAACCTGTTTCTTTCTTGAAAACACGGCTAAAATAATTTGGATCTTTGTATCCGATAGTCAGTGCTATTTCTTTTAATGGCATAACACTATCTAACAGCAGAACTTTCGCTTTTTCAAGTCTCGTATTTGTTAAATAGTCTATAAAGGTTATTTGAAAACGTTCTTTAAATAATTTACTTAAGTAATAAGAGCTAAGACCAATCTCTTCGGCCACTTCCTCTAATGATATTTGTTCATGAAAATGAAAATCGATGTAGTCTTTTGCTTGAATTAGCAAGCCTTGAACACCATCTGTACGCCAATTCGTAATTTGCTCAACGATATAAGAAAGATGGGTTTTGGTTGCTTCTTTTATTTGCATCGACGTTTCTAAATGCGTGAAGCTCATCTGGAAATTTTCCATTATTCCCAGCTCTTTCATCGAACGAGTTAATACAATTACAAAGTCTTCCAGTGCCTTCTTCATAGTTTTTACTTTATAATCAGATGCATCTTGAATTAATTGGTAATAAGAATCAAATCTTTGTAACGTTTCTTGTAAGTCTCCATGTTTAATAGATTCAATTAATGCCTTCTCTACTTTAAATGGAATTAACGCTTGTTGTGTTTGTTTTAATTTAGGACTATAAACCAAATAGGAAGCTTTCTGATGGTGATGAACAAACTCTAAAGCATAACTTGCTTCCTGATAAGACTGAGAAAAGTCGTTCACATTCGTTATCACTGCACCGACTCCAGCTAGCAGACGAATCTGATCGAGTTTATTCTGGACGGTATGAATGATTGATCGTGCGAATGCTTGTCTCATTTCTAACGTTACATCGTGATCGCTATGAAATAAAGTAAAGACAGGTACTTGGAATCCAGTTAATGGTCCGACTAGACAGTGATAGTCATGTTCATCTAGTGATTGTTTCAGCAATCGATACCAGTCACTCTTTTCATCTCGACTTGGTTTTAACGTACTAGAATCAAAAGAAAAAACCGCAACAAAACCTTGGCTCTCTTCTAATTGCAACCATTGATCCCAATCTTTTTCACTAAATTCATGCACATGATTCATCATCAATGAAATGACAAATTCCATTTCCACCACGGAATTAGCTCGTTCAAGACGATGATCGATCTCAACTTTTTTGATTGCTTGCTGTTTTTCACTCTCCAGTTCATTTACCATGCGATCATATGACTCTAAGACATTAGAAACTTTATTTGGCTTCAATAAATACTCTTTTATACCTAACTTCATGGCTTCCTGCGCGTAATTAAATGTGTCGAATGCAGAAACCATAATACACTTTATCTTAGGCATAACAGCTAGAATCTTCTTAATTGCTATAATACCATCAAAAACTGGCATCTTTATATCCATAAAAATCAAGTCAGGCTTATGTTTTAAAGCTAATTCCACCGCTTCTTCACCATTTCCAGCTTCTGTTACAATTTCAAAATTGGAACGATTCTTTTGTAGAATAAGTCCTAATCCTTGTCTTTCTAATGGTTCATCATCCACCAACATTATCTTTATCAAGCTACTTTCCCCCTGTTACTGTTGTTTCTTTAACCAAATCGAAACAGTAGTACCAATTCCTAGTCTCGAAGAAATGGTAACTTCACTATCTTTGTCAAATAATTTAAGTCGATCAATAACATTCCTTAGTCCAATCCCTGTTGAGTGTCCTGATCTTTTTTCGGATAGAACGAGTTCTGGCTCTTCTCTTTCTTCTAATAGGTGATCAATTGTATCTTGGTCCATACCAACACCATTATCGCTAATATTAATTACGACTCTTTCTCCATCTTGATAAATACGCAATTCGATTTTGGCTCCAGCTGCCATCGATTCTATGCCGTGCATAAAAGCATTCTCTACAATTGGCTGGAGGGTTAGACATGGGATAGGTGTCAACAAGCACGTTTGATCAATATGTTGAGTGAACTCCACACGATTTCCAAAACGCGTTTTTTGAATAAAGAAATATTCTTTTACAACTTCCACCTCATCCCTTAGAAATGTATCTCGATCGATATTGCCAATATTATAGCGAAGTAACGCTGAGACGGATGCAATTAAATCATTTGTCCGCTCCGCACCTTCAATAATTGATGTTTTAGATATTGTATTTAGTGTGTTAAAAAGGAAGTGTGGATTAATTTGATTTTGTAGACTTTTTAACTCCATCTCTTTTAATAATTGAGCAAGCCTAGCCTTTTCTTCAATTTCCGCTACAGATTGTCTGATATTTCTTTTCATTTCATTAAATGTTTTAGTTAAAAACCATAGTTCGTCTTTTCTTGAAATGACAACATCCTTTCCAGAAAAGTATCCAGAAGATATTTCTTGTGCCGCCCTTGTTAAGCGATCAATCGTTCTCGTAATACCATTAGAAAACCAAATTGCAAATAAAATACTAAGGACGATAAAAGAAATGAATATCGCAGTGCCCATATTTTTTGTTTGCTGAATTTTTTGATCCTCAAGCTTGTATATACCCTGATAGTTTGATAGTTCATTATTAATAAGATCGAGTGTTTGTGAATGAATGTATGTTGATGTTTTTTCTGCTTCACTTAAATGAATCGAATAATTTTGAATATCCTGATCGTTTACTCCTTGAACTGTCTGATCCGTGTGTTCAATAAAACTTGTGATTATATTCAGATAGTTTTTCTTTGTTATACCTAACATTTCTCTATTCGTAAAAGTCTGTTGTAAGTCGCGTAACTCTTCTTTATCTTGCTTATATGAATCAAGGTTATCTGTTATCGGTTCTTTTACATAAAGTTGTAAAGATTGATACATTTGATCCGTTATGTTGGTGATATCATTTAATAGTAATAAATGATTCGAACTTTCTTCATATAACTCCTTTACTTGTTGATCGTTTTGTTCACGAACAAAAAACAGAACTAAAATGAATAATAAGAGAACAATAAAATAAAGTAATAGCTTCGACCGTATTTTAATCATGGGGTATCGTCCTTTGGTCTTGTCCAATCAGCTAAGTCCACTCTGCGGATAGCGGTTGCATCGGTATGATTGATTTCTTCAATTGATCTATCCTTAATAATATCAAGCATAATTTCAATGCTTCGGTAACCCATTTCATATGGTTGTTGTTCAATAAGTACGTCAATTTCACCGTTTTTCAATAAATCTATATTTTCATCCAGTGTATCAAAACCAATTACATACAAATTACCTTGTAGATTTAAAGAATTTGCTGCTGCAACAATGCCGCTCGCATCAAACGAACTCGTACCGTAAAATGCTGTGATTTCATTATGCTCCGCTAACATGGTATACGCTTTTTCCTCAGCTTCCACGCCTGTGATATTTGATTCATCAATCCCAACAATCCTAATTCCTTCGATTTGATCCACAATATTTTTAAATCCTTCTATTCGAAGTTGGTGATGTACATTATCAAAACTACCCGTAATAATTCCTACAGTTGCTTCTCCATCAGTATCTTTGACTAATGCCTCTCCCGCTAACTGTCCTGCAGCGTAGTTATCAGTACCAATATAAGCAGAACGTAAGCTTGTCGGAGAATCAGTATCAATCGTTATAACAGGAATACCTGCATCCACGGCTTTATTAATCATTGGGGTGAAATCTTCATTCAATGCTTGCACAATAATCCCGTCCACTTTTGATTTAATCGCCATATCAAGAAGTTCCAGTTGTTCCTCTGGATTTGATCGATTTGGTCCATCGTATTCAACAAACACATCGTATATGGACTCTGTCGTTTTTGCTCCATCCCCAACTAAACGCCAATAATCATGATCCATTTCCTCACCGATTAAGGAAAAGTGATAGGTAGGAAGAGATGAAGATGGTCTGGCATTAGTCAATCGCTCATCATAAGTATCCGCTTTCTTATAAAATGAAAAAGAAAAAGCTAGCCCCACAATAAACAATACTAGTAAAAAAATATATAAGTAGGATATGCGTTTCATCATTACCTCCTGGCAGTCAGACATATAAAAAGGAATAATATACCGTCTAATTCTTTCAATTATCGTATCACATTATTGCATTACAAGCACAGGGGTGTTTCAATCTAGTAGATCATAGCAATTACTTTGAATCTTACTTACACTAAATGAGGCGGACCATATTCTCGTGTTTCTCTCACTATATGACCATTCGATTCAATAAAAGCAATCAATTCTTGAATAGCCTCGGAGTTATACGAAGGATTAACAATATAAAAGGAACAACCCTTTGGTAGTTCAGAAATAAAATATTTTATTTCCTTTCTGTCCGGATTTCCAAATGAGTGACCAACTATTACAAATGTATTCACATCAAAGTGTTGCACACAGTTTGAATAGCTCTTAAATAGATCTTGAATCCATGCTCTTTCTTTATGGTAATTTTCCTGCGTCGGTGGTATTAAGTCCGGTTGTAATCTAAAATCATCTACATCATGATAGGAAACTGTTGTCACAAAACCTTTTCTATTTGATTTATGTATTTGATTCCCATTCATTCTTGCACTCCAAGTAGAAGTATTATCTTCAGCCGTCCTTAAATCTGGAGCTATTTCAAAATCAATTGACCCATGTGGCTTGAATAATGGTATGCCGCCTCTTTCATTATTTGTACCAACTCGATGATATCCTGTGATAGGATGTGCTTGCCTAAAAGCATTCTCTAAAATCAAGTCATAATTAAAAGATATCAAACCGATTATATCTTTTCTATATTTCTTCATCCACATTGTCCATGGCCACTGCACTAAATTATATTTATCCATTTCTAATTGAAAAGTCGAATAAGATAGAGCTAGGAATTTCCTTAATTCGGATTCATTCTGCTGGTCATACTTTTTCCAATGGCCAAAATCTAAAAATTCATTCATCGCATCAAAATCAGATTGATTATGAGAGAGAGGCATTAACTTATTCTTGATTGTATCCAGCTTATTAATAAACGGATCAAATTTTATGTTTGGATTATGAAAAGATTTTAATGGTGAGGAGGTATCAAGCTTCAACTGTAAGTAGTGTATCAAATCAACAGATAAACCATTTCCAGCCAAAATAAACATTCTTCTTTTTCTCATAATGATGACTCCTTGTTTTGATTGAGGATATTATATTAGTATCGGAAAAGAACTATTGTCTGTATACATTAAATTAAACTACAGATTGATACAATAAAAAATAGGAATCAGTTTTGGACCGATCCCTAAAGTGAACATTTAAATGTGGCTTTTTCGATTTTACACAAATAATCCTAACAGCTCTTTTGCACTAAACACTTCTTGATCTGGTTTAAACGGAGCATCAACTGGCAATTCTCTTTTGCGATGATTCATCCAGATTGCATGCCATCCAACTTGTTTTGCTCCTAAAACATCTTTTTTAAAAGAGTCCCCGATATATACAGTTTTTGTTCTATCAAGCTGGAGCTTTTCTTCGATAATCTGAAAGACTTCTTTTTTCGGTTTTGCATGACCAAGGGTTCCAGAAATAAAGATATTCTCGACCGGAATCCATTTATTAAGTTTTAACTGCTCAATTTTCCGCTTCTGATGTTGCTCTTCTCCATTTGTTAGGATCGCAAGCTGTTTACCCTGCTTATAAAGCAAATCCAACAGCTCTTCTATTTCCTCAAACATTGCGATGTTTTGTTGTTCATCAACATACGCTTCATGAAAAGCTGCTGCTTTTTTTGTATCTATAGGTATATCAAAATCCTTACAGGCAGCTATAATACGACCCGTTTGCCAATCGAATTCTGATATTTCGCCTGCTTCACTTTGATCAAATAAGATCTCACTATATTTACGACTAACTTTGTATATCTGATCAATCTCTTCATATGTAAATGATCCTTCAAACATCTTTCTGAACGTATGATGAAAGGATAGCGCTTGATCATATAATGTGTCATCCACATCAAAAATTATTGTGTCCATTAGAATAGCCTCCTCAACTTCTTTCTAATATAACACGTATTAATCAGAAAAAATAATCTTGAATTTTTATCATTTCAACCCTTTTTCTTATAAAATCTAGTAGAATTAAAAGAAATGTTGCAAATAGAAAGGATTAAACTAAATGGCCTATAAAATGATAGTACTAGATTTAGATGACACGTTATTGCGCAATGATCAGACAATTTCTAAGCGCACAAAATTAGCTTTGATGAATGCACAAGAAAAAGGGATAAAAGTAGTCCTTGCCTCTGGTCGACCAACGTTTGGCATGAAAAAAATTGCCGAAGAACTTTCTTTAGCGAAATATGGGAGTTATATTCTTTCGTTTAATGGGGGTAAGATAATAAATTGTCATTCTAATGAAGAGTTGTTGAGCAGTACCTTATCTGTAGAAAATATAAAAAGAATTTATGACCTAAGCCGTCGTGAAGATGTTTTTGTCCATACTTATGTAGGTGATGAACTTATTACAGAAGCCGAGAATCCCTATACAACGATAGAAGCTGAACTTACTGGACTACCAATAAAATTAGTACCTAATTTTGTAGACTTTGTTTCTGAACCCGTTGTTAAGATCTTAATGGTGGACGCTCCTGATAAATTAAAGAATGTTGAAAAAAAACTTCAAGCTGAATTAGCAGAAGAATTTAGTGTGATGCGTTCGAAGCCATACTTTCTAGAATTCACGGAAAAAGGTGTAACAAAAGGGACAAGCCTTGACCACTTAATCAAAGCTTGTGGCATTAAACGTGAGGAAGTCATAGCTATCGGTGACAGTTACAATGATCAAGCAATGATTGAATTTGCCGGTCTCGGTGTCGCAATGGGAAATTCCCCAGATGACATCAAAGCAATAGCTGATTACGTAACAGATACAAATATGAACGACGGAGTAGCAAAAGTCGTTGATAAATTTATTTAAAGGGAAGCAGGGGACGGTTCTCTGCTTCCTTTCCTACTTCCTAACTAAGTTTTAAATATTAGATTCGGTGATATATATCTAATATACTAAATGCCTGTCGCTGTGAGGTCTCTTCCACTCCTTTTACTTTCAGTAATATGTTATCTCTTATAATTTTTTTAAAATCTCCCAACTGTTCACTATTTCCTTTCTAGCTTCTACTTCTGTGTATGTTTTTCTTTCCAGTATATTGACCCAAAGATATTCATCCTTATTGATTAAAAATGGAGTTTAAAATGAAGCAGAGAACCGTCCCCTGCTCCATTGGTTTCTTTTTTATATGAAAGGGAATATTAAAGTTAAATTATTATTTTAGAAAGAAGGAGACTTATGGAAATAGCTAACTCTAGCAACGTATCAAAAGAAAAAGCTAAAGAAGAATTGAAGCCTTGGATTAGACGCCTTGCAAGAATCGGATACATGGCAAAAGGTTTGGTATTTGTCATGGTCGGTATACTAACGTTTATGGCAGCGATCGGCGTTGGTGGCAACACATCAGGTACACAAGGGATGTTTAGATCTTTAGCTGGAATGCCTTTTGGCGAAATATTACTTTGGCTAATTGTTATTGGGTTATTATTATATGAAATGTGGTTACTCATTAAAGTTATCGAAGATCCACAGAATAAAGGAAATGGATTGAAAGGACTTTTTTCACGAGGAGCAAGTTTGGTAATTGCAATTATATATGGAGGACTTATTTATAGTGCTTTTAAAATAGCTTTAAATGCAGGAAGTAGTGGTGGTAATACCGAGAAAACAATAACCGCTAAGTTATTATCACAACCTTTTGGACAATGGATCATAGTAGCAATTGGAGTAATTATCATTGGTTATGGACTATTAGAGCTTTACAAGGGAGTTACTACAAAGTTCATCAAAAGATTTCACACAGAGAATATGAGCTCACATGAGTATAAAATTGCTAAAAATGCTGGGAGATTAGGTCTAGCTTCACGAGGAGTTGTGTTCGGTATGATTGGTTTTTTATTTATTAAAACCGCGTGGACCTCTAATTCCGATCAAGTAAAAGGACTGGATGGTGTCCTATCAGAGTTATCTCAGGAGCCTTATGGACAGTTAATGCTTGCAATAACTGCAATTGGATTATTTTTATATGGTGTATACCAAATTGCAAGGGGCAGATATCAGCATATGGGCTTAGGAAAATACTGATGAAGCAGGGGACGGTTCTCTGCTTCCTTTACTTCTTCCCAACTAAGCCTTAAATATCAAGTTTGGTGATATACCTAGTATTCTTGATGCCTGTCGCTGTGAAATCTCTTTCACCTCTTTTACTTCACGTAATATGTTGTCTCGCTCGAATTTTGGTAGACTTTTAACCTGCGCTATCTCTAAATCTCCCAACAGCTTCACTATCTTCTTTCTAGCTTCTTCATCTGTAAACCTTCTTCTTTCAACATACAAATCCTCCAGACATTCATCCTTATTGTTTTTTAGATTAAACGCCTCAAACCTAACTTGAGCAACCACCCTATTTTTAGAAAAATAATTTAAAATGTAATCACTGTCTAGTAAATCGAAAGGGTAAATAGCACTGTCCAAGTAACCTGACAAACTACTCCATCTCCATTCATCTATTTTAGATACTATTCCTGCTTTGAGCGGATTTTGATGAATATAACGGATCACCGTTAGTAAATAGCGGATAGTCTCAACGTTCTCACTTTTAAATCTATCTTGAAAAAGGTGGCCATTCGTTTCATATTTACAATTATAGTAATAGACATACGCCACATCTATCCGCTTGATTGTAGTTGATAATTCTTCACTACCCTCTTTTAACAACAGGTGTACATGGTTATTCATTAAACACCACCCATAAACGCTAAGTCCTGAGATAATCTTGTACTTTTTAATCGTATTTAAAAAATATCTACAATCCGCTTCATCATGAAAGATTTCCTGTTTATTTGCTCCCCTTAACATAATATGGTATATACTGCTTGCGCTTTTCAATCTAGCTTTACGAGGCATTTGATCTCCCCTTTTTTTCAATTAGGATTATGGAAATTACGGTAGGTAAAAATGAAGTGATTTATTCTCGTAGTGTTTGTAGGCTCTATAGAGGTAGTAATATAGTGAAAATTCCAGTTGGTTCTATGGCAGGCAAAGGGAGTATAGCAAAAGTCAACTAGTTGATGTAAATCAAAAATAGAAGGCATGATTATTAGCGGGCTTAAAACGAAGAAATATTCAAAGTGAAAGTAACTGTGCAATTGTCAATTACCATATATATAATATACCAATTCCACAAAAATTTCATCAGTTTCGTTAATTTGTTCAAAAAAATATAAAACGCAAAAAGAAGCAGAGAACCGTCCCCTGCCTCCAGCTTAATTAACTTTGAATGCATATTTTTTATTCAATAAAAACGGTCGGTAATAACCATTTATAGTAGACAATGGAAGAACTTCTGGCTTAAGACGAATACCTAGCGTCTTAATCATATAATCTCGACGTGCTTGTATTCTTCGCCATACATCTGGATAATTTTCTGCAATTTGCTTTCTTAATCCTTCATTAGCTATAGCTATACCATCTTCTGCATTTGCTCCACCATATCCAGGAACACTCGGGATGATATCAACCTGGAACAGCATGCCACTCGAAACAGCAATATCTGACCCAGGGTACATTGGTGATGACATCCACTCTTCTCCAGCCGTTAAGTGACCGGGATTTAATTTCCAACCATAAACCGATTTAGGAAGAACAGATTCAATTACCTCATACATATCTGAACCAGTCATACCAATTTCAATATTTTCATACCAGGCAACATTAGCTGCAAAGTATGGTCGAGCTACTGCTTCCAGATAATCTGAGACATCTTCTGGTAATTCTTCTGCAGATGTAGCCACGTAGCCAGAACGATTAGTAAGCCCACCTTTGAAACCAAGTGTTGATGAAAATTTATCACCAATACTAACCTTTTTAGCTCTTGGTGCTACAACAGCATTAGTAAAACGATCACCTGTTGCACAGATTGTCTGGACATTATTTGGTTGTCCGTAAGCTGCCAATTCATCAGCTAGCTCCATTTCAGTCATACCCGGTTCTAGCTTGTCCAGCATTTTCATCATACGTGAAGAGGCTAAGGATGCTCCAAATTCATAATGTGCGATTTCATTAGCATTCATATTGACTCGAGCTCCTGTACCGGGATGAATAAAAAGTGAGGTTGCGTTGTACACATGTCCTGCTTCCCCAACAAGTTTTTTAACAGCTTCTACAATAAAATATGGTGTATCAAACAGCTGCTCATTTTCATCCATTTCACTTGTAAACATCTTCCACCCAGCTATACCTATTTTCATACCCTTTTCAATGCCAGCAGATTGAATTAATTCTGAGAATGTCTTACTATTTCCCATAGGTTGATTTGGTAAAGAGAAATGAGGAATAGCAATTGCCTCTACAGGAATTCGACTATATTGTTGCATGCGAAGCGATTCATTTCCTAATAACATATATGTCTTTCCGCTTTGATGCAAAACCAAGACAGCTTCTTCAAACCTCGGTTCAAATCCTGCGAGATAACCAAAGTTAGTACCATGTTCTCGATCTGCATAAACTAAAAGAACATCCATCATTTTCTCTTTCATACGCTCTAACACTTTTTCTTTATGAAGTTGCATGGTTTCATCCGTTAGATCAACTGGTTGGGTTGCACTTTCTATTATAGGAGCCGATACCTCTTCATACTTAATCTTCTCTTTATAGTTCATCATAAGGCGTCCTTTCCATTCATTCTCTGATGTTTTGATTCATCTCACGAACTATGTTCATTTGTGGATATTCATTCTTGAATGCCATAATAAAACTCATCACCTGTAAAATGACACACTTTCTTTATTCAGCATTTCAAATATATCACTGCAACAGGTATAAGACAAATACCTATAATTCCGTAAAAAGTGTCGGTTATTTTCTAACTCAAAGAAAATTAAGTTGATAGATAAACCAAAAAGAAGCAGAAACCCTGATATCCTGCTTCCTTAAAGGTGAGAAGTGGCAGGCTCTATACTGTTCGTTTTTTTATCTTTATACATTTTCTTATCAACAATAGTAAAAAGTTCATCTGCATTCATCGTTTTTGAATATTCTTGGTAACCATAGCTAAAAGATAGTCTATTAATAAATTCATCTTCATGTTTTTTTAGCAATAGATCTATGCTTGAGATAAATTGTATCACCTCTACATCCATTTTCTCAATCACGACAATAAACTCATCTCCCCCCAACCTTGAAACGAGTGAATTATTGTTAAAAACTCTCTGCAATATTTGAGCGAATGCGACGATCACTTGATCTCCTTTATTATGGCCATATTGATCATTTATGTTTTTAAAATCATCTAAATCAATTAAGATTACAGAAAAATACTTATCAGCTTCAATTAAGTGCTCTACATAGTTTTCATAACTTTTCCGATTATATAATTTTGTAAGATAGTCTTCCTCTGACGATGTAGTTTCCAAAAATACATAGGCAACCAATATTCCTAATACAATAGATGTCCAAGAAAAGTATAATCTTGAATCAAACAGTTGCACGACCATTCCAACTATAGGCAGCATAAAAAACACTAAGAAAATATTAATTACATAGAATTTAATTCTTTTTCTATTTATTATCACAAAGAGAAACATATAGATATATAGACCTGCTAGTACCAAATAATGAATCCATTTATAATCACCACTACTGAAACCATTTGTGACTGGATCAACTTCAAAATAAATTGGGTGAAATATGTTAATCATTAACACTATAAATGTAATAATACTTATACCTTGATAAAATATTCGTTTAGAGATTCGTTTGGGGGCTTTAAAAACATGGTAGTCAACATACGATAACATTAACCCACCTAAGATAGGTCCCATCATAAACAATAAAAAATTTGTGGAGTATTCTAACAAAAAGGAACCAAAAAATTGCATCCCATCAAATATCCATGTTAATGGTTCAATCACGATGGCGACTGCACTGGCTATTATAATTACCTTGAGTAGTTTTTTCCCAAAACTTTTTACCTTAGATTTCATTTTTATAATTAAAAATATCACCATTAAAATCATTATTGCAAAAATATTTATTTGAAATTGCACTAAATATTGCATATCTCGTCCCCCACAATTAATCTATCATCAAGTAATTGTTTTTATAGTTTAAATAATTATATCCATATTTTTCATCTGAGTCAAAACTCCTACTCCTATACACTTTTCATAAGGAAGATATAAAAGCTAAAAATGAGTTATTGTAAAATATAATTTATAATGTTATAAGTACTTAAATCAGAAGTAAGTGCACATAAAAATTAAGCAACCCAAAAAAGGTGCACACATACATGATGTGTGCACCTTTTTATACGCTTATGATGAAACAATAAAATGCAACTCCCAAAAGGAAACAGAGAACCACCCGCACCTCGCTTCCTCTCTATGCCTGATTGACTAATTTACTAAAAACACCTGTGGTTTCATCTGATAGTTGTTGGTATCCGCCTTGTTGTACGACTTTACCTTCATCTAATACGATTACTTGATCAGCGTTGCGGATTGTGGATAATCGGTGGGCAATTACGATGATCGTCATTGTGCCTTTTAATCGTTCTATTGCTTGTTGGATTTTCAATTCGTTCTCTGTGTCGAGTGCACTCGTTGCTTCATCTAATACTAGAATAGATGGTTTACGTAAAATTGCTCTAGCTAATACAAGTCGCTGTCGCTCCCCGCCTGATAACTTAATTCCTCTATCACCAATAACCGTATCCAGTCCGTCTGGTAATTTCCCAATAAACGCTTCAGCTGAAGCGAATTCAAGTGCTTCCCATAAATCAGATTCACTAGCTGTTGGAGAAACAAGCAATAAGTTTTCTCTAACAGTTGTATTAAACAAAAATGGTTCTTGAGAAACATAACTGAGTGATTCTCTTAAAGAAAGTAAACGATCACCTTGCAGTGGGATACCATCAATTAACACCAATCCGAATTCTGGCTGATTAAGTCCCATTAGCAAATCAATTAACGTACTCTTCCCAGCACCAGACTTTCCTACAATTGCCGTTATTTGATTGGCAGGAATAAATAGATCGATATCCATTAAAGCGAATGTCGGTTTCTTTTTATCATAGCGAAACGACGCATGATCACATAAAATACCTTTCTCAATTTGAATCGGTTTAACAACAGCTCGCACCTTCTCTTTAAACTCGATTGCATCATTTGTTTCCTTTTGCATCGATCGAACTACTTTTAATGAAGGAATTGTCATAGCTATTTGCTCCATTGAACCTTGAATCCCAGCGACTCTTGGCCACAATCTTGAAAAGATAACGATAATCAGCGTTAATTCTGCTGCTTGTGCTGCAAATAAATGAATTGAAACAAAAATAAAGATTGCGATAAACACTGCCGAAGAAATTTTATAATAAACTTGTGAAGTAGCTTTTAATTGAGTGAAATTTACTTGTTGGTCCTGCATTTCCTTGGTAATGGAACGATACCAAACCATCCTTGGCTCTTCTAATGAATTACTCTTGATATCCTTGATTCCATTAATTTGATCGGTTATTCCTCCCATAAAGCGTTTTCCTAATTCAACATTTCTACTTCCTAATAACACGGACCGTTTTAAGAATTTACGGTTGAAAAATAACAACAGTAAACCACATCCTAAAACGAAAGTAGTAATAGTAGGCGATAGAATAAAGGCAAGAACTATTTGAACAATTGTAAATATAAATGAGGCTACTAAATTTAAAAATGCCTGTGTACCAGCATTAGTCCGTCCAATTTCTGTAGTTAAAATATGTATAAGGTCTGTTTTTCTATTTCTAATAAAAAAATCCCAATTCGCCTTTAGCATCGATCCATACGTATCTATTTGGAGATAGCGTAAAAACCCTTGCTGGATAATCGCATTCTTAATGGTAATATGTCTTTTTAACAAATTTTGACCTATAGCAATACCTACATAGGTTGTCAAAATTAGAATTAGACCAATAGTAGTAGAAAAGTTATCTAAAAAACCAAACAAATTTGCAAAGGGCAACTCTGCTGCATCAAGCGCTACAATACCACTTATACTTATCATTGGAATAAGCAGCAGAATGCCAACACTATCAAGTAAACCTATTCCTAACATTGCAATGGTATTGATATAAAGTACCTTACCGGTATGACCATGTATTTGTTTTAAAAAATATAAAACGTGTTTCATCTCTCTCACCTCCATATCCTATTTTTCAACAATCACTCATGAAGTCGAATTAGTCCTTCTTTAGCTAATTGATTAATAAAAGCAAGCGTCTGCTCCTCGCATTCTTTTTCCGTTACTTCATAACGATCGACAAGCTTTGTTACCAACGCTCGAATCGAAATCCCTTCTTCAACTTCACCCCATATTTCGCCACCTAAAATACCAAAGTTATAATACTTTCCATTTGTAACGTTTAACATTACTTTTTCCCCATTCATATCACTTACAATATTGCCCTCTACTTGACTAACTAGTTGATCAATCGATATAACATCTATTTTATTCATGTGAAATTTTACTCCTTTCAATCGTCTCTAACATCAAATCAACTAATTCATCCGCTGTAAATCGATTTGTTGGTCGGTGAATCCGATATAATGGTATCTGAGTTGCTAATTGTACGGATGTTTGAAAATGCCACTCCATCAAATTGGCTTTAGCAAGAAAAAAATTACGATACGTGTGTTTGAAAAGCATTTGAAATCGCTCTAGCCCCTCAACTAAATTGATTGAAATATGATCGTTATCCGATTTAGTAAGCTCAAATACACCTGCTAAAGGCGTTATTTCGTCAGTAAATTGATCACTAACTGGTATCGAGAATTTTGTTTCTCGATCAATAATCGGTTTGAATTTGCTTGTATCTCTACCATAGTAATCTAATGTTTTTATCCATAATTTTTGGTAAGGATATGCTGGAATAGTTACTGGTTTTCCTTGATTTGAAAATACAACCGGGATTATATCATCCGTAAGAAGTTGATATCCTTTTTGTAGAAATGCCGATGCTAGCGTTGATTTACCTGCACCAGAATCACCAACAATCGCATATGCCTTTTTATCAATAACTATTGCACTACCATGTAAAGGTAGGATCTTTCTTTGCATTAATATCGCGCCCATACATGTACCAAGTAGGTATAACCGTAGTGCATCTTCACTGGTATCTGTTACTGGTGAAACAATAATTTCATTTCCATTACGAATAAGAAAAGTAGCAACTTTATCAATACGAAACAGAATCAACATTTCTTTAACATAAAGCGTGTGCTTATCTTCTACTTTTTCCGACCAAATAGCATCTAAATCACCTGTTTTTATCGAAACATCTATACAAGAATAAGGATCCATAACTACACTTAATTCTGGTAATTGTAGATAACTGTCTATTGTTAATCCAAAAGCTTTATACATGTTTTGTTTCATCACTCATCCACTCTTCATTTCTAATTTTTTTATAAAAAAGAGCTCTTATAAATTAAATAAGAGCTCTCACATAACATCCTACTAATTCATTTTATAAGTAATAAACCTAGGCAATCACCTAATATTAGCTAGCACCAATCATAGGATTTCCTTCTGGATCTAGAGGGATTTGTTCTGAATCATTAAAATTACCATCAAATTTACTATAATCAGTTCCACCCATTGTCTTACTAACATCTAACACTTCTAACTTCGGTGCTTTCCACTCTTTTTTCATACGTATCACCTCCTTTCAAAAATTTTTAGTAATAAATCGATTGACAATCAAACAACGCATCAACAGACTATAATCAAAACCACGATATTCTTGTTGTGGTCCCTCTTCAGCCTTTGCTATAGCTTTTGCTAACAGTTCTCCATTAATAAACGCTAAAAAACTTGGATCCATAGTTAGTTTCTTCGCCTCATTTACGAAAGAATCCCAATCTGGTATCATCCGATGAATCCAATCAGCTGCTTGAACACCTCTAGTACGTTGATTTAGGCGAATACTGTCAGGCAATATCTTCGCCGTCGACCTTCGGATAAGCGCTCGATCTAATCCATTTTGTGTATATTGCTCTTCTGGCAATGACAAACAAAAACGAACAACTCTTATATCATTTGTTGGATCCCGTTTCCATAAGGAATAACGTAACGATAATTTGCAATCAAGTGTATTACCTGCATTCCAAGGAAGAATATCTTCAAATAGGATTCGCCTTTGTTGATATATATTTGGCGTGCCAAACCAACCTGAATCGTCGATACCATGTTCCTTTAGTTTTTGAAAAACACCTATTTTATCAGCAAATTCTGAATTAATTAACTTAGTGCCAGCAGTTTTTCTCTTATGAAATGGAAAAGCTGTTTTTGCAATCACAGGAAAAAGATAAGATCTAGCTGCACCTAATTTTTCACTATATGATTTAAGTTCTTGATAGAATCGAATCCATTTAAACTTTTTTAAAAGTACTGCGTAATGGTCTATTGGAGTTCCCCAAGACACCGTGAAATTCCCTCTATCCCCATTTAATAAAATGCCAACATCCTTTTCTTGTGCTTTTTCGAACATGCCACTTAACCAAAAAGAATTTTCAAGGAATTTATACGGCATTTCCATCACATCAAGATACGTATCAATTTCCGTAAAAGAACTTCTACCTTCAAAGTCAGCATAATAATCATCTATCCCTCCAACATATTCCACTGTTTGCTTAACAGCCGGACGCTCATTAGGGAATTGATGTCTCGGAGTATAATCAACAAAATCACTCGGTGGTACATAACTAAATGTATACAACATTTTATCCTTTTTCTTAAGTTCTTTTACCGCAAAACCAACTACCGAACCAGAATCCAATCCACCACTAAGTTGCGAACCCACATTACGATATGTTCGCAGCCTGTCGTTAACAGCTCGTTGATACACTTCTTGAAAAGCGGCTACATATGCTTCATTTGAATCTAATTTCAAAGCTTCTTTAGGATAAAATGACCCATATTTTTTAAGCTCTATTTCACCTTTAACTAAACTAAATGAATGAAAAGGAGGTATTTGTTCTAGACCTAGATAAGGTGTCATCCGCGCATCGACCGTGTCAATCATTCCCGAGATGGCTAGAAATTCAGCAAGCCATGCTTCATTTAATTTTTTCCGAGTAAACGACAGCTCAAGTAAAGGTTCGATCGTTGTGCAAAAGGAAAAATTAGACTGGTTAAGATAGTAATATAATGTTCGATAACCAGAAGGATCTCTCGCACCAAATAACTTCTGCTCGCGCTCATCCCAAATCATAAATGCGAAGTCACCAATCAAATATTTCGGTGCATCTTCTCCCCATTTACAATAAGCAAGCAAAATCAACTGACTATCTGGCATCCCTTTTCTTTTCGCTTTATCAACTTGTAAGGATTCAAATAGCTCCGCTCTGTTATCAATGATTGCGTCGGCTGTGATCGCCAATTGTCGCTCTGGATTATAATAAGGCAAGACTTCACCAACAGATTCAGGTGTAATCCATTGTGCATGGCAACCTAGGAAAACATTTTCTTTTTGCCAAATACTTACGTCATCTGCAGGAAATTGACTTAAGTTATCCATCATACCTGAACTAGCTTCAGATGAGACGGGTTGTTTATTAAGATGATATATTCCAGCAATCGCGCTCATAGACTTCCCTCCTCCCTATCAATAAATTTGCCAAACACACTAACGACAGTGAAGTTATTCATCACACTACTACCGGTTACATAAAAAGGGCCGCTTCTTAACCATGCATGTGCGATCAGTTTACCTTCCTGATCTATAGCTGTCCCTAGATATAACGTGCTTTCTATCTTTCTTCTTTCTAGCATTTTCATTGCAGCAATTGCTTGAACGAGACACGCACTTTCCCAAAAGGTGTAACGGCTAATAAGTACAACCGCTTTTGCTATGTCGTTAATAAGCGCAGGGTTTGCGTCAATATTTTCCGCTGTCTCCTGTGATTTTTGACCCAAACTAGGAGCAACTCGAGCAAATGGTAAGGCTTTTAAAATACGAGCCCAAGCTAATAGAACCAATACTTCGACATATAGACGTTTTCTAGCAAAGGGTAAGAACAGTATTTTTTTTAGTTTATCCATGTCAACTTGTCGACTTCATCAGGATCTGCATCAGTTCTCTTCGACTTCTTACATGCAATTTCTTATACATCCCCGATATATAATTTTTCACGGTACCCTCTTTAATCGAAAGTTCCTTCGCTATCATCTGATTTGTCCACCCTTTATTAATATATTGAATCAACCGATAATCACGATCATTTAAATCTAGATCCTTTTCCTGGCGAAAGTGTTCTTTAATCGCATACATGGATCCATCTTGTTCAATCCCTTGTAACGTTACTAACCGCTCAGAAAAATGGTGAATAAGATGTTGTGGTGCAACAAATTGTCCTTCGATAATAAACCGTAACATTTGTTTAAATTGGTCTAAACTCGATTCCTTTAATACGTAACCATCTATCCCAACAGATAATGCCTTCTCAATAAAAGATTCACCAGCTAAATCCGTTAACAAAACAACCTTTGTTTTCGGAAATAAATCTTTTAATTTCTCTGCGCAAATAACACCAGCCATTTTTTGCGTTTGAATATCTAGTAAACAGAGATCAGGAAAGACTTCTCTTCTATTAATAAATTCAATTGCTTCTTCCCCGCTATCGACACTTGCGATCACAAAGAATTCATCCATTTCTCTAAATATATTTATAATCATTTCACGAAAGAGTAACTGATCTTCAGCAATTAATACCGTATACTTTTTATTCATCCTATTCTCTCCTTGCGTCAGTCAAAACGCTTTTCATCCATCACCCACCAGATTTCTCGGTAATTTCTAACAGTCCTTCAAACAGCGTCATTGCTTTTGATTTATAATAAACCGCTACTTCAGCAAGCAACATACAGATTTGAACCGCGTCTCTCGCTTTTAAAAACTCTTGCCCACTATTAAGTGGCATGTTTACTATATTATTCAGATAATCCAGAAGTAACGCATTCCTCTCCGTTTTCGTGAGTACCTGATAAATGTCCTCGCAATTTTTAACTGCAACGCCCACTTGATTCACATCTGGATCTGTTGCAAATAGAATAGCCGCATCTAAACGTGCACCATATTCTATCGCTAGTGTATAAGCCTCTATGTCTTCTGGATTTAAGCACGTTACCGTAGAAAAAGTCGGATCTGCTAACTCTTGCTCAACCACGACATGGACATTCGTAAAGCCAATCGAATCAAAACAGTTTCGGACGAGTGAATTACCAGCACCATGTAAAGGTGTGTATACTATACATAAATCATGATAGGCTTGGATCAGCTCGGCTTTACCAGTTATCTTTTTAAGTTCCATCATATACGCTCGTTCCAATTCATTATCATGAAGAATCTTTAATAATTTCAAATGAAGTAGTTCATCTTTATCTGCTATTTTAATCGCTAATTGTTCTTTCACTTGATTCACTTTGTAGATTAATAATCCAGCTTCCTCGTCAGAAAGATTCTCTCCATCTGGTCCATAAACTCTGAATCCATTATATTCTGCTGTATGTTGCCCCGCTGTTATCATCACACCTGCGTAAGCATGTAAATAACGAATAGCGAAATTGAGCAGTGGCACCGGGCGCAATCGGTCAAACAAATAAACAGGGATACCATGAATACCCAAGGTTTTAACTACTTCTAAAGCAAACTCCGTTGATCGAAAGCGTGAATCATAGGCAATTACGACCCCTCTTACACGGTGATAAATACTTTGTGCTTCCATATAACGAGCTAAACCTTCAGCTGCTTTTCTGATCGTATAGATATTGATTCGATTTGGCCCTGGACCAATTTCTCCGCACATACCAACTTGATCAAACGTAATCGTTTGATCAAAACAATCTTCTAATTCGCTTAGATCCCTTTCAAAAACTTTTAATTGATGTCTGATCCCACTATCCAGATCATCAAATTGTTTCCACTTCTCATATTCCTCTATCCAATCCATAGGCCCTCCTCCTCAAAAGCTGCTGCTCCTGTTAGAAATCAATTTTATTAACTTGCTAGCATGTTAGATTCTTGCTTTTGAGAAGAAGCATGGCTTAAACGTTAGTTACTTAACATATACGCGCGCATAATGTCTTCAATATCTTCCCATTTCATTGCGAATCGATGAACATCTTCTTCTACTAATTCACTACCTGTTTGTACTTCAATGAACTCCATATCAGTAGTTGCTCTAATCGCATGTTTCGTAGCTAATGGGATATTTAGTACGTCACCAGATCTGACGTGACGAATTTGATCGTCAAGCACTAAGACACCATCACCTTTTATCACCGTCCATATCTCACTTCGTTTGTAGTGAACATGGTAGCTAAGGTTTTTACCAGCATTTATACCAATTCTTTTCGTTAAAACTTCGTTGCCTTCTTGATATTTTGTGTATTCTAGTACACGATACCAGCCCCATCTTCTTTCCTCATACATGGGACGACCGGCAAATCCATTAACATAATCTTTCACTTTCGCACTGGCAGCTTTATCTGAAACAAGAATGCCATCAGGGCTTGCAGCAATTACCACATTATCCAAACCAATCAATGCAATCGGAATATCCAACTCATTAACGATATGAGAATTCTCTAGTGTTTCATCAATTATTCCTTTGCCTACCAAATTCGATGCCATTTCTTCTGTTAGTGTGTTCCATGTACCAAGGTCTTTCCAAAAACCGTCATATGGTAGCGCGACAATATGTTTTGCTTTCTCAACTACTTCATAATCAAAACTTGTTTTAGGTAAAAGTGGATACTGTTTTAAGAGCGCGTCATATTGAATCGGCAATCCTTTTTCTTTTAATAGATTTAAAATATAATCCAACCGAAAGGCGAACACCCCACAGTTCCATAATGCATCATTCAAAATCAGCTCTGTCGCAGTCACTTCATTTGGTTTCTCTTTAAATGAATCAACCGTTACATAACGCTTTTCATCAGCTTTTTTCGGAACAATATAGCCATATTTTTCTGAAGGATACGTTGGTGTCACACCCATTAACGCTAAATCTGCATCAGATTCTAGCAAGATATCCTCTAATTCTTTTACTTTCGAAAAAAAGTGATCCTCTACATAAGGATCAACTGGTAGCATTGCGACCACTTCATCCGGACTACAACCCTTCACATCAAACAAGTAAACAGCAGCAAGTGCAATTGCAGGAAACGTGTCACGACGTTCCGGTTCTACTACCATTGGTACACCTACGCCAATCTGATTATGGATCATATCAACTTGATTCTTACTTGTTGCAATAATAGAATCTTTCGCTAAATCATTCTTTGTTAATTGTCCCCAAACGCGCTGAACCATTGATTCTTTATCAGCAAATTCATTTGTTAATACTTTCAAGAACTGTTTCGACCTAGCATCATTTGATAGTGGCCATAATCGTTTACCAGAACCTCCAGATAAGAGTACGAGTTTCATATTATCCCTTCCTTTCTATTATTTTTAAGTATTAAAAAAATCAACTGATATAACAGTTGATTAATAGACATAGTGAACGACTAACCTTTGACAGAGAAGAACCGTCTGCGCGTATAGCGCCACAATCCGAGGATAGGCCGTAATGGTATATAGAGAAAATAAAGTGACTTTGGTAATGGGAGTACTTGTGCATCCCATGAATTCGGGTAGGCTTTTCGAATAAAAAATTGCCATTTCTGAGAGCGATTTTTAATACTGTACAGATAATCCGTACAGCTCTTTTCCCACCCTGATGGTGGATGATCTACATCTACTTTATTCTCGATAAAAGTTGCTGCTTTTTTGGCGAGACTTCTTGCCTTATGAGATGATCCGTATGGTAGTAATTCTGCTGGTATTGGTTGATCTAAAACATCACTAACAAGATGAACATATTGCCCAATTAGGTAACTATAGTTGTACTTTTTCAATAAGAAAATCAATCTTTGATGATCGTCTGTTCGTTTAAGTAATTGATCAATATCTGTCAACCATCTCAATCTAAACCAGCCATGTCGTGCGCCGTGGGTGATTAAATGATACAGTAGATATGCTTCATCGAGCCCATAAACTGCAGATGTCGTGACCGGAACACGGATTTTATGTTGCCACATCTCCTTGAAACTTGGTTCATTTGTCGGACCTGGGTTTAACTTCCAATGGATCTCAATTTCGCAACCTTTTTCTTTATTGTAGAATTCAATATGATGATTCTGCACCTTCCAGTCTTCCAGCATTCTTGGCGGTTCATATGCTATCTGATAACCAAGCGTACCGAGAACGTCAGTCATTTTATCTAAATCTTCTAAATCTATTAATACATCCAAATCATTCGATGTCCGTGAAGATAAATCCTCGTATAATTGATAAGAAAGAATAGGCCCTTTTAAGATGATCACATTTAGACTATGTTGTTGGAACACGTGACATACACGTTCCATTTCAGCAGTTAGTTGCATCATTCGCATCGTATTCTCTACGTAATGACGATGTAAAGAAGCAACTACCTCAGTTGGAACAAGCGGACTATCTAGCAGCTTGATATTTTTATAGATAGTCGGATAAACACGATGGTAGCTCGTTAGTTCTAAAAACACTTCCCAATTCACCTTTGAAAACAAGTGCTTATTCTGCTTGAGTAGCTTCACTTTTTCACTATCTAAAAGCTCTATTAATAATGTAAGTTCATTAGACCGATGACCAACCAATTTTTTCATCAATAATCACCTTGATTCCTGGTCCGTTTCAATTAAACCTGTCGCTAATAATTCCGTTATAAACTGTTCAACGATACTTCTACACTCCTCATTCGTAACCTCAAATTCAGTAGTTAAAATAGTAACAATCTGATCGATCGTAGCTGCCATCGAAAGAACTTCCCAAATGACTTGCCCTATTTCGCCTAGGTCGTAACATGTGCCATTGTCCATATTTACGACCATCTGCTTCTGTTCATTACTATGAATCACATTATCTTTGGATTGAATATACATTTGCTGATTGGTCAATTGACTGTTAATCATTCAAACTATACCCCCTTATCCTAGTTACTTACATCCTCACTTTGTACACTCTCTTCTGCCACTTAATACCTGTAATTGAAAATGTCTGTGTGACTGTTTTCTCTTCTACAGGTGACAACTCTTCTTGTCTACTCGCTATTTTCGCATCAACAAAATCCTTTATTTCTGTCCGAAAGCGATCTGGTGAAAACTTAATAGCGTGTGCTCGACAATGCTGTGGATTTATTTCTAACAGTTCAAATTGTGCAACAGCATTTTTGATAGCTTCAGCTGTTTGATGATAAAAAAATAAACCAGTAGGATCTACTGATTCATTAAACCCCCGAACAGTTTCCCGAGAGCCCCCTTTACCGTATGCAATCACAGGCGTCCCGCATGCCTGTGCTTCTAATGGTGTGATTCCAAAATCCTCTTCCGCAGCAAAAATAAACCCCTTCGCACGTTGCATATGACTTTTCAATACATCAAAAGATTGATAACCAAGCAATTTAACATTCGGACCGGCTTTCGCTTTAATCTTCTTAAAGTCAGGACCATCGCCAATAACAATCAACTTCTTATCCGGCATCAATGAAAAAGCTTCAACAATCGCATCAATCTTTTTATACGGAACCATTCGAGAAGCAGTTAAATAGAAATCTTCTTTTTGTTCATGAAAAGCAAATGCTGATACATCAACAGGTGGATAAATCGTTTCAGACTCTCTACGATAAACTTTCCAAATTCTTCTGCCAATAAAATCTGAAACAGATATAAAAAAATCTACACCATTCGAAGTCCTGGAATCCCAGTTTCGAACTTTGTGTAGAAGATATCTAGTAACAAAACCTTTAATTCCTTTGTCCATACCAGTTTCTCTTAAATATTGGTGTTGTAAATCCCAAGCATAGCGAATAGGTGAATACACATAAGAAATATGTAACTGATCAGGTCCAGTGATAACCCCTTTAGCTACAGCATGAGAACTAGAAATAATTAAATCATATTCCGATAAATCCAACTGTTCAATTGCTAAAGGCATAAACGGAAGATAATTCCGATATTTACGTTTGGAAAATGGCAACTTCTGAATAAATGTTGTCTTAACCTTTTTATTCATAATAAAGTCACGCTGACCTTCTGGTAAGTAATCAACCGTACTAAACAGATCAGCATCCGGATAGATCTTCAGCATTTCTTCTAAGACTTTTTCCGCACCACTGTAGACTACAAGCCAATCGTGGATGATAGCTGTTTTCATATAATCCCTCCTTACTTATTAGGTACTTAACTCGCTTTCCTTAAAACCATTCTCTTTAATGGTTTTACCAACATATCCTTCTCGCTTCTATTCATAAAGTATCGAAACATGATTCCACCATAAAATGCAGTTAATAGTAAAGAAAATACTAAAATATCAAACCAAGTCGTAACACTTAGTATTCTTTTAAGTATGACTCCAATTATAAAAACAAGCGTCATTGGAATGAATAGCACAAAAACTTCTTTAAAATATCGCTTCATCTCGATACCAACTTTAGCATAGTTGAAATTCATAACGATCGTATTGATTATCTTCCCTATTAATGTTCCAATTGCAACCCCAATAACACCATAAGTAAGGGCTAATGGAATACTAATAGCTAAATTTAAAATTGCTACTCCTAGATACAACTTTGACTGAAAAGCGTGTTTGTTTTTTGCTTGTAAAATAGACGTGGCCAGTACTTGAACTACTGGGATAAACCTTGATGACATAACTAATAACGCAACCCAATAGGCTAAGACATAATCAACACCAGCCCAGATTACGATAAATTCATTACCAACAAGAGCAAATCCAGTTAAAACAAGAGCAGCTAATAAAAATTGAATCCTAGAAACTTTAATAAACATATTTGTCAGTTCATGATTTGATACATTCTTAGATACCATTTGAACAAGTCTAGGTAAGAAGAAACCACTTAAAACCATTGTTAATTTTGTATATAATCCGTTTATCACTTCCGCTACGTTATAAATAGCAACAGCAGCTGTATTTACTAATGCACCTAAAATAAACATGTCCGTTCGGCTATAAATAAAATCAGCTAAACTTGCAATAAAGACCCATAAGGAATACATAGAAATCTCTTTCATCAGTTTGAAATCGAATTTATGTAACTTAATTTTAGTTTTAAGTATGACAAAACAATAGTAAACATCAATTAATGATAATAAAAAATTGACGATTGATATTGCTATCAAAACGCCAATCGAAGAAAATCCCATAAATAATATCGTAACAGTAATAATTGGATTTGTTATGAATCTTACTACAGTAATTAATTTATTGAAGATGAATTTTTCATGTGCAATTATGATTCCATTAAATAGTTTAAGAGGAAAAGATATTCCTAATGTAACAGCAACTATTTGAAGCATAATTTTAAATTTTTCTATTTCTTCAAGTGTAAGTCCATTTGAGAATATTTTATCTGCACCAGTAGCTGCAAACATTCCAAAAGAAAAAGCTATTACTCCTATAATGGTATAGAGGATCAAGAACATTGCATTAATATTTTCAAAATCTTTCTTGTTATCTCGTTCTTTAAATTGTGAAACATATTTTACAATTGCATTAGAGAATCCAAAATCAAATAGAAATAACATACCCATTACAGACATTGCCAAAGTATATAATCCATACTCTGCCTGCCCGAATAGTCTTAGTGTGATCGGTGTGATTAATAGGCCCGCTATTATATTTATAAAAGTGCTTATATACGTTAATATCACACCAAATTTAATTTGCTTACCCAAAATCTTACCTCTTTTCTAATAAACATCATACTAACTTTTCTTTTAATGTATCTCTTTTTATTACTTCTGATGACTTAATACTAGCTATGATATCGTTATAATAATCCATGGCAAACCTATTATCATAATGTAATTCACATGGATCTAGATTTAATAATTTATCAACATGTTCTAATACATTGTTAGGGTTTTCTATGAATTTTATATAGGATAAATGCTTAATCCATTCATACGTACCCTTTACTTTGTGGTTATAGTTACTAATAACGATACAAGGAGTCGATGTAATGGCCGCAAAAACCATTCCATGTAATCTATCCGTGATTACTAATTCAGAACCTTTAAAAGAAGCCCATATGTCTAAAAGTTCTTTTTCCCTTTTTGATTTTTTAATTGTGTGGTCAACAACAGTATCTGTAATAAGAACTTTATTCTTCAATGAAATATTCTTTATTAATTCTTCCTTAAATTCAGGATTCAATATACTTTCAACATCTTTTCTAAAACATAATAATATACCTTTTCGCTTCACTACTGGATTACTTTGATTTAAATACAATACAATATCAGGGGTCAATAGTACCTTGTTGTTTGCAAATTCAATTTTCATTATTTCATAGGATTTTTTTTCTCTAGCAATTAATGTTAAATTAGAATGTGAATTATATATTAATTTAGACTTCTTGAATTCTTCTTTACCTTTGTCCGAATCACCAAAGTAAATAGTTTGAGGGAATAAGATGACCTTTTGCATTTTAAAACCCACTATAACTTGGCGTCTTAGCTCCTCCTCTTCAAAATATTCAATCCCAAAATTTCCACCTCCATGAAGTATAAAAACATCGTCTTTATTCATCAACTTTTTAATCACTTTTATAGATTGATTTACCGCATTAAACTGAATATCTATAAATTCATATTTCTCAAGGTTTCCCTCAATTAGTTCTTTTTCCGCAAATGCAATAGCTTGGTCTCCTAGATTACCATGAAGTGGCGAACCCATTAAAAAGATTCTTGTTTTAGTACTCCTCTTTAATTTGTACTTAAGTTTAAAAGCAAAAATAGAACCTGATAAATTACTTGTTACTCTAAGGAATCTTCTCTTTTGATACCTAGTATAATTTATAAATTTGTTTTTCACATTAGAATCTCCTGTCTATTAGTAATTCACAAAGCTTCTTGGCTGTTATGTTATATTCGAAAAGCTTAAACTTCTAGATTTATAACTGAACCTGTTTTAAGGACAAAACATTACATATCATTTTAATTACAATTTTAGGAGAAATATAAAACATAATTCTAATAGTTTTTAATTTTATATTCCTTGGACCATTATTAAATAACCAAAATTTATCTTTATAATAATCAACTAGATATTCAAATAAAGCATCCTTATTGTCTAAACTTGAAGAAATAATTTTATTTAATGATACTCTAATGTGAATTTCTAATCTTTCAGTTGCCTTATCACTTAACTTAAATAAACTATTCTCATTAAAAAAAATAATTTGATCATAATATGCTTCTAATTTATCAAAACTCTTAACATTAAAATCCCTGTCTTTCCTTATATCACCCATTATACTGTCCTGCCTTTGTACATAATAATACATTTGCTCAGAGGTATAGACTACTTTATTTGCTCTATAAAATATTTTATATGTTGTTAATAAATCTTCGTGCACTTTTCCAACTGGGAAACTTATACCTTTTAATACATCTTTTCTATATATCTTATTCCAAACCACAACAGTCCTTGCATGGTTTTGATTGTATAAATTATTTAGACATTCTATATTATTAAGAATTAATATTTCTTTAGTGCTGTCAAAAACCTTAACCATATTAGTATCTAGATCATATAACTCTGAAAAGTCACATTGAGCTATATCAGCATCATTAGTTAAGATCAACCCCAATAAAACTTCATAAAAACTCAAATGAATATAGTCATCTGAATCTATAAAACTAATATACTCACCAGTAGCGATTGCTAAACCAGCATTTCTAGCATCTGAAAGTCCACCATTTTCTTTTCGAATAACTACTATTCTTTTGTCCATAGAGGCATACTTATCGCAAATTTCAAAACACCGATCTGGTGAACCATCATCAATAAGTATTATCTCTAAATTAGAATATGTTTGATTTATAATACTTTCAATACATTTACTTAGGTATTTCTCTACTTGATAAATTGGCACAATAACACTTATCTTTTGATCCATGAATTTACCCTCACTCTTTTTGACATTATATAGCGTAATTACTAATACCCTTCTATCAAGTCTCTACATAAATCTTTATAAGGTGATTTGAATTGATTATTCTGATGTGTATTTTTCATGCCCTGTTTTGCTTCCAATATTGTTTTTGCAAGTGATCTCGAGTCCGTGCGCTCAGCATAATAAATATTATTCATCATTACTTGCCATTCTTGTAATCCCCCACTATTAAACACAACTACAGGTTTACCTGTTCCACGTGCTTCCGGGACCACTAAACCAGCAGCTTCATACCAAATAGAAGGAACAACAACCACATCTGTTTCTAAATAATATTTACTTACTTCATATCCATTAACTCTTCCAATAAAATTAATATAGTTATCTAAACCCTTTTTCTTTACTACAGCTTTTAACTCATCCTCATACCACCCTCCTCCAACAATGTCACACATAACATTAATATTATCTTGTTTCATTTTTGAAATAGCCTCTATTAAGTATTGAACTCCTTTGTTATATGACAATCTACCTACATATAAGACCTTTAATAAGTCGGTATTATTAGTTACTTTTATTGGCCCTAAGTCAGTAAGATTTCCTAGTGTAATATCAAATAGCCTTATTTTTTCAGTTTTTATATTCTCTATTTCTAGTGTTTTCTGCATTGCCTTAGTTGCAACATAAACAGTCTTACACTTATTTAGTATCACATGTACTTCCTTACTCTTATGAAATAGTCTATATGCCTCTTTAGGTGACTTATTCGTACCACATTTTCTAACATACCAATTAACCATACACATATTACCAGTAGCAGCTTGGCAAATTTGATCATTATCCCTAAATAATCTAGTTCCTGATGGACAGGTTGCATTGTGTACAATGGAGAGAACATTGTATTTCGAGACAATTTCATTTACTTTATCTGTGGTCTCAACACCCACATGCCAAATGATAGCATCAGGATTATAATCTTCAATATAACTAAGCCAGGTACTACTGAACTTTATAATTTCACAGTTTAGTTGATCCCCCCAACTAGATGTATTGTCATGATCTATACATAGAAGTGATGTTTTAACTTCTTTATTAATTAGTTTCTGTGTTAAATCATATATAAATTTTTCTTTTCCACCACCATTATGAAAATCATCCGCGATTTGTAATATCCTCAATATATCACCCTCTAAAGTCATCATTTTTTAACTTGGTTATCTAATCTTTTTCCTATTATAATTAGTAAGTGAGTGCTCTACCAAATTAACAGTGTTACGTACATGGAATGAGTGTTGAAATTTTTTATATCCATTAATTGCTACGTCTTTATATAATTGCTCATCCATCATAATTGTTTCTATCTTTTTCGCTAACTCATTATAATCTCCAGGCTCATAAAAAATCCCTGAAACACCACCCTCAATAATCTCTAATGGACCACCAATTGCAGATGCAATTACTGGCTTCTTAGCTGCCATACCCTCAATGATTACTCGACCAAAAGGCTCTTCTCTTATCGAAGCATGAACAATAATATCTATTTCTTTTATCAATTCAGCTACATCATCTCTATGACCAAGAAACGTAATATAGTCACAGTCTTTAGCAAGTTCAACTATCTCTTTTTTATAATCACGTTCTTCTTGTTTATCAAACAAAACATCACCAATAATTAAAAACTTCACCTTTGGATTTGCTAGGTGAAGTGACTTTGCTGCTTTTATAAATACGTCTTGGCCTTTCCATCTTGCGATTTGTCCTATGATTGCAATTTTAAACTCTTTCACTAATGGTAACCTCCTCAACCGGAAGAATGCCGTTATAAACTACCTTAATCTTTTCACTTTGTTCAAATTGCTTCGAAACAGCCTTTGAAATACAAATAACTTCATTTGTTAAATGAGAAAGCCTTATAAATAACCGTTTATTAAGTCCATCCTCAAGTATATCTCTGACATGCCAAATTACTTTTGTAAACGATAACTTCCCAATAATAGCACCAATAAAATGTGCTTTCATTGAGTTGGTGTATAATACATTCGGCTTGTTTCTCAATGTGAATAGTAATAATCTAATAACTGGAATCACCATATAAAAAAGTGAAAATAGCTGAAGAAAACTTCTTTTATCACGATTATATTTTAATATTTTATTTGGAAATGGAACGACAGTAACATCTACATCGTTGATTTGCTTCACTTTTTCTACTAAGGCTCCTTCTTCGAAACAAACAAGTAAAACATCGAATTTATCTTTATTTATAAATCGAAGAATATCCAACAAACTTCTTTCACCACCACCTATTGTTGAAGTGTGATTCAAGAATATAACCTTTATCCTGTGATCTTTTATCAATAGTGTAACCCTCCGCTTAAAAGATTTATATTTTCACTGATACCGAGGCTCTCCACCAATCAAGTGTATCTTTCAAACTATCTTTAAAATCATGTTTTGGTTTCCAATCAATCGTCTGTTGGATTTTCGTCGAATCCCCAACAATATTTTCCACTTCTGAAATTCTATATTTGGCATAATCAATTTCTATATTTATTGGTACATCTGCCAATTCAATCAAGTAATCCAATATTTCTGAGATTCTCCTTGAAACACCAGATCCGATATTATATACACCATTAGGAACATTATTTTCTATTAATAGTACATATGCATCAATGATATCTCGAACATCTGTAAAATCTCTTTCTGCTTCCAAGTAACCTACTTTAATACTATTACTAGCTAAACCCGCTTCTACTCTGGCAATTTCAGATGCAAAGTCACTAATCACAAATCCTTCTTGTTGACCTGGTCCAAAGTGATTAAATGGTCTTACATGGATATGGTTCAGGTGATACTTTTTTGCGATTTGCTTCGCTACTTCTCCAGCTGCAAATTTACTAGTTGCATATGGATTCTGTGGCAAACAAGGACTTGATTCACTAAGCTTGTTGGTATATTTTGCAGTTATACCATACTCTTCACTTGAACCAATAGTAAGTATCTTTGTGCTTAATGACAATTCTCCAACAACCTCTACAATATTAATTGTTCCTATAATATTGGTGGTCATTGTATACGTTGGATCAACCCAAGAATTTATTACATTACTTTGTGCAGCTAAATGGACAATCACATCAGGCTTTATATAATCAATCGTATTTTTGACTTGTTCCTTATCTAAAATGTTTATCTCTACAGAACGTTGTATCCTTACTATGTCTTCCGTCTCATCTATTTGTTTGACTCCTAGAAATACTTCGTGATTTCTACTTACCAATTCCCGCTCTAAATACCTTCCCACAAATCCGTTTGCTCCTGTAATGAGGATGCGCATAATTTACACCCCTGCAACTAAACTTACTTCTTTTTTAACCCTTTGCAAGTCAGCATCTACCATCATTCTTACTAACTCATTTAAGCTTGTTTTGGGCTTCCAATTCAATTCCGTAATTGCCTTTGTTGGATCTCCTAATAATACTTCTACTTCAGCTGGACGATAGAATTTAGGATCGATAATAACAAAGTCCTGATAATCCAACTCCAAATATGAAAAGGCTATATCACACATTTCTCGTACTGTTGTTGTCTTCCCAGTGGCGACTACATAGTCGTCTCCAACTTTTTGTTGTGTCATCAGCCACATTGCTTCAACATAATCTCCAGCAAAGCCCCAGTCTCTTTTAGCATCGATGTTACCAAGCCTTAACTCGCTTTGTAATCCAAGTTTAATCCTTGCCGCTGCATCAGTAACTTTTCTAGTAACAAACTCAATACCTCTTAATGGCGATTCATGATTGAACAAAATACCACTTGATGTATGCATACCAAAGCTTTCGCGATAGTTTACCGTAATCCAATGGCCATATAACTTAGCTACTCCATACGGACTTCTTGGATAAAAAGGCGTATTTTCTGATTGCATCGGTTCCTGAATGAGTCCAAACATTTCACTCGTAGAAGCTTGATAAAAACGAATAGTTGGATTTGTTAACCGTATTGCTTCTAATAAATTCACTACACCTACACCTGTGACATTAGCTGTTAATACCGGCTGTTCCCACGACGTTCCAACAAAACTTTGTGCTGCAAGATTATATACTTCTGTTGGTTTGGATAGGTTTAAAGCTCTTATTAAAGAAGATAAATCTGTCATATCTCCTTCTATTAACTGGACTTCCTTTTTAATGTTTAAATAATCTAGTCGCCACGACGTATCCGTGCTCCTTCTAGCTATTAATCCATATACCTTGTAGCCTTTATTCAGTAAAAGCTTCGCTAAATATGCCCCATCTTGTCCTGTAATACCTGTAATTAATGCTGCTTTCATACAACTGCCTCCCTATATTTTTTACATTAAAAAAACCAATAAAATAATTATTGGTTGGACTACACTGACTCTAATAATTTGATTCTCTGCTGCCATGAACACTCACTTATAACCCACTTATGTCCTTCTTTACCCATTAGATTTCTTAATTCAACACTATTTGTTAGAGAAATTAATTTATCTGCAATTTCGTTTACATTTAATGGATCTACTAAAAATCCTGTTTTTCCATCTCTAATAGCATCAGGCATTCCTCCACTATTACCACCAATCACTGGAATTCCAAAGTAATTAGCCTCAAGAAATACAATTCCGTATCCCTCTACATCACCTTGATTCCCTATTTGTCGACTAGTCATAATAAACACATCTGCTACTTTATACCACGAGATTAATTCTTCGTTAGAAACTTCTCCAGCAAATAAAATGTAGTGATCTAATTGTTTGTTTTTCACTTGTTTTTTTAGCGTTTCTTCATAAGGGCCCTTTCCACAAATAACATAAAAGATCTCCTTATTTTCTTCTAAAGCTAATTCTATTGCTTCGATTACATTATCATGTCCTTTTCGTTCATGTAACCTTGCAACGGTAAGAACTATTTTCTTATTTTTACTGATACCATATTCATCCCTAATATCTTTCTTTGTTTCTAGTAACTCAGGCATGGAGTAACCTGGGCTTATTATTTTAATTTTTTCATTACTAATTCCTAATGACGTTATAAGATCTTTTGTATAATTACTTATTGTTATTATTTTTTTTGTCTTATTCAAGATTAATTTAAGTATTCTAGATTTAATAGGAGAAATTTTAGCATGTGAAATATCTAAACCATATAGATAAGCGTATGTGGTAACTTTATTCCCTAGTAACATTATCAACAATCCAATTGGAAGCGTATTACCAAAATGAATCTCCTTTATATTATGTTGTTTAATAATTCTCTTAATTTGAAATAATAATGGAATTAATTTAACTAATTGCTTTAAAAAATTAATACCGTTTGAAATCTCCGTTCTGTAAATAATGAATTCTTGTAATTTATCAAACTGTTTATTCTCATCGTTATCCCCACTATTTGAAGTTAAAACAAACGTTTTACTGGGGTCTAAATTGGAGATAATGCCATATAAATAGTTCTGAATTCCTCCTTTAATAGGAGGGAAATCAACAGAAACAAATAAACGATTAGTCACTTAGACCACAACCTTATTATGTTCTATATTTTTATTCATACCTTCTAATTCTTTTATTATTCTAGAACCCATTTGTTTATTTGAGAATAAACGAATAGCTCTACTTCTGCCGTTTTCTCCAAGTAATTCCATGTTTCCATTCGTAATCATTCGTTCTATTTCACTGGCAATAGTTTTACTACTACCATCATCCACAATCGTTCCAGTCACACCATTTTCTACAATTTCAACTGATCCTGGTGACTTAGCTACAATGAGTGGTTTGGCATGTAACATCGCTTCTACCATCACAATTCCAAACAGTTCACCTGTGGCTGCATGCACATAAATGTCCATCGCATCGTAATAAGGTGAGACATCTAATTGATTTCCAGTAGTTGTCACGTAATCTTCTAATCCTTTTTCTTTAATCATCTGAACGATTTTATTTTCAAAATCATTATCAAGATTGTAAAGATTACCACCCACAAGTAGTAGTTTGACTTTCTTTTCTTGCTTTACTAAAATATCCAAAACTTCAATTAATTGATCTTGTTTTTTCCAACTTTGAATTCTACCCACATTACCTAAAAGTATCGTATCATCAGATATTCCTAACTGTTCTCTTAAAATTGATCTATTTTTAGAGTTCGGAACGTGTTTAGCTATATCGGAACCTGGAAAACTACAAAATACAGGCTTATTTGTCAATTTTTTTTGTGCATGCATCGCTATTGTTGATGAAGAGCCAATCTTATTGGCAGGTAATTTGGAAGACAGTTTATCAAATATATTTGGCGGTTCTGGTACTCCATGCTGCCACCAGCAAGTTGGAATTTTTGCTAAATAGTTAGGAATTGCCGTGAACATATGCGCTTTTGACATCCAACTTAAGATTACATCAGGTTGTATTTCTCGTAATATCTTTGAATATTTAAACATCCAACTAATTACTCTTGGAATGTTTCTCATTTTTGCGTTCTTAAGAAGAAATGTTTGTACACCTAATGCTTGAATAGCGTTTTTTAACTCTCCTTCTTGCATAAATAATACTTCTACTTCATCTTTATCTTTCATAACACTTACTAGCTCATATAACATGGATTCTGCACCACCACCCAATTCACCAACAGGAGAAATTAGTAATACTTTCATTTTTCACCTCCGATACTAGTTTCATATTACTCCTTCAAAAGCCTTTATTAATTGCGTTGCTATTCCCTTATTGCCATATTGCTCTACCGTTTTTTTTCTAATATTGTTAGGATTAATTTCATTCTGATACATCTTTTCTAACTGCTCTGCTAGTTCTTCTACATTTTCTTCTTCAAACACAGAATCCATTCCAATACTTTTAAGTACAGTTGGAATCTCACCACATGTACTTCCAATAGAGGGTACACCACAGGCAGCAGCTTCTATTAAAACTCTTCCAAATTGTTCTCTCCAATTGGCCACAGTTCTAGATGGTAGAACATGAACATCCATACAATTAAACCACATTGGCATTTCACCATGGATTGCATCTTCAACAAAGAGAACATTTCCGTTTATCTCAAATTCACTCACTAATTCTTTCATTCTAGTCAACAATGGTCCTCTTCCAACTACTATTAGATGAATATTAGGTATAGTAGTCTTAACTTGATTGATTGCCTCTAAAAGCAGATCCACACCCTTTTCTTCTACCAAACGTCCAGCAAAGCCAACAACAAAAGCATCATCTGGTATATTTAATTTTACTTTTGCCTCCTGCTTCTGAGCAATTGAAATATAAAAATGTTCCTCATCAACACCTAAAGGGATCTCACAAATATTATTCTGATATCCTTTTTCTCTTAATACAGTAGATACATCTGTACTTATACTTACTGCTAAGCTAGCATTCTGATAAACATACTTTTCCATTTTTTTAAATATAAATGGATAATCCTTTTTAATATTCTGTGCAGAATAGAAACCAACAGCTTTATTCATTGGAAGAGCCCCCCTTAATGCTTGAAAGCAACTAATGGAATATGGTTCTTCAGCTACATAAATTGCATCAGGCTGAATATCATCAAGAACTTTTCTTAAACTTTTTTTATAAAAATGTAACGGGATGCTATCTTTTAAAAAAGTCGGTATTTCAATAATCCTTCCTTTAAAACTTGGCCATCTTTTTACTTTAATTGGTTCATTAGTTAATCCTGGTGCTATAAAGTTACTCGGAACAATCAGGTCAACCTTATGACCAAGCTTTTCTATCTCACTATAAACTTGTTGATTTATATCAGTTACACAAGCATGACTAACTACTGCTAGATGCATTTAATTCACCCCGTTTATTTACGTATTCTTTATGAATCCATCCAATGAGCATCCAGATGATAATAGGTGTTAAATAAAATCCACCATTGATCCATTGACCTAAACTTCCAACTAGTATTCCTAAAGTAGCTACCATTTCTATACTTTTTTGATAATTCACCAGCCAAATAACTCTATAAATTGTTAACCCAATAATTATCATGTAAATAATACCGCCTAAACCCAATCCAACTATCATATTAGATATATCAACTTCTGTAGACATTGCAGTTGAACCTGCTACTTTATCTGCCGCCTTCGTTATTGATGCAATTCCATGGCCAGCAGGATTCTGAAATAGTGTCATCATTCCATCAGTAAACCGATTGATATGACCAACACCTGTTTGATCTTCTGATAATGGATCAATTAGTCCAGCTATCATATGTTCTATTGTTGGTTCAGCAATCCCAAACCAATTTGGATTAACTAAAGGCAATAACAGCCAAATTAAAAAAACTCCTATCAAGGAGGTTATACAAGCTACAACTCTACTCATTAAATTTCTTCTAGTCATAACTATAATTAGGATACTTGCTAAAATCATAAAGAAAATAATTGTTCTTGAACTTGCAAAGATTATAGAAGCTAAGGTCACTATCACTATTAATACATGAAGTAACTTATTTTTATCAACAATCATCCTTGAAAATGCAACTATAAAGGTGATCATTACAAAATAGACAGACTCTTGTGCACTTGGAAACGTACCAATTGCCCTTACCATATCCTCAGCTAAATACAATGCTGCATATCCAGAAATCTCTACCCATGCCATTTCAAAGGGCAGTAGACCAAAAAATGTTTGATAAATTAAATAGCTTGCAATGATTGTTCCAGTTACTTGAATGATATTAACTATGATTCTTATATTATCTTTATTAAAATTATAAAATGAAATATAATACCATAACCAAGGTATAAGAATATACATACTAGCTATTAAACCAGTTATAGGACCTCCAGATAATGGATTCACCACTTGAAAACAGCCAATTAGAAATAATAAAGTCATTAATTTGTCTGGTGATTCTCTTACTACTAAAGGCGTTTTTTTGTGTTCCCAAAACATGATCAACGCCAATAAAACAGTAAGGACTGGTCCTAAAATTAAAAGGGGATCAAATCCACTCCATCCTGCAATCGGAATTAATGCTCTTCGAATTAAACCCATAAACACCAAATAGATAATTAATAAACCAATAATTCGTTCTCGATAATGGATTGTCAGTGCCATAATTACAATAAATAAGGATGCGAATAATAGGTTTCTCACCATCCCTGGGTGAATCGAAAGTCTTCCAATAACAAAAATACTAGCTAACAATAGTACAAATAATAAATTAAATCTCTTATCGAATATGTGAGACAACCAATATCACCCCCTTTATTCATTTACAGATCGACTAATCTTTTATAGTGACTTGCGAATAGTTCGTATGTCTTATCCCATGTGATTGCTTCTGACCGTAATCTTACTTCTTTAGACATTTTCTCTCTTAATGAAGCATCTATAGCAAGAGTTTCAAATGCTTTCTGCAATGATTCTTTATCTCGATTTATTGTATATCCTGTTATACCATTCTCAGCAATTATGTTAGAAATACCTACCTTTGTCATGATAATTGGTAGTCCACATGCACCTGCTTCAAGTGAAGCGATACTAAACGTTTCATATAGACTTGGTAAAACATAAATGTCAGACATTTTATAGAATAAAGATGGATTTTCTTGAAACCCTTGAAAAATAACATGATCACTTACCTTCTTATCAAATCCTTGAAGTGCTTGTTTTATATCTCCCTTGCCAACTACTAACACTTTTGCATTAATTTGAGGATACTTAGAACGTAATCCTTCAAATGCAGCTAAAATAAGCTGTAATCCTTTTCTAGACCAATCTCCACCAACAAAAACAAATACCAAAGCGTCACTTGGTATACCATATTGCAGTTTGTATTTTTTCTTTTCTGTTTCACTTACGGGCTTAAATGTGGTGGTGTCTACTCCATTGTAGATAATGGTGACATCTTTCTCCTTGTAGCTAAAATGTTTTAATATTTCTTCTTTAACATGTTCAGACACAACAACTAGGTTTGGAATATGTTTCGGACGATAGCATATCTTTTCCATTACTATTGCAAATTTACCTTGCAACCAAGAGTTGATTTTATGTGCGAATGACTTCGCTCCTTTAACACGATCATTATATCCCAAGCTGTTATAGGCTTTATGACAGAAATGCACAGTTGACATTTCAACCCTATTTAGCACAATTGCGCCAGTAGTATGAACAAAATCAAACTTTCTTATGAGTAATAGAATGCTCACTATTATAGTGAACAACAAACTTTTTAAAAAGACTGGACGTTGAGGTATTGGTATTCTTATAAAGTTCACATCTGGGTAATCACCAGTAAATTCAGTAGCTATAACCGTAATATCAAAATCTTTTCTTGAACGTTTAATAATCTCGGATAGGTGGATCTCCATCCCACCTCTATTATTCACATTATGGGCTACAATCGCTAACTTCTTCTTCAATAAAAACGCCACCCTCTGTTCTTTACGTTAATGCTGCATTTTTTGCTATTTTCATAGCTTTAATCTTTGTCGTAAAGTTAATCAAGAATTTCCTACATGCTAGTTTCGGACTTTTTAGAATCAATCGCATTAATTGCAATACTCCTGGCTTATCAGCAGTGCCGATAAAAATAGACCAAGAAATAAAAATAAACCGTTTAAATGGGGTTTCCATAAATTCAGTCATTATCAATGTTTCATTATAAACAGCGTAATAATAAGCCTCTGGATTAAAGGTGTTGCGTTCATCTGCATCAAATCGTTGTGCTGGGAAGTGATCGATGGAAACCGTTGGATCATAGATCAATCGCCAGCCACTCTTTTTGACACGAAGACTAAATCCCATATCATTATGAACTTGGGCACCATTACCAAGTAGTCTTTCATCGAATTGCATACCTTTAATCGCTGCTCTTCTATAACTCATGTTTGCCCCTTTTAAAACTTCTACATCTCGTGCTGGTCCGGAGCCTAAATGATGATTGCCGATAACACGACCGAACCATTGGACTTTGCCAACGAGTTCTTTTTCTCCATTTAGTTTTTTATTGCCTTCATGGACCCAGTCACGGCCACCAACGCCACCTATGTCATCAGATACGGAGAATATTTCTGTAATTCTCTTTAACCAGTGTTTATGTGGTGCCGTATCATCATCTAGTATGCTAATGATTTCATTTTGCGACGTTGCTAATCCGATGTTCAACGCTGCCACTTGTCCTGGTCGATCAACTTGATAGATTTTAATAATGAGTGAAGAAGTATAATTGCCTAAAAAGTCTTGTGTGTGTTTATCTGTATCCCTGACAACAACAATTACTTCATCCGGTAGCAATGTCTGTTTGCTTAAAGCCTCTAAGCATCGTTTCAAATCTTCTGTACGTTTATACGTTGGGATAACAACGGACGTTTCCATTTCTCACCTCCATTCTCTTTTAATTTTAATACGCATCTTTTGATCCAAATAAAACGAATATTGTTTTGGCTATTAATTTAATATCAATCAACATATTTCTTTCCATAATGTATTTCAGATCTAAATCGACCCATTCTTTGAAATCCAGATTACTTCGTCCATTGACCTGCCAGTAACAAGTAAGGCCTGGAACTACTTTTAGTCGTTGCTTCTCATACTCATTATATTTTGCAACTTCCTCTGGTAATGGTGGCCTTGGTCCTACTAAACTCATATCTCCTTTTAGTACATTGATTAACTGTGGTAGTTCATCTAAGCTCGTCCTTCGCATAAACCTTCCTATTTTCGTAACGCGGGGATCATTTTTCATTTTGAATACTGGCCCTGTTACTTCATTTTCTTGTAAGAGTGTTAATTTTAATTCCTCTGCATTGGAGACCATTGAACGGAATTTATAAATAGAAAAACTTTTGCTATCTTTACCTAGCCGTGGCTGGCTGAAGAAAACAGATCCGTGTTTATCTTCCAATTTAATAAGTACACTAATAATAACCATAAGTGGTGACAAAATAATCAACCCGATAACAGCACAGATAATATCAACCATTCTTTTAGTAACTAAATATATTCTACGTTCACTAGTAGCTATATCTTGGTAGGCAACATTTCTCATTTCTTGTGCGACAGTATGGTCTTTGGGAACTTGCAACTTGTATCACCAACTTTCGGATTATCTTTGTCTTTTTTATCAGTTCGACTTAAAGTACTGGTTCAGCTAGCATCTCTTTGAGCATCTGTTCCACTTCTGGTCCTATTTCTTTATTTTGCAAGGCGAATTCAATTGTTGTCCGAATAAATCCTAATTTTTCACCAACATCGTATCGTTTCCCTTCAAAATCATAGCCATATACGCGTTGAATTTGATTAAGTTTTTGAATCGCATCTGTTAATTGAATCTCTCCACCTGCTCCAATTTCTTGTCTATCTAGGAATCTGAAAATCTCTGGTGTGAAAATATAACGACCCATAATTGCTAGATTAGATGGCGCTGTACCAGGTGTTGGCTTTTCTACAAACTTATTAACTTGATAGCGACGACCAATCGAAGTGTCTGGTTCAATGATGCCGTAACGATGTGTTTCACTCTCTGGTACTTGTTGTACACCAATAATAGAAGATTGCGTTTGTTCATATTGATCAATTAATTGCTTTAAGCACGGCACATCACTTTGGACGATATCATCACCAAGCAAAACAGCAAATGGCTCATCCCCAATGAAATTACGTGCACTCCACACTGCGTGTCCTAAGCCTTTTGGTTGGCTTTGACGTATATAATGTATGTCTGCAAGGTTCGAAGCGTATTCGACTTTCGCTAATAAATCTAACTTACCTTTCTCTGCAAGGTTTCTTTCCAACTCAGGTGCATTATCGAAATGATCTTCAATCGCACGCTTCCCTTTACCTGTTACGATGATGATATCTTCAATACCTGATGCGACTGCTTCTTCAACGATGTATTGAATCGTTGGTTTATCTACAATTGGTAGCATCTCTTTTGGCATTGCCTTTGTCGCTGGTAAAAAACGCGTTCCTAATCCCGCTGCTGGTATGATTGCTTTTCTGACTTTTTTCATCTTTTCCTTTTCCCCCTTGAAATAAATGAGTGCATTAAATAGCTAATGGAACAATACTTTTCTATTAAAATACTGTTTCACTAACTATTTAATAACCATAGTTAGTAATTTAATATGTATAATGGGCATTTAACCCGACCTCATCACCACACTACTGCTGACATGCGCTAAGGTTCTGGACTTTTATCCAACCCACAGTGTGACCGAGTGCTTCCATTGATAAAGGTAAGGAAACATCACCTATAAAAAACTTAATATTCAGAAATCTTATCTTACTATGATTTTTTTGCTGCTATTTGTAAGTTCTTGTTTATACTATTTCTAATTACATTCGTTCTTTATTACTTTTAATCACTTGTTATTAATCCCTATGACTTATTTATAGCAAACAATAAGTTATATGCCATATATCCAAAGATATAGAACGCCAAATTTACCTAAAAAACATTAAATAATTATCTATTTTAATAAGGCAATTTTCACGAATATTGTTCGTTTGCAATATTTGGACTTAAGAAACTCCATCGTAAGAAGTATTGAGTTCTTACCCGCTCCTCAAATGAAATTGACTCCCTTTCCGTGGGCACGGCTTCAGCTCGCGCTATTCCCACAGGAGTCTCGTCAATTTCACTTGATACGCTAGTTTTTGTATATAAATACATGTAATGGATCATAGTGTTTACGTCTTAATATAATAAAACGTTATGTCGCAGTAAAAATTATATTTCTAAAGGAATTCGCTTCGCTCTGTTGATTTACTTCATATACTGGTAGTGATTTGATTTTTTCTTTTCCTGATCATTTAAGACGATGCCTAAGATTTTGGTGTGAGTCATTTCAAATAGTTCGACCGTTTTCTGTACGCCTCCAGATTCTGTATGCTTACTCCGAAATACTAACAATGCACCATCACATATAGTAGCTAGTACTTGTGAATCGGCAACTGCAAGCGCTGGTGGTGTATCAAAAATAATTAAGTCATACGTTTCTCTTGCCTCGATTAAAAAATCTTTCATTGCCTTTGAACCTAATAATTCAGATGGATTAGGTGGAATCGGACCACATGTTACTAAATCCAAATTTGGTACTCCACTTTCTAAAACCGTTTCTTTCAGACCCATGTGACCGGCTAGGATATTACTAAGACCTGTTTGATTATTTTTTCGAAAACGTAAATGTAAAGCAGGCTTTCGCATATCTGCATCAACAATTAAGACCTTTTTATCTTGTTGGGCGAAAACAACAGCTAAGTTAGCACTTGTCATTGTCTTCCCTTCACCTGGACCTGGGGAAGTAACAATCATCGCGTTTATATTACTATCTACTGCCATGAATTCAAGATTTGTCCGAACTGTTCGGTATTGCTCAGTAATGACTGACATCGGGTTACTTCGTGCTAAAAGACTTGTATACTGTTGGCTAGACTGTTTTTTTCTTGGCATTTAGTAAGACGCCCCTTCCCCTTTTACGTTGCGCTTTCGTGAATTCTTCTTTTAAAATAACGCCTTTATGATCAACATGGGATATAACCCCAATGACTGGGATGTCGACTAGTCGCTCAATATCCGCCTCTGATTTAATCGTATTATCAAAGTAACCGAATAATAGAACTAATCCTGCACCTACCATCATTCCAAGAACAACTGCAATTGCGATATTAAGCACCGGATTCGGGCTGATCTGTTGAGCACCCTTCGCTTCTGCTATAATATTTACGTTGTTTACATACATTAACTTTGGTATCTCTTCTTTAAAAACTTCTACAACTGTATTTGCAAGTCTTACTACCTGTTCTGGATCGTTATCTGTCGCACCTACTGTTACAACCTGTGAACCAGACTCACTTGACACAGTGATGTTCTGCGCAGAAACGCCACGTCCGAACTCTTCTGATACAATGTCTAAAATTCTAGGACTCCTAATAATGACGTTGTATGTACTAATTAAATCGATATTTGTACTAATTTGACTAGCATCATACGTTGGTTGCTCCTGCTCTTTTGTTGTCTGAACAAGGAATTGGGAACTAGATTGATAGGATGGTGTGACCCAATAGTAACTAAATAATCCACTTACAGTCCCAGCTCCAATAGCTAGTAATAAGATCCACACGAAGCGTTTCTTTATGACCTCAAACATTTCCTTTAGTGCATTTGCCTGTTGCATCTTATCCCTCCATTTCGTTTCTATTAGTTAATTCATCTATTTCAGCTTTAAGAAACACTAACTTGTTATTAGTTATACTATGAACCTTTACCTACCTGCATATATCAAAAGTTATAGTGCGGATTAAATCGACTTATAAACACGTCATATAAAAAGTTTCTATTGATTACTTTTCGGCTAGAATGCAAAAAAAATAGCCCCAAAAGGAACTATTTTAGCCTTGCTTAATTAGTTTTAATTCATTTGCTTTAAAGACAGCTTTCGTTCGTCGTGTGACATCTAATTTCGAGAAAATATTGTGATTATGGACTTTCACTGTACCGATTTTTAAACCTAACGTACGTGCTATCTCTTGATTGGACAGTCCTGCTGCCATTAAGTTTATAATTTCTAATTCCCGTTCGGTAAGCTCTTCAAAGAGCATCATATCTGGGTTATCATCTTCCGTCTCATTTTCGACCTTAGGCTTTTCGCTAATTTGAAAGGTTTCCAATAGCCGATTAACAAACATCGCTTGGGTGCCAAGGTATTTTACAATCTTGGCTTGTTCTTCAGCGAATAAATGCGCAATCCAACGATTTTCTAAATATAAGATTCCTTTAAACTCACCTTGAAGCGATAATGGTAAACACAATACCGATTTGGGCAGTTGTTGTTTTAAATAGGCGTCACTTTGATACGCTTTCTGATATGCTTGGTCATCCGTCCGTACCTGATTCTTCGTTCGGGCCACATACCGTATAATTTGCTGTGGAATTTCCACTGATTGCTCAAGTGTTTCATTCACAAGTATGAAATCTGCTGACCCTTTTACTATAGCCGTTACGGTAATCTCATCCCCCTTTGTGATGAGCAGGATAGCCTTTTCCGCAAGCGATTCTCGCTTAATAGAGAGCATTAATTTTTTTAAAGAAAGCGCAAAGTCCATCTCTTCAGCCATGGCTTCTGATGCTTTCATAATAGTAGCTAGACTATTGACTGGATAAGCATCCAACTCATCTTGGATCTGTAAAGGTTCATTTCGATAAGCTTCAGACATCACCACGTTGTCTTTTTCGATAGGAAAGTACGCTGGATAAGTCTGACGGATCGCTTTTGCTTTAGCCTTTAATCCCCAGTTGTTATATTCCTCCACAGCTACTTCTAGGGAAAGCTTAGCCATTCGCGTTTTCCCTCTAATATGATAGAACTTACCTGCTAGTTCATTCGTAATTGCTATATTACGACCAAATCCACTTTTCTCTACTGCAGTAATTGCCTGATCATATAAGATCTCTGCTTTATCAGGATAGTCAAGTACTCTCGCATATTCCGCTCGAATTAACCATTCCTTATGTGCATAGTTCTCCTGATTATGTTCTCGCCATTTTGCTAGTTGTTCTAAGTCAGAACGCAACATTCTCGTCCATTTCATTTGTTTCTCTCCGATTTCATCTTTCCAACATTCCAACATGGCTAACGCTTTATAGAAATGGTGCTCACCTAAGTGTGGTAGATGGTTAGCATATGCAATATAAGCTTCTGCTTTTACCGCATAGGCCACAGCTTCTTGATAGGCGCCATTTAGATAGCAAATTTGGGTTTTATACGTATAAAACTGAAACAAGGTAATATTTTTCGTATCTTGTTGCTCAATTTCCGCAAGAAACATTTCTTCATTAAAAGATGCATCATTCATTGATAAAGGTTGTGCTGTCATACTTTGCAAACATTTGGTAAACTGTACATAAACTTGTGCATTTTTTAACACGAAGTTTTCTCTAATTTGCTCCAACGTCTCCACATAACCTTGATTAACACGACCAATCGTAGCCAATGTTTCATGGACATAAATTCTATTAATATGGGCACCAATCGCCATACTTGTATAGATATAGTCACCAACACGCATGCCTAATGTGATAGCTTTCTTTAAGTAAGCAGTGCCTTCTCCTTGTATACCATTTTTATCCCATTGACAAATAATACCACCAAACATCATATATGTTTTACATTGAACCGATGCAAGATTTGTATCATCCGCAAGATCAACTGCTATTTTGCCAATCTGATAACTGGAATCAAACTCCTCTAATTCGGTACAAAGTAAAATACCATAACCTGCAAACACAGCAGGACTAACGTTTGTTTTCCCATGTTGTAAAATCAATTGCACGAAATTACATATAATCAGTGTGAAAACGCCTTTGTTTGAAAAGAAGCTCGGTATAAACAATTGAAACAAGACGGCCATTATGGCATCAATCTCTTTATCTTCCGTATCAGGAATATCCTTCAATTTCGTTAAATCTTTAGGCAAAACCGCCTTCGTGCTCCTAATTGCTTGTTTTTGAAGTTGATCAGTTGGGTTTGTTGGAATATTTATATTCATCTCATCCAAACAATACAGACCAGCATTGATAGCTTCTTCATACTTTCCTTGATTAACATATTGGATAATAATTTTACAATAAACCAAAGATCTTTCAGACGACGAACGTGCTTTTTGCAACAAGTCGGTATAAATATTATCTGCTAATCTATAATCACCACATTTATAAGCTGCACCTGAAAGCTCCAAATAGAGTTGAAAAGAAAACGTGAAATCTGTTTGCCATTTAGATGCTTCCATCATATCAGCTGCCGATTGAAAATAGTGCAAAGCTGTATCATAGGCAGTCGATTCTTTTGCTTTATAACCAGCCCGGTAGTTTAATTGAATGAGTTTATCTTTCTCCGTTATTTCTTTGATTAAAGTATTTCCTTTATTATAATGATCGACTGTTTTATAAATAAGCTCTTCTTTTGGATCAATACTAATTAAGAATCTACCAAGTCCTAGATGGATACGTTGTTTATCCGTTTCCGTATTTAAACTATATGCGATTTGTTGAATGCGGTCATGAAAGAAATGATAGCGTTTATTACCATTCTCTAGATCAGGCGGTAAGATAAGTCCTTCCTGTTCAGCGATCTCTAATGCTTCTCCTATTTCTTCAGAGGAGAGCATCGAGAACAACGCTAGATCTTTCTTATAAAAGGAATTCCCAAAACAAGCCGTAATTCGCAGTGTATCCTTCACATTCACAGGTAGTTGACTAATCTTACTAATCATATGGGAAAGAATATGTTCTTGATCTTTAATCGTATGAATCGCGATTTCATTCCATCCCCACTTTTGAGATGCGTACTCAAAGGTGATCCACTTGTTACGATAAATTAATTGAAGTAGTTGTTCCGTGTAAAAAGGATTCCCAGCCGTTTTTTGAAAGACTAACCGTGCTAAACCTCTTGTATCAACTAGCTCACTATCAAACGCATCTGCCACGAACTGTTCTGTATCTGTAATCGATAAGTCAGGTAGTTGTAATGATGTTGTTCGAACGCCATACTGATCCATGTCTTTAAAAGACGCCTCTATGAAGGTAGCTTGTTCTTCCACACTTCCTCTAAACGATCCAATCACAATAAATCGATGACAGTTTGGATCGGTTAATAAAGAATGAATTAATCGGATCGAGGCTTGATCTGCCCAATGAATATCATCTAGAAACAATACCAATGGATAATCGATACTCGTAAACACCTGAACAAATTGACGAAAGACGCTAATAAACCGATGTTCTGTCTCCTTTTCAGACAATAGTTCCATTCTTTCTTGCTCGCCAATAATTGCCGTTAATTCAGGAATCACACTTGTAATAACATAACCATTCGTCCCAACTGCAGTAAGAATTTTGTCTTTCCAGTCTGCAACCTGTTGATTTGTTTGCGTTAAAATTTCAGAAACAATTTCTCGAAAAGCTTCCACTAACGACTGATAAGGGACATTGTTTTGCATTTGATCAAACTTGCCTGAGATAAAATAGGCTCTATTTTGAATCATATGTCTGAATTGATCATTAACTAATCTTGTTTTACCAATGCCGCTCGCACCATTTAACAACACCAACTCTGTTGAGCCAAAGGCAGACTTTTGGAAGAGATCATATAATACTTTTAGTTCGTCCTCTCTACCATAAAAATGATTCGGAAGTTTAAAATGACCATCGATCCGTTTTAACGATAAACGAAACGGTTCAATTGTTCCATGTTCTTTTAACGCATTCCAACAAATAGCAAGATCTTTTAACAAATGACTACCAGACTGATAACGATTTACTGGATTCTTTGCTAACAAAGTCATCATAATATCGTTAATCATTTTCGGAATCGTGCGGTTCATTCTTGTTAAGGAAACAGGTTCAACCGCAATGTGGCTATGCTTCCAGTTAACGTTTTTATTTCCTGGGAAAGGATGGCTCCCATTGGTAAATAATACGTACAATAACATGCCTAGTTTATATAAATCCGAACGATGATCATAAGTCTGTTCTTGTTTAAGTAACGCCTCAGGTGATTGATATTTATTCTTAAATGGCTCTATTGCATATGGTAATGGTATTATTTTAATTTGGTTAGTCGAATCTAGGATAAGTTGATCTGGCGTAATCGTGAGGTTTATTTTCCCTTGTTCGTGGTAGTGGTGTATGGTTTCAACTAGATGAAGTGCTATCTCAAGTTTATCTAAGATCGTTAGGGTTTTATTTTTCAATGCCGTTCGTAAAGGTTGACCGTCAGTATCCTCAAACAGTATGCCTTGTTCGCACACGTTAATTGGAACTAGCATGTTCGGTAAGCTGACTTTTTTCAATATGTAGAACTCTCTTTCTAATTCCGTTTGCGAAGAAGTGGAGCAATTTATCTGTTTGCGTAACAGTAGCGATTTATCCGAGCTATCTGGGATTCCTCTTAAAAATTGAAATTCTCCAACACGCCACATCGGTTCGATCTCGTGAAATTCCAATTCTGTCAACATAAACATGCCTCCTTTTCCTTATTAGGTAATTAGTTGTTTGTACATATAGTACCAAAGTTATAGTCAAATGCAAGGTTACTTTTTTGCTAAAAAAAGTAACTAAAACCTTATCAATAAAGGGATTTTTGACGTATTTTCACTTAACTTGTCGAATGACGTTATAAGATAAGGCAATACCGACTAAATGAATAGGTATAATTTAGCGAAATAAACAAAAAAGTTTTTTATATTTATTTTGGGTTGTGATCAAATTTGTAGTGTTTGTGATCAAACATCCTTTTTAAATTTAGCCGAAACTTATCAAATACTCCCACTAAACTCGCATTTTATGAAACCTTTCTCTCCTTTCACCTCCTTAAACTTGCATTTCTAGCTATCTATTGCTAATTATCTTATCTGCAGTCAAGGCACCTTTAAACTAAACTAAATGTACCGCGGAATACGAATAAAGGCGCCTTTATAGATAGAGGATATAATGGCTGACGAAACGCTAGAATTTGAAAATGTGTTAACCGATCATGAAAATATTATTTATTATTTAATTAAGAAATACGGCATTCGCGATCCAGATCAAGAATTCTATCAAGAAGGACTCATTGCGCTTTGGAAGGCAATGGACAACTATAATGAAACACGTGGTAAATTCTCTAGTTATGCTTATTTTTTAATTGATAAGACATTTCTAACAATGATACGGACACGGAATCGGCATACTGAAAAACAAGAAGCATATATTGCTACAGTCTCTAGGGAAAGAGACAACTTAATCACAGAATTAGAAGAAGAACCTGTGATTGATCCTTATCTGTTAGATCAGATCAAACAAAATTTAACAGAGAAGCAAATGACCTGGTTTACCCTAGCCGTGTTATACGAAAAATCGTACAAGGAAATTGCTAAACAAGAAAAGGTAACCGAGAACGCGGTGAAAAATTGGGCCAGACTCGCCAAACCTAAAATCCAGCTTATCATACTAACAGAAAAGGCAATGTAAATCGTCTAACCCAGGGAGCAGCGAATAAGCTGTTCCTTACTTCCTTATTTATACCAAACGAAAAGTCATCTGCCATGTAACGAAAGTAATGGTTCTCATAATTTTGGGGTGCAGGATAGATTGTTCTCTGCTTCTTTTTTAATAGGCGACAAAACGAGGCATTTTCATGAAGTATTCAAACTCTCTATATAAAGTTATTAATTGGTTACAATAGTTTTAGATATTACTATTAGTTAGATAGAAAACGAATTTTTTACAATCAAATCTAGTTTATTTTTATTTTTATTTACCTACTTTAATTACAAATCAAAACAATAAATTGAGCAAAATAAATCATAATATAAAAAAGACATTGTTATTCATAATAAATGAGAATTGAATAACTAAAAGTTTGTGAATAAAATAAAAGTTCGCGTCCCTGTATTCACTTTATATATAATGGATAACACGATACCCCTACAGGAATAAAGAACGTTATAGAATATATATTTTCAGCAGATTAGTTATACCTAAAACATTACGTTTTAAACCTGTTTTTTTTTCGTAAAAAACTCATTGTAACTTTGTGAAATCAAACAAATTTAAGTAGCTCAATTTTAAATTGTAATATATACATTTGGAATCCTCTTATCTTAGTTTGTATATTTGAAACTTAAACTTTTCTTTATAAAAGTTGATCGAAATATTTGTTTAATCACTTTTGTAAAATTCAGATTTAAGTGCTATCATTTTTTAAGTGTCGAAATAAGTCAAACTAATGAGGGAGGATAAAATGAAGATTAAGCAGGTTTTTAATAATAATGTTATAAGTGCTAGAGATGAGGATGATCTTGAAATTGTCATCATAGGAAATGGTTTAGGGTTCATGAAAAAACCTGGGGATGATGTGTTAGAAGAAAATATTGAAAAAATATTTACTATAGAAAATACTGAAATATCGAAACGCTTGACTACATTACTTGAAGAAGTACCAGAGGATATCTTTGATATTTCTGATGAGATTATTAAACTTGCTAAATTGACGTTAGGTAAAAACTTAAATGATATTATTTACGTCTCTCTAACTGATCACATTCACTATGCGATTGAAAGAAATAAAAAGGGCATGGATATTAAGAATGGATTATTATGGGAAATAAGTCGATTGTACAATGAAGAATTCACCATTGGTAAGAAAGCTTTAAATATAATTAATAAACACACTTCTATTCAATTACCGGAGGACGAAGCCGCTTTTATTGCTCATCATATTGTAAATGCAGAACTGAATGAGGAAATGACTAATGTCGTTAAGATCACGAAAGTTACACAGGAAGTTCTGAATATTGTTAAATACCATTTCAACATTGATTTTAACACTACTTCCCTCGCCCATCATCGTTTTGTGACCCACTTAAAATTCTTTGCGCAGCGAATTTTTAGTGGCCTTGACTATGCACCAAAAGAAGAATTCCTACATGCTATTGTTCGAGATAAACACAAAAAAGCTTATAATTGCACGGAACGAATTAATACGTTTATTGAAAACACATATAATTACACACTATCAAATGACGAAAAGCTTTATCTTACTATTCATATTAACCGAGTGGTTTCACAGGTGTTGACAACCAAGAAATCTTAGTTTATCGTTAATAAAGAATTATAATTAATAAAAAACCACACATAGTTTAGGGAATGTTACTGGTAAAGCAGGCTAAACCCAAATTAGTAGTTTAAGGAGAGGATAAACCCTCTTTTCCTTGCCACTAGTTTGGGTTTTTTTATTCCCAAAATACTATAGGAAGGGGAAATGATGAATTATAAAAAGCTAGCAGAAGAGATTTTAGATGATGTTGGAGGTAAAGAAAATGTAAATAGTCTCGTACACTGTGCGACTCGATTACGTTTTCAATTAAAAGATTCTAGTAAAGCAAACAAAGCGAGTTTACAGGAAAAAGATGAAGTTTTAGAAGTAGTTAAAAGCGGAGGACAATATCAAGTTGTAATTGGAAGTATGGTAGATGAGGTTTTTAATGAACTAGTTAAACTTGCTAACCTTAGTATGAACAATGAAAGTCAAAGTAACGAAACACAAGAAAAGAGTTCACTAGTTTCAAAACTCTTTGAAATTATTTCTGGTAGTTTCTCACCTCTTATTCCTGCTCTAGCAGGCTCTGGTATGATCAAAGCACTTTTAACCATCTGTATTGAACTAGGTTGGCTAACCTATGAAAGTGGTACATATATTCTTTTATCAGCGGCAAGCAATGCAGTCTTTTATTTTCTCCCCGTTTTTCTAGGTATCACAATCTCGCATAAATTAGGTGCGAATCCTTATATTGGGGGGGTAATTGGAGCAGCCTTATTTGAACCCTCTTATACAGCTTTAATGACAGAGGAAAGCACAACAGGTTTTCTAGGTATTCCGGTTGTACTTGCTGATTATTCAACGTCTGTTTTCCCTATATTTATCGCCATTGGGATTTACTCCTTTTTAAATAAATTTCTAAAAAAAGTTATTTACAAAGATATTCAGCTATTCTTAGTTCCAATGCTTGCAATCATGATCATGTTGCCATTAACCGTAATCCTATTCGGACCATTTGGAACATATGTTGGCGGAGCAATTTCATCTGCTGCATGGGGATTGATTGAAATGAGTGGTCTTATATCCGGTATTCTATTAGGTGGCTTACAAGCATTCCTTGTTATCTTTGGACTTCACTGGGGAATCACGCCGATTACACTTGATAACCTTGCCACTTTAGGCGGAGATCCTATTGAAGCACTATTTGCTTGCTCTGTATTTGCTCAAGTTGGTATTGGTTTTGGTGTATTCTTACGTTCAAAACAAGATAAGAAGTTAAGAGCCTTAGCAGGTTCCGCATCATTAACAGGGCTACTAGCAGGTATCACTGAACCAATTCTATATGGTATTATCCTTAGACATAAACGCACACTAGTAATTTTAATGATTGCAGGGGCGGCTGGGGGAGCTCTAAGCGGAACAGTCGGTGTACAAATGACTGCATATGTTTTCCATAATATCTTTTCAGTTGCAGCCTATTCTCCAATGCTCGTTCATATTGCTAGTATTTCAATCTCATTTTTTACTGCAACAATACTGGTCGTTCTATTCGGTTATCAAAGTAAAGACAAAAAAGAAACAGATAATAAGCAAGTTGCCACGAGCAATACCGAAACAGAAACGATTAGTAGTCCAATGACTGGTCATGTTATCCCATTACAAGAAGTTAACGACAAAGTCTTTTCTTCTGAAGCTATGGGAAAAGGATTAGCTATTGATCCATCAATTGGTGAATTATATTCTCCAATTGATGGTATGGTTTCCGCCATTTATCCGACAAAACATGCAATAGGAATAACGTCAGATCAAGGAATAGAAATATTGATCCATATTGGAATCGATACTGTAAAACTTGACGGAAAGTATTTTGAGTCTTCCGTCCTACAAGGAGATCGTATCCAACAGGGAGATTTGCTTACAACCTTTAAATTAGAAGAAATTAAAAAAGCTGGATATGATATGACAACTTCTATCGTTGTGACCAATTTTGATAAGTACTCTGATATATATCAAACCAATGAAAAAACGATAACAACACAAGATCCACTCTTTTCCGTTGTTCTCTAAAAAGATCATAACCAACATGTAAGGAGGAATATATATTATGAAATACAACAAATTAAAATCCTTCTCCACAGACTTTTTGTGGGGAGGTTCAACATCTGCCTATCAAGTAGAAGGTGCTTGGAATGAAGATGGTAAAGGGCCATCTGTTATTGACATGGCCAATCATGTAGAAGGCGTTACTGATTTTAAAGTGACGAGCGACCATTATCATCACTCTCAGGAAGATGTTGCGTTACTTGCAGAAATGGGTTTTAAAGCCTATCGTTTTTCTATCGCTTGGACACGCATCTATCCATCAGGTTCTGGGCAGATAAATGAGAAAGGACTTCAATTTTATAATAATCTCATTAACGAACTACTTTTTTACAATATCGAACCGATTGTAACACTATACCATTTTGATTTACCATATGGTTTGGAAGAAAAAGGTGGTTGGTCCAATCGCGAAACAGTAAATGCCTTTGAACAATATGCTAAAACATTGTTTACGCATTTTGGTGACCGCGTAAAATACTGGTTAACAATAAATGAGCAAAATATGATGATCCTTCATGGTAGTTCGATAGGAACAGCAGCACAAAGTGTAGAAGACCCTCAAAAGGATCTTTACCAACAAAACCATCACATGTTAGTAGCACAAGCGAAAGCCATGATACTCTGTCACCAAATGCTACCTGATGCCAAAATAGGACCAGCACCAAATATCGCAACTATCTATCCAGCAACGTCAAAACCAGAGGATGTACTAGCTGCTAACACCTATGCGGCGATTCGAAATTGGCTCTATTTAGATGTAGCAGTTTATGGTAGATATAATGAAACAGCTTGGGCGTATTTACAAGAAAAAGGCTATGTCCCACATATACTAGATGGAGATATGGAGATACTAAAAAAAGGTAATCCAGATTTCATTGCTTTTAATTATTATACATCTCAGACAGTAGCTGAAAGTACAGAAAGCGATTCCGATTTTTCTCACACTGGCGACCAACATGAAACTGTTGGAGAACCTGGTGCATATCGTGGATCAGTAAATGATAACTTAAGAAAAACAGAATTCGGTTGGGAGATTGACCCTGTTGGGTTCCGTACTATAATGCGTGAAATTTTTGATCGATATCACCTACCTCTTATCGTTACGGAAAATGGATTAGGTGCATTTGACAAGCTTGAAGAAGGGGATATCATTAATGATCCATATCGAATTGATTTCCTACGTCAGCATATCGAACAAATTCAATTGGCTATAACAGATGGTGTAGAAGTATTCGGGTTCTGCCCTTGGTCAGCAATAGACCTAGTCAGCACACACCAAGGATCTAGTAAACGCTACGGTTTTATTTATGTAAACAGAGAAGAGTTTGATATAAAGGATTTACGCCGTATTCGCAAACAAAGTTTTTATTGGTATAAAAAGCTTATAGCTACCCACGGAAAAGATATGTCATAAAAAGCAACAGGGAAGCAGGGGGGGTTCTCTGCTTCCCACATCAACTTCTGTTTTGTGATCTAACTAGATTGGCATAAAATCCTTTGTTTCTTAATAATTGTTCATGATTCCCTTGTTCGATCACTTTTCCATGTTCGAGCACTAAAATTTGGTCTGCATGTTTGATTGTATTTAATCGATGTGCAATAACGAAAGTAGTCCTTCCTTTCATCAGATTGGAAAGTGCATCATTAATTTTGATTTCTGTAATGGTATCAATGCTACTAGTCGCCTCATCCAAAATGAGTATAGCAGGACTGGCAAGCATAGCTCTTGCAATCGAGATCAATTGCCTTTGCCCTTGACTAATTCCAGAACCGTTAGAATCTAGTATCGTATCATAGCCGTGCTCTAGTTGTGAAATGAAAGAATCTGCATTGGCTGATTTCGCTGCAGTAATAACAGCTTCATCTGTTGCCTCCAGGTGACCATAGCGAATATTTTCTTTAATACTCGTATCAAACAAAAAGGAGTCTTGCAAAACAATCCCCATCTGCTCCCTCAATTCGCTTCTTGGGATCTCGCTAATATTTTGGTTATCGATATAAATATTTCCTTTATTTACTTCATAAAACCTAGATAGTAAGGATATAATTGTTGTTTTCCCTGCACCTGTTGGGCCTATTAATGCAATTACTTCTCCTGGCTTTGCATGAAAAGACACATCTTCTAACGTATCTACACCTTGTTCATAGGAGAAATAGACTGAACTAAAGCGGACGTCTCCAGTAAATTTTTGATTTAGCGATTTAGGATGTTCATAATCATGTGCATCCTCTTTCGCTTCATCTATAATATCAAATACCCTTTCGGCCCCAGCCACCGCAGATAAGATCGTGTTAAATTGGTTTGCTAAATCATTTAACGGTCTAGTAAATTGTCTAGCATATGTGGTAAAAGCAACAATAACCCCAACCGTAACCCCTGTTCCATTAAAAACTAATAATGCACCAATTCCAACTATAATTGCAAAGCTTAAATTATTAAGTGAATTCATTAATTTAGGGATGAAACCCGAATATACTTGTGCCCAGTAACCAGATTCTCTTAAACGTTGATTCCTTTCTTCAAATTTCTGCTCTACCCGTTCTTCTTGATTAAATAGTTTTATAATATGATGTCCAGATAAAGTTTCTTCTACATAACCATTTAGTTCACCTATATCATTTTGTTGTTGTTTAAAGTATTGATTCGTACGTTTGGTAATCCATTTCATTCCTAAAAACATTAGTGGGACAATTATAAATGTTAATACCGTTAATAATGGACTTAACAAAAGCATAAAAACAACTGTTCCAACAAGCGTTAACAAACTAGTAGCAAGTTGAATAACGGAAGTGTTTAATGTCTGGCTTACATTTTCAATATCATTGGTCAACCGACTCATCAATTCCCCACTCTGTCTCTTTTGAAAAAACAAGAGAGGTAAGCGCAATACATGGTGAAACAAGTCTTTTCTTATTTGATAGATCGTTTGTTGCGCTACCGTAATCATCCAATAATTTTGAAACCAAACTGTTATCGACTGTAGCAGAAAAACAACCATTAGAAGCATAATAAGCTGCAACAATGTCTTTTGATCAACACCAGCGATCAGCGTATCGACGGCCTTACCTAATAAATATGGACCAACTAAAGACAATAAAGAACTAACAACCACAAGCATAAGTACAAGCACAAATAGCCTCTTATACTGACGCATATATTCCCAAATTCTCTTAACAGTATGTTGTATAATACTACTATTCGCTTTTTGACGTGAAGCAGCAGGAGCCAAAATGTGACTTTGTTGTTTAGTATTTTTCATCGATAAGCCCTTCCTCATGTAGTTGAGATTGGTAAATTTTCTTATATAACTCACTGTTCTGTAAAAGCTCTTCGTGTCTACCTGCCGCAACTATTTGTCCATGCTGTAGGATCATGATTTTGTCAGCGTCCATCACGGAACTAATCTTTTGGGCAACAATGATTGTCGTACACTGTCTTTCTTTAATGGCTGCTAATACACGTACTTCTGTATTTGCATCCAATGCACTTGTACTATCATCTAATAAAAGAATAGCTGGTTTTGCGATTAGTGCTCTTGCAATCGAGATTCTTTGCTTTTGTCCACCAGATAAATTAACACCTCTTTGCCCCACCTGTGTGTTATACTGATCCGCTAAAGTCATAATAAAGTCGTGAATATTCGCATCCTTCGCCACTTTTATTACTTCTTCCATTGATGCTTGTTCATTTCCCCAAGCGATATTCTCTCGAAGTGTTCCAGTAAATAAGTAGCCTTCTTGTGGGACAAGCGTGATTTTATCGCGGACACTTGGTCCCCACTCCTCTATCCACTTTTGATCAATATAAAGTTTCCCTTCACTTGTTGGATACAACCTCGGGATCAATTTCAAGAAAGTCGATTTCCCTGATCCTGTTTCACCTAAAATACCTACTGTCTCACCTGCGTTTATATGAAAAGACATCTGATGCAGTGTTTCTTTCGTTGCATTCGGATAGGCAAAACTTACTTCCTCAAAACGAATTCCCCCTTTTATTTCTTTGTTACTGTGGTTGGTTCCCTGTGTAGCAACAAAATCTGTCGGATCGGTCTCAATCACTTCATTAATACGTGATGCTGACGCCTTCCCTCTAGAATAGTTCATTAGTAAAAAACCAAACACACCAAATGAAGCAGACATTCTTGTTGCATAGTTTAATATAGACACAATCTCACCTTGCTCGGCACCACCAACACTTAGCTCTATGTATCCAAACCAAAGCAAAAGCACGATGCCAATATTCATCCCTAACATGACAATTGGCATCGTTAATTCCATAAACCGTAATGCCTTTTTATTATCTTCCATTAGCTTTCTATTCTCTTTTTTGAATCGTTGTTGTTCATGATTATTCCGATTAAATGCTTTTACTAATTTTATTCCTAGTAGATTTTCTCTAATCACATTATTTAATTTATCTAGGCGCTTTTGCACCTTTTGAAACATTCCAATTCCTTTTGTCAAAATCCAAAACATGATAATTAGAAGTATAGGAACAACGATTACTAGAATCGTAGCTAATTTTACATGTACGGTAAATGACATGATCAATCCACCAATAATAAATAAAGGGGCTCTTAGCATTATTCGCATGAAAGCAAACAGGAATCCTTGTACTTGCGTCACATCATTTGTGATACGCGTCAGCAATGAAGATGCAGTAAAGGTTTGCATTTGCAAGGTAGAAAACTCTTGTGAACGTTGGAACAAATCCTTTCTTAGATCATGCCCTACCCCCTGACTCACTCTAGCTGCAAAATAAGAACTTGAGATTCCAGCAGCAAATGCTAGTATCGTTAATCCAAGTAATATTGCAAGCCAAAACAATATCGCAGTGGAATCTCGACCTTCAATCCCTTGATCCAAAATGATACCCAAAATAATTGGCTGGGTTAGCTCTACGGCAAGTTCCACTCCCATTAGAATTAGAGCAACAGCCATCGATAACTTGTAAGGCGAAACATAACCAAATATTTTCTTCATCCGCTTCACCCCCACGGAAGCAGGGAACGGTTCTCTGCTTCCTTTTAAACTTTTATTTTTTGATCTTAGTAAAATATTATTGTTCTTATGTATTACGTTGTATGTATCAAAACTCTCTAAAAAAATAATTCCAATTTTGACTATTATACCATTTTACGGAACTCACATAGAAGGTATTTTTTCACTCAAATTGAATGAAGCAAGGGACGGTTCTCTGCTTCTTTTTTAAGGTTACATGCACCGTTCAGAAGTCATCAATAAAGGTACAGAATTAAATATTGAGAGTATCTTTTTAATACAAAAATTGTCCAATTCCTTACGATAAGGTTATTAATAAAAGAGATACGACTTTAGAAGAATGGAATACAGGTATCAATCCAATTATTTGAGATCACGCCTATTGTGTTGTTAAAATTAAATCATGGTAATCATTGTTTCCATTAATAAAGCCCATTTAAAGGAGGAGAACGAAGTGACAAATCAAAAACTAGCTGCTAAAGCAGGTACATTTACTATTGGTGGCGAATTAAAAGTGAATCGTTTAGGATATGGTACGATGCAGTTAACTGGTGATGGTATTTGGGGTGAGCCCAATAATCCTGAGGAAGCTGTGCGCGTTCTTCAAAAGGCAACTGAACTTGGGGTAAACTTTATTGATACAGCAGACGCATATGGACCTTTTGTATCAAATAAATTAATTAAAAAAGCACTACATCCTTATAATGAAGATTTAGTTATTGCCACAAAAGTTGGACTGACACGTGCAGGTCCTAATGACTGGCGCCCTGTGGGACGTCCAGAATATTTAAGACAACAAGTGGAAATAAACCTTAACGATTTAGGTGTCGATACGATTGATCTCCTTCAACTACACCGAATTGATCCTCAAGTTCCCCTTGCTGATCAGATTGGTGAATTAAAGAAAATGAAAGAAGAAGGCAAAATACGTCATATCGGACTAAGTCAAGTAAGTGTGGAAGAGTTTAAAGAAGCAAATGAAATCACGCCAATTGCCTCTGTGCAAAACATGTACAACCTGGCAAATCGTGAATCGGAAGAGATGCTTGAGTATTGTGAAGAAAATCATATTGCATTTATTCCTTGGTTCCCGCTTGCAACTGGCGAATTAGCAAAAGAAGGTGGCCCACTGGATAAGTTAGCCAAAGAACATGATGCACATCCAGCACAACTTGCGCTCGCATGGTTATTGAAGCGTTCTGAAGTTATTCTGCCAATTCCAGGAACATCTTCTGTCAGTCACTTAGAAGATAATCTTGCAGCTGCTGAAATCGAACTTACTGACGAAGAATTCAAAACATTGTCAGACGCAGTAGCAAAAAGTAACGAATAGAAGCAGGAGACGATTCGCTTCCTATGCAGCATCATAAGAACAAACTGATCTTGATATAGAGCATTCTGAACAAGGATAACTTAACAAGGATTACAGTAAACCTTATCACTATAGATAGGAATGGATTGCTTTAATCCTAATTAAAGCATTAAACCCTAGTTTTCATCATTAGACGAAAACTAGGGTTTTTGTTTTACCTATAAAATGAAGCAGAGAACCGTCTGGGACCTGCTTCCTCCATATTTAATCTTTTGCTGTTGCTCCAGATCCTGCGTCTACGCTGTGGTCTTGTGCTGAGGCGCCTGATCCTGCATCTATTTCACCTTCAAGTTTTAGTCCTGTTTGTTTTAAGTACCAATCGATAATCGGTTTAAAGTCAAGAATGTATTCATTAATACCTTTATAATTACCCTCTTCATCGCGCATCGCTTGGTAATTGTGTACAACAAATTTATCTGGACCATGTGTCGGAACATTTACACGAACAGCATCTTGCTTACCAGAACGTAATTGTTGAATAACCCATTCTACACTACCTAGCGAGCGCTCAGGGTGGCAAAGCACAAGCGGATTTCCAACCTGTCCTGGAACACGATCTGCCAGCATATCTGCGGCTTCCTTCGTATAGTTATAGTATAAGAATTGATTATTTTCATCTGCAAAAGTTAGTTCCATTGGCATTGATGCAAGGAAAGTATTGATTTGATCTACTGTTAAAATACCTCGATTTAGTTTTACATACGTATTACCTTCAACGGCCTTGACTTTCTTTGCAGCCTGTTCAACCCAGTCTTCTGCTGCCATATCAATATCTTCAATTGTAGTATCTATTGCATGTGTTGCGTGTAGATCCTCTTTTGGCAACGGCTCTTCTTTAGGCGCTTCTAATCGATTGACTAAGCTAACAAATTTTGTGAATTTATCTAAAACACTTCCTAAGAATTTGATTGTATTAGCATCTTTTAGTTGATCGTTCGCATCAAAAGCTTCTTTTACTTTACCTAGCAAAAATTCATTACCTGGCATCACAATTGCATTTACTCCAGGGGCATCTAGGATTTGACGCAAGTGTAGTTGCGCGCGAGATGAACCTTGATCAAAATAGGAAGCTCCTACAATCATTACAGGTTTAGCATCAAACGGATGAATATTAAATGATAACCATTCCAGAACACTTTTTAAACTAGCAGGAATTGTATGATTATGCTCTGGTGTTGCAATAATGACACCATCAGCATCTAAAATTGCTTGGTTTAGTTTTTGGATAGGTTCACTCTGCGTCTGGTCATTACTTTGATTAAATAGGGGTATATCTTTAATTTCAACTATTTCCAATTCGAATAGATCTTTATATTTTGTTTTGATAAAGTGAAGTAGTTTTCGATTGTACGATTTTTCTGCATTTGATCCGACAATTCCAACAAATTTCATATTAATCACACTCCTATTTTATTGATTTTCCCAAGAAAAGTTTGCAGCAGCTTTTTTATTACTGCCATGTGCATGTACTAATTGATTGACAATATTTACGAAAATAAGAAAATCATCAAATAGATTCGAAAGCTCTTCGGTTTTTTCAAGATCTTTCAAGTTATTTTCTTCATCAAAGGATTGTAGCGAATGGTTTAAAAGAAATTCTGAGCTTGGCATGATTCGTGCTTTTAATTCTGGTGAATCAAGCATATGACGTAAGTGTGCTTGTGCACGTGAAGAACCTAGTGTGCCGTAAGAAGCGCCCGTAATCATAACTGGTTTATCAACAAACGGATAAATCCCATAAGATAACCAGTTTAATGCGCTCATAAGTGATGCCGGAACTGCATGATCATACTCAGGCGTACTTATAATAACACCATCAGCTTGTTCTATCTTATCTGCCATCTCTTTTACAAGTGGCGGTAATGTTTTATCTTCTGGTTTATTAAAAAGCGGTAAATCTCTAATCTCAACAATTTCAATAGTAGCTTTTTCACTAAAATATTGTTTCATAAATTTTAATAACTGACGGTTGGTAGACTTATCAGAATTTGTCCCTACTAGACCGATGAAATGATTCATTATATTTTTCTTCCTCTCCTGTTAATCAATAATTTTTAATGCCGAATTAAAAGGTGTAATTTTTCCTTTTAGTCCTTTTGATATATATATGTTAGAATCGTTCGTGATAACAATCGATTCAACATTTGTTAAAGTATTCACAATTGTTGCTATCTCTTTAGCAGGATAGCCAAAAAGGCGCGTTGTCCATATCTCACCATCAATCGAAGTAGATGAAACAATCGTTAAACTAGCAATATCTGTTTTGATAGGGTAACCCGTTTTTGGATCAAAAATATGATGAAAACTATTATTTTCGTGTTTTAGCTTCCGTTCGTATACACCAGATGTAACGACAGATTGATTTGATGTATCGACTGCAAGTAAGTATTGATGGCGTTCTTTTTTTGGATCTTGAATACCTATACGATATTCACCTGATTTACGCGTTGATGATAAACCAGTCGAAAGAAAGTTTCCGCCTAAATTAATGTAGGCTGTTTTTACTTTATTGTGTCTTAACTTTCGGATAATTTGATCGGCGATAAAGCCTTTTGCTAAAGCCCCTAAATCAATTTCCATACCCTTTTGTGGTAAAAAAACGGTCCTGGTTTCATCATGTAATTGTATTTGATTTGGATCTGTTAATTTCAGAACCGTGTTTATTTTATAATCTATAGGCTTCTTTGCATCATTAAAGCCGATATGCCATATCTTAATTAATGGTCCGAGTGCAATATTTAAAAAGCTACTTTTAGCAGTACTGTGCAATTGTCCTAATTTAATTAGATGATACAATTCTGGGTGAACAGAAACGGGCGTAATACCTGCTTGCTGATTGACTGCCATTAATTCAGATTGTAACTCATTCGCACTAAACCGTTTATCATAAACCTTTAAATCCTCTATTACCTGGTTTATAAGTTGCTTACTCTCATTGCTATCAATCATAAGATCAATAATTGTTCCCATCATATGAACCGATTCTTCTGAACGAGGCATATACATCCTCCTCTCTTCAATAATTTACATGTTTTGAAGAATAGATTGCTCAAGATCGACAAGTTCAGCAAGTGCAATTTCATTTCGGTTCACTTTTGAGTAAGCACGAGCATCATAAATTAACTCCAAGATCTTCTCTTTCGTTTCATTTTTTAAAATAGCGTTTTTAGCAAGTTGAATCGCAGCACGTGCTAAATAGTAAGTAACATGGTTATCGGAACAAATGGTAACAGCGTAGTTTAAGAGTGCATCACTTATTTCAAGTTCCTCAATCGTCGAGTAAAACACTCCGCATTGAAATACAATATTTAGTACCCGCCATGTCCCCTCCATATTTTGAGCTGGATAGTTATAAATCTTTTCAAGTACTTTGTTAAAGTAAAATTCAGCTTTAGACAAGTCATTTTCCCGAGCGTACACCATACCAATTCCAGTATAAGCTAGTAAACGAAAGATTAAAGAGTCCTTCGTTTCTTCTTCTAGTAGAACTTGATCAAAAGTAAAAAGTATATCCATAATCGGCTGTTGCCGGAAAATCATAATAAAGCCATTTAAATAGTAATAACGAAATGATAGATGTTCGTCTTCAATTTTTTCAATATCGATACTATTGATTAGCTGATGCGCTTCTTCATATTTACTTGTGATTAGATAGAATTCAGCTTTATTCATTTTTTCAACTACTTCAGAATAGCGCACACCTACTTTTGGAAATAATTCGCTAAGAGGCAAATTTATTCTATTGCAGAGCTTAATCAATATTTTTAAATTTGGTAATTGACCATTATTTTCAAACCGGCTAAGTGTAGCTTGCGTACAAATGCCATCTGCAAGTTCATTTTGCGTTAACCCGCGCGCTTTACGAGTATCAATAAACCACTGAATATTCAATTGCCGTGCTCCTTTCTGAGTAGTTAAATCAAGTTAGAGTAAGTAATATAAACAGGGATAATTTACTCTTGTGCTTTTATTCACATACGTGACATTGACTAAATTATACATCTACATAAAAAAAGCGTCAACAGAATATATAAAATAATATATTTAACCCGTTTTATATGTCAACTTCTTGAACATAATTAACTAATTAGCCCCATTCTAATCTTTTGATGAACAAAAAATCCTCCTTATGAGAAGTTAATCTAATATCTATCCGGAATATAGTGTTATAAATGAGAATATATAAAATTATATAAAAAACGCTGACCAAGTATATGGTCAACGTTTGAATTAGTTTGTGGATTGTAGTGCTTCCTCACGAAATTCAATATGCCTTTTTTTCATTTCCAGCACTTTTTCTTTTGGAAGTGTTTGAAGCGAACCGATATAAATAGTAACACCTATTGCAATAATAAATACCATGATTTTTAATATTCCATGATCAATTAAGTAGATTGAAAAAAGAATAGAAGGCCAAAGAATGGCAATCGCACCAACCTTTGTTTTAAAAGACACAGCTTTATACGTTACATAACTATAAATATATGCACCAAATATACGATGGTGCATTAACCATCGATATAACTTATCAGAACTTCGCAAATAAAAAAAAGCGGTAAGTAAAAGCAATGGCGTTGTTGGCAAGATCGGTAAAAATATCCCAATAGTTCCTAACGCAAGCGTAATTGATCCCACGATTATATAGACTATTTTTTTGAAATCTTTAATTTTCATTAATTATCACCTATCGTGTCTTATTATGTCACGATGAGATTATCCCTGTTTGTTCTTCACTTATAGCACGTGATGAAATGTAAGTCAAGTGGAAGCAGGGGATGGTTCGGGACCGATGATAAAGTCCAACTTTTTCAAAATCAAATTGTCGTTGATGGGACATTTATGTACCTCCAAAATAGACCGCTTTTCAAAAATAACTACTTTTTCACTGGTCCTGAACCACCCCCGCTTCCCAATTCTTAATAAATTCATGGTAGAATAACAAGTATATGAATACATAGGTGGAAAGGAAGTACTAATATGAAAAAGGCCAGTTACCTTATTATTTTAGCGCTAATCGTACTACTAGTTGGTTGTAATCAAAATGAAGACTCAATGAAAAGCGCTGGAGATTTGGAGAGCACAGCGCGGATAGATACAGAAAAACAACAATTAGAAATAGGACCAGTTTCTATTACTACTGGTTTACCTCTAGAAGAGGAAAATACCGAAAATCCTAAATTCTCTGTTATGATTGAAAACTCTCCTGACGCTCGACCTCATTCGGGTTTAGTTCAGGCAGATGTCGTTTATGAGATGGAAGTCGAAGGTAATGTGACACGTTTTCTTGCTCTTTTTAACGATGATATCCCCGAAAAAGTTGGTCCAGCTCGTAGCTCTAGACATTATTATTTACCAGTTGCAGAATCATGGAATATGCCTTATATCCACTTTGGTGGCTCACCACAAGCATACAATAAGTTAAGTACGCTCAATGTTCCTACAATAGATGGGATGACACAAAGTAATTATTTTATAAGGGATAGCAGTAGATATGCCCCGCACAATGCATATCTTGTTACGAACCAGTTGGATGCTTTTGAAGAGGAACCTATAAATGAAAAGTTTGCATTTGATGAAGATGCCAGCTACGAAGAAGCCTTGAACTCTACTTCTTTAGAAATCACTTATAACAATTTTACCCACGTAGAATATCAGTATGATGAAGAGGCAAATCAATACAAGCGTTTTTTAGAAGGACAGCCTCATGCGGACAGAGAAACTGGAACGCAGATTAGCGCAAACAACATTATCGTTGCTTACGCTAATCAACAATTAATTCCTGGCGATAATAGTGGAAGAATTGATATAACGTTAACAGGTACGGGGGAAGCAGTGTACTTTTTAGACGGGCAAGCTGTCAAAGGAACATGGAAAACGGAAGACGGAAATCTTGGCTTTTATTTAGATGATACACTTATTGCGCTTAATCCTGGTAAGACGTGGGTACAAGTCGTAGATGCATCAAAAAAAGAGAATGTCTCCTACTAAATAAAATGGTTTTTTCTTATAATTGCCCGGTAAAAATGAAACAAACATCAAAAAAGGCTCTCGATAAATTATCGAGAGTTTTTTAGATTACTGCTATTCTACTTTAATGATAGCAATATGTATAGTTAGAAAAAATACTAGCCTTTTGTTTAAGAGTTTTCAAAGAATTGTTCAGCTTTTTCTAAATAAGGTTCCTGTGCTTCTGTTAAATCAAACTCCTCAACAATAGCATCAACAGGGCACACTGCAACACAGGCTCCGCAATCAATACAAATATCTGGGTTAATGTAGAACTGGCTTTTGCCTTCTTCTATACAATCGACAGGACAAACCGTTACACATTCTCCTGCTTTTTCCGTTTCACACGGGCTTACAATTACAAACGCCATATTATACCTCCTTGATAAAAAATTTCATCCATATTGTAGATGACGAGAAAAATGACTCCTGGAGTTTCTATATGAATCCCATTAGCTTTTCTGCTTCGCTCTTATCGAGTTCCATTTGTTTTACTAAGTCATCTAAATTAGAAAAATTAATTTCTCCTCTAAGATATCGTAAGAAAGAAACAGATACAGATTTTCCATATAAGTCGCCAGAATAATTGAGTAAATATGCCTCGACTAAATAGCCTTCACCATTTACACTAGGGCGGTAACCAGCACTGATAAGCGCATGGTAATAATCAGTAATTATTGATTCATTATAAATGCCAACTACCCCAAGGTAAACACCTGGTTTAGGTTCGACATATGCTTCAGTTTCCCCGATATTAATAGTCGGGAATCCCAGCTTTCGCCCCATTTTTTCTCCATGGATAACTGTCCCTTTTATTGCAAAAGGACGACCTAACAGAGAATGCACTGGTTCCATAAGCCCTTCCTTAATCGCTGCACGGATAGTACTACTACTGATTTTCTGTGCATTTTCTTTAATTAAAGGTAAAACTGTTACATCTATATTAAGCTGCGCACATAATTGAACCAGTTCTCCTGTACTTGAAGCACCACCAGAACCAAATCGGAATCCTTCTCCAATTATAATCCGCTTTATATTTAACTGTGAAAGATGCTCAACAACAAACGTGTTTGCTGTCGTCTTTGCGTATTCTTTTGTAAATTTAATTCGATAATACCGACCGACACCATATTGCTTTAGTAAAGCGAGTTTGTCATTATCGGGGGTTATTCGCTTTTCAAAATCTACGTTTTGTTTGAGGATCCAAAGCGGATGGTCAGAAAAACCCATTACGGCTAATGTCTCACTACTTTCATCGATAAAACCTTTTGCTGTTTGAAGGATTTGCTGGTGTCCCTTGTGAATACCATCAAATTTACCTATTACTAGTACTAGTGGGTCTTTATTCAGGGGTGGTTTACCTGTTACATCGATAATTTCCATTCTCTATCCCTCTTCTAAAATTTCAGTTGATACAAGAAGGTACCATAAAGGTACCTTCTTGTTATGTCTTATTTGTTTGCAGCTTGTGCGAATTTATCCGCCACTACATCCCAGTTAATGATATTAAAGAAGTTTTTGATATAATCTGGTCTTCTATTTTGGTAATTTAAGTAATATGCGTGTTCCCATACATCAAGTCCGAGAATTGCTGTTTTACCATCCGTAATCGGGTTATCTTGATTTGGCGTGCTAGTAATTTCTAATTCTCCATTACCATTTACTACAAGCCATGCCCATCCTGAGCCGAAACGAGTTGTTGCTGCATCATAAAATTTTTCTTCAAACGCGCTGATGCTTCCGAATGCATGATTAATAGCATCTGCTAATTTACCAGTTGGTGCAGCTTGTTCTTTTCCAGGAGCAATCACTTCCCAAAAAAGTGTATGGTTAAAGTGTCCCCCACCATTGTTTCTAACAGCTGTTCTTACTTCTGATGGAACAGCTTCTAAGTCGCTAAGTAATTCTTCGATTGATTTACCCTCTAACTCAGCTTTGCCTTCAACAGCAGCATTTAGCTTCGTTACATATGTTTGGTGGTGCTTGCCGTGGTGAATCTCCATTGTTTGTTTGTCGATATAAGGTTCCAATGCATCGAAACCATACGGTAGTGCTGGTAATTCAAATTTAGCCATAATACTATTCCCCCATTACTTTTAGTCTTTTTATACTAAAAGGTATAAAAAGTACAATAATAGATTATTCGATATAAAATTAAAAATCAATCCATTTGCTCAACAAAAATTTCCACTTTTTATATTTGTTGCTACTAGCTGATAATCTGTTTCTCTTTTAAGTTTTTATACTTTCTTATATAATAAGCACACAGCAATAAACTAGTGAACTATTCGAATCAGATTGGACAAATATAGATTGATTCTCAATAACTGAGGTGTTTAGATTGGAAAAAACTAAAACTACCACGAAAGATAAAATCCTTGATTTATTAAAAAAGAAAGTAAAATTAACTGTCGGCGAGTTAACACAACATTTAAATATCACAGACATGGCAGTAAGAAAACACCTTTCTGTTATGGAAAAAGATGGCCTAATCTTTTCAGAAGAAGCTAAAAAACCCATTGGAAGACCGATGCTACTTTATTATTTATCAGAGAAAGGCGAACTCCTTTTCCCGAAAAACTACGAGGGATTAAGTGTTGAATTTTTGAATGATATTAGTGACCTATACGGAAATGAATCTATTGAACAATTATTTAAGAAAAGAGAACAACGTCTTACCAAAGAATACGCTACTCGAATCGGAAATAAATCAGCAAGTGAGAGACTAAATGAGATCGTTCAAATCCAAAATGAAAAAGGATATATGGCAGATTCCTCTCAATTAGATGAAAATACGTATGAAATAATAGAATATAATTGTCCAATCATGGCCGTAGCAAAAGAATTCAAAACAGCTTGCCAATGTGAGACAACTATGTTCAAAAATGTACTCAAAACAGAAAACGTTAAAAGAACAAGCTGCAAAACAGAAGGAAATAACCACTGTAAGTTTACAATTAAATTTTAAAGAAGCAGGGGACGGTTCTCCGCTTCCAAAAACCCCCTCAACATAACAGAATACTAATCTGATAGCTGAGGGGGTAATTTCACAAATATAATCAGTCTCGTACTTTTCTTCTATTAGCTACTAAGGAAATAGTTCCACCAGCTAATAATAATGCGCCTAACAGTAACCACTTAAACTGATTGGTTGCAGTATCTGGTAATTCAGAATCAGAAGTTGCTTGATCAGCAATTTCAAAGACACCATATGCACTAAAGTGTGTCAATTCTGTCACTACTTCACCATTCTCCTTGTTGTATGAAATTGGTGTGATAAACTCTTTCTTTTCACCATTTTCATCGATATATACTACTCGCAAATCATCCCAATTCTTAACTTTATCTGGGTCAACTTTAAATGTAACCGTAATCGGGGTATCACTAAAATCAGTAATTTCTTCTCCACCTATTAAAAGAGAGAAATCGATTAACTCACTCAAAACATCTTTATTTTCATTGGTAATCTTATTGGAAACTTTGCCAAATTCAAAGACCAAATCTCCACCTCTTGAAAGTAATGCTACTGGAATAGTAGCTTTCACGTTACCATCTGTAAGCTCAAGAGAATAGCCATCAGCAAACTTTTCTAACTCTGCTTTGCTAATTTTAACGACCTTTGAAGCGTTAGGATACGTGTAAACCTTACTTGTATCATTTTTAACTAAATCAGCTTCTTTAACAGTAACTGACTCTTTTGAGTCTACGTTCTCTGTTCCTGAATCCTCTGTCTCCGCCTCTTCAGGTCCCTGTTCTTCTGTTCCTGGATCTCCTGTCTCTGGTTCTTGTTCACCTGGATCCTGCATCACAGGTTCTTCAGTCTCTGGCTCTTCTGCTCCAGGTTCTCCCGTCTCTGGTTCTTGTTCACCTGGATCCTGTATCACAGGCTCTTCAGTCTCTGGCTCTTCTGCTCCAGGTTCCTCTATCTCTGGCTCTTCAATCCCTGGATTCTCTGGCTGTTCTCCATTCTGGTCACCCGGTTCTTCTGGCGCTTGATAATCTCCTACTTTATAAAAAGTAAAGTCATCCAATGTTCCCCATGCCCCTGCATCTGCTTGGATCACTGCACCTATCGTGATTGTTCCATCTAATACAAGAATATCACCAATTTCTGGGTTGTTCCAATTGGTCCAACCACTCACTTCTGTCTCCGCTTCAAGGGTTTCATCCGCTGTTTTCGTATAAATTTACATATTAGAATCTCCAGCGTCTCCGCCTTGTAAGAACATCGAGTAATTATAATAACCCGGTTCTAAACCAGTAATGGTCTGTTCTGCTTGGAAATCCACTCCACTATCAGAATAAAAGTGTAGAGAGTAATCTCCTGTTTTTGCATCTGCTGCATTGTTTTGAAAGTCCGTATGTGCTGTTCCACTTGGATAGGTAATAGTCCACATGCTCCGATCACTATCCTCAAAGCCTGGGTTTGCTACAAAATTCATCGCCATTATTTCAAGATGTGCTACAACAGTAAATCCCTCATCTGTAACACCTGCAATATCATATGTGCCAGCACCACTGTTAATTGCTTGGTCTAATGCCTCATTGTCCCATGTTACGGAAGCGTCCTGTTCACTGCCATCGTTATAAACGGCTGTTACAGTTTCCGGTAATGTTATCTCATCACCTAGATTAGCAGTAACTGTTATATCGTTAATCTTATCAATCTCCAAACCTGCCACTGCACCAGTATCAATATAGTTAAATACGTTTAATGAAGCTAATGGATGACCGTTAAAATCAAATAATGCTTGATTGTCGACCGCGCTTCCTCCGTACCATTCACCCGCATCTTCCGGATCATATTCAGATGCAAAACTAGTTGCCCAGCCTGAACCCTGTTGTTCCCAAGTTGCTTTATTTTCTTCTAACTCTTCAGCAGGACCAACTGGAAGCCATGCAGGTTCCCAATAAAATACACCAATACCCGCTTCACCAACATCAGCAACTGCTTGAAATACATCTCTGAGTGCATTCGCTTGTCCTTGTACCGTAATCGGGTAGTTCAATACTTGTCCAGAATCCTTTGGTGCTGTATTACCATGTCCGTCTCCATCTTCTTCCGTGTAAACATAGGAAGTTTCCGCTACCATCACTTGTTTACCATACGTATCAGCAACATTTTTAAGCACCGCGGTTAAATTATCAAGCGTCCCATGCCAAAATGGATAATATGAACTTGCAAACACATCATAATCTACATTATTATTATCCAATGTTTCCGCAATCCCACTATATCTTCCAGAAGATTCTGGATTGGTAAAATGTAATGCTATTATAATAGAAGTATCTACATCTCTAATTGCCTTACTTCCTTCATTAAATAATGCACTCATCTTTGTCCAATCAGTTTCCCCAACAAATCCACCATTCGTTTCATTCCCAACTTGAACCATACCAACGTCAACACCTGCATCAAGTAAAGCTTGGACGCTATCATTTGTATAGGTATAAACTGCATCTTTCTTGTCATCAAAACTTAGATCTTCCCACGCCTTTGGTGCTTGTTGTTTCGCAGGATCTGCCCAAAAATCCGAGTAGTGAAAATCTACTAAAAGCTTCATATCATTTGCCGCAGCTCTTTTTCCTATTTCAATCGCCTTCTGTAAATCATTATTACCGCCACCATAGCCATTACCGTCTGCATCGTATGGGTCATTCCATATACGCACACGAACATAGTTAACACCAGAATCTTTTAATGTTCTGAAAATATCCTGTTCGTTGCCCGCTTCATTGTAGTATTTCACACCGCTATTTTCTAATGAAAGAATACTAGAAACGTCGACACCTTTGATAAAATCATCAGCCATTCCATCTACTCTTTCTACAAAAATAGCAGCTTCGACTGGATCAGGAATAGTCACGCCATCATCGTTTGTAGATAGCAGTTGGAAGCTATCTACATAACCCCATGCATTCGGTTCACCATCAACAATTGCTCCAACTTGAAAATCAGTTACATCTTCAGTTATTTCAAAAGTCAGTGTAACTGTTTCCCAATTATTATATCCTGTTGTCGTTACCACATTTTCTATATCTTCTCCTGCAAATAATTTCACGTTACTTGCTTCAGCATCTGAACCACCCATTACATTTACAGAAAGCTCATAACTTCCAGCTGAAAGGCTCGTAATTGTTTGACTTAACCTAGAGGATTGATTTCCTTCTGCTGTATCTTGCACCCAAAAGTTAGTTGCAAACTCCCCCTCATCTTTGGTCATCCACTCATCTTCCACATATTCAAACTGGTTAACATTAACCATCCCTTGAGAAGTTACCTCCCATGATCCGTCATCCCAAAAGTCTGTCTCAAATCCACCATTTGTTAATAGGTTTGTCGATGAAGCTTGCACATTTACAGAATTTGTATTTATTCCAAATGTGCTAAACATTAGCAAAAATGCAAGTAATACGTAAACAAATTTCAACTTTTTCCCTTTTATCCTCATATCTCTTATCTCCTCTTATTCATTTATTTTTTACATTGTTCTTGTGCAAAAACGAGTGTTTAAACTCCACCTTTCATATTTATTAAACGCTTTCATTTATAGGTAGATAATAAAGCAAAGAACCGTCCCTTGCTTCCTCCCCATACAAAAGAGAGGAAGCAGAGAACCGTCCCCTGCTTCATTTTCTTGGTTGTTCTAGTATTCTGACTTCGTATTGTTTTAGTGTGAGTTGTTCTGGGACAATTTCTCCGGTAACTAAATCAGTTAAGTTGGAATCGAATGCTATTTGTTGTGCTTCTTCGGTAAAGTTCATCACAAAGACATAGTCAGATTCCACACCTTGTCTTGCTTGGACTGAAACGCCTTTACCATGTTTACTAGCAACAACTGGCTTAAGTGCTAATTCCTCGATTAATGTTTGATAAAAATCACGATGGAATTGATCATCTAACCTTGCCCCAATATAATAGGACTTCCCTTGTTGATAGGAATGACTTGTAACAGCAGCTGTATTTTCATAAAAATCTTCTTGATAGATTCCTTCTGTAGTAGCTGTTGCTAAATCAAGGACAGTTGCATAATCCTTCACTTCATATTTCTTATCTTGATAGGTAACCATATTTCTATCTTTTGGATACAATGTATCTGTTTCCGTTGGCTTCATTCCAAATATATCTTGTAAATCTTTATGCCATCCACCTAAAAAGGTTAGATCATGTTCATTCACGAGCCCACTGATATAGGTCATAACTAATCGACCACCACCAGCAACAAAGACTTTTAAACGTGCAATCGTAGCTTCACTTACTAAATAAAGCATCGGAACGATTAACAATTTATAATTAGAAAAATCTTGTTCTTTTGTGATCACATCTACTGGAATATCTTGTTCCCAGAACGTACGATAGTGCTCTTGCAATGTTTGCGGGTATTGTTTCGTTGAAAGTCCAAATCCCTGTGCATCATTTAATGCCCAGTTACTTTCCCAATCATACATAATCGCCACATCTGCAGGACGATTTGTTCCGACAACATCAGAAAGCTTCTCTAATGTTTCCCCCACTTTAGCAACCTCTTTAAACACACGATTTTCAGAACTATTATCATGATCAACTACTGATCCATGAAACTTCTCTGATGAACCACGAGATTTGCGCCATTGGAAATACATAATGCTGTCTGAACCATGCGCAAGCATTTGCATCGAGGAAAGTAAGTGCATTCCAGGACGTTTCGCTTTATTTACTTCATGCCAGTTTACTAGGCTTGGCGTTGATTCCATTAAAAGAAATGGCTTTTGCTTTAAGCTACGATACAAGTCATCGATAAAACCAACCTTCATCGCTAAATCAGCAGTTGTTTCCCAGTCATTGTGCCATGCAGGATATGCATCCCAGCTAATAACATCAAGGTGCTTTGCAAATTTACTGTAATCGAGTGACTGAAATGGAATTAAATCAAATGTATCAGCCATGAAGTTCGTTGTAATCGGAATGTCTGGTGTCAGTTCACGCATTGGGACAATTTCATTTTCATAAAAGTCTATCGTTTGGTCGGTTACGAAACGGCGCCAATCCAAATTTAAACCATGGACAGCACTCTCCCCAATTGGTGAAGGCGATTCTATCTGTGACCAATCGGAAAACGTATGGCTCCAGAATGGACCCCACCACGCATCGTTCAATGCTTGAAGATCATCCTTGTATTTTTCCTTCAACCAGCCTCTAAATGCCTGCTGACAATTATCACAATGGCATTCACCACTATATTCATTTGAAATGTGCCACATGATTAATGCAGGATTCTTACCATATCTTTCTGTAAGTAACCGATTCATCTGTTGTGTTTTTTCACGGTAAACAACTGATGAAAAACAGTGATTGTGACGACCACCGTGCAGTTGTTTCACACGACTTTCATTTACACGTAATACTTCAGGATACTTTTGTGACATCCACGCTGGACGCGCTCCACTTGGTGTAGCTAAAATAACGCGACCCTTGATGTTCGCAATATTTTCAATGATCGTGTCCAGCCATTCAAAGTTGTACACACCTTCTTCAGGTTCCAATGTACTCCACGCAAAAATTCCTAATGAAAATGTATTTGTATGTGAAAGTTTCATCAAGTTTATGTCATCGGCTAAAATTTCTGGTCGATCTAACCATTGATCAGGATTGTAGTCGCCGCCATGAAGCATAAAATCTGCTTTCGTTACATAAGTCTTTTGGTGTTTTGGCATGTTACTGTCCCCCATATTTTTATTTATCTATTTATCGATACCTAGGTTGAAGCCCTATTAGGATTAATAATTCCCAGCAATCCTTCATTCTTACCCTTTCGTTCCACCTGATGTTAACCCTGATACAAAGTTCTTTTGTAAAAGAACGAATACGACAGCGATTGGAATACTGATTAGAATGGCACCGGCAGCAAACGTTGTATAACTTGCTCCCATTACATCATTAACTAAATTGTATAAACCAATTGGCAATGTATACGATTCAGGTGACCGCAAGATGGTTGATGCTAAAACGAAATCAGCAAGCGGAATAATAAAGCCATTCATTGCAACAACAGCGATCATTGGTCTAGATAATGGCATAATAATCCGGAAGAAAATCGTTGTATTACTCGCACCATCAATTCGTGCACTTTCATCTAAAGACATTGGAATCGAGTCGATATAGCCTTTCATTAGATACGTACACATTGGAATTTGACCACCAATGTAAAGGAAGATCAATAACCAATGACTGTTCATTAGGCCAAGAACTTGTGCTAATACAAATAGTGCAATTAAAGCCGAAAACTGTGGGATCATTTGTAATAGCAAAAATAAGATTAAGCCATTTTTTCTACCGACAAAACGAAACCGTGAAAAAGCATAAGCCATAAAGGAAACACTAATAACTGTTCCAATCATTGTTAACACACTAATTTTGATAGAATTTATATACCATTGTCCATACTGTAGACTTTCTTTGCCTGCAAATAACTCTTTGTAATGATTCAAAGTCGGATTTTCAGGAATGATTGAGGTACTTATTAAACTATTACCTGGATTAAAGCTTGCGCCCACCGTCCAAAGCAACGGATAAATAATTACAATCATCATGAAAATGAGTAAAGAGTAAGAGGCAAAGAGTCGGGTGAATTTCTTTCTCTTCATATTCGTCATCAACTCTTAATCCTCCTTAAATGAATTCGTTCGTCTGAACTGCCATAATGCAATTCCAATGACAAATACAGATAACAAAATAGTTAACGCAGCCGCTAGAGAATATTGACTGGATTGCATGGTTAATTTATAAATCCATGATACTAAGATATCTGTTCCGCCAGCTGTAGACCCTGGAACTGCTGGACCACCACCGTTGAACAAATAAATAATATTAAAGTTGTTAAAGTTAAATGTATACTGCGTAATGATAATCGGCGCAATCGCGAGTAGTATCATTGGCATCGTAATATGCTTGAATTTAGCAAAAATAGATGCACCATCAATCGTCGCCGCTTCATATAAATCATCCGGAATAGATTGCAAGACTCCTGTGGTTACTAGGAATATATAAGGAAATCCCAACCAACCTTGCATAAGAATAAGCGCTAGTTTTGACCATGCCGCATTGGTTAACCATGGAATCGCATCAATTCCAAAGAATGCTAAGATATCATTATTAATAGCACCAAAACTATCGTTAAAGAGACCTGCGAAAATTAAAATCGTAACAAATCCTGGTACAGCCCATGGTAAAACGAGGACTGTTCGAACGACTCTTTTGAAATGGATATCCTTTTGGTTCACAACAACTGCTAACAAAATACCAAGACCAACTTGTAAAGTAGTTGCAACGAGTGTCCAAATAACCGTCCATCCTAAAACATCAAAAAAAGTAGAACGCCAAATATCAACTGTGAAAATTTTTGCGAATGTATCAAATCCTACCCAATCCACTAAATTAGCTGGCGGGGAATGATATAAGTCGTAATTTGTAAACGCTACTGCAAGACTAAATAAAATCGGAAAAATAACAGCAAATACTAAAATGAAAAACGATGGACCACTAACTACATAGGGATATCCTGACTCTACTAGGTTATGATATTGCTTTCTAAGTGAAGATAGCGGTCTATTTTTATCACGTAATTCACCATTTTTATAAGCGTCACGGAAATTCAAGTAGTACACTAGTAATCCTAAAAGTGTAACAAGGATTGCGATAATACCTTGCGCTAATAAAAATACCGAATTATCTCTCGGTACTTCTGTTCCAAGGGTGAAAATTCCCCAATAACCCATATTTAACATATCACCAAATGCGAATAAAAACGCACCACCAAATCCTAAGAACACAAGACCTTTCACCCATTGCTTATTGTAAAATTGTCCAAAACCAGGAATGATAGATAACAAGCTTGCTTTTGTCCGATGTTGCACTTTTCTCACCTCTTTATATAGGAAACATTTTTTTCAAATTAGAAAGGTGCCAAATATCGTATAATCATTTGACACCAGTTTTTAAATGTAGCTAATAAATATTAATTATTGTCCAGCGTGGTTTGCTTCAATTTGTCCTTCAATTGTTTCCACCGCTTGGTTTAATGCTTCTTCTGGATCTGCCTTACCAGTAGCAATTGTTTGTAATGCCGCATCAGCAGGTGTCCAAACTTCATTCATTTCAGGAATACTTGGAGTCAATTCTGAGAACTGCGACTGTTGTGCTACAGCTTGTGCTGCTTCACTTTCCGCAACTACAGGATCCTCTGCCAATGCTTTAACAGCTGGCACTTCGCCTGTAATTTCATATCTTGTTTTTGAATTTTCTTCATTTGTTATGAATTCAACAAATTCTTCTGCAAGTTCTGGATTTTTAGCATACGAGCTGACATTGTAGCTTTTCACACCAACAAATGCACTCATGTTTTCACCATTTGCTAATTCAGGTAATTTCATAACTCCATAATTAATACCAGCTTCTTCATATGGTCCTAGATTCCATGGACCAGAAATAACTGCAGCAGCTTTACCTTCAGAGAATAAAGAATCTAACACATTAATACCTTGTTCCCCAACTAAACCTGATGGGAAAAGACCCTCATCATAAAACTTTTGAATTGACTCTGCCCCTTCAATAGCGCCTTCGTTGTTTAATCCAACATCGGTTGGATCAAAGTTACCGTCAGCATCTTTCCCAAACACGTATCCGCCATAACCACTTAACACACCATTGGCATAGTAGATTTGGTCAAATAGAGCTAATAGACCGTAGTTTTCACCTTCTGTTAACTCAAGAGATAATTCATACCAACCATCTAATGTTGTAGGAACTTCATCTTCTGAAACAAGATCTTTGTTATAGAAAAGCACGTTTGTTTCAACTGCTTTTGGTAAGCCATAAACTTTACCATCATAAATTTGAGAATTCATCGCAACATCTGTGTAGATGGATTGAACGTCTTCGCTTACATCTAATTCTTTAAGTAAGCCTTCTGTAACAGCTGTACCAATTTGATCACCAGGCATTGTGAAAACATCTGGGCCTGTACCAGCTGGTCCATCTAAACGTAAATCTTCTACTTGTTGTGCATAAGCCTTTTCGATTACTTCTATTTCAACATCATGTTCTTCTTCAAACACAGCGATTGCAGCTTCTATACCTGCAGATTTATCAATATCTGCCCAAACAGTTAATTCTTTCGTTTCTTCTGCATTTTGACTCGAATCTGATGAATCACCAGAGTCTCCATTGCTCTCCTGAGGTCCACAAGCAACTAAAGCAAAAAGTAACGCTGTAAAACTAATAAGTCCTAAGTATTTTTTTAATCTTATCATTAGGATACATCTCCCTTTTAATCAATAAATTGATAAAGCGCTTTCTTATATAATGAAAACGTTTTATTGATATAAATATAGCACAAGAAATAATATAAGTAAACAAATTTTTTACCTTTTTATTATTATATTTTTACCTTTATCAAGTAAAATATTTTACTTGATAATCAATATATTTTACTGGGAGCGAGGGACGGTTCTCCGCTTCCGTCTAACTTAGATAACAATAAAGAAGGCTATTACCAACGATTATTCGCCTGGTAATAGCCTTCTTCGTCACCCTCAACTAGTTTAGTTTGTACTTTTTCTAATGATCATTTCCGGACCTAGATATAATGTTTTTACTATTTTACGTTTTTCTACAACTCTTTCTACCAGTAACTCCAACGCATTTTTACACATTTCATGGATATCTATATCGAATGTAGTGAGCGGTGGAGAGATATATTTTGCAACACTAATATTATTAATGCCGATAATGGATACTCTGTTTGGAATCGCAATACCTGCTTCGTTTAATGCTTGCAAACAACCAACTGCAATCGGATCAGCAGCTGTAAAAAACGCAGTCGGTAATTGATCACCCAGTGTTTCCAAAGCATTGTTCATTAAGTGATAGCCATTTGCGACAGAGAAGCCTCTGTGACAAAAGATAAAATCTTCATTTAACAAACCTTTCTCCTCCATATACTGCCGAAATGTTCGTTCTCTAATATCCATTTCATCTTCATGGGTATTTGGATTGCGAAAAGTCCCACCTATAAATCCAATTTCTTTATGTCCTTTATCCACTAAAAAGTCAACTGTTCTTCGGGTCACCTGCGCTAAATCCGGTCTTACTGAATCAAAGTGATAAGGATCAGGTGTCGCATCAATAAAGACACCATTTGGTGTTAACTCCCTCAGTTGAACTAACTCTTTATTGGAAAAGGTCCCCACCGCAATAAATCCTTCAATATCATCAGGAATCCGCTCAATTCCTTCATTAATTTTATAGGTTGTAAGTTCCACATTGAATTTCTTGGCTAATTTATCTAACTCTAAACGCATCGCTTTAAAATAAACATCTTCTAGTTCTTCAATATCCGTTAACCAGTATAAAAATACAATATTCTTAATTAATGGCCGCATCACTTTCTTCTTATAATCCAGTTGATCAGCAACCTGATACACTTTCTCACGCATCTCATCTGAAACAGAAAGCTTTGGATCATTATTTAACACCCGAGAAACCGTTGTAATAGAACAACCTGCCGTTTTCGCCACATCTTTAATCGTCGCCATCGCTTCTTCCTCCTACCAAAATCACCTTTACATCAACTCAAAATATATATAGAAAAGCACTACATTTAATAATATTTAGTAAAACATTTTACCATTAGTTTATCGTATTGAAAATAAATGTCAAGGGCAGTTTTTATTGGGGGGTTAATCAAGAGTTATCTGATAGAAGAAAACGGCTAATCCCAAAACTGTAGCATTAGTTCGGGGTTAAAATATATAAAGCTTCCTATTAAAATCGCGTTGTAACTTTTTTATCTATTTATGAAAATTTTTAATTTAAATCTTTTGATTTTAATTCATAAAATTAAGGGTATATACTTATAAGACACCCTTACCATTTGGGCTCTTGAATTAATATTGAGGAGGTTTTTCACATGAATAAAGTTGCAGTTATAACCGGCGGTGGTAGTGGATTAGGACAAGCAACAGCACTACGTCTAGCTGAAGAAGGTATTAACATTGCAGTAGTAGACGTTAATGAACAAGGTGGAAATGAAACAGTAGAATTGCTGAAGAAATCTGGAGTGGATGCTATTTTCATTAAAGCTGACGTAGCTAAAGTCGACGAAGTCAAAAATTATGTTGAGAAAACTGTTGAGAAGTTTGGTTCCATTGATTATTTCTTTAACAATGCTGGTATTTCAGGCAGTGGTAAATACTACTTAGATACGGATATTAAAGAAATTGAACAAATCGTTGGCATCAATCTGATGGGAGCATTGTATGGTGTTCGCTACGTAGCTGAAGTGATGTTAAAGAATGGCGGAGGTTCAATTGTTAACACTGCATCAAGCGCAGGCGTAATAGGACAAGACTCTGTTGTAACGTATTCAGCAACAAAACACGGTATCATTGGATTAACAAAGAGTATGGTTGCTGAATATGCCAAGGATGGATTGCGTGTCAATGCCATTGCTCCAGGACCTACAGAAACGCCAATGGTGAAGGAATTCTTTGATGCGAATCCTGAAATGAAAGAAAACGCAGAAAATGGTATACCACAAAAACGTTTGGGTACCCCTGAAGAAGTCGCTGAACTAGTGGCATTCTTACTAACTTCTAAAGCACAATATATAAATGGTGATGTGATTAGAATTGATGGTGGATTCACGAATACAAAATAATCTTTAACACTAAATATAGATTTATATATAAATAGGCAAACACTGATTTTAAGCGTTTGCCTATTTATGCTGTATATATTATGAAAAGTCACTATAAATGGTAAGCAAAATTTTTATTCGTATTTTAAATGAAATCAAGATTAATAAGAACCAAAAAAAAAGCAGAGAACCTTTAAACTGGCACCCATAGGAGAAGAAACATCCGTATATTCAGCCATCAATAATCAGAGTTTCGTCGCTCGAGTCGATACAAAAGCTTATCACAAGCGGACTTTGCTAGATATGATATTAACACTGTTTACTAATGTAGCTAGCCAGCATAATCCACTCATGAACTATTCACTCATCGTTAATCTTGTGCCAATGCATCAACAAATCTTTGTGTAATTTGCTGTGGTCTTGTAATTGCACCACCTACAACGACCGCATGAACATTACTATCTAGAACGGACCTTGCGATAGTTGGCGTCGAAACATTTCCCTCTGCCAAAACCTTTGCTTTAGTCACTTTTTTTACAATTTGTTTAATAACGTCATAATCATGATCATCAATTTTCAATCCATTCGTTTTCGCTGTATAGCCGTATAAAGTCGGCGCCACTATATCAAACCCTAACTCATCGGCAAACATTGCTTCTTCAACCGAAGAGACGTCCGCCATCAACAAGAGATCAGGATACTTAGATCTTATCTCTTTATAAAATGTAGCTAAATCGCAACCATCAGGTCGAAGTCGATTTGTCGCATCTGTGGCAATGATCTCGACACCAGTTTCTGCTAAGGCATCGATCTCTTTCATCGTAGGTGTAATAAAGACTGGATGGTCTTTGTACACTTGTTTAATGATGCCAATGACCGGCAACCCTACTTGTTTTTTGATTTCGACTATGTCCGAAACGGAGTTGGCACGAATCCCAACAGCTCCACCTTCTTTTGCAGCTACTGCCATACGCCCCATGATGAAAGAACTGTGTAACGGTTCCCCTTCTAAAGCCTGGCAAGAAACAATTAATCCCTTTTCAATCTTATCTAACACTTGATGCATATCCAAACACGTCCTTACTATAAAATCTTATTACTCAACGATTTACCAAATTGCTGAGCTTTCTCAAAAATTTTCTTCATCAAGTCTATCTTATTTATGTTTTATAAGTGTTATGTGGTAACTCACTTAAACTTATACTCCTATCATATAGTCCAGCTTATCGTTATTCAATGGTGTTATAAATGTTTTCATTATCTTATCTTCAACAATTAAAATACAAAAAAACTACTTGAAAGGAGTGTTACTCCAAATCAAGTAGCTTTTTATGTTCATGCGTGTTCTTAGTCAAAAGACAAGATGTCTCTTTCGCCTTGCGCTGTTTTGCCAAACTTTTTCACACTAACTTTTGTCGAATCGGTAAAGACCACAGGAACTACATAAGATGAAGCCGATTTCTTAATAATTTCTACATTAAACTGTAAAATTTCTTGTCCTACCTTTATCTTATCCCCATCGTTAACAAGGGCAGTGAAGCCTTTCCCATTTAACTGAACCGTATCAATGCCTACATGAATGAGAATTTCATATCCTTTCGCGGATTTAATTCCAATCGCATGTTTTGTTGGAAACACCTTAATGATTTCCCCATTAACAGGTGAAACCACAGAACCAGCGACTGGAATAATTGCAAAGCCGTCCCCCATCATTTTTTCCGAGAAAACAGGATCTTCCACTTCTGTGATGTCAATAATTTCACCCTCAATTGGCATAACAAACTCATCAACCGCGGTTACTTTATTTTTATTCTTAAATAGACCAAACATAAAGATCCTCTCCCATTACATTCATTTTTTATATTATCCTAATGATATGCTCAATTATTATTGAACCAATTTAGTAATCTATATAAATTACAGGGGAGATAATCATCTAAGATACAAATTATCTGTATTTTTGTAGGAAGTTCACTGTTTTTCTTACCTATACTCAAAGTAACATAATAGACACCGATATCAATAAACCTGTTAGATTTCTTAACAGAGGATTAGGAACGGATCTATAGAAGTTATTGTTCTTTGTGATTACAGATTCGACAGCCATAGCTGGTATGTATGACCATAATGTGTTCAGTTTTATCAAGCAAAACGATTTCCCTTAGTTTGTTTAGCAGTTACACAAGCACCCTACCTCCTACTCAAACACCATGAACATTTATTCGACATAAAACTGAAAATGACCAGGCACCTGAAAACACACATAACACCATAACGATATTTCATCACTTCAAAATATCACTATTATTTACTTTGATGTATTTTAAACTATAATATAATCAATAAATATTCTAACGAGGTGTTAAGAATGAAAAAGCCTTATCCATTACCACTTCTATCACACACATTTGATGCTGAATCTGAACTTACTTTTTATAAGAAAGTCGTTGAAGCCTCATCCGTGTTGGAAAAGCTGAAACAAAAAATTCATTATTCTTTAATCAGTGAATCATTTCTGCAATTATTAACACTACATGAGTCTGTTCAATCTACAAGAATTGAAGGAACCAAAGTGACTTTTAGTGAAATGCTAGAAGATGAAATTGATCAAAAAAAGGACTGGGAGAATGTTGAAGTTCGTAATTACCAAAGAGCATTAAAAATTGGTGTTGAAATCATACAGACAGGATATCCATTATCGGAACGATTGATTCGTGATATCCATAGCGAGTTGATGAAAGATAATCGTGGTTCTACAAGTGCTGCAGGTGAATATAGGACCATCCAGAATTTTATCGGACCTACAAAGCAATTAAAAGATGCTTCTTATATTCCGCCTGAACCACAATTAATGGGAGAATATATGGCCAATTTAGAGAGATATATTAATGGGCATCCATACTTAGATGAAGAAATGGACACACTTCACCCTTTAATTAAAGTAGCAATCATCCATGCACAATTTGAATCTATTCACCCTTTTTTAGATGGAAACGGTCGGTTAGGAAGGATTCTAATCGTACTTTATATGTTGCAATCCAATATAATTGACTCCCCGTTCTTTTTCCTAAGTGAAGAACTAGAGAAAGAAAAGTTTAAATATTATACAATGTTAAACGGTGTTCGTGCACTAAACAAATTCGAACCTGATTGGGATAGTTGGATAACCTTCTTCCTTAATGCAACGATTCGAATGGCGGAACGACAATTTAATAAACTTGAACAAGCAGAAAGATTATATAAAGAAGGATTAAGTAAATTGAAACAACCTTCTACTGAAAAAGTTTGGGGAGCCCTTTTTAAATATCCTATTGCAACAGTGCATCAAATAGTAAACGATACTAGTTTAGCTCCTGTGACTATCCGAAAAAGTCTAAACGAACTTGTTCACTTGAAGATGATTTATGGGGACGATAGAAAAAGAAATAGAAGATTCTATCATTACGACCTCATTCGAATTATGAATGATTAAAAAAACTAACCAGTCTTGACATAGAGATCAGCTTATAATGGCAATTACTTCAAGTGCCATTAAGAGCTTTGTATAGAGATATCTCTGCAGGGCTTTTTTTGTTTGTCATTAAACTGGAACCGTCCCCAGCTTCCTATTAAGCAAGTAACAATGAAACTAACCAGTCAGAGGGAACCAGCTCTCTATTGTTAATTTTTATGTATCTTTGAACCTTTAATATACCTTTTTAGTTCTTCATAAAACTGTTCTCTTGTTCCTGCAAGGATTACAAGTACAACATTCCCATTTTCATCTTCTTCAATTGCATAAGCTACTTCATAAGAAGTGCCGTTATGTTTTATATCATAACCATAAACTCCAGCCAGATCACCTTTTTTCGGTTCACCTACATAAAAAGGGTCTAGCTGAATTTCTTTAAAAGCAGATTTAAATTTTTCTTTTAAAGGCTTATCTTTCATTTTTTTATAAACTTTTTTGTTGCTGAAGAAGTAATTAAATCATAGTGCATCATCGTCTTCTCCAAATAAATCGTCAATCGTTGTTTTTTCTCCTGAATATTTAGTATCAGCTACCAACTTATCAACGGCATTTCCTATTTGAGATTTACGATGTTTAAATTCCACCATCAGATCTTCCCCTTGATAACCTTCCCTTATAAGGTCTCCTAAGATATCCTCAGAAAAATCATCAAAGTTTTCACTTATTGGCTTTAAAATTAAATGATTTCCGTATAGTTCCAAACTAACTTCTTCACCAATATTTAACTGGTCATAAAATTCTTTAGGAATGCTAATCTGCCTTTTACTTGAAACGGCAATTCGTTTAGCCTTTCTGGGACGATTTGGCATGGCAGCTCTCTCCGCTTCTTTTTGTATCATTACCATAAGTTATGTCCTCTCCATCGCATAATATACCGATTTCTTTGTTTGTTTTTTCCTTGTTTCTTTGTTTCTTTGTTTCTTTGTTTCTTTGTTTCTTTGTTTCTTTGTTTCTTTGTTTCTTTGTTTCTTTGTTTAATAATAACATATTGCTATCAAAAAGACTACCCTAGCCAATAAGCCTTTCATTGCCCTTTTCCTAAAATATACTTAACTTTGATTAAAAATACCTCATATAAAATCATGCTAATGGGAAGCGCCAAATACTAACTATTCTTCCGAAAAGAACAAATCATTTAATTTATCCATCTCAAGGATACGCTCACAGATCTCTTTATTTAAAGACTTTTTTCAACCGAAAAGTCCTTGCTACGATTTCTCTCACAAGACTTTCCCTCACACATCCACAACGTTCATACGACTTAACACAGATAGTGACAGACACTTGAAAATAAACTCCCCAAAATACCCTTTAATTTCCATTAAACACACTATAGTTTGTACTCATTTCTTATTCATTCTTGGAAAATAAATAAGAGGGCCTACAAATGACACGTGAACAATTCAAAAGAAGTTATGGGCAATACATACAGAATCAACGAAATATCCAGGAGCTGTCACAGGAAGAATTGGCCTATCAAATTGGCATCAGTACGGAGGCTATCGGACGGATTGAAAGAGGAATTACTTCTCCAAGTTTAACAAGTAGTCTGTTGCTAGAAGAGAAACTACATCTTGATCATACGTATATTAAGAATCTATTACATCATTCTAGTGACTCCGAATCATAGTCGCGCTTATTTATGCTATCGAAAAGGGTAGATATCTATGTTAAAAATAAGTACGTTCTATCAAATTAATCGCAATACACTAGCAATCCTTCCTGCTATGACTGTGGACTATCAAGCAATTGTGCGGGAAACGAAGCGTGAGTTGCTTGTCCAACAAACACCACTCACAATCATAAAAACCAATTGCATAGCAGGCGCTGCCTCTTATCAAGGACGACAAAAAGCAGCAAGTAAGCTAATTGGTTCAACCCGTAAAGTACCTATACTTATCTATGAACGTGCACAGATTTATGCATTTCCCACGCAATCACCTAGCAACTTTAGCTGTAGTTGGGTGTTTGCCAAGCATATACATAAAATAATCGAACACCCACAAGCAAGAAGTAAACAAACCCAATCAACGATCATCTTTCGTAATGGCACGACAATTGACTTCGAAGAATCTGCTTATCAACTACAAAACCAACTAACTCGCACATTAAAACTACACTATGCGATTAAAGATGCGAACTTACAACCTGTCTAAACTGTAATAAAATAGACATAAAATCAGAAGGACTTAAACAAGAGAATAATGTAGAATGGAAGTAATCTATTAAAAGGAGATCGACTAATGACCAACCAAAATCTTAGCTTCCTAGTAGACGAAAACATCGCAGCACATTCTTATTATGAAGGTATGTTAATTCATCCAACAAACCCAATACACGGCATGGCTGTCATGCGTAGTAATGCCAGTGACCTCATCTTAGACATTTATAAAATAACCTTGCGTGACGAAACAACCTATCATATCGAACGGCATTTACTTCATAAAGCATTCAAATCAGAAGATGATGTCCAAGCATTTCTTCATACCTTTTCTACCTTAAGAGAAAGTGAATTCAACGCGTTTATTGAAGTAAATTATTGAAGAAGCAGCGAAAAGTTCTCTGCTTCTTCAATAATTCTACTATTTCATTATATTTTAGCAGCTACACTCTCCCTCTATCGTCAGGGTCCTGGATTTTTACTGTTATCACCATATTTCTTCTACCCATCCTGGATTGTCTATAAATGGATTGCGATTATGTTGATAATCAAGATAAATTATTTCATTCCTTTCTCTTTCAAAGTCATCTACTGGGTCTTGTTCATTCCATTCTTTTAAAGTTGAAAGTTTACCGTGTAAAGGCGAAGAACCGTTATTTACAGATCCAGAAACCTCTAAGTCTAACTCACCATTATCCCCTTCATAACGTACTGCCATGTAAAAAATCATGCGTGCAACATCGCCTTTAACTTCATCACGAGGTTCCCAAGAATCACTGTCTGCATATGTGTCTGGTGCTTCGCCTTGTGCGGTACCCCCATTATCAAATTCTTTATTCCCTCTTGAGCTATTGACAGTCATATCCGTAGGACGCAAGTCAATTACAAGATAACTCGGTTCAAACCGTAGAAGGTTATATAGTAGGTAAACCAATTTCTTCATCTTCCATCCAAACATCAAATTTCAGTGATGATTATTCTTTGGCAATTGCTGATGACACACCTCATATTACGCCCATCCCGGTCTTAAAAATACAAATCAATTCACGTTAGACAGTAGTTCTGATCCTACTGGAGACTATTATGATAATGCTATTGGCAAGACGGGATCTAACCTGAAATCGGCACTCCATAATATTATTGATGATCATACCGAGCTTTCCTATAATGACGTTTGGGATGCTCTTCGTTCTACAGATGAAGATCCAAACAACTCGAATAATGTTATTATCCCACTGTAAAATTTTTAATTTATCTCTATTTCGATTACAGAACATAAAGAGTGCAGGGAGAATGGATCAAGTTCAAATGCTTCTTTTACTATAATTGCTAGGCCATCAATTGACTTTCTAAGGTCCGTAGGACCACTACAAGCTAAATAGACCCTTTCATAGTATGGATGAATCATTGATACTACAATAAATGTAATACATCAGATACAAGTTGACGATCAACCTGTGGTTTTACTTCCACTGATAGCTTATCTATCTTAATAATGATAGATGAATGCTCATCGATGTTAGCCGAATGGCTAATTTCTAACCAATTGCTAGAAGAAATATTATCTGTTTGTTGATCAAACTTACGTTTCCAGTAATACATTTGATGAATATTAATATTTTTTTTGCGGTACCAAGCAGCCATACTAAGGCCACTATCGCTCCATTGGTCCATACTTGCCTCCCATTCTAACTGTTTATCTGACATGAAAAGCCTCCTTCGAGATTTAATCTATGAAGATTATCTCATCTGGAGGCTGTGATGAATACGCGTGAAGTATTTGACGCTTATATTTCATCTAACACAGCCCTCTAAACTTTCAATTCAATTAATTCAAAAAATTTCAACCAAAAAAGCCTTGCTGCGATTTTCCTCACAAGACTTCTCAACTTATAGTGGTCATACTAATCAAAATCTAGTTGAAACAGGATTATTCGAGAAGTGACAGGCACCCGAAACTATTCTTAGGGTATAGGGTATATCATAAGAAAAACCGTTTTGAAACCAATTATGTAGTGAAGAGACCTAATTAAATGAGACAAAGGAAAAAGCACCCCGTGAGTCGTATATATATTAAACGACTATTATTGGAGGTACTTTTCTCATGGGGGAAAAGAAAAGATTCTATACGGAAGAAGTTAAACGAGAAGTAATTGAAATGAAGTTATCCAAGAAGTACACGAATAAACAGCTTATGGACAAGTTTGGGATACGTAATGAGTCTCAAATTAAGACGTGGATGAGATGGTACAGACAAGGAGAAGAACATCGACTGTCACAACCCATTGGTAAACAATATTCCTTTGGGAAAGGTCCTGAGGAACTGAGCGAGATAGAACAATTAAAACGGAAAGTGAAACATCTAGAAATTAAAAATGACATCTTAAAAAAGTACCAGGAAATCGAAAGGAGTTGGCACCAAAAGTAGTAATAGAGCTAGTAGAGTCGCTAAAAGGCGTTTATACGATAGCGATGATATGCGATTGTATCGGCGTTCCTAGGTCCACTTACTATCGTTGGATTCAAAAGTCATGGAAGCCGACAGAACTAGAAAAACAAATAATCGATATTTATAACTCCCTAAAATACAGAGTAGGGCACAGAATGGTTAAAAAGTTATTAAAAGAAGATCATCAGATTTCGCTTAATAGATTAACTGTGCAAAAGATCATGCAAAAATATAAGATCCAATGTCGCGTCAAACCTAAACGGAAAACAAAAATTGCCGGTGAAAGTAAATGTATCGTTCCAAATTTACTGGAACAGAATTTTAAAGTAGATAAACCAAATCGAAAGTGGGTTACAGATATAACCTACTTGAATTTTGGAGAATCAACGATGTATTTATCAACCATTATGGATCTGTACAACAATGAAATTATTGCTTATCGAATTGGTCATAACCAAAAGGTAGATCTCGTACTAGAAACATTGAAATCAGCTTGTAATGGGCGTGAAACGAAAGGACTGATTCTTCACAGTGACCAGGGAGCGCAATATACATCGTATGCTTTTCAAAATTCAGCCCAAGAAAAAGGCATTATCACAAGCGTGTCCCGTAAAGGCAATTGCTTTGATAATGCCGTCATTGAATCCTTCCACTCCACCATAAAGTCGGAAGAATTTACACACACCAAAAGGCGCGTCTTACAAACTCTATTGTACTAGAAAAAGTGGAATCTTACATGTATTATTATAACTATATACGACCATTTTCAAAATTAAACTGCCTTTCCCCTGTTCAATTCAGGGCAAAGGCAGCATAGGTGTTTTTTCTTGTCTCATATCACTAGGTCAGTTCATAGAATAACAATTTTTTTATGCAAAGAGACAGTTACTGTAATTAACATAAATATAACTTGAAATATATTTGAAATTAATATAGCATAGCAAAAACCAAGCAAACCATAGTGAATCATGCCGTAATAACCTAATATTAAATATACAATAAAATAGACACCTTGAATTATAGGTGGCCATTTTGCTTCACAATATCTTAATAATGTTGGTTGAATTGTGTTTCCTAAAATAAAAACAATAGCGGCTAGATTAGCAATATTAAAATAAGGTATTGCGTCATTAATAATTGTTGGATAAAGTAACTTCGTAATAGGAATTCCTAATGTAATTATTCCTATATAAATAACAAAGGAACATAACACAAAAAGACTTGTACGTTTGTAGAACTCTCTTATTTTTAGTTCGTCTTCCTTGGCGTAATATGTGAGCAAAACACCCGCAATAGGAATAAATATAATTCCTGCTGTCTTACCAAGGTATGACGCAACAGTATATGCAGAAACTTCTTCAGCTCCCAGAAAAGGATATATATAAAATCGATCCATATACATCATCATTGTAGATAAAACAGATGCTGACATAATGAAAAAGAATTTGTTAAAACTTTTTTTGAATAATGACGTTATTTGAAATTTATCACGCACAATTTTCGATGTATTTAGAATGTATATACATGAAAATAATTCTCCGAAAATAAATAAAAACACCCATAATCCTGTGAAATAAGTAATAATAATACCAAATAAATATCCAAACAATCCAAATAAATTTGACATTAGTACTTTATTATAATTTATATTTATTCTAAAACTAGCTGAGTAATAAGCACGAATTAAAATTAGCAAGGTTATTACAATAGAGCCTATTACTGTTACATCAATTTTCTTTAGAACTATAGTAGTTATTACGGCTACAGTAATAGCACCTACTATCGAGATACCTAAGAATATTGGATTATAATCACCATGAAAACCTTTTTTCTCATATTCCGCCTGTAATAATATTCTAGTATTATTTAATGAATTACCTAAGGATACACCTATAGCATTAATAATTCCCATAATCATAAGAATTAATCCATAATCAGATACTGAAAATTGCCGACCAAGAAATGGATATGCAAGTAATTGAACTGCTGCAGTTAAAATTAGTGAAGCAACAATATTTAAAAATGAATCCTTATAGATACCTTTTTTAAAAAATGAAAGCATGCTTTAACCCCGTTCTTTTATGTCAACTTTAAATATAGAATCTTTATTTAAGTAAGCCCCTTAAGTTCGTCATTTTTCAAACTGGAATTAAACAATATTAATAATAGAAGCATTAACCCTATTCCTCCTGTAAGAAAAGCAGTTAAAAGAGAGTTGTCATTCAGTACAAACACCATATAACTAAATGCAGCTACTACTATATACTGAGGAATTCGCCTGGTTAATGAGTCAATCATATAAAAAATGATAGCTAGTACTATTGCGAAAAATATCAAATTGATAAATCCACCATTCGCATAGGCATCAGCGAAAATACCAGTGTTAGAATTAGATACAGCTCCATCGTGAAAATGGCTACTAATGACGAATGGTACTGGTTTACTAAATGGACTTTCTACAGAGAAAATTTCCCCTATGATACCATCTGCAAAAAACATTTTATCTCTATATTTAAAGAAATCATAATACTGGTACTGTATTTGAGCAGGCACATAAACCATTCTAAACGGAATGGAATTTCGAAGTGTAGTTGAAATATTAATGATATCTAAGATATAAGAGACTATGATTATACCAGTGAATCCTAATGTAAAATCTCTTTCAAATTTATTTTTCCTGAAAACTATAGCAACCATCACTAACATCCCAACAGAAAATAAATATGCTTTAAAACCAAAACTTAAATAAAGTAGCAGTTGAAGCATTAATATTAGAAACATTTTCCCTTTTTGCCTTTTAAATAGAAAATATGCAAAGAAAAATGGACAAAATACTTTTGCACACCAATTTAATAGGTATCCTGATATACCAGAAAAGTGAATCTCTGAACGTAAATCATAAATAGAATTAAAATTAAATGCCCTAAAATCTATTCCACCTCTTTTTATAATCATATATACTGTTATCAGTATATATATAATAAATAAAATACTTAAAAGTAATTTTGCGAATTTTATTTCTTCAAAAATATTAACAATTTTTATTGATTTAAGAAAAATAGATATTATTAAACAAGCCAAAATTACAACACTAATATATGATAAACTTTGATTATTTAGCCAATAATATGAAAGTAATGGTACAACTAAAAATAAAACAAACATTAAATACAGATATGTTGAGGGTCTTGATTTATCTGTTGGCAATAGAAAGATTATAATTAGAAGAAATAATGTTGAAATAAAAAAACCTAAAACATTAGTTTCTAAAGTCAAACCTGTGTATTTATATAATGGTGATATTCTAAAAATATAAATAAGTTCTATAACTGTTTTATATATTAAGACATACATAAATATCTTTAGTATGTTTAACTTATCTCCTGTATACTTATCTTGTTTCAAATTCACTTCACCTCTATTGCTTAATGTTTCATAGTTATAAAATCCTCATTTATTTAAAACATTAATTAAATTATTAACTAGATCTATGCAAGTAATGTAATTAATACATATCTCGTCAAAAAAGGTAATTCTTTCAGATTAATAGATTCCATACTAGAGCATATTATTGTATGCTTTCTTTCGCAATTTTTGCATATGAGAACCTTGCCATTCCATATAGTTCTGCATTATTTTTCATAGATTCATAAAAATTTGGATTATCTAGGATTTCTTTAACTTTAGTTCTTATTTCATCCACAGAATCTTCATAGAGAAATTGGCAATTCCCACCTACATTAATATGGGTTGTTCCCTCCCAATATTTAAATAGACAAGGGACTCCTATTCCAACAACTTGCTCCCATATGACAGAATGTCTTCCTGGAAAAACAGCTAAATCAGCGGCAGCTAAATATTGGTATGTGTCATACGGTGAAATCCACCCTACGTATTGTATCTTATTTCCATTAATTAATAACTTTAATTCATCTTTAATCTCAGGTTCAACTGATCCAAAAACAATAAGCTTAACTTTTTTATTATCAACTTCAATTTCGCTAACTGCTTTCATTAAAAGTAATATTTGTTTTTTTGCTGAATCAATCTTACCACCTGTTATAATCAAAAAATCATCTGAATTAATTTGATGTTTTTTCCGAATGTCTAATCTATTACTATTAGCTTTCGCCTCTTTAACTCTTTCATCGTCAGCACCTAAGACCAACAATTCTACTTTTTTATCAGGTAATTTATATACCTCTTTTAGAAAATTAACTCTAGCCGGCAGAACCCCATAAAATTTTTTAGTATAAGGCTCTATCAATTTACCACACCACTTCCAAATAACCTTATGAAGGATATACTCTGAGAACCAATTTGTAGCACTATTTGAAAAATCAGCATGATTATCAACATAAACAACAACTTCAGAATGTTTTTTTAAGTATCTAACAATTGTAATAATATCTATAAATTGTATACCATGGATAAAAAGGATATCGGCCCTTTCATTAGAGATTGTCTTATATAGATTTTGGTATTTTTTGAATTTCGAATGAACATTTGTATTGTATTGAGATTTAATTCTAATTGTTTTAATTCCATACTCATTATAATAGATTTCCCTACTATCTATATCCAAGTCTCCAACATCATTCCATATATACTGAGATGTTATTACACTAACATCATATCCTAAAGCTTTATGATATTTAGGAAGTAGATTATCTTGATATGTCCAATTATCAGTTAGTGGCCCGCATAAGCATAAATGTGTGATTTTCATATTTTTTCACCTGCAATTTTCATATAGTTCTACATACTCGCTATATTTATCTTCCTTACTAAATAGCTTATTTACACGATCAATACAACTCATACTATAAAATGATTTATATTTTGTCTTTATAATCTTAATAGCTTCAAGTGTTTTATACATATTACCTTTCTCTACAACTATGCCGCAAGAATCATCTATACACTCAATACTTCCACCTGTTTCAAAGGTGATTACAGGAGTTCCACATGCCAATGCCTCTAAATTAGTTAAACCTAATACTTCTTCTAGAGTAGGATTAACAAATACATCGGCTGAAGAATATATTTCTGCCAATTCTTTAATATCATTAGTTCTTGTAATACCTAAAATATTATTAGGTAAATTCTGTTTTTGATTTTCTGATAATCCAATTAAAACTATTTTTTCATCTTGTTCTAAATTGTAAGAAAGTTCTAAAAAAAAGTTATAACCTTTTTTTTCACTCCAAGTACTTGCGGCACCTAGAAGAATAAATTTATTTTCAAGTCCGTATCTAGATCTAAAGGTGCCTTTTGATGGTTTAAAAACATCTATATCTATTCCATTATTTATCAATTTAACTGGATACTCTTTCAAAAAAGAAGCTTTCACTATATTTTTCAACCAATTTGAAGGGGTAACAATAGTTAAATTTTTCACTCCCGTAAAGGCTTCTTTCTTCTTTTTGTAATTTTTTTTTGAATTATTAATAAATAGACTTGCAGGATATTCTCTCTTTTGAGAACAAATATGATTACCATCTACCTTCCAACATTCACAACCTACATATTCAAAATGAGTACAATGACCAGTAAATGCCCAACAATCATGTAAAGTCCAAACAACAGGCTTATTAATTTCTTTTAGATAATCAAACAAAATTTTAATATTAATATAATATCCGTGAATGTTGTGCAAATGAATTACATCCGGATCTAAGAACTTTATCTTTTCAATAAAATTCTTAGTAGCTCTTCGAGATCCAAAACCATGTTTATCAAGTATTCTTGTCTTAGCTACATGGGAATAGTTATCAAATTTATTTCCTATCCGTATAGCTGATTCACAATTCATTGGATTATTTCTTCCATAAGCAACATAGCTTTCATGACCCTGTTCTTTTAAGATAGAATGTATATCCGTTGTAATCCTTCCTGTACTTCCAACACCACAAACAGAGTTAATTTGTAAAATTCTCACTATATTTCCCCCACACGACCCTATTCACATAATCTGTATATGATAGAAGTATTCTAACTACCTTATCGGATACATTAGACATACTATAATCTTCAACAAGCCTTAATGTACCAGTTTCTTGAGTTTCTAAGATTTTAAGGCCTTGTAATATTCTATCTTTTTTCAGTCCAACCATCATAACTGAAGCCTCTTCCATAGCTTCTGGTCTTTCATGAGTTTGTCTAATATTAAGTGCTCTAAATCCAAGAATGGAAGATTCCTCACTGATCGTTCCACTATCACTAAGCACCGCTTTAGCTTTAATTTGTAGCTTGACATAATCATTAAACCCTAATGGCTTCATAGTTTTCACTAAAGGATTAAACTCTATTCCTTTAGTCTCAATCATCTTTCTAGTTCTAGGATGTGTACTTACAATAACAGGCATATTATATTTTTCAGCAATCGCATTTAAACTAACAACTAAATCTAAGAAGTTTATATCTGAATTCACATTTTCTTCTCTGTGAGCTGATACTACAAAATATTTTTCTTCATGTAGCTCCAATCTCTCTAGTACATCTGATTTCTCTATGTCAGCTTTTCTAGAGTGAAGCACTTCAAACATTGGACTTCCCGTTTTAATAATTCTATCCGCAGGGAGGCCTTCTCTTAACAAATATTCTCTTGCAATATCACTATAAGTTAAATTAACATCAGCTGTATGATCGACGATTTTTCTGTTCGTTTCTTCGGGAACTCGTTGGTCAAAGCATCTGTTTCCAGCTTCCATATGAAAAATTGGAATCTGCCTTCTTTTTGCTGCAATTGCACATAAACAACTATTTGTATCTCCTAGGACTAAGAAAGCATCTGGCTTAACTTCTTCCATAATAGGATCGATCTTGACTAAAATATTACCAATAGTTTCTACTGCTGTTCCTGTAGCTGCGTTTAGAAAAAAGTCAGGTTTTTTCAGGCCAAAATCCCTAAAGAATATTTCATTTAATTCATAATCATAATTTTGTCCAGTATGAACTAGCGTGTGTTCAATTGCATTTGATTCTTCTAATTTATTTAAAACAGCTGACAACCTTATAATCTCTGGTCTAGTACCTACAACTGTCATAACTTTTAACTTTTTCATTAGTTATACCTCCAGGTAGTATGTGTCTGGCTTCTCTGGGTCAAATGGCTCGTTGGCCCACATAATAGTGACCATATCTGTAACACCTTGGTTTTCTATATTATGGGTATAGCCCGTTGGTATATCAACTACCTCCATTTTTTCTGCACTTACAAAATATTCAATGACTTCATCAGAGTTAATTTCTCTAAAGCGAATGACGCCATTCCCACTTACGACAAGAAATTTCTCATTTTTTGTATGGTGCCAATGGTTACCCTTCGTGACACCAGGTTTTGATATGTTAACAGAAACTTGACCTCTTTCTGGAGTCTTAATAAACTCTGTAAAGGAGCCTCTCTGGTCTACATTCATCTTAAGGTCATAACTGAATTTATCTTCTGGTAAATAACTGAGATAAGTACTATACAATTTCATTTCAAATGAATTAGACATATCTGGAATTGATCGTTCTTCTCGACTTTTTTTAAATGAATATATTAAGTCAACAATTTTCCCAAGAGTAAGAGTATGAACTATCGGAATCCTACAAAAATCACCAGACGAAGTTTCTTTATTTTTTAATGCATTGATCAATTCTTCGATCACATCATCAATATATACCAACTTCATCTCAACACTAGGGTCGTTAAGAGTGATAGATAAGTCATGAGATACGTTATAACAAAACGTAGCTACTGCACTGTTATAATTTGGTCTACACCATTTACCAAAAACATTAGGAAAACGGTAAACTAGAACCTTTGCTCCTGTGACTTTATTATATTCATAAAGTAAATCTTCCCCCGCTTTTTTGCTGATACCATATCCGTTAGCCAATTCGGCTTGGGTTGATGAAGAAATCATAACTGGGCAAGTATTTTTTTGTCTTTTTAGCGTGTCTAACAGAATTGATGTGAATCCAAAGTTGCCATCCATAAAATCTGACTCATTCTTAGGTCGATTGACTCCAGCCAAATGAAACACAAAGTCAGCTTCTTTACAATAATCACCGAGTAAATCAGGATTAGTGTTCTTATTATATTCAAAGATGTCAGTATAATTTTGGTTCCTTAATTCTGCTACAAGGTTCTTACCGATAAAACCCTTGGCACCAGTTACTAGTATCTTCATTATTTATTCCAACCTTTTAATTCATTTTGAACAAAGTCTAGCATTAATAATTTATCTTTTATTGCTTCAATACTTAATCTCTCAGTGTTATGAGAATTATATTCTTCTTCAGTGGATAACTGCTGGTCACCTTCTTCGAAATACTTATCATAGTTAAGATCTCTCTTATCAGCAGGTACTCTATAAAAACCACCTAAATCTTTTGCAACAACATGCTCTTCTCTAGTTAAAAGAGTTTCATATAACTTTTCACCATGGCGCGTACCAATTGTTTTTATTTCATTATCAGAATCGAATAACTCATTAACAGCTTTTGCTAAATCTCCGATAGTTGACGCTGGTGATTTTTGGACCATGATATCTCCAGCTTCAGCGTTCTCAAATGCAAATACTACTAATTCGACGGCCTCATCAAGACTCATCAAGAACCTTGTCATGTTAGGATCAGTAACCGTCAAGGGTTGCCCATTTTTAACTTGTTCAATAAATAGTGGAATAACAGACCCTCTTGAAGCCATAACATTTCCATAGCGTGTACCACAGATTAGAGTTTCAGCGGGATCAACTGTCTTACCCTTAGCCACAAAAACCTTTTCCATCATGGCTTTAGAAATCCCCATTGCATTAATAGGGTAAGCAGCTTTGTCAGTAGACAAGCAAATTACTTTTTTAACTCCACTCTCCACTGCACCATTTAAAACATTTTCCGTACCGAGAACATTAGTTTTTACTGCTTCTAAAGGAAAAAACTCACATGATGGAACTTGTTTAAGAGCGGCTGCATGAAAAATATAATCAACACCATACATTGCGTTCTTTACACTTGCTAAATCACGTACATCACCTATATAAAATTTAAGTTTATCATTTTTATAGAGTTTACGCATGTCATCTTGTTTTTTCTCATCTCGTGAGAATATACGAATTTCTTTTATATCTGTACCTAAAAATCTTTTCATAACAGCATTACCAAAAGATCCTGTACCACCAGTTATCAGTAGCGTTTTATTCTTAAACATCTATTATCCCTCCAAGACTTTTTAGGGTGTTCTCTAATATCGACATAAATTTCTCTTTACTATAATTCTCAATGTAATAATCATATGAGTTACTAGCCATGTTTTCTTTTTCACTACTATTACAATACTCAATAACTATATTTGCTAGCCCTTTATAATCCTCTGCAGCACAACATAATCCGCTATTTGATTCTTCTATTACACGTCTTGTCTCACCGTTAATTGCTCCTATTATGGGTTTACCAGCTGCCATATAAGATTGGACTTTACCAGGAAGTGTATAAGAAAGGTTTTTGTTATCTTTTAGGGTTATTAACATTGCATCTGCCATACTATAATACTTTGGCATTTCACTCAAAGGAAGTCTTCCATAATACCTAACATTTTTCAGCCCTAAGCTTTTACTGATTATCTTACATTCTTCTAACTTGGATCCATCTCCAATTATATAAAACCCTATATCTGGATAATCACTTAATTCATTAGCCGCTTTAACTATTGTTTCAACACTTTGCATATCACCAATATTTCCTGCAAACACAAATATATATTTATAATCTTTAGAATCTGATATTGAATTAAATTCAGTGGTAAATAAATCTTCAGCATATTGAGGAAGATGACGTATAATTTCGGTTTTAATTCCAAGAGTACTACCAAAGTATTTTTTGAACATACTAGAAGTAACTAAAATTAAATCTGGTGAACTATATATCCATCTTGAGACTTTTAAAAAAAACTGATACGATATTGAATTTTCTTTAATTCCACCAGCCGCTAAACTAGCAGGCCATAGATCAAGACTATAAAGTAATATCTTTTTCTTCTTTTTCTTCTTATAAATTATTGCGGGGATACTCATCACAACTGGTGAAAGTTGATTTACGAATACCACATCGAATTTTTCTTTCATAAATAATGCTTTTAAAGATGCTGATATAGCAAAACTAAAGTAATTCAGAAAAAGTTTTATTTTACTACTACCTCTACCAATCTCATAACTTCTTATAATTTTTACGCCCTTAATTACTTCATGCCTTTTCTTACCATTACGATACTCATCAAGCACTCGTCCCTCTGGATAATTAGGAAGACCTGTCAGCACAGTTACTTCATGACCCATTTTTACAAGTGTTTCACATATATCAGTAATACGAAAAGGTTCAGGATAGTAATATTGGCAGACAACTAGTATCTTCATTAGCACATAATCCCCCAAAATTCATTAAACATTTTCAATGACTGTAAATATCAAACCTTATTCTTTTTAGTGCTCACAACTTCCTCATGAGATTTATTCCTACCTTCAATGATACCATCACTCTTAACCACACTTAGAATTGTCCCAAAGAAGCATCTAACATCCATTCTAAGACTTATGTTCTCAACATATTCTCCATCTAATTTAGACTTCACTTCAATAGTAAGTTCATCTCGACCATTAATCTGTGCCCAACCAGTCAAACCTGGTGGAACATCATTAGCATTATATTTATCTCTCTCTTCTATAAGATCAAACTGATTCCAAAGCGCGGGTCTAGGACCTATAGTACTCATTTGACCAACAAGAATGTTCAAAATTTGAGGAAGTTCATCAAGAGAAGTTTTTCTCATGATTTTACCGATATTGGTAATATACTGGGTTGGATTATCCAATAGGTGCGTTGGCATGTCCTTTGGGGTATCTATCCTCATAGTACGAAATTTCAACATATAAAAATGAGTCTTAAAAATGCCAACACGTTTTTGTTTGAAAAATACTGGTCCTCTTGAATCCAGTTTAATAGCTATGATAAGAATTATAAATATTGGTGATAGAAGTAATAAACCTATTAATGAGAGAACAATATCTAATAGTCTTTTTATTTTTAAATACATGATCTATTACACTCCCAGAAGTTTAGTTTAGTAGCTTAGTACTTAATTAGAATTTAAAATCTTTCCAAGCAAATGCCAACCTCCTTAATCACAATGATATGAATAGAGGTAATGTTAAAAAATCATCCCTCAACAGCCTTCAATTCTTTCTCGGCATAAACAATCGCCATCAACGCTTCTTTCACTTCTTCTTTCGTATAACCTTCAAACTGTTCAATTAAATCTAGTAATCTTCCCATCTCTACATCTATTGTTCGACCAACGTATATTTTTTCGTACACTTCTCCAGGAAGGACCTCATTATCATCTAATAATTCTTCGAACATTTTTTCTCCTGGTCGGATACCGGAGAATTCAATTGGAATTTCGTCTTCTGTGTAACCAGATAGTTTAATCAAGTTTTTCGCAAGGTCAACGATTTTAACAGGTTCACCCATGTCTAGTACGAAAATCTCTCCACCCTTAGCTAATGTTCCTGCTTGGATTACAAGACGTGATGCTTCTGGAATCGTCATGAAGTAACGTGTCATATCAGGATGTGTGACTGTAACTGGTCCACCTTTTTCAATTTGTTTTTTGAATAGTGGGATAACACTTCCACGGCTACCTAAAACATTACCAAAACGTACCGCAACGAATTTTGTTTTACTTTGTTTGGCCAAGTTCTGTACGACCATTTCAGCTAAACGTTTTGTCGCACCCATTACATTCGTCGGGTTAACTGATTTATCGGTTGAGACTAATACAAATGTATCTACCCCATACGTATCACATGCTTCTGTAACGTTTTTCGTGCCAATTACATTATTTTTAATTGCCTCATGTGGATTATATTCCATTAATGGGACATGTTTATGCGCTGCTGCATGATAAACCATCGTCGGTTGATATCTTTCAACAATTTCAAATATCCGTTTACGATCTTGTACATCAGCTATAATTGGTATGATTTCTGTATCTTTATCTTGTAAAGTTTCACGTAACTCCATATCAATTGAATAAATACTAAATTCACCATGACCAACGAGTAATATTTTATCTGGATTAAATGCCATCAATTGACGACAAATCTCGGAACCAATTGAACCACCAGCACCAGTAATCATAACTGTTTGACTTGTAACAAATTCTGAAATAGTACCAAGATCTAGTTGTACTGACGGACGTCCTAAAACGTCTTCCACATCAACATTACGTAATGCACTTACGGAAACACGACCACTTGCTAAGTCTTCAATTCTTGGAAGCATTTGCACTCTAGCATTGGTCTGATTGCACATCGTAACAACTTCATTCAGTTCCCCATTACTTAAGGATGGAATGGCAATTACGATATGATCAATTTTCATTTTTTCTACTATCTGTGGTATGTCATTCGTAAATCCTGACACTGGAATATCATATAATTGCATTTTTTGTTTGTTGCTATCATCATCAACAAAAGCCACTGGATTAAGATCTGTATTCTGTGGTTCATTTTTCAACTGACGAACAATCATCGCACCTGCAGCTCCAGCTCCTACTATTAATGTGCGTTTTTGATTACTGTTTGAAACTATAAAACGATCTCGGAAAACGCGCCAAAAAAAACGTGAACCTCCAATAAAAATTATGTGAAGCATCCACGTAATAACGAAAGCACGGCGATAAATCGTAAAGTCATTTATCAAGAATTGAATAATTGCTGTTGATATAATCGATAAGGTAATTGCTTTTACAATCGATGTTAATTCTCCAACACTAGCATATGCCCATACTTTATGGTAAAGCTTATAAAGTATCGCATAAAGGTGATGAAAGAATAATAATGTAATCGAACTGATGACTATCATATCCATCGACCAAACGGAACTCGATGGATAGACAAGCCATGCAGCAATAAAAATTGCTGTCGTTACAATTATCGAATCGAGTAATATTAGAAATGTCATCCTTTTTCGATAAGACATGGGAAAGATCCCTACTTTCTCTACTGATACTTTTTGTTTATTTTGATGTTGTTTTCATTTCTCCAACAATTTTTTGAAGTAATTGTTTTACATCCGAGCCGATCTCTTTATCTTGTAATGCATATTCAATTGTTGTTTGGATAAAGCCTAGCTTTTCTCCTACATCATGGCGACGTCCTTCGAAATCATACGCATATACTTTTTGAATTTCATTTAACATTTGGATTGCATCAGTTAACTGAATTTCTCCACCAGCTCCAACTTGTTGACGATCAAGGAATCGGAAAATTTCAGGCGTGAAGATATACCGTCCCATAATCGCTAAATTCGATGGTGCTGTACCTTTTGCCGGTTTCTCGACAAAATTATTCACTTGATAACGTCTACCATTTTGTTCTTTAGGATCGACAATACCATAACGATGTGTTTGATCTTCTGGTACTTGTTGTACACCAATTACAGATGATTGTGTGTCTTCATATTCATTGATTAGTTGTTTTAGGCATGGAACATCACTTTGAACGATGTCATCGCCTAAAAGTACAGCAAATGGTTCATCTCCAATGAATTTACGCGCACACCAGACAGCATGTCCTAAACCTTTTGGTTCTTTCTGACGAATATAATGAATATCCGCAAGATTAGAAGAATGACGTACCTTGTGTAATAAATCAAATTTCTCTTTCTCTTCTAAATTACGCTCCAGTTCAGGCGAATTGTCAAAGTGGTCTTCAATTGCACGCTTCCCTTTACCCGAAACGATAATGATATCTTCAATACCTGAAGCAACCGCTTCTTCAACGATATATTGAATCGTTGGTTTATCAACAATTGGTAACATTTCTTTTGGCATTGCTTTCGTCGCTGGCAAGAAACGAGTTCCTAATCCTGCTGCTGGTATAATTGCTTTTCTTACTTTTTTCATTAGTGTTATCTCCCTTACTGCGTTCTATAATTTAGTGTCATTTCGGATCTACTAATTTCTTAAAAGAGACCCATAAACTTTTTCTTTTTTATTCGTTCTGGTTCTTGTCCGATTACGGTTTGATTCTCTACAATATATTGTGCATTTTCCATAAAATAATACAGCATCGCATGACCAAATGTGTCTTTGATTACTGTATTCGCTTCTTGATTACGAAAACCTCTTGTTGTGATGTTATGTGCATCTGATGCAATAAAATGGGTTAAGTTTGCTTCAATTAAATCTAGACTAAAGCTTTTGATCTTTTTCCCAAACTTACCTGCGACACTTGCTGCGGTAACTTGGGTTAATGCACCATTTCGAACCATTTCAAATAACAAATTCGGATGTTCCATAATCGCTTTGTTTCTTTCTGGGTGCACGATAATCGGTTTTAAATCATGCACTTGCATATCAAATAGAAGTTGATTGGTAAAACGCGGTACAGAATTGGAAGGGAGTTCGACAAATAGATAGTCGCTCGTTTGATTTAAGGGTAGTATTTTTCCAAGATCATAGTCTTCAACCATTTCTCCATAAATACGTGTTTCTTGTCCTGGTAAAACAGTTAATGGTACCTCTTCTTCTTCTAATCTAGCATTTACTAGCTCAACAAGAGGTAGAATAGTTGACTTGGTATTGTTATAGCTACCGTTCTTATGATGTGGTGTAGCAATAATCGTATCGATACCTTGTGCTACTGCAGCTTTTGCCATTGCAACACTATCTTCCAAATGTTTCGCCCCATCATCGATATTCGGTAATATATGACAATGAATGTCGATCATAATGCTCCAACCTCTTTCTATTATAGAAATTAATCTTCCAAAACAATATTTACAGTATAACAGTCGAATTATGAAAATGAAATACGTTTTGTAACGTTTTCCTATAAAATGATTGTCGAAATTTGTGACTTTTTAACTATACCTTTTAATTCTGTGACCTAACACGCATGTATATTGAACTACTTTTTTTCCAGTAATTCTTAATGAGCTGTAATCAAAAGCTTATCTTTCGTCAAGTATACAACATATTCGCGTTAATAATAAGCCTTTTCCTATAGTTTGCATTGTGAATTTCTGTTAATGTTTGTGGCTATCTAAAAATGTTGATTAAACAGAAAAACCTTCCACTTAAAGTAGAAGGTTTTTACTCGCTATTGAAATAGAGTCTGCATTTATATTACTATTGGTCATCTTAAATAACTATACCGTTATTTATTCAAGAAATCCAAACGTTTCTTTTTCATCCGGACTGGTTCTTCGGTAATAACTGCCTCACCTTTGGTCAAATACATGGCATTTTCATAAAAAAAATAAGTCATCTCATTCCCAAAATGTTTCCGTACTTTTCTTAAAGCTTCTTGATATGAATAACCTGAAGCTTTACTCGCTTCTGAGCCAATAAAATGTGCTAATCTAGCTTTCATAATTTCCAGTGTGAATTTTTGTGTTTTTCGTGAATTTTTACCTATAATACTGTCAGTTGCTAATTGAACAAGTGCTCCTTGTTTTACTAGTTCATATAACAGATCGGGATCTTCTCTGATAAAAGGATTCGTTTCTGGGTGTGCAATGATTGGCTTGTATCCTTTTATTTGCAAATTAAAGATAAGCTGCATCATATAAGCTGGAATGTGATTGCTCGGCAAGTCCATTAACAAATATCCCGGTGTTTCATTTATAGTAAGTAAGTGATCCTTCTCTAAGCTTTCAATCATTTCGCCATATATTCTTATCTCTTGTCCTGGTAGCACGGTTAACGCTAGTTGTTCTTCTTGAAGTCTTTGATTAAGTGTGTCTACTTGTTGGATAATCTGTTGTTTGAAATTATGGTATTGTCCATTCATATGTTTTGGGGTTGCGACTATTGTTTCAATCCCCTGTGCTAAAGCAGTTTTAGCAATAGCTACGCTCTCTTCAATATGTTTCGGTCCATTATCTATTCCAGGTAAGATGTGGCAGTTTATATCGATCATATGAACATCTCCTATCTCGATTTAGGGTTATTTCAATTAGGTTAGCACACTAGCATGTGTCAATGGATTAGAAGCTTTGTCACTTTATATCGATTGGCTTAACTTTTCTGAGAATATACTGTCAGTCTGTGTAATGAAGCTTTATCATCAACTCTATATACTAGTTTTACCAGACTATAGTCAGGAATACATATAACTAAAGTAATAGATTGGAGAATTTCCCACGAAAAATGTAGTGCACAAAAAGATCCTAAACCTATATGGCTTAGAATCTCTTTTCGTGGCATGTACTTTGCTAAGGTATGCTTACGACTTTCTAAATATACCTAACCCTTTTTTCTTGATATGTAATGGCTCGTCAGTCATTACTTCATGACCTTCTATTAAACTGACCGCGTTCTCAATAAAATAAAAAGCCTTTTCATCCCCAAATTGTTTGGTTATTTTCATTATTGCATCCTGAAATATATATTTTTTAGAAGATCGCACTTCTGAACCGATAAAATGAGCAAGATTAGATTCAATCAGTTGCATCGCAAATTTTTGCTCTTTTTTCGAGTTTTTACCGACTATACTAGCGCTTGCTAGTTGTGTTAGTGCACCCTTTTTAACTAAGTTATATAGAAGGTCTGGATCTTCTCGAATGATTGGATTCGTTTCTGGATGTGAAATAATCGGTTTTATACCCTTTATCTGCATATCATAAAACAGTTGAGTTATATAAGATGGAAAATGGTCTTTAGGTAATTCAATTAATATGTATTCTGTCGTTTCATTTAAAGACAATAAATGATCTTTCTCGAAATTAACAAGCATATCACCATAAACACGAATCTCTTGTCCAGGTAGGACTGTTAAAGCTATTTCTTCTTCTTGCAGTCTTTGGTTAAGGATAGCCACTTGTTGGATAATCTCCTGCTTTAAGTTATCGTGGTGCCCGTCCTTATATTTTGGTGTTGCAATAATAGTGTCTATTCCTTGTGCTACAGCGGCTTTAGCAATTGCAATACTTTCTTGCATGTGTTTTGTTCCACCATCAACTCCAGGTAAAATATAACTATGTATATCTATCATATTACCCATCTCCCATTGAATTAAATCTATTACTTTATGCCTAATCGTAACACAAGTCACCATGTCGATGGATAGGAGTGTTTGTCGATTTCTATAAATTTACTTTTATGTAAAGAAAAAACCTGTCACAAGATTGTGACAGGTTACAGGTTAATTACCACCGTAATAGTAATAGTTACTTCCTTTTTTCATTTCTTTGTCATTAAGAATAACACCAAGTAATTTTGCCTTTGCTGGATCTAATAATTCACGTGCCTTTTGCGCAGCTTCATATTCTGTTTGCTTACTACGTACAACAAGCAATGCACCATCACAAATATTCGCTAAGATTTGTGCGTCTGTTACAGCAAGAACAGGTGGTGTATCAAATATTATCAAATCATAATGTTCTGAAGCATCATGAATCAATTTCTCCATTGCTCGTGAACCAAGTAATTCTGATGGATTCGGTGGAATTGGACCACATGTTAGAATATCCAAATCTGGCGTGTCGCTTTTTTCTATTGCTTCATCTAACGTTGTTTCTCCTACTAATACACTACTTAAGCCTCTGCGATTGTCGACACGGAAAGTATAATGTACAGTTGGCTTACGCAAGTCCGCGTCAACCAGTAAGATTTTCTTCTCTTGTTGGGCAAATACAATTGCCAAGTTTGCAACGGTTGACGACTTTCCTTCAGAGGGTCCAGAAGATGTAACAAGCATCGTTTTCATTTCGCCATCAACTGCTGAGAATTGTAAGTTCGTACGAATCGTTCGGTATTGCTCTGAAATAGGTGAACGCGGATTCAACTTTGTAATCAAATGACGTATCACATTATTTTTAGCTAGTTTTCTTTGTTTTGCCACCGAAATTCCCCCTCTCTCGATTACGCGCTGAGCCCTGTGTTGGGTAATGTGTTGATGCTAGATCACTTTCAGTAATATGTGAGATCACACCTAGCACTGGCAAGTCGAGTTTGTGCTCAATATCTTCTTCTGTCTTAATCGTGTTATCCAAGTATTCAAGCAGAAAGGCTAATCCCACACCAACCATTGCACCAAGGACAAGTGCGATTGCGATATTAAGTGGTGGATTCGGACTAACAGGTTGTGGATCTGCAGCAGTTGTCGCTTCTGATAATACACTAACATTATCCACATTCATTAAATCAAAAATATCACTTTCAAAGATTTCTACTGTTTGGTTTGCAATAGCCGTTGCCATCTCTGGATCCGGGTCAGTCGCAGTTACAGTCACAACTTGTGAACTATCTTCATTTGCTACGCTGATCTTTTCACTTAATGTACCAGCTGAAATGGTTAAATCTAATTCTTCCACTACTTGATCTAAGATTCGTGAGCTTTTAATAATAACGTTATACGTACTAATAATTTCAACATTCGAACGAATTTCATTCACATCGACGCTATCGTCTTCGCTTGATTTTTGATTTACAATGAATTGAGAAGTAGATTGATAGGTAGGAGTTAAGAGAAAGTAACTAACAAAACCACTAACAAGTGCAGCTCCTAAGGTAAGCATAATGATCAGTACTAAGCGCTTTTTCAGCACCTCGAATATTTCTTTCAATGATATAGTTTCTTCCATAGATATGATCCCCCTGAAGCTTATTATAATCATGTATTATTTTTATGAAATAAGTAACAAAAGGAATTATATCATATCTATTTGTCAAATTGGGACTATTATTATAAATTCATCTATAAAAAATATTGCCAAATTTATTCTTATGAGGGTCCTTTACATATTATTTTTATTATGTAAGAAACGGTTTAGTTTACTCTCTACCTATTATATAGAAAAGCTTTAGAAGTTGCTCCTGTTTCCAATTTGTTCTATAATTTTGAACAGATGCGTAACACTAGGAGGAATAAATAATGTCAATCGAAAACTCTCGCAAAGCTGATTATCCAATTCACCCGCAGTTTGTTAACAGGTGGTCACCACGTTCTTTCTTAGATAAAGAGGTACCTGAAGAACTACTCTACAGCACATTAGAGGCTGCACGTTGGGCACCGTCAAGCGGTAATAGTCAACCATGGCGCTTTATTATTGCACGGAATGACGCTGATCGTGCGAAATTTCATCGTTTTATCATGGATGGAAATCGAACATGGTGTGAGCAAGCTCCAGTTCTAATTTTATTACTTTCAGACCAAACAGGTGGGGCACATACTTTTGATGCCGGGACAGCTTGGGGCTACTTAGCTTTACAAGCAGCGGAAAATGGCCTTAGTACACATGCAATGGGTGGTTTTGATAAAGAGAAAGCACGTGAAGTATTGGGTATCCCCGCTACTTATGATCTTCATGCTGTCATCGCGCTTGGCTATCAAGGCGAGAAAGAAGCGCTATCTGCTGTCTTGCAAGAAAGAGAAACACCTTCTCCAAGACGCCCGTTAAGTGAAACCGTTTATGAAGGTACTTTTAAAGAATAATAGATCGATAGATGACTGGTTTCGCTTATGCGGAACCTGTTTTTATGTCATTAGTTATAATTTACTAACATGTAATAGTGTATAATAGGTAAAATGATATTTATTTGACGAAACAGTTGGTTTTTTGGCGGATTTTGGTATAATATAAACCAATAATATGTAAACGCATTTTTATATAAAACGTTATTGATAACTACTAGGTTAACGAATCGAGAGCGCAACGAATCCTTAAGCTACATAACCACTAAACATACATATCTGTGAACCAACTACATGAAATATCCGCTATTATCAGCAGATACTAAAAGAAAAGGAGCGCGTACCTATGTTAATTGATCAATTTATCGAAGAAGAACAATTCCATCATTTTTTTCAACCTATCTTTGATGTGAAAGGTTTGAAAAAGATTGGTAATGAAATATTGCTACGTTCAAATGTTTATCAAAATCCTGAACAAGCCTTCCTAGCGGCAAAAAAAGCGAATAGACTCTATGATTTAGATACACGTTCAATTCATAACGCCTTATTTACCTATCAGGAAACAGACTTTTCTAAGACGGGGCAGTTACTATTTATTAATGTTTTTCCATCGACTATTTCTCATCCGAATTTTAATAGATTTCTAGATCAATTAACTACAGAACTAGCACTAACTAGTAGCAAAATGGCACTCGAAGTTTCTGAATCTGAGTTAATTGAACACCCCGACAATTTTCTTCAGCACCTTCAATCACTTAAACAACAAGGATTTGCAATTGCGCTCGATGATGTTGGAAAAGGCTATGCAAACTTCGATATGCTCATTAAAATGGAGCCAGATTATATTAAGCTTGATCGTTTATTCTCAGATCAACTCGACATTTCCAAAAAGAAACAAGACCTCGTCCGCTTCTTTCTTCACTATTGTCATGAAAATAATGTTGATTTGATATTAGAAGGTATCGAAACAAAAGCAGAAATGGAGATGGCACAGCAGTTAGATATACCTTATGCACAAGGTTTCTTCTTAGGTAGGCCTGCTCCTTCTAGTAACTGGATTACAGTGCATTCATAAAACTACCAAAATAAGCCCTAAAATTTACCGCTTCATGCTATACTATACAAAAGTAGACAAACGCGTACAAGTCAACTTAAAGAGGAGAGTGAAATAGTGAAAAAAACATTGATAAGTCTTTCTGCAGGTGCAGTTATCGCTACTGCTTTCACAGCAACAACTGCTGACGCCGCAACATACACCGTTCAAAAAGGTGACTCTTTATGGTCCATTGCACAAAAAAATAAAACAACTGTCACACAGTTATTAGATATTAACAAACTATCAAGTTCGATAATCTTTCCCAACCAAAAGTTAGAAACAACAAAAGCTACAACAAGTACGACAAATACAGCAACAACTGAAAAGAAGACAACATCTACAACAACTTCAAAAGCTACAACTTATAAGGTTAAATCAGGTGACTCTTTGAGTAAAATAGCATCTGCTCATGGTATTTCCTTAAGTAATTTAATGAAATGGAATGACCTTGATTCAACGTTGATCTATCCGAATGATGTATTAACAGTCTCTAATTCTTCATCTGCTTCCACATCAACATCAACAACTACAGATACTAAAACGGCAACAACAGAGACAGCTTCTAAAACAACATCCGCAACAAAGTACACTGTTAAATCTGGTGATTCTTTGTGGAAGATTGGGCAAAAGTATAGCGTCTCAATTACTGAGTTGAAAAAGCAAAACAACTTAAGTTCTGATATTATTCGTGTTGGACAAGTTCTTTCTATCGGAACAACAGCGACAAAGACAGAATCTGCGAGTTCTTCTTCCGCTTCTGAGACTGCATCTAAAACAGTTGATTATGATGTCACAAAGCTTTTAGAACAAGCAAAATCATACTTAGGTACGTCCTATTTATTCGGTGGATCAAATCCTAGTGCTGGCTTTGATTGTAGTGGTTTTATCTATCATACGTATAATAAAGCAGGTAAAGAAATTAGTAGATTATCAAGTGATGGCTATTATAACCGTTCTTATTATGTGAATACACCTCAATTAGGTGACTTAGTCTTTTTTGAGAATACGTACCGTAAAGGAATTTCCCATCTTGGTATCTATGTTGGAGACAACAGCTTCATTCATGCTGGATCAAGTGGTGTTCAGATTTCAAGCCTAGACAATTCTTATTGGTCAAGCCACTTTGAAGGATTTAAACGTTTTTATTAAAGGTTAAGAGGATCTCACGATGTGTGAGGTCTTTTTTTTGTGTTTTTTAAATATATTAAGCGCAACTTTCGCAGAGTTAAATTTGACTTCGTGCTCCTTCCGAAAGCAAGATTACGATACATTTTACGTACGTGATACATAATGTTAACGCGACATACCGCTCTGGAAATATACTTCGCTTTCCGTGGGCACGACTTCAGCTAACTTTGTAAAGCACAGATCGCTTTACAAAGTGGATCTTCAGCCCGTGCTGTTCCCACAGGAGTCTACGTATATTTCCACCGCTAGTATAGACGTTTCTTTCGTGAGTTAAAAATTATATGTAAGAGAGAAAGTAAACTCTCTATCGCTGTTGAAGTAACTCATTTCCTGCAAGAACAATGCAATCTGAAGCCCTGCCTTTGGCAAAGAATCAATTCTATTTATTAACATTATAATTTGATCCTGAAAGTAGCTTAGGCAGCAAAGGCCTGACACTCCTATGGGAACAACAAATGTTTTCGTTGGGATGAGTAATCGCAATCCCACGAACCGAAGATCAAACAATATAACAGCTATACTCCAAACTTAAAACAGGATACGCATAACAACTTTATTGTAAGCAAAAATCACGTATCCTATGCGAGGATGCGTGATGAGGATTTGGCTATAGATGCGGTGTTTACTATTCTGAGGTGGTTGGGTTATTTTGAAGAGATTAGTTTTTTTAGGTGAAGTGAATTACTTCCTACTTCACTAAATAAAAACGAGATATTCTCTTCCGCTTTATCCATTTTTGTTTCCATTCGATCTAGCCTTGTTTCGATTTTATCAAAACGCTTGTCTACTTCTACGAATCGCTTATCTACTTGATCAAAACACTCGTTCACATTTTCTTTTAACTTTGCTAATGCTTGCAATATTTGCTCGCTTTCCGCTTGTTCCATCTTCTAAACCCCTCCTTCATGTGTGAGTCTATCTTAACATATCCTTTTCTATTAGCCGACAATTTTTCAGCGTAAGTTTATTCCATAATTCAGCAAATCCCGACAAATTCTTATGGTGACTTTTACCTATTTACGCTATAATTAAAAATTGGTATGACAATCTTATTATGAAAGGATGACAACGATGAATTACTGCAAAGAATGCGGGCATGCGCTTAAAAATGATGCACAGTTTTGTTCAGCATGCGGAACACAAACACAGCCGCAAGTTAGTAAACAACTACCTGCTCGATCGTCATGGGGAACTAAGATAAGACAAGCGACTAAAAAGCAAAAAGTAATCGCGATTAGTGTACTTGCTTTACTTGTTCTTTTAATCGGGGGCCATCAAGTCGGCGCGAATATGACGGATAAGAACCGCATCATCGAAAAGTTTGAAACAGCGTTACATGAAGAAGATGCAAAAACAATTGCAAGTATGCTACAAACAAGTGATGAACGGTTAGATATCACGGAAGAGAAAGTTTCTGAACTATTAACGTTGATCGCTGAAACACCTTCTGCCCAACAATATTTTATTAACGAACTGGAATCACAGGCAGATGCTTACGAACAAGGTGAAACAATAGAATCAAGTACTATTTTTTCACTTGAAAAAGAAGGAAAGACCGCTCTTATCTATGATAACTATTTTATCGAAGTGATGCCGTTTTATTTTCAAGTTGGTACGAACATGACTGATGCAAAACTTTTTCTTGGAGAAGAGGAAATTGCAACTAGTGATGCAGATCAATTCACAAAAGAGTATGGACCAGTTTTACCTGGCGTATATACGTTACGTTCGAGTTATAGCAATGACTATACTGTTTTGGAGAATGAGTCTACCATTGAGTTACTAGAGCCTTATCATCAAGATCAATACGTTGATCTTTCACTTTACGGGGAATATGTTTCTTTTAACACAGAATACGCTTCAATCGCTGATTCAATTAGCTACTTCGTTAATGATACCGAACTAGACATTTCAGAAGACGAAGATTTTGGTCCCGTTTCAGTAGATGGTTCAGTGGAAGCTCACGCTGTCTTGACTTTCCCATGGGGAGATGTAACAACTGAAAAAACACCAATTGATTATGCTTATATTGATTTAGCTGTGCCTAATCCTTTTAATGAAGAAATGCAGACAGATATCATTAACACCATCCATGCATTTGGACAAGATTATGCGCTAGCTGGTGAAGCAATGGATGCGTCTTTATTCACGACAGCAACAGATGCATTTATAACGGAAGAAGCATATAGCAACTACAGCTATATGGAAGATTGGGACGAGCGTTGGACTGGCACATATAAAAAAGCTGTTGTTGATTTAGATAGTTTCTACTTGTATCAAACAGACGATACATATGAATTAAGTGTAAATGCTGCGTTTTATTACGATGATGCAGCAACCTACTATGTAGACGATGAAGAGATAGATACCGCCGAGGAGATTAATGAATGGGAAATCACATTCGTATATCAAGCCGATGAAGCTAGCTGGTTAGTAGCTGATTATGCTGGCCTTTGGTCATTTAATGATGAAAACACAGTCGAACGTGTTGTTGAAACAAATTAATTATAACTAAGGGGAAATGAAAATGAATTGTCCAAATTGTCAAGCACCACTAGAGTCAGACGCAAAGTTCTGTACAAACTGTGGGGTGAAAATAGATCACATACAAACGGAAAACACTGATACAGAGCCTGTACAATCAACAGGAACAGCACCTAGTCAGACAACCGATTATGTCCAGCAAGGAAAAGATATTAGCAAACAATATTGGCACTTCATTCCTAGTGCATTAGCAAATCCTTTTGCGGCAAGTAAACATGCAGGTCCAACTAATAAAATAAACGGTCTGATTACGCTGATTTTATTTTCTTTACTGATTCCGTTATTTTCTTATATTAGCTTATCATCTTATTTTAGACCGCCATTTGTTGAAATGGTAGTGAAGCCATTCTTTATTTTTATTATCTTTTTCGCGCTATTACTTGCGGTTAAATATGGTGTTGCAAAGTTAATGAAAGCAGACGTTTCCTTTCTAAATGTTATGACTCGTTTTGGTATATTGATGGTTTTACCAACAGTGACAGCTTTAGCTGCTGTTTTATTCACCATTTTAGGTGTTGAAGATTTCAGCATTATTTTACTAATCCTTTCGATGAGTCTTGCTAGTATAGCGAGTTTCGCGACTGTTTTTTCGATTAAAGAGAAAGCACCTGCTACAGGTGGGCTTGATGTTTTTTACGGCGTTGTTCTAACATATGTTGCAATGGCGATCATTTTATTGATTATTGGCGATAGTATTTTGTATGAATTGGAAAACAGTTTTTACGGATTTTAGGATTTAGTTGTCAATAACTAACACGGATTATTTTTGATGGTTCTTGATAAACTACTGTCATAGGAGGTGGGCGCATTGGCTAAAGATGTTCTATGTGAAGTGCACAATTGCAAGTACTGGGCGAAAGGGAATCATTGCAGCGCAGAAGCTATCTATGTAGTAAGCCATCATGGTAAAAGTGCTGCAAACCAAAGAGAAACTGATTGTCAAACATTTGTACAGCAATAAGCACACCTTCTTTATCGGAACGGATTCAGTTAGCCACTGGATCCGTTCTTTCTATTTTATAAGATAAAAAATTTCTACTGTGATATATCGCACAGTTTTCTGTTCTATCTTCGTGCTAAACTATTTCATATGTACTATATATAGATTATTTCAGTATATAAATACAATATATTGTAATCGGAGTGATAAACTATGCACACACATATAGAAACAGAAGACATGCTATTACAGTCGTTAGACGACATTGTTTATGCAAGTAATCAAGATCTTATCCAAGAGAATGCCAATGTCGATGGCCAATCACCGATGGGACAGATGTCGAAATTCGGATCAGAAGCAGCAAAACATTATGCCAAACAAAAAATGTTAAGCACGGATGTCAGCCAAGCAATTGCAGACAATTTCATCCATCCACATGATCTAGATTTCATGCCAACTGGTACGACAACTTGCTGTCAGATTCCACTTGGTAAGATTTTAAAAGATGGTTTTAATACTGGACATGGCTATATGCGTGAACCAAATGATATCGGAAGTGCGATGGCTTTAGCGTCTATTATTTTTCAATCTAATCAAAACATGCAACATGGTGGACAAAGTTACCCTATGTTTGATTTTGATCTTGCACCATATGTATATAAAACGTTTTTAAAGCATAAAAAGCGTTTGACGAACTATGTGACACGTTATACAAGTATAGAAATTGCAACTATTGCATGGCATGAAACTGATCGTGATGTTTACCAAGCTTGTGAAGCTTTTGTCCACAATTGCAATTCCATGCACTCGCGTGGTGGTGGCCAGGTACCATTCGTATCAATTAATTATGGAACGGACACTTCTATGGAAGGTCGTTTAGTAATGAAGAATATCTTGCTCGCAACAAAAGCAGGACTTGGTAACGGAGAAACACCTATCTTTCCGATTCAAATTTTCAAAATGAAGAAAGGTGTTAATTTTGAACCGGATGAGCCAAATTATGACTTGTATCAATTAGCACTTGAAACGACTGCTAAACGTTTGTTTCCAAACTTTAGCTTTATCGATTCCACATTTAATTATCCCTATTATGACGGTTCGCCTGAATCAGAAGTAGCCTATATGGGCTGTCGAACACGGGTGATGGCTAATCGACATGGAGACGAGACGGGTGTACAACGTGGCAATTTATCGTTTACTTCGCTTAATTTAGTGAAAATGGCTTTATTAACAACTAGTGAAACTGCATTTTTTGAAAAGCTTGATCATTATATGACACTTGCGATTAAACAATTACTCGAGCGTTATCAGTTTCAAGCAAAAAAACAAGCACAACATTTCTCCTTTCTCTACGGACAACAAGTTTGGAAAGATAGTGATCAGTTAGAAGCAAGTGACCAGTTAACAGATGTTTTAAAACATGGCACATTAAGTATCGGTTTTATTGGTTTGGCTGAAGCACTTGTCGCACTTACAGGTGAACATCACGGCGAGTCTGATGAAGCCTATCAATTAGGCTACCGTATTGTTGAACATATGCGTATGTTCGTTGATCTAGCTGCAGAGCGTTATGACTTAAATTTCTCGTTAATCGCAACACCAGCTGAAGGTTTGTCAGGAAAGTTCACTAAAAATGATCAAGCTGTATTCGGTAAAATCCCTCGGGTAACTGATCGTAACTATTATACAAATTCTTATCACGTACCTGTTTATTATAAAATAAGAGCATTTGATAAGATTAAAAAGGAAGGCGCTTTTCACAAGTTATGTAATGGTGGCCATATTTCCTATATTGAATGTGATGGCGATGTCTCAAAAAACACCAAAGCACTTGATACACTGATTAAAACGATGTCAATGAATGACTTTGGCTACGGATCGATTAATCACCCTGTCGACCGTTGTACATGCTGTGGCTATACCGGTATCATCGATAACGAATGCCCTAAGTGTCATAATAACGATCAAGAAAAAGTCGAACGGATCAGACGAATCACAGGTTATCTTGTTGGAGACATGAAGAAGTGGAACTCTGCCAAACGCGCAGAGGAAAGCCAACGTGTCAAACACCAAACAAGCAGTAAGGATACAAAGCAATGAGGGTAATGAATATTATTCATGATTCCGTTGTCGATGGCGAAGGGTTGCGGACAGTTATTTTTTTCGCAGGCTGTCCTCACTTCTGCCCAGGGTGTCATAACCCTGCTAGTTGGAACATTCGTAATGGTATTGAGATGTCCGTAGAAGAAGTCGTCCAAGAGGTCGCTAGTAATCCTTTAACAGATGTGACCTTATCAGGTGGGGAGCCTTTTTTTCAAGCAAAAGAAGTTGCAGAGGTTGCAAAGCGATTGAAAGATTTAGGAAAACATATCTGGGCATATAGCGGTTATACTCTCGAACAGCTGATAGATGCAGAAGATGTCCATCAACGCGAGCTACTTTCCTATTGTGACGTACTAGTGGATGGGCCGTTTATCTTAGCTAAAAAAGACTTAACACTATCCTTTCGAGGCAGTAGTAATCAACGCATTATTGATTTGCATAAAATAGATGTTCCATTAGAAAAGGCTTCACTTTGAGTGAGCCTTTTCTAGTGTTTGCAGTTTCTCTGTTAGTTTTGTTACGTTTTCCTTACTTAAGCGTGGCGTTTTATACGTCTCAATACTTGCAACGATATCATCATACAAGACGACGGTTTTATTCTTCATTAGACTTGGATCAATTGCTAGAATAGCTTTGTTCGAAAAGGCAACAATAGTCGTTATGTACTTCTCATTTAATTGCAAAAATTCTGCTACGTGCTGCTTTCTTTGTTCGTTAGCTCTTAATGGATTAATGAATGGTGTCTGTTTCTTTTTCACTTGAAAAAGCCATTCTTCATCTGTTTCCTTTCCATAAATAGAGCCATCATAATTTTCTCTTTTAATCAAAAAGACTCCGTATATCGAAATGACCACATGATCAAGTCGTTCCGCTTCTGGTAGTTGAACAGCTGAGACTATCTTGTATTCGTTCTCATTTAACGCCTGTAACTTTTGTTGGACATAACTTGAACCCACTTTTTTTCTCAATCTTGTGTAAACTGCACTTATCACAATAATAATCGCTAATACTAGAAAGACATATAAATCAGACATGGTTTTTCCCCCCTCATTTTATTAACTAATTGTCATTTCATCATAACATGCATATAAGCACATTATCTTGTATTATTACTATTTACTAGCTAATAGTTATTATAATTAGTGAATATGTCACTTTTAGGTTGTTTTATGTTAATTTTTGCTTGTTTTCATTGACTTTACAGCGGTTTATCGGTAGTCTAAAAACATTACTGAAAATACAAAAAAGGAGTGAACACATTGTCTAGAGACCATGCACGTGCGCATTTTGCAGATTCTCCCGAAACAGAAGCTACATTTAAAGTAATGAATTGTGAAAGTATCAATAAAACAAGTAGTCAGATCCGTTTACATGAACTAAGTGTCAAAGGGTTACGCTTTTCTACTACCACTGCATTCTCAGTTGGGGATCATATAGTAATAAATTTACGATTGTTCGCACCAACCAATCACATTTTTGGTGAAGTGATTTGGAAAGAACAAGCGCACGAACCAGCTGATTACACGTATGGGATAAAAATTATTATGTCAGACTATGATTACTATCAATTTATGAACTCCTATGATGCCTACATAAAGAACAAGAAACAGTCCGCGCACTAATAAGGTAATACTTACTATATTATAATTTTTCTGATTACTTGATTACTTGTTTATTTTTAATAGCTATACTAGACTATTTGAAGAGGTGATAGTCGATGATACATATTCTAGCTATAAATAACAATAATGAATTAGTGCAACTGAACAGCCTTGATGCACTTAAACAAGAAGCCTACAAATGGTATTGGATTGACTTTGATCAACCTAGTGATAAAGAAGTGCATTATTTGCACGATAGTTTAGACTTTCATCCACTAGCAGTTGAAGATTGTCTCCAAAACTTACAACGTGCCAAGTTAGATTATTATGATGATTTTAGTTTTTTCATTATGCATGCGCTTCAACCAGACGATTTAATACAATTAGAACACGATTTTTTCCTTAATCCTAATTATATTGTCACTTTTCATAAACAAGCTTCCACTGAAATCGAAAGCGTTTGGAAACGTTTATTGTATATAAAGAAACATGATTTAGAGTTGTGGGATCCCTATCGCGTATTTTATGAAGTGTTAGATAAAATTGTTGATCGGTACTTTCCAATTGTTTATGCAATTGAAGATGAGCTTAATAAGGTAGAAGATAATTCAAACCAAGAGGCAATGCCAGCACTACTTGATAAATTATTTGATATTAGACATCAGCTTTTACAATTACGACATACAATTAATCCTGTGCGTGATTTGTTTTACCGGATGTTAAATTCAAGTCATTTAAGTGGTATTAACGATCGCAAAGTCTACTTTGCTGATATTTATGACCATTTGATTAAATTATCGGAAATGGTTGGATCGAATCGTGAAGTGGCTAACGATATCCGTGATAATTATTTGTCATTAAACTCACACCAAACAAATGAAGTGATGAAAGTCCTAACCATCATCACCTCTATATTTGCACCATTAACTTTCATCGCTGGAATTTACGGTATGAACTTTGTTAACATGCCTGAACTCGAATGGGAATATGGCTATTTTATCGTACTTATTGTTATGGCTGCCATGTCAATTACGATGTATGCATGGTTCAAACGTAAAGGATGGTTTAATTAGAGAGGTTCCGAATATGGAGCTTCTTTTTGTTTGATTATTATTTTTTATTTATTATTTATAACTTTTGCAGAGTGAATCAGGCATTTAAGTATCGGTATTACTTGGAAGTCTCACAATCCATAATAGACCTTGACTTCACGCTTCTTTTGAAATCATCTTACGAACTTGAGAGAAACTCTGTGGTAAATATAACTGCTTCGCTCCTCAAGCGAAATGGGCTCCCTTTCCGCAGGCACGGCTTCAGCTAACTTGGAAGCAAAAAACGCTTCCAAGTGGATCTTCAGCCCGTGCTGTTCCTGCAGGAGTGTCGCCCATCTCGATTGATCCACTAGTTTAGTCTGCTAATTAAGCATCATATAAAATGTTTGTTATTTGTCATTAAAATATAAGTTAGCAAAAATTAAATCAACTGCATACAAAGCTGCCACTGCTATGCTTCTTTGAATAGCTATTCGAATTAGTTTATAAAACAGGCAATCGGTCGCTGGACAGACTTTAAAAGTAATACATTATCTGCTTGTCATAAAGATTGATTGTGCTTATCACAATAGTTGTTCAGCATTATACGGATTGATTGTAGCGTAAGGCAGTCGACTCCTGCTGGAAAAGCAAGATCTGAAGATCCACTTCGTAAAACGATTTTCTTTACGAAGTTAGCTGAAGACTTGCCCGCGGAAAGCGACTGCCTGAAGCGGAAATCAACATGGCAGTTAAGATAGAGTCTATAGTAATTCTGTCATTGACAACAATCTTTTAGAAAGCAGACCTTTTTAATGAATGTCAAGTAGTATAACAAATATAGTCGAAACGCAACACACAAAGATTAGCGCTTATTTTAAGTGAGAAAGTTACGTTATTTAAGCTATCTGAACGAAAGATTCATCTACAATTAATTGTCATTTTGTTACACTTTAAAATTTTGTAAAATAATTGTAATTATTTATGGAATTTTTTTGATTATTATTTTATAATCTAATAAAAGCAAAGGAGGTAAACTAACTGATCCTATTTCCTAATATAAAAACGAGTGAACACAAACAATTAGATGCACTTATACCTAGACTACATCAAGGAAATCCAAGTTACCAAAAACTTCACTATCATCACAAAAGGATTGCAAATGCCTATCTAGGTACCAATGTGTTAAATGAATTACTGTATAAGAAAGAGTTATATCAAAAATTCATCTTCTATAATTTACGGCTTCCTAAAAAAGACGCAGGCTATTTCAAATTAAACGCACTCATTATCACACCCTATGTTATCTATTTGATTGTAGTTATGCATGTTAAAAATGAACTTAACTTTAACACAATCGGAAAATTTACATACCTGAATAATGGCGAAACAATAACGGCCCCAAATCCGTTACATGATGCAAACACCCAGATAGCACACCTTCACCAATTCCTAGAACAACATGGACTCCCTCCGATACCGCTTCACCCTATCGTTACCTTTACACACCCAAAAGTAATTTTGAACTTTGATAGCAACTTCGATGATATGGTTAAAAGCAAGTTTTTACTACAGCGTATTACCATGCTACGTTCCATCTATCAAAAGCGATTCTATCAAATCGACCAGCTAGAGTACCTCGCAAATCAACTAAAAAATCAAAACAGACCACAAAACTATAATGTGATTAAGAAACATCAGATTCCAACACAAGACATTCGAAATGGTGTATGGTGTCGCAAATGCAAACAAGAAATGATGCAACGTAAACAAGGCTACTGGAAATGCACTAGCTGCCATAGCCGTTCCAATAGCGCGCATATCATTGCCTTACATGACTATGCATTACTTTATCGTCCACAGATTACAAACAAAGAAGCACGTCACTTTTTACAAGTTGATTCAGCTACTGTGGTGACAAGATTATTAGGTTGTTTAGATATTAAACAAAGTGGTTATGCAAAAACGTCATCTTATCATTTAGATACATTGATTAAATAATTTTGATTTGGTAGCGCTCTTTTGAAAAGCGCTACTACTATTCATAAAGAGAGGAATTAATATCTTGATTATAAAACCCCTACAAAAAAATCCAGAACTCAAACAGTTAGAAGTGCTTATGCCTAGACTCTTACACCGTGAGCCAATGTTCCAACAATTAGAGCATGTATATGGTAAGTATACTAGTGGATTTTATGGCGAATCCTCTCTTGCTTATCCTTTTCAGTTATTACATCTAAAATCAGCTTTCATTTTGTATGACTTGCGACTACCCTGTGTTAGTGACTATTTCCAGATTGATGCCTTACTTTTAACACCTAGATTAGGTATTATTATTAAAGCAAAAAATTTCAAAGGAGAAATCACGTTCAACCAATCTGACCAAATGATTCGAACACTTGATGGAAAAAAGAACAGTTACAAAAACCCCCTCCACCAAGCCGCTATCCAAAAAAGGCATCTTGAAAGCTATATTATGAGAAACGGTTTCCCCTTCTTACCGATTCATACACTCGTATCATTTACCCATCCCAATGTGATTCTTCAATTCAATCAGCGAGAACCCGATATCGTGGACAACCACCACCTCTCACTCCGAATAGATGAACTTTTACAACAATACCAAGCTAATTATTATACGAAAGAACAACTCAAGAAACTTGCTAATAAGCTGAAAAATAACCATACGCCTAAAACGTATAATGTGATCGAAAAGTATCAGATTAATAGAAGTAATATTAGAAATGGTGTTTGGTGTCCTGTTTGTAAAAAGGTAATCATGAATCGTGCACATGGCTATTGGATCTGCCCAGTTTGTAAAGTAAAAAATAGAGAAGCACATATCCAAGCATTGAAAGAATATGCGCTATTATTTGGATCTACTATCACGAATCGACAAGCTAAAGCATTTTTACAATTAAAATCGAGCCACATCGTCAAGCGTCTACTGGCTAATATGAAGTTATCTTATGTTGGTAAAACAAAAGGCATTGTATACTCACTTCTGTCTTTATTAGATGACTGACCTAGATGGCGATCGCCTTATCATTCTGAGTTTCGCCCGATTCGGCTTGCGTTCGCCCGATTATCTGAGTTTTCGCCCGATTCGTGCTGCGTTCGCTCGATTGATCACGCGCCCATTCGACTCATCTCTCACCATTATCAAAGCCAAAATTGATAAATTCTATACTTATCGGCGAATCTAGTTAACAAAGTCTTTTATCTTGTGTATAATATATTTCGAGTGCCGAAAGAAAGAAGGAATATAATTATGGCAGATAATGCACGGACGCAAACAAAGACAGCAATAAATGAAGATAAGATTTGGACGAAAGATTTTGCCTTAATATGTATGGCAAACTTTTTTATTTTTCTCGGGTTTCAAATGACTTTGCCTACGATTCCTCTGTTCGTACAAGAGCTAGGTGGAAGTGATCAATTAATTGGGTTAATTACTGGTATTTTTACATTTTCCGCACTATTATTCCGGCCATATGCTGGACATGCTCTCGAATCAAAAGGACGACAATTTGTTTATATGATTGGACTCGGAATTTTCGTTTTATCTGTTGCCTCCTATTCTATTATTACAAGTATTGGTTTTCTGATTGTGATGCGTATGGTACAAGGGGTTGGTTGGGGATTTTCTACAACTGCAACTGGAACGATTGCAACGGATTTAATTCCACCTAAGCGACGCGGGGAAGGAATGGGCTATTTTGGGCTATCTGGGAATTTAGCACTCGCATTTGGTCCAGCACTTGGATTGGCATTAGTAGATATTATTAGCTTTCCACAGCTGTTCTTAATCTGTGGATCACTTGGTTTTGTTTCCTTTTTATTGTCAACACGCATACGTTATAAAAAGATCGAGGCATCACAACATAAAGCGGCAACTATTAAATTTGATATTTTTGAGAAAAGTGCGATTAAACCTGCTATCTTACTCTTCTTCATTACCGTAACATTTGGTGGTATTGCGTCTTTTCTACCACTATACGCAACACAAAAAGGTATTGAAGGAATTGGCATTTACTTTCTCTTCTATGCTCTATTCTTAATGATATCACGGAGTTTTGCTGGTAGACTTTATGACGCTAAAGGTCATATTGCCGTATTTCTTCCTGGCACACTCATGATTGTAACTGCGATGCTCTTATTAGTTTGGTTACCAAACTCTCTCGTTTTATATATCGCGGCTGCGTTCTATGGACTCGGATTTGGAAGTGTTCAACCTGCTTTACAAGCATGGGCAATTAATGAAGCTGCAGCTAACCGTAAAGGAATGGCTAATGCTACTTTCTTTGCATCCTTTGACCTTGGTGTCGGTGTTGGTGCAATGACATTTGGCTTAATTGCCGCAAGCTTTGGCTATAGCTTCATTTACTTAGTTTCAGCTTTCTCTGTTATTACATCAATGATGATTTATATTAGCTTGTTGTTTAAGAATGGACGGAAAGCCTAATAAAAAGAGGCTGGGACAAAACTCAGATAAACAATAAAAAGTTGCATCTTCCAACGGTAGTTGGAAGATGCAACTTTTTTATAAAATCGAAAATTTTAGTAAGTAAAAAAGGATACCTTCTGATAAAATTAAAGTACCACACAATAACAATCGGAGGTATCCTTATGTTTAAAGATTATAACATGAATCAAGTAATTTTGCCGTTAGATTTTGAAATGAAATTACAAAAAAATGATATTGCCTATACGATCCATGACTTAGTAGAACAAATACCTGATAAAGCATTTTCTGTTTTCTTACATGAAACAGGTTGTCCTGCTTATCATCCACGCATGATGATGAAGGTTATTTTATGTGCTTACACGCAATCTGTTTTCTCTGGAAGAAAAATTGAATCATTACTGAAAGATAGTGTACGTATGATGTGGTTAGCGCAAGGTTATGAGCCAAGCTATCGAACGATTAATCGTTTTCGAGTCAATGAAGAAGTACAAGAACTGTTACGCCAATGTTTTGTACAATTTCGATGCCAACTGGTGAAAGAAGAGCTGATTGACCAGGAAGCGATCTTTATTGATGGCACCAAAATAGAAGCAAATGCCAATAAATTTACGTTTGTTTGGCGAAAAGCGATTGAAAAATACAGTGCGAATTTGGTGGAGAAATCAAATCAACTGTACGATGAAT
>NZ_QJSK01000050.1:0-719 GCF_003426095.1 Paraliobacillus sp. X-1268
CTCCTAGTGCCAAGGCATCCACCGTGCGCCCTTTCTTACTTAACTATATTAGTTAATAAAAGCGTTTGGTTCTTCTTACTTTGATATGATGTCTTGTCATATGTTAGGCTCACGTTCTGTTTTGTACAAAGTACAATCCTTCTCGCTTCCTAACTTCTTATCTAGTTTTCAAGGTACATAATTTGAATGGTGGAGCCTAGCGGGATCGAACCGCTGACCTCCTGCGTGCAAGGCAGGCGCTCTCCCAGCTGAGCTAAGGCCCCATAATTTGTAGTAGAATGGTGGGCCTGAGTGGACTCGAACCACCGACCTCACGCTTATCAGGCGTGCGCTCTAACCAGCTGAGCTACAGGCCCATTCTAATGTAAAATTAAGAGTTACGGAGGGATCAATAATTGATCTCTCAAAACTGAACCAAACCACACAGTATGTTTTCCTATTATGTCCAGCTTCTAGCACGCAACGACTAGTAAACTTCCTTCTCCTCCGTACGATAAGGCAACATCAACTCACTTTCGTTCGTTGTGTTTTCTTTATCTCCTTCGGTTCAGTCCAGTTCATACGTCGTTAAACGCGTGCTTACGCTTTTCATTTATCCTTAGAAAGGAGGTGATCCAGCCGCACCTTCCGATACGGCTACCTTGTTACGACTTCACCCCAATCATTGGCCCCACCTTCGGCGGCTGGTTCCTGTAAAGGTTACCTCACCGACTTCGGGT